>CAVPQE010000016.1:0-115272 GCA_963707205.1 uncultured Acidobacteriaceae bacterium
TGTTTACTCCGGTCTTGGCCAAGCACTCGAAGTCGTTCTCGCTCTCATCGATTGCATTTCGGTTGGTGCTGACCGCATGCAGCGCAACTTCGAGCCCATGCGAAAGCAGGTGGAGACTTGGCAGAGAAGTGAATTAACGGACGTCACTGCCAAGGTGGTCATCTACGAAGCGTTTATTGAGGGCAAACTCGAAGCTCCCAAGCACCTTGCCCGCAGCGTGCATGACCTCTACTTCGAGCCAAAGTACGAGGAATTCCGGCCACGAACCATCTGGAGTCTCTCGAATGCATTTACTTCCGCATTCAAAGAGCTGGATCCGATCCCGCAATTCAAGGCGACGGCCAAACTGGGAGAGTTCCTGGAATCTCGGTTCTCGCAATCGCTCTAACAACTCGGCGATCGCACCGCGCGGACTGCATCCCTACGGCTCATACCCTTCTTCATCGCAGCAGTGTTTCACCGAGCGGAACTGATGCGACGTATTCGAGCACCTCACTAGCCTGCATTCCGGTCACCTGAAAGTCGTACTCGCTCATACATGCCGAAGCAGCTGCGCTAGAAAGCCATGAAGGTGATGTTACCGCCCCTTTTGGACGGAATGCAGAGCAGAACGAGGCGCCGTAGGCCCTTTGGATGGCACTTGAAATCATTCTTTGTCGGTTTGCGAGGGCATTTCGAGCCATAAGGGGGAGGGAATTAGGTTCGTTCTCCGACGTACCAGGGCGCAGTCACCGCAAAGACACGCTCATTCCCGCGGACGAGAAGCACCCATTCAAGAAGGCGTCCACGCTGATTGTGAAGGAAGTATTCATACCATTTGTCCTCCACGAGCTCAGGTATGACCACGATGATGCTGCGATCGGGATGCTTCTTCGAAAGGCCAAGAATGAACTGAACGATAGGAATAATGATAAAGCGGTAGGGCGACGGCAGGACGTGAAGCTGGGGCGGCTCCTTGCCTGCTGCGCGGAAGGGTTGCGCAACGTACTGTTCCCAGTCGTCCTGCAGCAATTCGGAATGCTCGTTGGGCTCAACGTGCAAGGCGATCACTTCGGGAGAGAGTCGGGCAGCAAATTCAATTCCCTGGCGAGTGATGTTGCTCCAGCGGTCGATAGCAATGACTGCAATGGGATGCTGGCTGAGACCGGCGGCGTCGACCGGAACTTTGCAGGTGGTGAGCAGCTTGACGTGATGGTAGTGGCGCCGGACCAGAGAGAAGAAAACAATCGTCAAGGGAATGAAGAGCAGGGTGATCCAAGCACCTTCCACGAATTTTGCCACCAGCACGACGAGCGTGGTGATGCCGGTGACCAGGGCGCCGAGCCCATTCACGAACGCGCTCTTCTCCCAATGTGGGCCGCGGTTCTTCCACCAGTGCATGACCATGCCGGCTTGAGAGAGTGTGAAGGCCAGAAAGGCGCCGACGGCATACAGGGGGATCAGCCGGTCGGTGATGCCGCCGAAAAGGATGAGAACGCTGCCACAGAGCAGCGCCAGGACGACGATGCCATAAGTGTAGACAAGCCGCCTCCCTCGGTACCCGAAAGCATGCGGGAGGTAATTGTTTTGCGCAATGGCGCGGCAGAGGCGCGGAAAATCCGCGAAGGCGGTGTTGGCCGACAGAGAGAGAACGACAAGGATTGAGCCGATGGTCAGATAATAGAAAAAGCCTTCGCCAAAAACCGCGGCGGTAAGCATGGAAAGAACACTCTGGTAGCCGGGCCGTCCCGGATCAGTTGCAGCAATTCCGTAAGTCTTAACGAGATAGGAGATTCCCGCCAGCAGCACCGCCAGAAGAAAAATAATTACGGTGAGAGTGCGCTGGGCGTTTTTCACTGTGGGCTCGCGGAAAGCTTTTACGCCGTTGCTGACGGCCTCCACCCCGGTCAAGGCCGTGCAGCCGCTGGCGAAAACCTTGAGCAGCAGCCAGAAGGTGACGGCTTCCATCGTGGACGGCGGAGGTGGAAGAGGAACTCCCGGTGTGGGATGGCCTCCGCTGAGGAGAACACGGAGAACGCCTGCGACTAGGGTGATGAGAAGTGTTCCGACGAACAGATAAGTAGGAATCGCGAAAGCCATACCAGCTTCGCGCACGCCGCGGAGATTGAGGATGGTGATGACGATCAGAATACCCACACAGAGAAGAACCGTGTGCGGCAGTAAGGAGGGAACAGCTGAGATCAAGGCGCCGACTCCCGCGGAAATGCCCACGGCGGCCGTGAGAATGTAATCGGCGAGAAGCGCGGCCGCGGCAAGTAGGCCGGCGGGCGCGCCAAGATTGAAGCGCGCCACGGTGTAAGAGCCGCCGCCGGAGGGATATGCTGCGATGGTTTGGCGATAGGAGAAGTACACGATCACGAGTAACGTGATGATCGCAGCGCTGATGGGGACGATGTAGCGAACGCCGAGAAGGCCAAGGGGAATCAGAAGACTGAGGGCCGCTTCCGGGCCGTAGGCGGCTGAACTGAGGGCGTCGAGACCGAAGATCGGGATGCCTTGAGTGGGGCCGATCTGCTCGGCCCGTTCGTCACTGGTTTTGATGGGTTTTCCTACAACGAGGTCAAGTATGTTCATGAGTGATGGGGCCTCTGACTCCGTATGCCCGCAAGGAAACAAGATCTACGCCCTGAGCGTGACGTACCCTGACGAGCATTTGGGTACGAGATCGCATTCGGCGTTTGTCATTAATGATTGGAGAATTGTCCGAGCAGACCTCACGATAACATCGGTCGGACTTGCAATCAAAAATCCACTACACACCGAACGAATGTCGGCCCCTTGTCCCTGTAAGGCCCTACACGTACAACGGAACACTTGATTCTTGGAAGCGAAACCGCACAAACATCTCCTAAAGCGATAGAGTGTGCACCTTTACGAACAAATTATGATTTTTTTATTCGACATTTACGAAGTTTCGCGCTCAATGGTTTGGGTTGCGTGATTCCAGGCAACATTCCTGCACTGGGAGTCCAGCCGGGGGGCCCGACATGTTCCTCAAAACCGCAATGATGCTGCGGTGCACGGCAGGCATCGCATTTTATCTGCGATTCCTGGTGGCGTTATGCAGGGAGAGCAAGCCTCGTTCGAGCGGTTATTGGGTGCGTCTGCGAGTCGGCTCTGGCGAAGCCGCGATAGCTGAACTGCCGAAGCGGAGAACACCAGTGACTCGCACTGCATGAGAACGGATCGGAACAAGATATTGCGGGAGGCCAATTATGTTGACGCGATCGAACATCGTACGGGCCTTGGTAGCCATTGCAGTGCTGGTCGCTACCTGGACCATATTCGGAACCGCGGTCGCACAAAGGCAAGCAGTTCCGAAGGCCCAGGATAAGCTGGCACTCGGAGAACCCGAGGTCAAGCAACTGCTTCTCCTTATGGATACCGATAAGAACGGCAAAATTTCAAAGGAAGAGTGGATGAAGTTCATGGAAGCTGAGTTCGACAGACTGGATACGGACAAAGAAAGGGCAGTTGGACGCGAAGGAGCTAGAGCAATCGAAATTGCTCGTGAGCCACCTCGTTAATGTGGGGAAGTAAACGCTGCATGCTAACGTGCTCGCTAGGACAACCCAGGACTGTCCGCTCGGCCAATGCGCACTCGAATTCCGACAGTGGTACTCGCATTCGTTTTGGCCGGAACGGCGCCCTTGCATGCTCAAGATCAGTCCCCGAGCGTTAACACTGTGGGACCGATCGCAACAGATCGACCGGCAGTTACGAACTCCAGCGTGGTCCTCCCGGCTGGCAGCCTGCAGATGGAGAACGGCTTCCTTGAGACCAGCAGCCAGGGACAAAGCGCTCTAGACGGCCCGGAGAGCTTAGTACGTTTTGGTGTCGCGAATTAGGACGGAGCTACGTTTCACGGTGCCGGACTATTTTCACAACCTGAGCGCTGCCGGCGGCTCGGGATTCGGCGACTTTGCCTTTGGAGTCAAAGAACAGCTCGGCCCCACGCGGGGTGGATTCGATGTATCCGCAATCGTGTTCCTCAGTTTTCCGATCGGCGCCAACGGCGTGTCCAGCGGCGGGTACGATCCGGGGGTGCAAGTGCCGTGGTCGCGCGCGTTGTCCACAAACTGGACGGCGGCAGGAATGTTCTCGGTGTACCGGCCTACTGAGGACCGCACGCGAAATGTGACCGGCGAGTCTACGTTCTTGTTAGATCGACAGTTGACAAAACCATGGGATGCCTTTGTCGAGTAGGCAGGTGACTTTCCTGAATTTGGCGGGCCGCGGCATTTGCTGCACATTGGGACAGCGCTAAAGATCGCAAAGCAGCAGCAGATTGATTTCCATGTCGGCGTGGGTCTATCGTCAGCCGCGGTGGATTATTTTAGTGGGATCGGCTATTCATTTCGCTTTCAGACGATCCGTCACCAGATGAGCTTGAGGTAAAACTTGTTTCCTTACAAACACACCGGCGCAGCACCAGAATGCTTTCAAGCAGGAGAATGGGGCGGGACCGGCAATTGATGTGACACGCTTCGGTTGGGCTGCTCCTGAGTAGATCGTGGATTTCTACAGCGCAATTCAATACGTGTTGTTTGTCGTCATCGTCACCGCCCTTGTAAAGCCTCTGGGCGGGTACATGGAACGAGTTTTTTCCAGGAAGCGAACGGTACTTGATCGTTTTTGTCTTCCCGTTGAACGGCTAATCTATCGCATCACCGTTGTTGATCCTGAAGCGGAGATGACCGGCAAGGAGTATGCGGCGTGTTTCGTGATCTTTGGCCTTATCGGCACGCTCCTGTTGTATGCGATTCTCAGACTGCAGCAGTTTCTTCCCTGGTTTTTTCCGCAGTACCACACGACCCCGTTATCCCCAGACCTGGCTCTGAATACGGCGATCAGTTTCTCGACCACCACGACTTGGCAGGCCTATGCCGGCGAGAACACGATGAGCTATTTCAGCCAGATGGTGGGACTTTGCGCGCAGAATTTCTTGGCCGGCGCCGCGGGGCTAGCGGTGGGAGTAGCCTTCATTCGCGGCCTTGCCCGACAACTCTCGGACACGCTTGGCAACTTTTGGGTTGATCTGACCCGCGCCCTGCTCTGGATCCTGCTGCCGGGAGCATTGATCGGCGCCTTGCTACTGATCTGGCAGGGCGTCCCGATGAACTTCCACCGCTATGCCGTCGTCACCACCGTCGAGGGTACGCAGCAAGTCATACCGCAGGGTCCGGTAGCCGCAATGGAGATCATCAAGAATTTAGGCACAAATGGCGGCGGATTCTTTAACGCGAATGGGGCTCATCCTTATGAGAACCCCACGCCCCTTACAAACTTTCTCGAAATGCTAGCGATAGTGCTCCTGCCTGCGGCATTCACCAACACCTTCGGCCGGATGGTGGGTCAGCCTCGACAAGGATGGCTCCTCTACCGAGTCATGGTCCTTCTCTTCGTCTGCGGGCTGGTTTTCGTACATCACTTCGAACGACATGGAATTCCACACATCGGAAACGTGGATTTCCGAAATAGCCGCCTCCAGTCCGGCGGCAACATGGAAGGAAAAGAAGTACGCTTCGGCGTTGGGGGTTCGACCCTCACCGCTGTCGTTACATCCAACACAGCAACGGGATCAAACAATTCAATGGATGACAGCTACACCTCGCTAGGCGGCATGGTGTTGCTGGTCAACATGCTGCTGGGAGAACTCATATTCGGAGGACTGGGGACAGGTCTGTATAGCATGGTTATGGCCGCTGCGATTGCCGTGTTTCTCGCAGGACTGATGGTTGGACGCACGCCTGAATACCTTGGAAAGAAGATAGGGCCCGCGGAAAACAAAATGATCATGCTCTACGCTTTGGCCGCGCCGATGGTCCTTCTACCACTCACCGCGATTGCGGTGAGCACCAAGGTGGGACTGTCTGGGCTGACGGTCAACACCGGCCCACATGGTTTCACGGGGATTCTCTTTGCCTACACTTCCTGCTTCGCCAATAATGGCCAAAGCTTTGCCAGTCTGAGTGCTAACACTCGGTTTTACAACCTCACCACGGCGCTGGCAATGATGGTGGGTAGATTCGGCTTGGCCATTCCAGCATTGGCGTTCGCCACTCTGTTCGGTCGTCAGAGGAACACTCCTTCTTCGTCAGGAACGCTTCCGACCCATTCTTTGGTCTTCGGGATCCTACTAACAATCTGTTTGATAATAATGGTGGCCCTGAGCTATCTTCCTGCCTTGGCCCTCGGTCCGGTACTGGAACGATTGCTCTTGGGAAGATAGAGCGTTTGAAGTTCACATCGCATGCTCGCCCCGCGCCCTACCAAGCTGCGTTCGCAACGCGACATTAACCTGTGGCGGATCCCGCTACAGCTCTCGCTCGCCGCAGTCGCTCTGTTCGCGATTACCTTGGTCCCTGACATCCTCGACAAGTATGGCGTCATTCACATCCCGTCGTGGCTGACGATGGGCAGCATCGACGACGCGCGTGCCATTCTATCGGCCATGATGGGCGCGGTTGCGACCGTGCTCGCACTGATTTTCTCGGTCGCACTGCTCGTGCTGTCGATGGTCTCGACGCTGTTTGGCCCGCGCCTGCTCTACCGGTTCCTGCAGGACTGGGTCACCCAGGTGACGATCGGCATGTTCATGGGCACGTTCGTGTACATCTGCCTCGTCTTCCTTGTCACGCATCAGGATCCGCAGTCGTCGTTTATCCCGCAAATCTCTCTAATCACGGCTTGGATGCTGGTCGTGCTCAGCTTCGGGTTCCTCGTCTACTACAGCCATCGGGTTGCGAAATCGATCCAGAACCCCGACATGATCGGCGCGATCGTAGACGATTTGTACGTCGCGGCTGGCGGAGCACACGTGTCCGGCCCTGGCGAGGGCACCGGCGCGCTGCCCGACGACGCCGCGATTTTGCGCCAAGCCGAGACGGGCGCGATCGTGTTGAGCGCTAAGAGCGGATACCTGCAGCATGTCGATCACGGTGCGCTGGTCGGAGCCGCGCGCGCGGCGGACGCTCTAATCGTGCTCCGGTTCCGTCCGGGCCAGTTCGTACTGCGCGGCGAGCCGCTCGCAGCAATCGTTCCAGCAGGCAAGCTTAGCAAGCTCGAAGCCGCGATTGCTCGAGGAGTTCACATCGGCCGTCACCGCACACTCACTCAAGATAGCGAGTTTGGAATCGCGCAGGTCGTCGAGATCGCGATCCGTGCGCTGTCGCCCGCCGTCAACGATACGTTCACCGGCGTTGCGTGCGTCGACTGGCTCGCCGACGCGCTGCTGACACTGGCCGAGCGTCCGCCGCTGGAAGGAAACTGGTACGACACTGGTAGCCGGCTCCGGGTGTGGATGCCGCCCGTGCGGCTAGAGCGCCTCGCCAAGCTCGCGTTCGATCAGATCCGCCAGGCCTCGTCGTCGACGCCCGCCGTACTGGTCCGCCAGCTCGAAGCGATTCGGCGGCTGGCACCGCGACTTCCGGACACCTGCCGTCAAACGCTGTCGGATCAAGCGAACGCGATCCTCGAAACCGCTAGCACGCTGGTCGCGCTCGATCGCCGCGATCTCGATGCGGCGTGGCAGCGGGCACACACCGCGCTCGAAGCACTGCCTAGCCCTCGAAGCCTTGCCTGAATCACCTGAGCCGGCTCCTTCATCTCGAGAGCCTCGGAACTCAAGCCGCAAGTGAAAAGCGATGATTCGTGCCGCTACGGTTTCGCGAGTGAGCGCCTTTTTGGGCTCCCGCGGTGAGCGACTAAAGCTAAATTCCTGGTCAGGATCAGAGATAGGTGACCGACACTCCTGTAAGAGGCGTTCGCGAATTAATCATCTGTCTGTGTTAGTCCGGCCAGAACTCGCTCTTGCACAGGACCGGATCGTGGTGTTCGCGGTCGCATGGGCGTTCATCGAACGCATCAAATGGACGCAGGAAGGGCGCGGGTTCGAAACGAAGGAATGAGGGTGGGGCGACGTTTAGCGGTCCGAGTGCCGCGGCTTCAGCGTTAAGCGTGCTCGGATCAAGGTCAGGCCATCTTCCGTTGTCCAGCCGTTCAATCAGGTTTTGAAGCGCAGTCACCGTTTCTGCGGGAGTGAACGTACAGTGTCCCGCCCGATGAACAAAGGTCCGGCGCAACCATCTCTGGTTGCCAGCCTCGTCGACGACATCTTTGTAGGCGCTCTCGTTCTGGTTCGATACCAAGCCATCACCCGTGGTGTGCATGGTCAGCACCGGAAAGCTGATGCGACCATTAAAGATAATGTCCTGCTCCAGGTACTCGACTGAATCTTGATTGGCAGTGATTCGGGCAGCATCGTTCAATGCATCGAGGTCGGCATCCAGGCTCAGGCCGGCTTTCTTATACAGCGCACGCACCTCCTCACGGTCTATCGAACGCTCAAACTGTTTTCTGTAGTCAACCCCTGTGTTCCATGAGGGATTACCGCCAGCGCGGAATTCGAGCTCGGCGCGGAACGCGAAGACGAATGGAAAATCTACCTCGGACGCCCACAGAAATTGGTTAGCCTCTCGAGAGGCGAAATCCTTGGCAGCCGGTTCGGGCGAGGCCGGATCGAACCACCCCGGAGTATCTCCCAGCGCTGCTGACAGTGCGAACCTTGCTCTGCCCTGGGACGTGGCTTGGGCCGAAGCCAAAATGCTCTCCGCCAACAGGAGATTGGTGTTCGGGTCGGTGATGTTGACTAGTTCCAACGAAGTGCCGAAAGCCAATAGCGTCTTGAACGCAAACTCTGAATCCAGCCCCTGGTTCCAAGTACCTACACCGCCCGCAAGCACTCCGCACATAGGAAGCGCAGCGTCAAAGCGGTCAGGAAATCGCTGGATGAGGCCGGCGGTGATGATTCCGCCAAGCGAGTGGCCCCACGCGATCGTACGGCTCGGTGTGCCAACGAGGCTGACAAATGCGTCGAGCACGGCAACCTGGTCTGGCAGCGCTTCCTGAATCGCCCAGCCAGTGTGGGCATAGGAAGAACCCGCCAAAGCAAATCCGTTGCTAAGCAGAAAGGCGCCCGTAGCCGGGTCGCCCACGTCTTCTGCGGGATTCGGTGAACCCGGAATTACGTAGCCGTGACTGTATAAAAGGAGGGTCCCATTCCACGGGGAAGGAACCTCAATGAGAAAAGTTGCTCCATCCGGCAAAGTCCCCGTGTGTGTAGTAACTGCTGCAACAGCGCTTGGAGTGAAGGAAAGCAGCAGAAGCGTTAGGACAAAAATAGAGAGTGCACGTTTTGTCATGCGCCACATAAAAGGAGACCTCCTTTGAATGCGGAATTCCTTTTTGACATCGAAAACGGCAGCGATTGTACACCTGCTTCGACTCTTAGCGACACAATTGAGGCTGGCACATTTTTAATCTGGAACTCTCCCCACGATCTGCCACCGCACTAGCACCGTGCAAATTGCTCGATTCATATTTTCTTGCGGCGGCGCAAGCCGACTGCAGCCCATCTGATTGCTAGACTCAATCGCAGACATAGCGCTCATTGGCAAGCAGGTGGCTCGCAATATTCCTCCGCCGCGCAATCGCATCTACTGGATCGTAATTGGAGAAGCTACGCAAAGCTGACATGTTCCGCCGCAAAGCATCGCCGTCGAGGCAGGCACCGAAAACATTCCGGCAGGAGATCTCAACTCGATCCATCGCTTCATGCAAGAAAACGGCGCACATATCAGCGGCATTCTTGTCCCGTCCAGAAGCCGCGGATTTTCGACTCCGGAGCAACGTCGATTCCATCGCCAGGACTTCCATGATGATGTCCGAAATGCTCATCAGGGTCTCTTGCTGCTTTTGCAGCTCCGTCCCGTATTTTTGGTTTGCAATCCCTATTGCTAGCAGTGCAATTTGCTTCGCATTGTGCGCCAGCCGCATCTCTTCATCACTGTCCACGGAACCAGGGGTCTTCGTGGATCTCCCGCTCACGACCGCCTGAACAGCCGGGAGCAGGGCTAGTTGTCCCAGGGCGGCACGTTTCAGCAGCATCCCCGGTATGAGCAAGCGGTTGATCTCGTTGGTGCCCTCAAAGAGACGATTGACGCGGGAATCGCGATAGGCCCGTTCGACCAGATAGTCCTGATGGTAGCCATAGCCACCGTGGATCTGCACTCCTTCATCCACTACGTAGTCCAGCATTTCAGAGGCATAGACTTTAATAATCGAGCATTCCGCGGCGTACTCCTCAACCGCTTTGAGTTCCGTTCGTGCGGCATCGGATTTGTCCTGTGGCGCCGCTTTTAGCTGACTTTCGATTAGTCCCACCACGCGCCATACCATCGATTCGACGACATAAATGCGAATGGCCATCTCCGCCAGCTTGTGCTGGATGGCGCCGAATTCCGCGATCGCGGAACCGAATGCCTTGCGCTCTTTGGCGTATTTCAGGCTGACAGCCAGTACATTTTTAGCGGCACCGAGTGCGCCCGGGCCAAGCTTCAGCCGCCCCAGGTTCAGGATGTTGAAGGCGATGATGTGTCCGCGGCCAATTTCACCCAGCACGTTTTCGACCGGCACCTGAACATTGTCGAAATACACGGCTGTGGTCGAGCTTCCTTTCATACCCATCTTGTGCTCTTCCGCGCCACTGCTTACACCGGGAAAATTACGCTCCACCAGGAATGCTGTGAAGAGTTCTCCCACCTTCGCGAATACGGTAAAGAGATCCGCCGCACCTCCATTGGTGATCCACATCTTCTGTCCGTTCAGGACATAGAACTTGCCGTCCGGACTTAAATCAGCCCGGGTACGTATGGCAAGCGCATCCGAACCTGCCAACGGCTCGGTCAAAGCATAGGCGGCCAGGATCTCGGCCTTCGCCAGCCTGGGCAAATACTTCTGTTTTTGCTCTTCGGTTCCAAAGAAGAGGATTGGCAGGGTGCCGATGCCGGTGTGCGCTGAATGCCAGGACCCGTAGGAAGCATCTCGTCCCAGGTGTTCACCCACGATCATGACTGAGGCGAGATCCATTTCCATTCCGCCGAATCTTTCAGGAATGGCCACTGCGGTGAGTCCTAGGTCGGCCGACTTGCGCAACACATTGAGCGCAATGCCGGGCTTTTGCTGGCGGATGGCCTCGAGATGGGGCTCGACGTCGTTCGCCCAGAATTCATCGACGGTCCGGGCAATAGCAAGGTGTTCTTCGCTTAGATCCTCTGCGGTGAAAACCTCGTCGGGCGAGAACTCTTCGATAAGAAACGCACCGCCGCTTATCTTGGGAGAAACTGCTGCCGATGTTGTCATCGTTCACCCCGGAAACGGTTCACCCGGTTCTGCGTGCAGGAAGTTCCGGTGCGATTTTGGATGACTACACTCTGCACTCGCCGAAACATGCCCACCTGCCGTCTCTGCAAATTGTGTTAGTCTATATCATCTGTTAGTAGATAACGTCAAGTCCATTGACCGGGAAATGGCAGACCTCAAGCGGGTTTGGTTCAGTTTGTGACGATCCCTAGCCTGATGTTAGAGTGACTGCAGCTGTGCGCAATCCAGCGTCACCCGATGTTATAAGGAGATATAAATGACGGCCCCTGCTGATGCCGCCAGATCGCGGCGAAACGCGCACACTCGACGGAGTTTGAGGAGACGAAAGAAGACATCCCCACTCCAACAACCGCTTGGCCTGCGTGAACGCAAGAAGGCGCGGCTGCGCGAGCAGATTATCGAGACCGCTCTTAGACTGTTCCGCAAACATGGGTACGAGAACACCCGCATTGATGATATTGTCAAAATTCTAGAGATCAGCCAACCAACCTTCTTTCGGTATTTTCCTAGTAAAGACGCAGTTCTGCGAGACGTCGGCAAGCGCGGCTTCGCCTGCATAGTCGAACATCTCAAATCGGAACTCTCCAGTGAAGCGGACACGGCGGCGCGCTTGCGCCGCCTATATCGTGCCATGGCGCGGGAGGTGGAAGCCGATCGTCGACTCTGGGAGGCCGTGGTTCTTTCAGGCGCGATGGATCCGGTACGCTCTCCGGAGATGCGCGGGCCCGAGGGGGTCGCGGTTGGCTTACTGCGGGAGATTCTCGCCCAGGGCCAGCGACGCGGTGAGATCACGCGAGGCTTCCCGGTTCTTCATCTCTCCGAATTCATGGAGGGACTCTATCAGACCGTGGTTCGACAATGGGCGGTGGATCTCACCGGACCCCATAAGCTGGGGGAACGCGTCGATAGTGCGGTGGCGTTTTTCTTGCGCGGCGCTCAGCCCTGACATTTCGGAACCGCGCCCGCTGTTGTCCTTCCCCTGAAACGTGAGGCGAAATGCATGAAGGCTGCCGTCCTGCGCGAATTCAAGAAGCCGCTCGCGATAGAAGATATGGCCCAGCCACGGCCCGGAGCCGGTGAAGTCCTGATACGGATTGAAGCCTGCGGTGTTTGCCATTCCGATGTGCACGTCGTCGATGGAGACTGGTCGCAATTCGCGAAAATCGTTAAGACACCATTCATCCCCGGCCACGAGATCGCCGGGGTCGTGGTCGAAACGGGCGCGGCGGTACAGGATGTGCAAATCGGCGATCGGGTCGGAGTACCTTGGATTCATTGGACCTGCGGCGAATGCGAGTTCTGCCTCGAAGGAAATGAAAACCTCTGCCGGCGGCAAAAGATCACGGGTGTCACCGTCGATGGCGGCTATGCCGAATTCGTGAAAGCGCCAGCTAGCCACGTGCTCAGGATTCCCGACACCCTTTCTTTCGTCGAAGCTGCTCCCCTTTTCTGCGCAGGCGTTACCGTCTACCGTGCACTCAAACGCGCCAACATTCTACCCGGGCAGCGGCTCGCGATCTTCGGTATCGGCGGCCTCGGGCATCTCGGTGTGCAGTTTGGGCAGGCGCTGGGAGCGGAGGTCGTGGCCATCGACATCTCTGAAGAAAAGCTGGAACTTGCAAGATCTTTAGGTGCATCTGCCGCTATCAATGCCGCCACCACCAATGTGATCAAGGAACTGCGCGATCGAGGCGGGGTTCACGTGGCGCTGGTGACATCGGCAGCGCGAGCATCCTATGACACGGCGTTCTATTGCCTGAGGCCCACGGGTACTCTCGTGGTTGTGGGCCTGCCGGCTGATCCGATATGTTTCCCCCCCATCTTGATGGCCGCCGGAGAAATCCGCATCCAGGCTTCCACCGTAGGAACCCGACAGGATTTGCGGGAGGTACTGACAATGGCTGCCGCCCGCAAAGTGCGTTGCCACGTAGCAGTTCGCCCGCTTGCCGACGCGAACGAGGCATTGGATCAACTCCGCCGCGGGCAGGTTTCCGCCCGCCTTGTTCTCGCTCCCAACTGAGGGTGCCAGCTCGAAGCCTGGAGGGGACTATGCAGGCTCTCTGCGGGCGAACCAGCCGTGCCGCCTGATCCCGCGTTGCGTTAGGTGTTTCCGGCGGCTGACTTTCCATCTTGACGTTAGTAACTATTATGTGATACTCACTCTCACAATCTGGGGCTAGAGTTCGTCGGCTTTTCAAATGGCTCCTTGCCGCAGAGAGATAGGCCTCAATTATTCGGCTGCGATCCGAGGTCGCGTCAGGGCACCCGGAGTGCCCGAGGAACTGACCGGCAGAGGGGCTTATTCGGAATCACTTCGGCGATATCGTACGTATCCAGTAAGGAGAATCCTATGAAGTCACTGGCATGCGGTCTTGTGTGCTTCCTGTTCGCAGCCCTTATGGCTCATGCGCAGGGTGTCGGCACGTCGGGAGCGATCACTGGAACAGTAACGGACGCTTCCGGTGCGGTTTTGCCGAAGACAACTATCAATGTGGTCGATTCCCAGACCGGCCTGAAGCGCGCAGCGGAGACCAATAGCATAGGTCAGTTCCGAGCAACAGGGCTGCCACCCGCAACTTATGACGTCAGTGCGGAGTTGCGAGGTTTTGCGACGGAGATCCGTAGAAGCGTCACTGTGGCCGTAGGGCAGACAGTCATCTCTGACTTCAAGCTGAAACCGTCGCAGGTCGCGACGGTTATCGAGGTAACGGACCAGCCTCCCGTGGTGGAAACTGAACGGGGGAGCCAAGCGGACAGAATCACTCAACGGTACATAGCGGACCTGCCCATCGACCGGCGCGATTACCTCACGTTCACACTGCTCGCGCCGGGTGTCTCGGATGCCACTAGGCTGGCCGGGGACCAGGATTTCAGAGTCAAGCAGACACCGCAAAGCGGGCTGTCGTTCTACGGTAGCAATGGCAGAGGAAACAGCATCACGGTGGACGGGGGTGAGACCTCAGGCGATAGCGGTGGCCAGCGTCTTACGGTAAGCCAGGACGCGGTGCAGGAGTTCCAGATCAATCGCAGTAACTACGCCGCCGACCTGGGGTCAGCCACAGGCGCTTCGATCAACATTGTGACCAAGTCAGGCACCAACAATTTGCATGGCAGCCTCTATGGTTTTTTTCGCAACGATGTGATGGACGCGCAAAATCCGTTTTCGTTCACGCAGGCTTTGCAGCCGGGCCAAACCTTCAATCCGGCCAGTCCTGACTCTCTGGGCTCTCCGGTTAAGGATAGTTTGAGTCGTCAGCAATACGGCGGAACGGTGGGTTTTCCGATTAAGAAAGATAAGACATTTCTATTTGCGGCTTTCGAAGGCTTGCGACAGAATGCGCAGAACGCGGTTCCCCTGCTGACGGACACCAATATTTTTCGTCCGACGACCCCTCAGGATGCCATTCTTGCTGGGCTGGCGACTTCAACTGCGCCGGCCGTGACTTGCTTAACGCCCCCCGGTGCCCCCCCGGTAATCCTGCCGCCGAGTATTTGTGCCTTTGCTCTTCAGAGCATTCTGACGCTGAATCCAAATCCCGGTCCGAACCCATTTGTGACGCCCACTCAGGCCGCGCTCAATGGCTTCCTGCTAAACCAGTTTGAAACTGAGGGTGGTTTGTTTCCTTACGACACCCGCGAATACCAAGCGTCGGGCCGATTGGATCATCACTTTAATGTGAACAACGAGCTTTCTCTGACCTACCGGTATGGGCACGATTTGGAGGAATCGCCGGACGTAAATTCCCTGACCGCTTTCTCGGCGGGAAGTTCGATCCACAGCTATGACAATAATCTGCAAGCTACCTGGTACCGCCAGATCAGTTCGAACACGCAGAACGAGGCCCGGGTGCAGTGGGACTACTATAGCTTCAACGTGATCCCCAACGTGCCGGCACAAGTGGGACTGCAGATTCCCAGTTTTATCAACAATATTGGATCGAACATTTTCCTGCCCAACCTTACGATATTGCGGCGTTACGAATTCGCTGACAATCTCACCACGATCCATGGCAATCACACTCTAAAGTTCGGCGCCTACGAGTTGCTCCGCGGCAATCACACGGAGTCACATACCTTCATGCCCGGTCGTTTTGTGTTCGGATCGCTGCCCGGATCTCTGGTGAGTCCACAGCTTGCCAGCACCACCATCAATCCGCTTCAATCGGCAACGTCTGGGGCTGCCCCAGGTTTACCAGCAGGGTTTCGGAGACCCGACGTACCCGTATTACACTCGACCGCTCACGTCGTTTTACGCGCAAGACTCCTGGAAAGTAATCCCAAGCTTGACCCTGAACTACGGACTACGCTATGACTTGGACTCGCAATTCGCCCCGTTGACCACGTATAGCAAGGATTTTGGCCCCAGAGTTTCCTTCGCCTGGGATCCGTTCAAGAATCACAAGACCGTGATTCGGGGTGGATACGGAATCTTTTACGGACCGGTGGACGTCCAGATTCCCGACGTCGACTACAGCCTGGGCGTGCGGAATGCCAACAATTCTGCCGTTGGGAACAGTGGCCCAGGTAACCAGGCCGCAAACGTCACCGCCATCTGCGGGGTCTCACAGTTCGGGACACCGATAATCCCCGGTACTGGCGCCAGCCCTTGCAACCGGGAGATTTCTATTTATGCAGATCCGATCGGTGGGGTTCCGGCCTTAGGCATACAGGGGGCGGCGACTATTTTCCAGACACTCTTTGCCAATGGGGCGCCTGGCAACCTGATCGGTTGCACCACACCGGCGGCAGGGAATAAGGCCTGCATCACGCCGCTTGCCGTGGCTCCCTTAGGGGTCGACGTCACGAATAGTGGGCCCCTTTCTCCGTTGCAGGTACTTTTCGTGAACCAGCCCGGCTATCGGCCACCCATCGCGCAGCAGGCATCGTTCGCAATTGAACGTGAGTTCGTACCAGGTCTGTCGATTTCTCTCAGCGGCATCTATTCGCACACCCAGCACCTTCCGATCGCAATCGACACCAATCTGCTGCCGGCTCCGTTCACCACGGTAACCCTGGCCAATGGCCAACAGGTTTCGTATCGCAACTGGAATACTACGGCTGCTGGAGCCGACCCGCTGGGGGGCGTTGAGGGACTGCCCTGCGACACTACCCAATGCTTCGTGAATCCACTGATTGTGCAGAATAATCAATACAGCTCCGAGTCATACGCGGTCTACGAAGCTGGTATCGTAGAAATTACGAAACGCTTCAGCAATCACTTCTCGGTCTTCGGGAACTACACGTTCAGTAAAGGCTTCGACACATCCACCGATTACAACACGGACTACGGACCACAGGATCCGACCGACCTCAATCTGGACCGCAGTCTTTCCGAGTTTGATGAGCGGCACAAAGTAGTGATCGCGGGAGTGTTCGACAGCCCGTGGAAACAGAGCGCCCTTTCGGGTTTTGAGCTATCTCCAATTTTCTCGTACCACAGCGGGCATCCTTTCAACTTGCTGGCGGGAGGCGAGGTAAACGGCGACAACCACACCACCAACGAACGCCCTATCGGAGCCCCGCGCGACACCGGTCTCGGTCCCAACTATGTCGATTTCGACATGCGTTTGGGCTGGCGGCACAACTTTCGCGAGAAGGCTAGTTTGCAGTTTACGGCCGAAGGATTTAACCTCGCGAACCGAACAAATTTTGCGAGCGTGAACAATGAGGTAAGCCCGCTTTTCGGCCTTACTCCGGGGTTCACGACGTTCAACGTGCATGGGATTCGGCCGGGCACTGCCCTTGCGGGTGGCGGGACGGCTACGCCCAGCACACCGCTGGCGTTCACTTCCGCATTGCCAAAACGCCAGATCCAACTCGGAGTGCGCTTGTCGTTTTGATCGGGAGCACGCAATGGCGTTCGTGGAGAATCAGGGAGCCAAGATTTATTGGGACGAACAAGGTCAGGGTGAGCCGGTTTTGCTCATCATGGGACTGGCTTACCCATCCCAAATGTGGTACCGGACGCGGCCCACTTTGTCGTCGCGGTACCGGACGGTGGCTCTCGACAACCGTGGCATCGGGCGTAGTGATGTTCCCCCGGGACCATATCCCATCGCGCTGATGGCCTCCGATGCCGCTGCGGTGCTGGATGCCGCCGGCATCGAAAGTGTGCATGTCTTCGGCGTCTCTATGGGTGGCATGATTGCGCAGGAGCTCGCGCTGCAGTATCCGGCGCGAGTGCGTTCCCTGATTCTAGGCTGCACCGCGGCGGGCGGGCCCACGGCGGTGCGCGCCGAACCGGAAGCGATTCAGATGCTGATGAGGCGCGACAAGATGAGCCCGGAGCAGGCTGCGGAAGCCGCTGTGCCGTTTATCTACGATCGGGGGACTGCACGGGAATGGATTGACGAAGACCTGGCGATTCGCAGGCCTTGGTTTCCGAGCCCGGAAGGATACGCCGCGCAGTTGCAGGGAATCCTCGCCTGGGAGGCATACAGCCGCCTCGGCCAGATCGTCGCCCCCACGCTGGTGATCCACGGCGAGTCCGACCGGTTGGTGCCGCCGGGGAACGCCAACTTGATTGCAGAGCGAATCCCCGGTGCGAAGCTCGTGATGATTCCGCGCGCCAGCTATCTCTTCCTCACGGATCAGCCAGAAATTGCCCATCGCGCGATTTTGGATTTTCTGGTGGCTCAGAGCGCAAGGATGACGGCCGATAAGGATCGAGAACGGGGCAAGGCACAACCTCACGGCGATTCTTTGTCTCAGAACTTAAGCAAACAGGAGAAAGCTTCATGTTGAAGGAGGTCGCCGACACCACGCAGAACACATCCAGGAACGTAAAGGAGCTTTTCAATCTCACTGGCCGCGTCGCCATCGTCACCGGAGGCTCCATCGGGTTGGGACGTCAAATCGCAGAAGGGCTGGCGGAAATGGGCGCCAACCTGGTGCTCTGCGCCCGCAAGAAAGAGCGCTGCCAGCAAGCTGCGGAAGACTTGCAGCAACTGGGCGTAAGAACCCTCGCTCTAGGCTGTGACGTCAAGGACCCGGCCGACATTCAGGGGGTTGTGGATGCCACCCTTTCACAATTCGGGCGGATCGATGTTCTGGTGAACAATGCGGGAATTTCCTGGGGCGCCCCCGTGGAAGAGATGCGCCTGGAAGATTGGAATAAAGTAATCGAGACGAACCTTACCGGGACCTTTCTATGCGCACAAGCCGTGGGAAAGGTCATGATCAAGCAAGGTCGCGGAAAGATCATCAATATAGCCTCGGTGGCTGGATTGGGTGGTGCTCCACCCGCACTCCCAGCCATTGGCTATCATGCCAGCAAAGGCGGAGTGATCAGCTTCACCAAAGATCTGGCGTGCAAATGGGCGATGCACAATATCCAGGTGAATGCGATTGCTCCCGGCTGGTTTCCCACCCACATGTCGAACAAGGTGCTGGAGCACAACCGTGAATTTTTCCTTTCCCAGATTCCTTTGCGCCGGTTTGGCAATGAACATGACCTTAAGGGAGCCGCTGTCTTTCTCGCTTCTGATGCTTCCGATTACATCACCGGTCACGTTTTGGTAGTGGATGGAGGTCAGACCGCCTGGTAGCTCTCTGCTAATCATGAATATTCCTCTTACCCCCATTCGCTTTTTGCGTTACGCGGAGCAACAGTTCCCTCGCAAGACGGCGATCGTCTGTGCAGATCAGCGGTTCACTTACGCGCAATTTGCGGAACGGGCCAGCCGTCTGGCTGGAGTTCTACGGGAAGCGGGAGTGCGACCTGGCGACCGGGTGGCGTTTCTCAGCCTCAACTGCCATCGACTTCTGGAAGCCTATTACGGTGTTTTAGAGGCCGGCGCGGTGTTGCTTCCCCTGAATTTCCGGCTCGCACCGCTGGAATTAGCCTACATTCTGAACGACTCCGGCGCGAAAGTACTTTTCCTGCAGAAAGAGTTCCTGGAAGTCGTCAATTCTTTTCGCGACAACGTCCCCAACATCCAGACTTTTTTCTTGCTCGATGCCCAGCCCGAGGCGCGCTGGCTGTCGACAAAGAATTACGAAGATAGCTTGGCGAGTGCCACACCCCACCGCTCCGACGTCATGGAATGCGACGAAGACTCTCTTGCCGAACTCTTCTACACCAGCGGCACCAGCGCCAATCCCAAAGGAGTGATGCTGACTCACCGGAATATTTATCTTCATGCCTTGTCTGTGTCTCTCCGGTTTAACACGAACGCCGACAGCGTAGAGTTGCATACCATTCCGTTATTTCACGCCAATGGTTGGGGGGCAGCCCATTCCGTTAGCTTTGCGGGCGCCCGTCACGTCATGATTTCGCGCTTCGTCCCCACCGAGGTCTTCCGCCTGATCGAGCGGGAGAGAGTGCGCTCCCTGAGCCTTGTGCCCATCATGGCCCTTGCTTTGGTCAACTGTCCCGACCGGCCAAAGTACGACCTGAGCAGCCTGGAATGGATTTCCATTGGCGGTGCCGCGTCCTCTCCAACGCTGGTGCGCGAGGTCGAAGAAAAACTCGGCTGTACCTGCTTCTCCGGCTATGGCCTGACAGAGACCGCGCCAGTATTGTCCACTTCCCAGCTCAAACCAGGATTGCAACCGGAGGGGGATCAGCGTTTTGTGGCGCAGGCCATGACTGGATTTGCCATCCCCGGAGTCGAGCTTCGTGTCGTGGATTTCGAAGGCAAGGATGTACCGCGCGATGGCAAAACCATGGGCGAGATCATCGCTCGCAGCGATGGTGTCATGGCGGGCTATTGGCAACAACCCGAGGCCAGCGCGGAAGCCCTGCGCGGAGGATGGTTTCACTCCGGAGACATGGCTACCATCAACGAGGACGGTTACATCCTTATTGTTGATCGCCGGAAAGACATCATCGTCAGTGGGGGCGAAAACATTTCCTCGCTGGAGGTGGAAAAAGTTCTCGCGGCACATCCCAACGTCTATGAGGCTGCCGTCATCCCTGTTCCGGATAAAAAATGGGGCGAGGTTCCCAAAGGATTGGTGCTCGTGAAGCCCGGATGCGAACTTAGCGAATCGGAGTTGATCGAGTTCTGCCGCTCTCGTCTGGCCCATTTCAAGTGCCCACGTTCCGTCGAGTTCGTGGAGGCTCTGCCTAAGACCGCAACAGGAAAAATCCTGAAGAAAAATCTGCGCAAGAAATACTGGCCTGCGCAAAATAATGTTTCGCCCGAATTTGCACCACCCAAGTGAGCCTTTGAATGGAATGCCCGGGTTCATCCGTGGCCAGTTATTGAACTGCATACTTCAAACCAGAGTGTCCCTGCCATGAGCGACCTAGTTCAGCTCGCGAAAGATAAAGACGTCGCGATCATCACCATTAACAATCCCCCGGTGAATGCCCTCGGCCCTGCCGTTTCCGAAGGCATTTCCCAATCGATCAAGGAAGTCACCCAAGACGCCAGTGTCAAAGCCGCGGTACTCATCGGTGCTGGGCGCACGTTCGTCGCCGGAGCGGACATCAAGGAGTTCGGCAAGATAACGTCGGGCAAGACGGCTCGCGGAGCCGGACTCCTTCCTCTGCTACGCGAGATCGAGGATTGTCCCAAGCCGGTGATAATGGCCATTCACGGTATGGCCTTCGGCGGAGGCTTGGAGCTGGCCATGGCTGGCCACTATCGAGTCGGGGCTCCGGGTGCACAGGTCGGCCAGCCCGAAGTGAAGCTTGGCATCATTCCGGGCGCGGGCGGGACGCAACGGTTGCCTCGGTTGGCGGGCGTGGCCAAGGCTGTCGAAATGTGCGCCCAGGGCAATCCAGTTCCTGCACGGGAAGCGTTGGACCTCGGCATCCTCGATCAGCTGATCGAAGGCGATCTGCTGGCCGGTGGCATCGCTTTCGCGCGCACGGTTCTGGTAAAGCCAGCGCCTAAGACGCGCGAGCGCAACCAGAAGATCGGCACTCCGGAACAGAATGCGCCCATCTTCGCCGCCGCACGTGAGCTGGCGCGCCAGAGGCAGCGCGGCATGATCGCCCCACTAGCCGCCATTGACGCGGTGGAAGCTGCCACACGGCTGCCCTTCGATGAAGGTTGTGAGGTCGAAAAAAAACTGTTCAACGACTGTCTCTTCTCGGACCAGTCCAAAGCGCTCATTCACGTTTTCTTTGGCGAGCGCGAAGTGGCCAAGATCCCCGACGTCCCGAAAGAAACTCCCATCATCCCAGTGAATTCCGTAGCGGTTGTCGGGGCCGGAACGATGGGCGGCGGGATCGCCATGGTGTTCGCCAACGCCGGCATCCGCGTCTTGCTCAAGGACGCCGACCAGCCAGCGCTGGATCGTGGGATGGAGGTTATTCGGAAGAACTACTCGAGTTCAGTCAAACGCGGCCGCTTCGCGCAACAATTTGTGGCCGAGCGGCTGCAACTAATTAAGCCGGTGCTCAGCTACGACGATTTCTGTAGCGTGGACATGGTGGTCGAGGCCGTGTTCGAGGGGATGCAGCTTAAAAAAGAAGTCTTTAGCGAATTGGATCGCGTGTGTCGAGCGGGCGCGATCCTGGCGAGTAATACGTCAACCCTGAGTATCGACGAAATCGCCTCAGCCACAGCGCGGCCCGAAGCCGTGATCGGTACACATTTCTTCAGCCCGGCGAACGTGATGCGCCTGCTCGAAATTGTGCGCGGCAAGGCCAGCAGTAAAGAGGTCATCGCAACCTGCAGGCAATTGTCGAAGAAGCTCGGCAAAGTCGGCGTTCTGGTGGGCAACTGTCGCGGGTTTGTGGGGAACCGCATGTTCGGCCCCTATCGCCGCGAGGCGCAGTTTCTGGTCGAAGAAGGCGCAAGCATTGAAGCGGTGGATCAGGCGCTTTATGACTTCGGTATGGCGATGGGTCCGCTGGCTACAGGTGATCTCGCCGGCTTGGACGTAGGGTGGCGTATCCGCAAAGAATTTCGGCATCTGGAAAAGGCAGGAACCCGGCAGCCATTTGCCGAAGACCGTCTCTGCGAAATGGGACGCTATGGTCAGAAGACCGGCGCCGGCTGGTACAAGTACGACGAGAACCGTCGCGCGATTCCCGATCCCGAAGTCGCGGACTTGCTGCGCAAGTGGGCTGCCGAAGCCAGCATGCCGCAGCGCAAGATCTCGGCCGAAGAGATTGTCGACCGCTGCATCCTGGCTCTGGTGAATGAGGGCGCACGCATCCTCGAGGAGGGCATCGCCCTGCGTGCCGTCGACATCGACATCATTTATCTAAATGGATACGGATTTCCGGCCTATCGCGGAGGACCGATGTGGTATGCCGACACTGTGGGCCTGGACAGAGTCCGCGACCGCATTTCGGAATTCCACCGACAGCATGGCGAACTCTGGGAACCTGCTCCTCTGCTGAAGCGACTAGCGCAAGAGGGCAAGACCTTCGCCGAATTCCACCAGAACCAGGATCTGACCGCCGCGTAAAAATGAGTGCCATCTACACATATCAAGAAACCGTTCGGTGACGCATGGGTCGCCTTCTTCTGATTCGGCATGCACAAGCGTCATTGCACGATCACAATTACGACAAGCTTTCCGCGGTCGGGGAAGAGCAGGCTCGCCGATTGGGGCAGTACTGGGTGCGACGGAAGATGGTGTTTGGCCGGGTCTGCACGGGGCCACGTGTCCGGCAAAGGGATACGGCGAGGATCGTGGCCGACGCTTATGGCGATGCTGGCCTTCGCTTCCCTGAACCGGTGGTGATCCAGGAGTTCGACGAATACCAGGGCGGCGCGGTGCTGGAGCATGGTCTACCCCGGCTGCTGGAAACCAACAGCGAGCTTCGCGAACTGCACCGAGCATTTCAGAACTCGAGCAGTTCAGATCAACGATTGGTGAATTTCGAAAAGATGTTCGAGATGCTGATTACCAGGTGGGTCGACGGAGAGGTCGTGTTACCGGCGGTGGAGTCGTGGCCGGAATTCTGTGCCCGTGGCGACCGCGGTTTATCGCAGTGTATCTCTGCGAACGGTCGTGGCCAGCAAGTAGCAGTTTTCTGTTCGGCGGGACTGATCGGGGTAGCCATGCGGCGTGCTTTCCACCTCTCGTCGCAAGACACGCTTCGGGCAACTTGGACGGTGCGGAACTGTTCTTACAGCGAGTTCCTGTTCTCCAAAGATCGCTTTACTCTTAGTACGTTTAATGCCTTTCCGCATCTGGAGGACGCCTCGTTGTTGACTTATAGATAGCAGTCGAGCGCACACGGAAATGAGGCGCAGTCCTGGGAGCTTTGCGAGTCTGACATGGCCGACCTTCGAGACCATCCAACTTCCGTACGAGCCGGTGAAGAACTCGACCTGTCCCGGCTCGAACTGTTCTTGCGTGGCCATTTTCCAGAAGCAACTGGCACTCTCAGCGTCGCACAATTTCCCAGCGGCCATTCCAATTTGACTTATCTGGTGTGTCTGGGAGACCGCCAGATAGTGCTGCGCCGCCCTCCGTTCGGCAGTAAGGTCAAAACCGCGCATGATATGAGTCGAGAGTACCGCGTGCTGTCGAAGCTGCACTTCACCTACCCGCAAGCTCCGAAGGCGTTTCTTTACTGTGAAGACACGTCAGTGCTCGGTTCTCCCTTCTACCTGATGGAACGAATGCAAGGAATCATCTTGCGCAGGGATCCTCCTGCAGGACTGGTAACTAACGCTGAGACGGCCTGCCAGTTGAGCGAAGCGTTTGTCGACAATCTTGCCCGACTCCATGGCCTGGATTACACCACTATCGGTCTGGCAGATCTAGGGAAGCCACAAGGCTACCTGGATCGTCAAGTCGGGGGCTGGATTCAGCGCTACTACGGTTCGCAGACCCACAATCTACCAGAAGTGGAGAAGATTTCTGTCTGGCTGAATGAATGCAGACCGCGCGAAACTTCCCACTCGTTGATTCACAATGACTACAAGTACGACAATATCGTGCTTGATCCAATCGATATCACCACGATTGTCGGCGTGCTCGATTGGGAGATGTGCACCATTGGTGATCCACTCACCGACCTCGGCACGGCCTTGGCGTACTGGGTCGACCCGCAAGATCCCGGAGAACTGCAACATATTCGCTGGGGACCTACAACGTTGCCTGGCACTCTGACGCGGGCGGAACTTGTCGGCCGCTACGCTCAGACCACCGGACGTGACGTCAGCAACATGGTTTTCTACCGCGTTCTCGCTCTCTTCAAGGTGGCGGTCATCATCCAGCAGATTTACTACCGCTATCATCAGGGCCTGACCAAAGACACCCGCTTTGCTTCTATGCCGGAAGTAATCAAGATCGTCTTGCGTGCGGCCTTGCGGTCGGCCGAGAACAGTTCACTTTGACCGAAGTATGGATCGGAATTCGCCAGGGCCACCCGACTAAGAGTAATAGCGGATTACCCACTCCGCCACGCAGCAAGGCTTATCTGAATTCTCAACCTCGATGACTACCGAAAACGTGGCTTCGACAGCGTCGGCAATGTCCTTGAGCGTCTGTAGCGTGAAACGGGCTCGAATCCTGGAGCCTGCGGGAACCGGAGACGGAAAGCGGACCCGATTCAGGCCGTAGTTGACGCTCATCCTCACACCACTCCCGATCTGAATCGCTTGCTGCAGAAAGTGACTTAACAGAGAAAGCGTCAAGAAACCGTGTGCAATCGTAGTGCCGTAATTTGAATCCCGCTGTGCCCGTTCGGGATCAATGTGAATCCACTGCCGGTCTTCTGTTGTTTCGGCAAACTGCTGAATTCGGTCCTGAGTGACCGAGAACCATTCCGTTGTTGCGATTTCGCGGCCCACGAAGCGTCTCAGGGAATGCGGGCTTTCCACGACCAGTCGCGGCATGGAATTCTCCTTGAGGCCAGGCGGATCAGTGTGGTGGAAATTGCGCCTGCGGCTGGCTCCGCTTTCCCAGTTCCAGCTTGGCAACCGCTTCCGTGTGCACTTCATCCGGGCCGTCGGCCAGTCGCAGTGTGCGAACGTTGGCCCACGCGCTGGCGAGAAAAGTATCTTGTGAAACACCGGCGCCCCCGTGCGCTTGAATACTCCTGTCCAGCACTCGTAATGCCACATTGGGCGCAACAACTTTGATCATGGCGATCTCGGCCCGCGCTGCTTTGTTGCCGGCCGTGTCCATCATGTATGCAGCCTTCAAAGTCAAAAGTCGAGCCTGCTCGATTTCCATACGCGAGGTAGCAATGCGGGCGCGCAGGATTCCCTGTTCGGCCAGCGGTTTGCCGAAAGCCACGCGTGATTGCACACGTTCGCACATGATTTCGAGCGCGCGCTCGGCCACCCCGATACACCGCATGCAGTGATGAATGCGACCAGGTCCCAGCCGTCCCTGCGCGATTTCAAAACCCCGGCCTTCACCTAGCAGCATATTCGAGACCGGCACGCGGACATTCTTAAAGACGACTTCGCCATGGCCGTGGGGCGCATGATCGTACCCAAACACCGTCAGCAGCCGTTCAATCTTCACTCCCGGGGCCGACAACGGCACCAAGACCATCGACTGCTGTTGATAACGCTGGGCCGAAGGATCCGTTCTGCCCATGAAGATCGCGACCTTGCAGCGCGGATCGCCTGCTCCCGAAGCCCACCACTTACGGCCGTTCAGGACATACTCGTCGCGGTCCCGAACGATGCTTGCCTCAATGTTGGTCGCGTCCGATGAAGCTACCGCAGGTTCGGTCATAGCAAAGCACGAGCGGATTTCTCCGGCGAGCAGCGGCTTCAACCAACGCTCCTTCTGCTCCGGAGTTCCATAACGCGCGAGCACCTCCATGTTTCCAGTGTCGGGCGCTGAGCAGTTGAATACCTCTGGAGCCATCATGCTTCGGCCCATGATCTCGCATAAGGGCGCGTATTCGAGGTTGGTCAGCCCGGCGCCGTGCTGGTCATCGGGCAGGAACAGGTTCCAGAGACCCGCCGCCAGAGCTTTTGGCTTAAGCTCTTCCATCACCGTCGTCGGCGACCACCGGTTGCGCTCAATCTCATTCTGGAAGCGCTGTTCGTTAGGATAAATGTATTCGTCCATGAAGACTCTCAAACGGCGTTGCAGGTCTTCGACTTTCTTGCTGAATGCGAAATTCATGTGCGTTGCCTACGTTACCGCTTCGATGCGCGTTCCACGCTTGGTTCCCCCGGATTGACCTGACCGGGTGTTCAACTCAATGGTCGCCACCCGATTGACTCCGTTCCGCGCGCTCGCGGGAGAAGAAGACGGGCGTGATTATATAAAAGTCGCATCGCGGAAGTCTCGATCACCTGATAGCAACTCGTCCGAGCTGCCATCGGACTTTTCCTGCTTGCGCTGGAAATCCCACATTGACTGCGTGTCAGTGGGCGTCGATCGGATGCAGCGGAACTTTGAGCCGATGCGCAAGCAAGTCGAGGAGTGGTAGAGGAGCGAACTCACCGATGTCGCCGCATTCTCTTGCCGACCTGCAATGGGATCACGAACTTGAAGAACCCTACATCACACTGATTCACGATCAGGTTAGAATGCAACGAGGGCTAGGACCAGACCAGTGATGGCGATCCGTTTGTGATCCGTTAGCGTGTCCTACCATGTAATAAGGTCGACTTTCAGGGCCAGCCGTGCTCTCTATCTACTTGAAACTACGTTTCTGCGCGGATTCGATTCCTTCCGCGCTCACCATCTTTTCGCCAGTATTCATGCTGGTTTCCAGCGTTGAGGACCGGAATTGATTCCGTGGTTGTTCGACGAGTTTAAGCGGTTCCAAAAAGGCTGTAGAGCAAAACCGAAAACACGATCACGGTGAACACCACGTACATTCCGTCGCGCTCTTTCGCAAACCCAAAGATCGAAAACGCGACTCGGGCGACAGGAGTCGCGATCAAGAGCAAGAGTCCCAGCTGGATAATTCCGCGGCCTCGCAGTTGAAATGCGCTGTGGATGATTCCGCGGAGGTCTCGCAGGTCCGGAGGTTCGCCACGAAACACGCCGAAGTCAACGGGCGAGAGTCCGTGGCGCAAGAGATAAATGGCACCGCCAAGCAATACAACCAGTGCAGACAGAAGTACTCCGGCCCGCAGCAGGTTCCCAAGTACATTTTCAATTCTTTGATCGGTCCAGCTTCTCCCTGGCAGCACTTAAATCCTCCCGGAGAGCCCGTTATAGAGCATCTCAATCGCTAGAAGTACAATCACCAGGCTAAACCCGAGGCGCAGCCACTTGGTATGCGCTTTGATCAAGAGCCGGGCGCCCAACAGCGAACCGGCGAGGACGCCCAGCATCACTGGCATAACAAGGCCGGGGTCGATGTAACCGCGGTTCAGATACACCCCCGCGCTGGCCGCGGCGGTAACGCCGATCATGAAATTGCTGGTGGTGGTCGATACTTTGAAGGGGATTTTCATCGCCTGGTCCATAGCAAGAACTTTCATCGCGCCGGAGCCGATGCCGAGAAGGCCTGACAAAGCGCCAGCGCCGAACATGAGAGTCCAGCCTGCAGGGACATGCTGCACGTTGTAGCTTCGAACACCGTCCACGTCGGGGAAACTGCCGTTCAAGCGCAAGCGCGTAGCAAGCGGATCGGGTGGAACTCCGCGTTCCGCTTGCGATCGAGGTTTCCGGGAAAAATACGCGGAAAACAACAGCACGACTCCAAACACAATGGCAATGGCATGGGTTGATACTCGGGCCGCAAGGTTCGCGCCGAGAAGCGCGCCCAGAGTGGTCGCAATTTCGAGGAACATACCGATTCTGATGTTCGAGAAGCCCTCTTTCACATAAGCCGCCGCCGCACCCGAGGACGTCGCAATCACCGACACCAAAGAAGCACCGATGGCATAGCGGATATCCACCTTAAAGAGCAGGCTGAGCAATGGAACGAGGACAACTCCTCCGCCCAATCCAGTCAGGGCGCCCACCAGGCCAGCGATCAGCGAACAACCGCATACCAGGAGGCTGAACTCTAAAGTGGTCACGAGAGTCCTTTCACGGGAGAGAAAGCGAAACAGAGTATTGTAACCGTCCCTGCCGTTGCTCGGTTGCGTCGCGCTTATCGAGGAGCATAGAGTACAGTGCACGATTCTGCGAGAGGCAAACCCCGGCCGCTTATCGAAGTACTGGCGAGCGCAGGCAACTCGATCACATCTCAGGCCGCGCAGATGTGAGGCACGGTGGTCTGAAAGTGTTCGCTGATAGTCAGTTTCCCGCGCCCATTTCGTGGTGACGGCGGTCTTCCAGAGAATGTGGACCAGTCGCGTAGGCAACGCCACCTTGCTCGGTAGACAAGCATTCCGGGTTAGCTGCCTCGAACGCTCGAGGGCTCGGCGCACAGTGAGCCTTGCGACGATTCGCGAACCCATTCCATACCAACCCTGCGAGAGCTGCTGCCGAGCAGAACAGGTACAGGCGATAACGTTCCAGTTCCAGTTCGCCGAGTGAGACCATCAGAAACACCATCAGCAAGACTCGTTTCATATCGTTACCTCCATCAATATTTCTTCGGCTCTGCAACAGGCATAGGTCGAAGACTCGGTTCGCCCTTGCCCTTATTCAACGCACATTGGGATGGAAACGGGCGGGTCAGCAGGAAGGCGGTGGTCGATTATAGAGACTTTCGCCGAGAAGGAGGCCCGGAAGGCGCAACCACGCAGGCGCTTTGCGCGGGGCGAACGCGGAGTCGAGAAGCGGCGCGAAGTGCCGAATTGGTGGTACCCACGGGATGGCGTCGCAATCTAGATGCTGGCGCATGGCCTGCGGCGAATTAGATTGCACCTTGATCGGATTCTGCGATACCTGGATGCGGACGGTACGTGTGACCAAACTCGCGGTCAACGCAGAAACAGTAAGGATGACAAGGACGAAACGGGTCGAGAAAAAAGCCGATCGCAAACTTTTGCGTTGCGTCATGCTGACACCTTGACTATAAGAGCGACCGCAGAGGCGCGTCCTTCGTAGAGATGTGGGTTAGGTCGGCATGGTTTCAATGAAATTGCCCTCGGCCGAAGGGGTCTCTCGGAGCGTCGGTGACTTTAGTTCCCACACGGATGAATCAGTAGATGTCCCGCCACGTCTCGGTCCTGAACGTTAACGTTAAGCGCGGGCACGCGAGCGGAATCTCCGCGATTACGGTACCTCCGAAAAAATGGACTTAGCCAACCAAAGCGAGAGTATACTCATCCATGATCGTATAGCCGGATACATGTCACTCAATGGGCATACTCGGAGCAGGCGGCGTGAGGCAATCTCGTTTCAGTCGACGCTTGCTTTTGCGGCTCTGTTCGCATTCCTGGTAATCCGCAATGCCCCGCCGGACTTTCCTAGGCCGCCCTCTGCTCATCATTCCTTGATCACTGTCGTCTCGAATCATAGTCATAGACCACATTTTGATTCCGACGGACTGCAGTGGAGCGCTCCGGTCAAGGTCTTTTTGCCGTTTCCACCCGCTGCGGTATCCGCACACTTCACTTCATCCTCTCAACTGTTGTCCACGTTACAGACCAAAGGCTTCCACTATAACCGTCCACCTCCTGCCTGCTAATCCTTTCAACCCCGATCATTGGTCGCTTACTACACGCTTTTAAGCATTTAGAGTCGCGAGGTTGCGCTCGCAGGTCTCGAAGCCGCTCATGTTCCGTCTGCGGCAGCGGGAAATATTACCAGCGGAAGTAATTGTACATTGCCCCGTCTTCGGTCGATGGCACGCGTATTCCGAGGTTCACATGACTGGTCTTGTGCGAGGACAAACCGTTGCTAGCACCGATCGCTTTACAAATTGGAGTGCAAGTCCAAGGGTGAAACTGATTTCTCTCGGAATCGGACTCATCGCCTTTCTGGTGACGGAGTTCATGCATTTCCTGCTTGTCCCCGATCTTGGGCGTCGCTGGGAACGACTGCTCGCGGAAGGAGTGTCAGCAGTGATCGTTGCTCTACTGACCGCGAGGTTGGTGCAGGCCACGAATCAACAGAGAGAATCTGCACTGCTGCGAATGCAGGTGATTTCCGAGATGAATCACCACATCCGCAACGCTCTGGCGGCCATTTGCCTCACGGCTGAATCCAGCCAAAATCAACAATGCATTGCTGTGATCTCAGAGAGCGTGAACCGTATCGAATGGGCACTTCGAGAGATATTGCTTCGAAGGAGACCACTTCCAGAAAAGGAGCAGGATCGGTTGCGGTATGTCGGACCGCAACGAGAGAGTGGAAAGTATCGAGGAGGCGAGAGTGCAGTTCCACGCTAGGCGGTTGTCAGGCAAGCAAGCGACAACAACTTCTCTGTCCTCAAGTTCTGCGGCGGGAGACTGGCTCGTGGTCGGACGCAGGGCTCGGTACGTCAACGACCGCAAGCCAGGAGAATACAAAATGACTGCCGTTAAAGTTCTGTGCGTTGAAAATCATATCGAGTATCTGGACGCCCTGAAGTACATGCTGGAGACGGCCGGCTACGAGGTTGTGTCAGCGGCGACTGGCACCCAGGGGCTCTCAATGCTCACCACACAACCTATCCAAGGGGTTCTCTTGGAATACGACTTACCCGACGCGGCGGGCGTTTCCGTACGGGCTGAGATGAAGCGGATCAAACCCGAGGTTCCGGTCCTGCTGTTTGCCGGAGTGGGACGTCAGACTCCATTTCTGCTTCGATTTTTAGATTCCTACCTCCGCCACTCGGAAAGACCCGAGTGGGCCTTCCATGACTTGGACGCGGAGCCGAAACAAACATGAGACCGACCCGGGCGAGTTCAACCACGAAAGATGAGGAAAGACTAAAAATGCGCCGGCGGCTGCTTGCGGCAGCGACAAAGAGAGGGAAATGACAATGAAGCCAAGCGATACTGAAAAACTCAAAGGAAAACTCGAACTCCAGCTGGAGGAAGTCTTGCAATCCCTAGGCCGAGTGGAAGCCGAGAAACGCTTGCTGGACGTTGACTCCGCAAAAGATAGTGCCGACCGATGCGTCACCAGTTTGTCGAACGAGTCGCTGTTTGAGCGGAGTAGCCAGCGCAGAACTATCTTACGCCTGATCGAAGCGGCGCTTCGGCGAATCGCTGAAGGCTCGTTCGGAGTGTGCGTTACATGCGGCGAGGTCATCCAGGATCGGAGGTTGGAGGCTTTACCGTGGACGCAGTTCTGCCTGCGGTGTCAGGAGGTGATTGAGGAAGAGGTGGGTGACAACGTATTGACTCGAATCCCCTCCGCCGCTGTCGAGATGTGGAAACGAGCTGGATAAGCGCTTTTCCTTTACGTATAGAGCCTGGGTGGCGCTGGCTAGTGAAAGGAGGTGAAGTTCGATGTCCCGCGAAGCAACTTCGGAGTCCAAGAGCCCCGAAAGCAGTTTATCGTCGCCAGCGGTGACATCGGGCGACCGGGAATCGCCGCGTCGAGATCCCTCAAGCTATGTGGGGACGCCGGCTCTCGGAACTTCGAAAGCAGCCCCGGCAGCAGGGATTGCCTCGACCGGTCCCGCGAACACCATAGTCGACAGGCGCCGCCGCAGGTTCGTTTGGAGCGGCATCATGGCTTTCCTGGCAGCCTGGTTCATTGCGTTCTTTCGATTCTTCCTGCCCCGCGTACTCTTTGAACCGGCAAACGTGTTCAAAATAGGGTATCCGGGCGATTACGCTTTGGGAATCGATGAGAAGTGGCTGCAACGTTATAGAATCTGGGTGGATCGTACCCAGACAATTGTACACCCGATTGGAAACCCGCCGAGAATAAATTCAAGTGCCCATGTCATGGCAGTGGTTATGATAGTGAGGGGATTAACTTCGAAGGCCCGGCGCCGCGGCCGATGGATCGCGCCCGGGTTGAGGTGGCCACCGATGGACAGATTCTCGTCGACGTGGGCCGACTCTACTCCTGGCCGAAGGGCCAGAGAGATCAGTTTAACGATCCGGGAGCATTTCTGCCGGCATGAATTTCTTGGGAAAGTTCAATCCCGAGCCGCACACCCGAGTTTGATGTAACGTCGCACACCATGCAATCAAATCACTCTTCAAGGAGGATGATGTGAGAAAGCTGATAGCCGTTGGGAGTATGTGGTGGATTTTGACTTTGGTCGCGCCTGTATATGCCCAACAAGTTGACCTCTCGTTTGGCGGAGGATCGCTTTCCGCGCCCAACAACAATACTACTTTCTCGGGTGTTGGCGAGAGCCTGAGCGGCGGAACGTATGTAGGGTTTGGCGGAGACGCTCTGATCAAGAAACACATTGGGTTCCAAGGCGAGATATTTTGGAGGACGAGCCAGGGTTTGTATCAAGCCCAAGTTCCGTACCGGCCGCTTTTCTGGGACTTCAACGGGATCTATGCCTCAATGTTCAGCAAGCGCGTGGGAGCGGAGGTTGTCGCAGGAATCGGGGCAGAAAGCCTCCGATTCTATCAAGGCGCTTACAACTGTGACTACTACGGCAATTGCTCGAATTATGTGAGCAGCACGCATTTCATGGGAGATTTCGGCGGAGGCCTAAAAATCTACGCTTACAAGAATATCTTTGTTCGGCCCGAGGTCCGGCTTTACCTCGTACATAACAATGTGGAATTCAATTCCAGTCTCGCCGTCCGCTACGGAGCCTCGATTGGATACACATTTGGAGGATCGAGGTAGGAAAACGTCAACGGGAGGCCCGGTAGGGCGGTCGCTGCGTAGGTGGGTTCCATGAGGACGAATGCAGCTTTGATTGGCTTGCTGGCATTGTCCGCAGTCTTGTTTGCGCAAGATGCGATTCCTGCAGAGGCACCGTCCTGCCCGTTGAGTTGAATTCTTCGCTGAAAACGGACAAGGAAGCCAGGCCAGTTGATCAGTGCGCGATTGATGCAAGACGTGCCCTTGCCTGCCGGCGGCAGTATTCATGCCGGCGCCACCGTTATCGGTCATGTGGTCGCAGTCAAGCCAGCGGGTAACGGAACCGGCGCAGAGATTTCGTTACGCTTTGACACGCTGGCAACGGGCGCGAAGCGCATTCCTATCCTCACAAATCTGAGGGCGCTGGCTACCATGATGGATGTGTCGGAAGCGCAGATCCCGGAGAGCGGGCCGGACCGTGGGACCTCTGAATTGGAGGTGAGGTCGACTACCACGGAGGCGGCGCCGTAGTTCGTGGCTCTGATATTGTTGGCCATTCCGTGCCGGACGGTGTGCTGGTTCACGTCAGCTCAAAACCTGGCACGAAATGCCGTGGCGAAGTCGATGGGAACGACCGGCCCAAGCGTTGTGGGTGTTCTCTTCCGATGCCTGTGGTCTTCGGAATGCTGCTGCGGGTGAATCATCCGACGCCGTGAGTTCTAAAAGCCAGTACCCCATTCAACGTCTATTCGTGGATGGCCAAGCAAGACGTCTTGCAAAACAATTATCCACCGAGAGGGACGACGGAAAGGATTGAATGGCTCATAAAGTTCTTGCGGTTGATGTTGGCGGAACTCATGTGAAGATTCTGGCGAGCGGCCAGAAGACTCCGCGGAAGGTCGCATCGGGATGCAAGATGACAGCTCGACGCATGTGCAAATGGGTGAGGAAGGCAGCCAGTGATTGGTCCTATGATGTTGCCGCGATCGGGTATCCGGGGCCCGTTGTACACGGTAAGCCCATCCACGAACCATACAATCTGGGCAAAGGTTGGGTGGGATTTGATTATGAGAAAGGGTTGGGCTGTCGCGTGAAGGTAATCAATGATGCCGCCATGCAAGCACTAGGCTCATACAAAGGCGACCGGATGCTTTTTCTTGGACTCGGCACGGGGCTGGGTTCGGCGATGATTGTGGATGGCATCGTCGAACCGATGGAACTGGCGCACCTCCCTTACAAGCAGGGAAAAACATATGAAGATTATCTTGGACTGCGAGGTCTCAAGCGCATGGGAAAAAAGAAATGGCGCCGCTACGTGGATCGCATCGTAAAAGAACTGCAGACGGCTTTGAGCGCAGACTACGTCGTGCTCGGAGGCGGGAATGCGAAGAAAATCAAGAAGCTACCGCCGAAAACGCTTCTGGGCACAAATCGGAATGCATTTCTTGGCGGCTATCGATTGTGGTCAGCAAAACAAAACACCGGACTCAACGCTCTCGCGTCGTAGTTACGATCTCCGAGGATCGCCGATTCCGCGCGATTGTCGGCCTCCTTGTCTGAGAAGTGAATAACACTCCCAATTACTCGTTGGCCACGGTTGCCGCGCCCATGAACTCATCCGCCTAGCGGAACTGACGGGCATCTGGACCTGGAAATCCCTTGTGCCAGGTCCGGTGTCAAAAACGGCTTGTTATCGGAAGCTACCTCCCGGCGCTCGAAGATAGGAATCCGATATAATCGAAAAACTCTCCCACCTATGCGAACCCGGCTTGGCCTGTGCATCGGTCTATTCCTGGCTGCAATCGCGCTCGCCCAAACTGCGCCTCTCACGCCGCCACCCGCACAATCCCGGATTTCGCCAGACCGGGTTCCACAGTTTGAAGACATCGCGCAGAAGGTCGGCCTCACCGTTTCGCACATTTCTTCTCCCGACAAGAAGTATATTGTCGAATCGATGAGCGGTGGCGTCGGCCTCATCGATTGTGATAACGATGGCAAGCTCGACATCATCACTGTTAACGGGTCGACCGTGGAACGCTATCGCCAGGGCGGCGATCCGATGATCACGCTCTATCATCAGGATGCCGACCTGAAGTTTACCGACATCACCAAAGCGGCGGGCCTCACACGCAAGGGCTGGGGGATGGGCATCGCGGTCGCCGATTACGACAATGACGGACTGCAGGATATCTACGTTACAGGGTACGGAGGAAACGCGCTTTACCACAACCTGGGTAACTGCAAGTTCGAAGACGTGACCGAAAGAGCCGGTGTCGTGGGCGGCGGCTTCAGCACCGGCGCCGCGTGGGCCGACTATGATCGCGACGGACGCGTCGATCTTTTTGTCTCGCGCTATGTGCATGTCGACATGGACAAGTTGCCGGAGTTCGGCAACGATCCACACTTCTGCCGGTTCAAGACCGTGATGGTGCAGTGTGGTCCGTGGGGAATGCCTGGCGAATCGGACATGCTGTTTCACAATAAGGGTGACGGCACGTTTGAGGAGGTTTCCAGGAAAGCCGGAGTGGACGATCCGCATCATTATTACGGCTTGGGCGCGACTTGGGGAGATTATGACAACGACGGATGGCCTGATCTTTACGTGGCCAACGATGCCGGGCCGAATTTTCTCTATCACAACAAACACGATGGCACTTTCGAAGATGTTGGCTTGCTTGCCGGTGTCGCCCTGAGCGGCGACGGGGTGCAGCAGGGTTCCATGGGCGTGGCTTGGGGCGACTATCTGCACGAAGGGCGTCTGTCGATGCTGGTCAGCAATTTTGTGGAGCAGGGTTCGACGCTCTATCACAATTTGGGCAGCGACAGCTTTGCTGACGCGAGCGTGCGGGCCAAGATCGTGAAGCCCACGTATCCGCTGGTGAGTTGGGGAATATCGTTCCTCGATATGGACAATGACGGCTGGCTCGATATTTTCATTGCCAGTGGCCACGTCTACCCGCAGGTGGACAGCATTCCTGGAGGCACGCAGTACCGCGAACCGCTGATGCTGTTTCGCAATCATCGTGATGGAACATTTGAGGACGTGTCGTCGACTCTGGCGAACCTGCCGCTGCAATCGAGGCGGGGCGTGGCTTTTGGCGACATCAATAACGATGGCAACGTCGACATGGTCGTGCTGAATGTAGGGGAACCGCCTTCGCTCCTTCTAAACCGCAACGACAGTCCGAACCATCGGGTATTGTTCAAGTTGCTGGGAACCAAGAGCAACAAGGCGGCGATCGGGGCGCGGGTTACGGTGAAAGCGGGTTCTCTGGTGCAGATTGATGAGGTGCGTGGGGGCGCGAGCTACCTTTCGCAGAACGATTTGCGTCTGCATTTTGGTCTGGGCGCGAACGACAAGATGAGCGAAGTGAGCCTTCGCTGGCCGAATGGCGAAACGGAAGTTCTGCGAAACATCGCGGCGGATTTCATTTACACGATCATTGAGGGCGCAGGAGTTCAGCAGAAAGTGGCGCTGCCTGCTTTGCCACAACGCTGAAATCTTTTCGATTTCCGGCAATAACTCTTCTATCCGATGCCCAGTTGTTTCTGGATCTGCTCCAGCGGCACGCCCTTCGTTTCCGGAACCATGGTCTTCACCCAAAGCAGCTGTAACACCATCATGCCGGCAAAAAATGAGAAGACATAGCCGGGCGGGAAAGCGGCGACCATTTTCGGAAAGAATGTGGTGAGCGCGGCGGCAAAGATCCAGTGGGTGAAGCTGCCGAGGGTCTGACCTTCCGCGCGATGACGATTGGGAAATATCTCGGAAATGAAGACCCAAATGACCGCCCCCTGGCCGACCGCGTGGGCAGCGATAAAAGCGAAGACGCAAACCGGCACGATCGAGAAATGACTGGTAAAAAAAGCCCAGGCGACCAGGCCAAGCGAGGCGATGTAGCCGAACGAGCCAATATAGAGAAGCGTGCGCCGGCCGAGACGGTCAATCAGCCAGAGGCCGACGAAAGTGAAAACGAGATTGGTGAGGCCAATCCCGATGGATTGCAATAGAGCGGCTTTCGCGGCGAGGCCGGTCAGTTCAAAGATGCGGGGCGCAAAGTACAAGATTGCATTGATGCCGGACATTTGGTTGAAGAACGCAATCAAGATGGCGAGTAGGATCGGCTTGCGCAGACGCATCGTCCAGAAATCTCCCGAGGATCCTTCCGCCGAGGATGCAGCCAAGATCTGATCCGCCTCGCCTTCGATCTCGGCTTTCGAAGCCTCAGGTTCGATGCGCTGCAGGACTTCGAGACCGGCCTCGCGGTCGCCCTTCCTGCTTAGCAGCCAACGAGGACTTTCGGGAAGGCCAACGCAGAACGCAGCGTAGAGCAACGACGGAAACGCGGCTACCCCCAACATCCAGCGCCAGGCATTTTCGCCGATGCCGGCGAGCAGCGCGTTAGAGACGAAAGCGATCAGGATGCCGAAAACAATGTTGAACTGAAACATGCCGGCAAGTCGTCCGCGATGTTTAGGCGGTGCAATCTCCGAGATGTACATGGGGGCAACCACGGTCGAAATGCCGATACCCAACCCGCCGATGACGCGCGCGACAATGAACATGGCAACGTTTGTCGCCAAGCCTGAGCCCACCGCACCGACAAAGTAAAGAACGCCGATCCAAAGCAGCGTGGCCTTGCGTCCGAAGCGGTCCGCGGGCCAGCCACCGAGCAGGGAACCGACGACAGTGCCGTAAAGGGCGGAGGCCATGGCAATGCCGTGCAGTCCGGGACTCAGACCCCAAAGCGTCTGTATCGTCTTTTCGGCACCGGAAATCACGACCGTGTCGAAGCCGAAGAGAAACCCGGCGAGTGCCGACGTGAGCGACCAGAAGAAGATGCGACCATTCATAAGTGGGTCGAGCGGTGCTTCCCAAAACAGTCGGTGCGATGCACGAGAACTGAGAACTGAGAACTGAGAACTGAGAACTGAGAACTGAGAACTGATCTCACCCCTTGGTCAGCGGATAACCCTTCTCGCGCCAGCCGCGGATGCCGCCGTCCATCGAGATAACGTTGGTGTAGCCCATTGTTTGCAGGTTGTCGGCGGCAAGTGCGGAGCGAAAACCGCCGCCGCAATAGAGGATCATCTCCGTGTTGAGTTCTGGCACTCGTGCCTCGATGTCGCGTTCGATGATGCCTTTGCCCAGATGAATGGCGCCGGGAAGATGGTCTTTGGCATATTCGCTTTCCTCACGGACGTCGATGAGCATGAATTTGTCGCCGCGATCCATCCTGGTTTTCACGGCGTCGACGTTGGTCTCGCGCACGCGTTTTTTCGCGTCGTCCACAATCTTCAGAAAGCGCGGAGGATGCTGATGGGCCATGAGAGCTCCTTTACACGGACGCAATAGTCGGCGCATGATCCGGTTGCGCTCGGCGTCATTTGCCTGAACATAGTACCAAGCCATGTTGGATTGTGCATGGAGTCCGGTGCTCGCTTCGATTAGCATGAACGCGTGCCGTCGAAAGAAACAGCCCGGAGGATCGGATTGGCGCGCGCGCTTTCGAAGCTGGGATATTGTTCGCGCTCGCACGCGGCGGAGTTGATTCGCGCGGGCCGGGCGCGGTTGAACGGGCGCATACGACGCGATCCGGAGACGCCGGTCCACCTGGAGAGGGACCGCATTCTAGTGGACGGGCAAGCTGTTGATCCGTCGCAGAAAATCTATCTCATCATGAACAAGCCGCGGGGACTGGTGACGACGGCCTCCGACGAAAAAGGCCGCGAGACGGTCTATGAGGTGTTAGCGAAAGCTGGCGAACCGCTGCCTTGGGTCGCTCCCGTGGGAAGGCTCGATAAGGCTAGCGAAGGACTGCTCCTGCTGACGAACGATTCGGAGTGGGGCGCACGAATCGCCGCGCCCGAGACGCACCTGCAGAAAACCTACCACGTGCAAATCGGAACGGTGGTCGATGACAAACTCATGCAGGCAATTGTAAGGGGCGTGACAAGTGAGGAGGACGTCCTTCGGGCTACTCAAGCCCGGCTGCTGCGATCGGGAGCGAAAAACTGCTGGCTTGAGATCATTCTCGACGAAGGCAAGAACCGGCACATCCGGCGCATGCTGGCTACACTCGGAGTCGAGGTGCTCAGGCTGGTGCGAGTGGCCATCGGCCCACTGCAACTGGGCAACCTAGCGAAGGGCGGCTATCGCGCTCTCACCATCGAAGAAAAACTGGCGATGGACCGCGCGATGGCGAAGATCGGACCTCGGATTTCAGGCGTCGGACCGCCCCCGTCCAGAATCTGAAATCCGACATCGCAATCACGCGTGCTAGACTCGGCCTTCTGTCCTCGGAGACCGATCGTCGCATGAGTGATCTTACTTTCCTTTCCGCCGTCGTTATGGTTCAGCAAATCCGCGAGAAGAAGATCTCTCCGGTCGAACTGGCAGATGCTCATCTGGCAAAGATCGAGAGACTGAATCCGAAGTTGAACGCGTTCGTGCACCTGGACGTGAAGCGGGTTCGGAGCGAAGCGCGTGCCGCCGAAGATGAGGTCATGCAGGGTAAGGTTCTCGGACCGCTGCACGGCGTTCCCATCAGCATCAAGAGTTCGCTGGATGTTGCCGGGTTGCGATGTGAATCGGGCACCCGCTTGCGCGCTGGATACGTCGCCACGCAGGACGCGCCCCTGGTGGCACGCCTGCGCCACGCGGGCGCGATCGTGCTGGGCGTGACCAATACCCCGGAACTGCTGATGGCTTGGGAGACTGATAATCTTCTATACGGCCGCACCAACAGCCCATGGGATCTCGAGCGCACGCCGGGCGGCTCGAGTGGCGGCGAAGCGGCGGCGATCGCGGCGGGGATGTCAGCGGGCGGGGTGGGCAGCGACGGCGGTGGGTCGATCCGCGTGCCCGCACATTTCAGCGGCATTTGCGGACTCAAACCTACGCCCGGGCGCATTCCGGCGACCGGCCACTTTCCGGCATCTGGCGGACCGTTTGCCCTGATGGGCGTGGTCGGTCCCATGGCGCGCTCCGTGGCCGATGTAAAAGCTTTGTTCGAAGTCATGCAAGGTCCGGACGACGGTGACACTTGTGCCGCACCGGTGCCACTGCGCTGGCCGAGCGACGACGAGGCCCGGAAGCTGCGTATCGGTTATTTCGAGGATGATGGCCGTACGCCCGTCACTCCGGAGATTCGCGCAACTGTGCAGACCGCCGCGAAAGCGCTGCGGAGCGCGGGTTTTCAGGTCGAGCCGTTTCGTCCTGCAGGTCTCGAAGGAGCGCGCAGGCTGTGGGGGAAATTCTTCGTCACAGCTGGCGGAATGTTGATTCGTTCGATGTTCAACGGGCGCGAGTTCGACCTGAGCCCCGTCTTGCGTCAATTCCTCGACTGGTCGGCAGCGGAAACGCCGCTCACCGGGCAGACGCTGCTCGAGGCGTGGATCTCCCGCGACATTTTGCGGGCGGAGTTTCTAGCCCGAATGCGGAACTATCCGATTCTGCTGTGCCCCGCGGCCGCGATTCCAGCCTTCCGCCACGGAGAACGCAGTTGGACGATCGAAGGCAGGACGGTGAACTATCTCGACGCTTGGAGCTACACCGAATGGTTCAATCTCTTGGGAAATCCCGGGGCCGTGGTTCCGGTGAGCCATTCCGCGGAAGGGTTGCCGATCGGAGTGCAAATTGTCGGGCGACCGTGGGAAGAAGAACAGGTGTTAGCCGTGTCCGCGGCATTGGAGAAGCAGTGCGGCGCGTGGACAGCCCCGCCTATTCGCTAGCGTTCGTAAGTGGGGCCTCGCTAGTATTTGGGTGATTCCGCGGCCGTGGCTGCATCAACGTTATCTGCGCGGGATTTCGGCCACGGCGCGGGTCGCTCTGTGGTTAAATCGTTAGCGAAATGAATCTCCGACTTTCTGCAGCTCTCGTCGCTACGCTGCTCGCTGCCTTCGGCCTGGTTACTCCCGCCTCGCAACCGAATCCGGTTGAGGCCGCGCGCCTGAATAACCTCGGCTGCGCCTACATGAACCAGCAGCTTTTTGAGAAAGGGTTGAAGGTCTTCCAGCAGGCTGCGGAGGCCGATCCCAAGCTGGCGATCGCACGGTTGAACGAAGGTGTTGCGTATCTGAACTTGCAAAAAGTGGACGAGGCCAAGGCCGCATTAGAAGATGCGCTCAAGCAGGATCCGAAGAGTCCAAACGCATGGTACGGCCTCGGGATGCTGGCCAAGAACACCGGCGACGCGCAGGCGGCAATCGATGCGTTCAAACGCGTGATCGAGATCGATCCGAACGATGCCGACACCTGGTATTTTCTCGGGACGGCGTACGTGCAGGCCAAGCAGTTTCCGCAGGCCATTGAAGCTTTCGAGCACGCGCTGAAACTCAATCCCCTGCATGCTTCGGCGGAATTTGGGTTATCGCGCGCATACCAGCAATCCGGCGACGTCGAGCATGCCCGCGAGCATCTCAAGAAATTTCAGTACATCACGCAGAATAAGATTGGCGCACCCATGAGCCTGGCTTACGGGGAGCAGGGGCAGTATTCGCGCGCGGTGGAGTCGCCGCAGGCGGTGTTGAAAGCGCCGGCGCCGATCAATGTGCGGTTTGTGGATGTGACGAAAGAAGCAGAAATCGTGACGAAGGCAACTGTTGGAAGCACCAAGGATGTTGCTGCGCCGGGTGCTTGCTTTCTCGACTATGACAATGATGGCAAGATCGACATTTTCTTGCCCGACGACGGTGTCGAAGGCGGGATGTCCCTCTATCACAACTTGGGCAATGGCAAGTTTGAGGATGTGACGAAAAAAGCTGGACTTGATCCCAGCGTACGCGCGACGAGTTGCACTGCAGGCGACTATGACAACGATGGATTCACCGACCTCGCTGTCAGTTCTCGTAATGGGATTCTGCTTCTGCACAACGAAAAGAATGGCACGTTCAAAGACGTTGCTTCAGCAGCCGGAATTCAGAGCGTCGGAATTGCGGGTCTCACTTTTGTTGATTTTGATCACGACGGGGATCTTGACCTTTTTGGTTTGGGCGGAATGGTTACGATCATCGGTTCTTCGTCGAGCAGTCAGAGCGCGATGTGGCAAAACAACGGCAACGGCACCTTCACAGAGGTTTCCGGTGAACGGGGACTGTCGATCCCATGGTCCGCGAATAATGCGATCGGCACCGATTACAACAATGACCGAGCTGTCGATCTTGTTGTGGCAGACGCGGCGGGAGGGACTATCTTCCAGAATCCACGCGAGGGAAAATTCAAAGCTCTGCACCCATTTTCGACTGCCCCAACAGGAGTCAACGATCACGGATCGCTCGAACACAAGTCAAATCTACACTTCGCCCTGGGCGTGGCTGTCCTCGACTTTGATCACGATGGTTGGATGGATGTCGCTCTTAGCTACGACAGCGAGCCCGCTCTTGTCGTGTGGCGCAACAACAAAGGCAAATCGTTCGAGCCGGTTGCTCTTCCGAACACGAACTGGATCCGCGCGTACGGCGTAGCCGCCTTCGATTACGACAATGACGGCTGGGTCGACCTCGTCGCCGTCGGGGAAACGAAAGAAGGTAAGGGCGAAGTTCGTCTTTTCCGCAACGTCGGCCCTGATGGCTTCAGAGACTTCACTGCAGACGTTGGCCTCGACAAGATTCATCTTGAAAGCCCGCGCACAGTCATTACCGGCGACTACGACGGCGATGGCGCCACCGATCTGCTGATTACACAGAATCACGGGCCTGCGGTGCTGTTGCGCAATGAAGGCGGCAATCAAAATCACTGGTTGCGACTCTCGCTCAAGGGACTGGCAGACAACAAATCCGCCATCGGCACAAAGGTTGAAGTTTTCTCGGGCGGCAACCGGCAGAAGTTTGAGATTGCGGGATCGAACGGCTACCTGGGACAGAATTCCACCGACATCGTCGTCGGACTGGGCGATTCCAAGGAAGCCGACATCGTGCGCATGCTGTGGCCAACGGGCGTGCTGGAAGACGAGATTCAGGTAGCCGGCGACAAGCAGCAGAACTTCCTCGAGATCGACCGTCGCGGCAGTTCCTGTCCGACCTTGTTTGTGTGGAACGGGGAGCGCTATGAATTTGTGGCGGACATGCTGGGCGCGGGCGTCGTCGGTCACTGGGTTGGGCCGGGACAGCGCGATATCCCGCGGCCGGTCGAGTACATCAAGCTGGATCGCAACGCGATTCGAGAGAAGGAAAATTCCCACTTCTCGCGAAATGCGCGAGAAATGAGGCACCCGACTTTGAGTTTTCGTTTTATGGAACCGCTGGAAGAGGCGGTCTATCTGGACCAGGTGCGACTGATGGCGATCGATCATCCGGCGGATGTCGAGGTTTATCCCAACGAGTATTTCGCGTCGAACCCGCCGTATCCGCCATTCAAAGTTGTGGTGAGCCGCGACGCGCGGCCGCCGGCCGGAGCGTGGGATGAACACGGCCACGACGTTCTGCAGAATCTGCTGGCGCATCGTTATGTTGGCGATTTCGCGCTGACGCAGTTTTCGGGATTCGCCAATCCGCACAGTCTTACGCTGGATCTGGGCGAGGCTTACCGCGGGGGGCCGCTATGGCTGCTGTTGCATGGCGAGGTCGAATACTTTACTGCGAACAGCATGTACGCGGCGTCGCAAGCTGGAGTCGAAGCGATCTCGCCGTATGTAGAAGCGCTCGATGCGAACGGGAAGTGGAAGCACGTCATCGACGACATGGGCTTTCCCGCCGGCGGTCCGCGTACTATGACCGCCGATCTTACCGGCAAGCTGCCGCCGGGGACGCGGAAGATTCGCATCACAACGAATTTGCAGATTTATTGGGACAGCATTCTGGTTGACCGCACGCCTCAAAATGCTGCACGGGAGATCCCCTTCGACAGGCTGAGGGCACGCTCTCGCCCCGCGGGCAAAAGCGCGGGGCTTCGGGAGACGCCGACCCAGGAAGCCTGCGGTTGACGCCCGTGCCTCTGGTGCGTGCTGATCTCGACTTCCACGGATATCCCTTCAAGATCGAGGGTACACCTCCGGGGAACGTGCAATACATTTATGAAAAGGCCAGTGCGACCGGGCCATACACCCGTCCGTCTGGAACTTATACGCGCTATGGAGACGTGCTGCCGCTGCTGACCGCAACGGATGACAAGTTGGCAGTGTTTGGCTCGGGCGACGAAGTGCAACTCGACTTCGACCCTGCTAATTTGCCGGCGCTTCCCCAGGGCTGGGTGCGGGATTATTTTTTTGCGGCTAACGGCTACGAGAAAGACATGGACTTCTATGCTGCGGAAGGGAACTATGTCGCGCCGCTGCCATTTCTCAGCATGGGCGAATACCCGTATCCACCGAAGAGATCGTTCCCGCTCGATGATGCACACGTAAATTACTTGCTCGAATACAATACGCGACAAATGTCGGGAAACGAACAGCGGGGGTACTGGTTCAATTACGGAGATAACAGATAAACGCCGATGGCCGTGGCGCGGCTATAGAAACGTTTTAATATTGACAATTTTGCCCCTTCCATAATCCAATAGCCGGACCCATGGAAACTAGCTCTCCGCCCTCCTCTGCCGCGCCTCGGCTTCGTCGCACGCTCACGCTTTGGGATCTGATTTTCTACGGCATCGTTCTCATACAACCGATCGCGCCAGTTCCACTGTATGGCGTGGCGCAAAAACTTTCCGACGGCCACTTTGTCACCATTATTCTGATCGCTCTTTTCGCCATGCTGATTACGGCGGTGAGCTACGGACGCATGGGCGCGCTGTATCCGACCGCGGGATCGGCCTACACCTACGTCGGAAAGGGACTGAACCCGCATCTGGGATTTCTGGCGGGCTGGGCAATGATTCTGGATTATCTGCTGCAGCCGCTGATCAATACAGTGTGGATTTCTACTGCGTTGCACGAGCGTTATGTACCGCAGATTCCTTACATCGCGTGGGCGGCGCTGATCGCCGGGATCATGACCGTGCTGAATCTGGCGGGGGTGAAGTCGTCGGCGCGCGCCAACAAAGTCTTGCTGGCGGTCATGTCGGTAGTCGTGGCGTTCTTCGTGTGGCTCGCGATTCGCTATCTGTGGCACGGGCAGGGCTGGGCTGGCCTTTTGTCGACCGAGCCGTTCTATAACCCGAAGACTTTCAACTCTCATAAAATCCTGACCGCAACTTCCTTCGCGGCGCTCACTTATATCGGTTTCGACGGCGTGACTACACTCGCCGAAGACGTAGAGAATCCCAAGCGGAACGTTTTGCTCGCCGTGGTGCTGACCTGTATCTTTGCCGGTGTGTGCAGCGGGTTCGAAGCTTATCTTGGGGCGCGGGTGTGGCCCGACTGGCGATCGTTCCCCAACCTTGAAACGGCGTTCATGGATATCTGCAGCCGCGTGGGCGGCGTGCTGCTGTTCAACGCGATGGGCGCAATTCTGATTGTTGCCGCGTTTGGCAGCGGATTGACCGGCACTCTGGGCGCGGCACGGCTGTTGTTTGGCATGGGACGCGACGGTGTTCTGCCCCGGAAATTCTTCGGCTACCTCAAACCCGGAAGCAGCACTCCAACCTACAACATTCTTCTGATCGGCGGCCTCGCTTTCGCTGGTGCCGTGCTGCTCAACTACATCGGCAGCGCCTACGAACACGCCGGGGAGTTGCTCAACTTCGGCGCGTTTCTCGCGTTTATGGGCGTGAACTTTGCCTGTTTCTGGCAGTTCTCGGTGATCGCAAAGAAGAGCGGCGGCGAGCGGCGGCTCTTGCGTGATGCGATTCTGCCGCTGATCGGCTTCGCGTTCTGCGGCGTAATTTGGTTCAACTTGAATGTCATCGCCAAGACGGTGGGCGGAATCTGGTTTGCCGTGGGATTGCTTTACGTCGGTTACAAGACCAACTGGTTCCGGTCGAAGCCCGTGATGATCGATTTCAGCGATTCGTAGCAAGGCGCGAAATCACGACTGGGCGCCGGGACGATTCTCAAAGTATCGGCGAGGTGTGGTTCCCAGGGTCTTCCGGAACATCGCGATAAATGCGCTGGGTGTGTTATAGCCGGCTTCCAGCGCGGCATAAGTGATCTTGGCTCCCGCGGCAAGCAGTTGCAAAGATCTCAACAGGCGGAGTTGTTGCCGCCATTTCCCGAGCGACAAGCGCGTTTCCTCCTGGAATATCCTCTCGATCGTTCTTTTGCTGGCTCCTGCTTGCTTGCAGGCCGCCTCCAGAGAGTTCGTATCGGCCGGATTATGTTGTAGAAACTCCGCCACACGCACCGCCCTAGCGTCAGAAGGATTGGGGAGCTGCAAAGGAATTGCTTCCACCGTCTCCAGTTGGTCCACGAGGACATCGATCAGATGGGCGTGGATCTTTGTCCTTCGACTCAGCTTGGGATATGTGCAGGCATGGAGCAGCAACGCTTGCAACAGAGTCGAAACGTTCACCACGCAGCAGGTGCGGGGAAGACGCCGGACCATCCGCGCCCGCAAGTAAAGAGTCCGCATGGAGACTGGCCCCGACATGACGATGCTGTGGGGTGTGCGAGCCGGAATCCAGACTGCGCGCTGTGCAGGTACGACCCAGGTTCCCTGACTGGTCCGAACGGTCATCACTCCAAGGCTCGCGTAGACGAGTTGGTCCTCAGGATGGAAGTGTTCCGGGATGACCTGACCATGAGCGAACTCGTGGACGAGCGTCGTTACCGGGGACGGAAGCCTTGGGCAGGCGTGTACGGTTTGTCGTATTTTCGACATTCATTGTCACAATAGCGAAAGAAAGCTCTGTGATCAACCGCGTAATATTTTCGCCATTTGACTCGGTCGATGGGCAAGGAGGATCGAATATGTTGGGTTCAATCAACATCGTTGCTTTCGTCCCCACGAAAGATCCGGATAAGGCTAGAGCCTTCTACGAAGGTGTTCTGGGACTGCGCTTCGTCAAGGACGACGGGTTTGCACTCGTGCTGGACGCGAACGGAATCATGATCCGGGTCGCCACGGTGAAGGATTTCACACCCGCGCAGTTCACGATTCTCGGTTGGCAGGTTTCGGGCATGGAAAACGTGGTGCGCGGTCTTCAGAAACGAGGAGTGCACTTCGAGATTTTCGGATTCTTCAAGCAGGATGAACTCGGAATCTGGACCGCGCCAACCGGAGACAAGGTGGCGTGGTTCAAGGATCCCGACGGAAATATTCTGTCGGTTTCTCAGCACGTGTGAGCGCATAGTGTAATTTGGAATCGGGTAATTGGATAATTTGAAAACCGCCGATGAGTAGCGCAGGGATTTTCAATGACTCCATTACCCGATTACACAATTCCTCAATCGCTCTACTCCACGTTCCAGCCGCTGACTTCGACTGCCGGTTTGGCCGTGCCCAACTCGCTGGCGCGGTACGTTGCGGTCACTTCGCGCTTCTCGCCGGGCTTGAGGGAAATGTAGTTGTCTTCCCAGACCACCGGGAGAATTTCTTCTCCCTTGATGCCTTTGTCCACTTTCAGGCGCACAAAGAAGGCGAGGCTCTTGCTCGGGTTCTGGAGAATCACGTGTGTGACTTCCTCTTCGCCTTTGTGCTCACTGCGATCGGTGACTTTCAACTTGACCTTCGGCAGTTGCGACAACGCAGTGAAGTCGGCGTAAGACGCGGTTGGCGTCATCCACCACGTGGTTTTTGCCCAGTCGAGAGTTTCCGGCTTGGTCGAGAGCCAGTAGAAATTCGAGCCCACGAGTTTGCCCGCCGAATCTTCCAACCGCAAGGAGACGAAGTAGGTAGGGCTCAGGTCGGCAACCTCGGGCAGGGTGAAAACCTTCGCCGTGCTGTCGGCCGGGGCGTCGAGCGAATTCGATTGCGTGAACTTCTCGGTCATGTCGAGGTTGTAGATCTTGGTTGTAAGCTTCAATCCCTTCGCATCTTCGTATTGGCTGCTGACCACCCAGATGGAATGATCGTCGTAGCCGTAGATGGGATGGAGCGCTTCCATGGCGCGCTTGGCGCCGAAGTATCCGCCGCCAGGACGCAGATAATAATCGTAGAGATGCCAGATCATGGAAGGCCAAGCATTGTTGAGCATCCATTGAATCACGCCGGTGGACTCGTACTTGTTGCGGCTGTAGGCCTCGTACATGGCGCGCACACCTTCGTAAGTTTGGAGTTGCGACTTCGTGGCGAAGTCTTGCACGTTGTCCGACTTGCCATAGCGATTGGCCAGGGCCTCGCTGAATACGCCGATGGTTTTGAATTCGCCGCCGCCAGCGTGGTAGTTCCAGACATCGTCGATGGGCCACATGTGGTCTTTGCCCACCATGGCGCGGATGCTTTCGACGGGCGGAACGGCCGGGCCCATGCTGGTTTCCGTGTTGAAGCCGTAAGCGCCGCCGCAGCCTCCGGCATTGCACTGCTTGCGTCCGGGTTGCCCTGCGGGAGTGTCGTCCTCCCAATATTCCGGCGCGATATATTCATAAGGGCCAGTCATCTTCACGCCGCTGTCGCCGGTGACGCTGGTCTTCTTTCCCGTGGCTGACGAGACGACGGGGTTCGACCAGAGCAGTTCTTTCTCCACATCGAGATACATCTGCTCCACGTCGGGCGGCGGAGGGTTGTCGCTGCCATTCAGCCACATCACCAGGCTGGGATGGCTGCGCAGGCGGTAGATCTGATCGCGCAGAGACTGCTTGGCGATTTCAAAATCCTTCGGCTGCCAGCGTGGCCAGCGCTCCCAGAAATCGCAGCAGCACCATCCGGCCATGACGAGAATGCCTTGCCGATCGGCCAGGTCGAAGAATTCCTGGGTCTCGAGTTTGCCTTCGAGGCGGATGGTATTGAGTCCCATGTCGCGGACATAACGGAATTCGTCGTGGAGACGCTGCGAATTTTCGCGCAGCATCAGGTCGGGCGTCCAACCGCCGCCGCGAATGAGAATGTTCTTGCCGTTGACATGGAAGGCGCGTCCACCGACGGAGTTGAAGTCGGACGTGATTTCGCGAATACCGAACTCAGTGGTGGAATGGTCGCTGACCGCGTCCTTCGCCTCGAACTCCATGGTGAGCGGATAGAGATTCGGCTTGCCCATTTGAGTAGGCCACCACAGGCGCGGGCTCGAGAAGACCAGTTGCTGGAATTTATCAGGAGTGAAGGTGACGTCTTTAGCTTCGTTGGGTGCGAGTTCCACGTCCTGTTCGAATTTGACCGTGTCGATCTGGCCTTTCAGTTTGCCCTTGACGGGCTGATTGGTGCCGTTCTTAAGTTGCGCGGTGACGGTGAGCTGCGCGCTATCGTTTGTCGGCGGATTGAGTTTCGATACGACTGTGGGATAGCGCAGCGCCACGGGGCCGGAGGAGGTGAGGTAGATTTCACGCCACAGTCCCATGTTTTTGTCGGGAGGCGCGGGATTCCAGTCGACGAAGGTGATGGCGAGATCGTGCTCGGTGGGGGAATAAACCTGAACCGCGAGAACGTTCTCCGCGCCGGGCTTGGCGGCCTCGGTGACGTTGAATTCATAGCTGCGCCAGGCGCCCGCCACGTCGTCGGAGTTGGCGATCTGCTTTCCATTGAGAAAGATGTTGGCGCGATAATTGATGCCGTCGAATTTCAACCATACCGTCTTTCCTTTATAAGAGGCAGGTACGGTGAACTGCTTGCGATACCACCACGAGACCGCATACGGACTGTCGGGCGCCATCGCGATGTTGGAAAAATTTGCCCCGATGGGATAGTTGAGGCCGGGAAAATCGCGCAGGTTCATGCCAAAGAGAGGGTCAGGAAAGGTCTTGTCCTTGACCAAAGCGGCCACCACGGTGGTGGGCACGGTCGCTTCATGCCATCCCTTGGCGGAAAATTGCATGGTAGAGATGACTTCTCCCTTGGCTTCGACCTTGGCCGAGGTTTGCAGAGACCAGCCGTCGCGCAAGGGGAGCCTGGCTTCGGCCGCGTGCTTCGCTTGAGTTGGGTTTTGAGCGAGAAGAGATGAAAGCACAAAGAATTGGACCAGAACGAAAATGGTGACCGCCAGCCGCTTGCCTGAGTTCATGGTGCTCCTGTGAATCCGTTCGTGCTCGTAACGATCAATTGAGGACCAAGTTCGCAGAAAAGGTCCCCGGAGAATGGATAACACTTATATTAATACGTTTCAATAGCGGATTTCTGCAAGGTGCAGAGGGCTCCGTGGGTCCGGGTCTCAGACCCGGACGGGCAAAGCTCGGCGGCTTGTTGCACGAATGCGATTCGCCGGTTGCCGGTGCTCAGCGGAAAAACCGGCTGTCCCCAATAGGGATTTCCACGCACCGCTCGGACGCAGGCCCTTGCGATTCGTGGTTTATAATTAAAAATTCGCCCCTCTACTCTGGAGTGACAAGAAAATGATTCGATTTTTGCAGACCCAAGGGCCCACTAAGAAGATCATTCTTAGCGGCATTCTTCTCGTGATTTGCGGCGCCATGGTGATTACATTTATTCCTGGCGGCCTAACCTCCGAACTGACGGGCACGCCCGGCAAGGGCGTTGTCGCCAAGGTGGATGGCGGAGACATCAGCGCCGACGAGGTGCGCCAGACCGCGCGGCAGATGGCGCAGCAGGACGCCCAGCGATATGGCGAGATGGCGGCGAAGTTGATGCCCTTTCTTATCCAGCAGGAGACGGTGCGCGCCGTGGATCAAATGATTAGCCGCCAGGCTCTGCTGAGCGAAGCCGGGCGCATGGGACTGCGCGTCACGCCAGAAGAAGTTAAGGATGAACTGCAGCACGGGCGCTATGCGGCGACCTTTTTCCCCGGGGGCAACTTCATCGGCCAGGTGGAATATGAAGACATGCTGCAGCGGGCGGATCTGACGCCCACCAAGTTTGAAAATGAAGTGGGCGACGATATTCTGTTGACCAAGTTGCAAGCGCTCATTTCCGGCAGCGCCAGTGTGAGCGAATCCGAGATTCACGAGCAGTTCATCAAGCAGAATTCCAAGGTGAAATTCGACTACGCCATTCTTAAGCAGGACGATCTGCGCAAGGGACTGCTTCCGACGGACGAAGAGCTCAAGGCGTTTTACGACAGTCACAAGGCGAGCTACGCGAACTCGGTTCCGGAAAAGCGCAAGGTCAAGTACGCGGTCGTAGAAACGGGCAAGGCCGCGGCGGACGCGCAGGTAACGCCGGACGATTTGCGAGCTTACTACGATCAACACCGCGATCAGTACCGGATGCCGGAACAGGTGAAGGTCAGTCATATTCTCATCAAGACTCCGCTGCCCGGTCCCGACGGCAAGGTGGACGAGAAGGGCGTGGCTGAGGCGCAGCGCCGTGCCGAAGATTTGCTGAAGCAGTTGAAGAACGGCGCCAAGCTGGAAGATTTGGCAAAGAAATATTCCGAAGATCCGGGCAGCGCGAAGCAGGGGGGATCGCTCGGATGGATCGGCAAAGGCCAGACGGTGCCGGAGTTCGAGAAAGTCGCGTTTTCGCTTCCCAAGGGTCAGATCAGCGATCTGGTGAAGAGCAGTTACGGCTTCCACATCATTCGCGTCGACGACAAGCAGGAAGCGCACATGAAGACGCTCGACGAAGTGAAAGCCGAGATCGAACCGATCCTCAAGCATCAGAAGGGACAGCAGATCGCACAGCAGAAGGCGGAGACGTTGCTCAAGCAGGCTCGTACGCAGGGCCTGGACGCAGCCGCAGCGTCGCAAGGCGTGCCAGTGATCACTTCGGATTTCTTCGCCCGCAAGGACATGCTGCCGGGACTGGGCCCAGCGCCGCAGTTTATGGACGCGGTGTTTAGCGCAGCCGAAAACTCACCGCCGGACGTGGCTCCCGCATCGCAAGGCATCGTGGTATTTCAGCTTATGGGAGTGAAACCCGCCGCGACGCCGACGTTTGAAGAGATTCGAAGCCGGGTCGAAGAAGAATTCAAGAACGAGCGCTCCTCGATCCTGCTTTCACAGAAAATCCAGGAACTGTCGGACCGCGCCAAGGCCGAGCATGATCTGAAGCGCGCGGCCAAGGAGTTGGGTGCGACGGTGAAGACCAGCGACTTCGTTCTGCCTGACGGACAAGTGCCGGATGTCGGTTCGATGTCGGGGCAGGCCGCGGTGGCCTTCACCATGAAGCCGGGCGAGATCAGCGGCCCGATCAACAGCGGCGCGAACGCTGTGGTTCTTGCAGTGCTCGAGAACCAGCAGCCTTCGGAGGCGGAGTATGCCGCAAAGCGCGATCAGCTCCGTGATCAACTGCTGCTGGGTAAGCAGCAGGAGCGCTTCGGCCTTTTCGTTTCCAGCCTGGTCGACGAGATGACGAGATCTGGCAAGATTAAGAGAAACGAAGAGGAGATCAAGGCATTGAGTCGCAGCGGCAGCGAGCAAGGAATGTAGCGGCGGTAACATGTCCTTTCCGCGCGCCGCAGGCATTTTGTTGCATCCCACGTCGTTGCCCTCGCGCGGCGGGATTGGTGATTTTGGCCCGGCCGCCTATCGCTTTGTGGATTTTCTCGCGTCCGCCCGGCAAGGTCTCTGGCAGGTTCTGCCGCTGGGTCCGCTCGGGTATGGCAACTCGCCCTACTCCTCGACCTCAGCCTTCGCTGGAAACCCGCTCCTGATCAGTCTGGAACGCCTTGCAGAACATGGCTGGATCGATCGCGCGAAGCTCGATTCAGCCAATCTCGAATCCATCCCGGGCGCCGATCCCGTCGAATACAACCAGGTGTTCTCGGAGAAGATGCCGCTTTTGTTTGAGGCGGGACGGAACTTCCTGCGCTCTGTCTCGGGCGATGGGTTGCGAAGGCTTGAAAGTTTCCGCGCGAAAAATGCCTGGTGGCTGGACGACTTCGTTTTGTTCGATGCCCTCCGCGCCCGGCAGAAACTCAAGAGCTGGAATCAGTGGCCACATGATCTTGCGCATCGGGAGGCCGCTGCTTTGGAGAAAGCGCGTAAGGAACTGGCCGATGATATCCAGATTCGCAGCGCATTGCAGTTCGCGTTTTACGAACAATGGCGGGCGTTGCGGCGTTACTGCGCGGAGCGGGCGATCCGCGTCGTGGGCGACGTCGCGATCTTCATGAACCACGACAGCGCCGACGTTTGGACGCACCCGGAACTGTTCCGGCTGAACCAGAATCTGGAACCGGAGGTCGTGGCCGGCGTGCCTCCCGACTTTTTTAGCAAGACCGGACAGCGTTGGGGAAATCCACTATACCGCTGGGACGTGATGAAGCAGCGCGGCTATCAATGGTGGATTCAACGCCTGCGCTGGGCGACAGAAAACTGCGACTACATCCGGCTGGATCACTTCCGGGGATTCGACCAGTTCTGGGAAATACCTGCCGGCGAGGAGACAGCGGTGAACGGCCGCTGGGTCGATGGACCGCGCGACGACCTGTTTTTGAAGCTGCGCGAGGCGCTGGGCGGCCTGCCTTTTTTTGCTGAGGACCTGGGCTACATCACTCCCGAAGTGCACGCGCTACGGGAGAGACTGCAAATTCCCGGGATGGCCGTTCTGCAGTTTGGCTTCGGCGATGCAGGTGCGCACATGTATTTGCCGCATCGGGCCGAAGGCAAAGTGATCTACACCGGCACTCACGACAACGACACCGTGGCCGGCTGGTGGAATTCTGGCGCGGCGGAGCACGAACGCCGCAATGCCGAGGCCTATGTTGGACGCTGCCAGGATGGCATCCATTGGGCATTTATCCGCGCGGCGCAATGCTCCACGGCGAGCCTGTGCATCGTTCCCCTGCAGGACGTACTCGGGCTGGGTAGCGAGGCCCGCATGAACACTCCCAGTCTGAATGGCGGCAACTGGCGTTGGCGTTTCCAGCAGCAACAACTCAAAAGTGAACTGGCGGCAAAGCTAGCTCACCTCGCCGAATTGAGCGATCGTCTTCCCAAGCCATCCGCCGCGCTGGCAAATGAGAGCTTTGCCGCCTGAACTGCTGAAACAACTTCCTCACGTTAGGGGAATCGTTTCCTGGCAATTGTTTTCGCATTGCCGTCAAAGTCCAAAGCCCGGCACCTGGAGCTTTCTCAATTGTGAACAGCGTGTTACAGGAAGCGCGCTTTGTGCTTCTGCGCAGATCGTGTATAGAAGATACGGGAGTGTTGGCGTGAGCGAAGAGGTCGTCCAAGCGATCATCGAAGCCCTCGGGGTTGAAAAGTCGTATCCGCAGGCGGATGGAACGCGGATTCAGGTCGTCGGGGTGACCAATCTCGCGATTGAACCTGGGAAGATCGTTGCCTTGCTGGGCCCGTCTGGCTGCGGCAAGTCGACGCTGCTTCGCATCTTGACCGGTCTTTCGCAACCGTCGTCTGGAACATTGTTGTGGCACGGCAAGCCTCTTGACGGCCAAATGCCAAACGTGGCCATTGTTTTTCAAAGCTTCGCTCTCTTCCCCTGGCTCACCGTGCTGGAAAATGTAGAAGCTCCGCTGGAAGCGAAGGGAGTACCGGCGGTCGAGCGCCGCAAACGCGCTCTCCGCACGCTCGACACAGTTGGTCTCGATGGCTTCGAAACGGCTTACCCGAAGGAACTTTCTGGCGGCATGAAGCAGCGCGTGGGATTCGCGCGTGCTCTGGTCGTGGAACCCGAAGTGTTGTTCATGGACGAGCCGTTTTCGGCGCTGGACGTACTGACCGCGGAAAACCTGCGGGGCGAACTGTTGGAGTTGTGGCTGAACAAAAAGATGCCGGCCAGCGCCATGTTCATTGTTACGCACAACATCGAAGAGGCCGTGATGCTCGCCGACCGCGTGATGGTGCTGGGACGAAATCCGGCACGGATTCGTTCCGATTTCAATATCCGGCTCAAACATCCGCGGGACCGCAAGTCTGCGCGCTTTATGGAGTTGGTGGATTACATCTACAAGGTGATGACCGAACCGGAAATCGAGCACGCGTTACCCGATGCCGAGACCACGGCGGAGATCATTCTGCCCACGGGCGGGCTGGCGAAAGATGCCCTGAAGAAGCAGGAAGCCCCTATTCGCACGGCCAGATACCAGATGCTGCCTCATGCGCGCGTGGGTGGAATCGCGGGGCTGACGGAATTGCTGCGTGATCGCGGCGGGCGCGAAGACCTGTTCCGCCTGGCCGAAGAATTGGTGCTGGACGTCGAAGATTTGCTGCCGATTCTCGAGGCCTGTGTCTTGCTGGGTTTTGCGTGGCTAAAAGAGGGTGACGTGCAGATTACGCCGCAGGGAGTAGCCTTTGCCGAGGCCGACATTCAGCAGCGCAAGTTCTTGTTCCGGCAGGCCGCGCTGGAGCATGTCACCATCCTGAAACAAATTGACAGCGTACTGAAGCGCAAGTCCGACCACTCCATCGCAGACGAGTTCTTTCACGACATTCTCGACGAACATTTTGCTGAAGATGAGGTGCAGCGCCAGTTCGAGACCGCGGTGAACTGGGGCCGATACGCAGAGATATTCGATTATGACCGCGAGAAGGGCCGGCTGGTTCAGACGGAACCGCCGGCGCCGTCTGAGTCTCCTGCTGCCTCTGGGGTCGACAAACCGAACGAGACTTCCGCACCGAAATCCTGAACGGATGTTCCGATGGGAACGGCGATCACATGAAGAAATCAACCAGCCTGCGAGGATTCTCAGCGTATAGAATCTGGGCACAACTGCCCAACATCGAGATCTCGTATCTGCCGGACCTGCTTATGTTCGGGACTGGAATCGCCATATTTTATGGCGTGCTCATGGTCGGGCGGACCTGGCTCGGACCTTTTACTCCGCAGGTGGAAATTTCGCGTAGTCCGCTGTCGTTGGTGGCTTATGCGGGATATTCCCTGCTGCGGATCACGATTGCCTATGTGCTGAGTCTTGCCTTTACGCTGGTGTATGGCTACGTCGCGGCCTACAACCCGCGAGCCGAGCGGTTCATGATTCCCTTGCTCGACGTGTTGCAGTCGATCCCCGTACTTAGTTTTCTTCCCGGGGTTATGCTCGCGATGGTGGCGTTGTTTCCGGGCAGGCAGCTTGGGGTCGAAGCGGGCGCCATCCTGCTGATCTTCACGGGCCAAGTGTGGAATATGGCGTTCAGTTTCTACGCTTCGCTGAAGAGCATTCCGAACGAGATGCGGGAAGCCGCAAAGATTTACCGGTTCAGTTGGTGGCAGCGTTTCATTGAGATGGAGTTGCCCTTCGCGGCGATTGGGCTGGTGTGGAACTCAATGATGTCGGTCGCCGGGGGCTGGTTCTTTCTGATGGCCTGCGAGATGTTTGTGCTCGGTTCGCGCGACTTCCGGCTGCCTGGGCTGGGTTCTTATTTGCAGACCGCGGCTGGGGCGGGCGACACACGGTCGATTCTGTGGGGCGTCGCCACCATGATCGCGGTGATCGTGCTGCTGGACCAGTTCGTGTGGCGTCCAGTGATTGCGTGGGCAGAAAAGTTTAAGGTGGAGCAGGTCGAGAGCAGCGACGCTCCGCGCTCCTGGGTGCTCGACCTGATTCGACATTCGCGCAGTCTGGCGCAGATTCGCAAAAAGACCGTGCGGCCGCTGAGCGAGCGCCTTATGCTCCACTTTTCCCGCGTGCGTCCGAGCGATGAGGCTGAGCCGCGCAGCCCATGGAAGATTTGGCTTACACGTTTGCTGGCAGTGGCTTTGCTGGCGGGGATGAGTTATGGGGTCGTTCGCGTAGTAATTATTCTGACCGGCCTGCAAAAGGCGGAGTTTCGGGAGGCCGCCATCGGACTGGGCGCAACTTTTCTGCGCGTGAATCTTACGCTGCTGCTCGGCGCGTTGTGGACCATTCCTGCGGGCGTGGCCATTGGCTTCAATCCGCGCCTGGCCCGGATCGCGCAGCCCCTGGCGCAGATTGCCGCCTCGGTTCCCGCGACGGCGTTGTTCCCGGTGGTCTTGCTTTTGCTGATTCGCGTGGGCGGTGGACTGGGCATGGGCTCGATCGTGCTCTTGCTGCTGGGAACGCAGTGGTACATCCTGTTCAACGTAATTGCGGGGGCGATTGCGATTCCGACGGACTTGAAGGAATGTTGTTCCGTGTTTCGGCTAAAGGGCATTGCACGCTGGAAGAAGCTGATCCTGCCGGGGATTTTTCCATACCTCGTCACGGGCATGGTAACAGCGTCAGGCGGAGCCTGGAACGCGAGCATCGTCGCGGAATATTTTCATTTCAAGGGCCACATCTATACGACAACCGGGCTGGGTGCCACCATTTCTCAGGCTACCGATGCTGGCAACTTCGACCTGCTGCTCGCGGCTACCATGATGATGGCAGCGACCGTGGTGACCATCAATCGCCTCGTGTGGCGCAGGCTGTATGCACTCGCCGAGACGCGATACCGGCTTGAAACCTGATCGATGGGACTGCCGAAATGGGCAGGCGCAGTTGGTTGCGGTTCATTTTGCCGGGCGCGGCCGGGTTGCCTCGGAGGGCAGGATGCAGGTCTGCGCAGCATCTTTCAGCGCTTGGTCAAGGGTCTGGCCCAGAAGTACCAGTTCTTCCTGATTCATCAATTCCTGCATTCGCTCGAAAAGTTGGCGTTCTTCCTTACGAATATGGGCGGACATATGCTGAGCGTATGCAGACAGGTCGCTAGCAGACATTTTCCGTGCTTCGGCTTCCGCAAAGCTTTCGCGCAGCATGAAGTGATCGAGCAGTAGTTCCTCTACCAGGGGATTCAATTCCGGAAATCGTCGCGCCGCCGGGAACAATACGTGTTCTTCCGCGGCGAAATGAATTCGTATTTCCGTTTGAAAATGCTGCGCGATTTCCGCCTGCCATGCGGCTATGTCGGAGTCGCCGATGGGCGAGGCGCGTTCGATGCGAACACACAGGGCCAAGGCGTGCTGGTGCTGGTGAGAGAGCGGAATCAGATTTCGGTCTCGCAGCATCCTCGTTCTTTCCACTCAGGAGTTCGCGCTCGCCAGTCCGGGCACCGAAGGTTCTCCCTCCGTCTCCGCACGTTCGGCGGCGGGGCGCACGGTCAGCCAGTCGGTGCGAACACGCTGCCATTCCTGGATCAGCATTCCGTTGGCCTCGAAAAAGCTGCGAATGCGATAACGTTCCCAGCCCGCGACTTCTTCGAGAATCGGCGCCAGCACCGCGAGCGCACTGGTGCTCAGCACGGTGCGTTTTGCGATCTGCGAAACGTCCGCCGACTCCGAGACGGCAATCGTGAGTCCATCGCGCGAGTTGATGTGCAGCATGACGTGAATGTCGGAACTGCCGTCGCCGGTGTAAATCACGTGATCCGGGCCGGCGACCTGCTGCAGAAGCAGCTGATTCAGAACCGCGACTTTGCCATAGCCGGCCGTGGCGCGCACGATGGTGTCGATCTCGCCAGAAGGCTTGTAGCGAAATTCCGTGCCGAAGATGTGATCGGGCGGAACAATGTCTTCCAGGGCCGAGAGAATTACCTCGACCGGAGCAGCCGATAAGACGTAAAAATCGAACTGGTGGCCGTCGATGCCCGCATCGAGCAACTGGTAAAGAAGCTTGATGTCTCCCTTGAGGCGAATTCGCTTGCCCACCTCGCGAAGATGTTCTTTCCGAACCTTGGCCTTGAACTCGGGATCATGCAACAACAAGTAGGCGAGTTCTGCGCCTTGCTGCACCAGGTTGATCTTGGCCATTCCCTTGGCTTTGCGCTCGAACTCCTCAGTGGGAATGCCCACCAGTTCCGCGAGCACGTAGCCGGAATCGTTGAAGGTGAGCGTCTGGTCAAAGTCGCTCGCGAAAATGTAGCGTTTGAGAAGCTTATCTGCCATATCTATTCGATTCGCGGTCGCGTCCAACGCCCCATAAAAAGAATTGATTGCGATTATATGCCTGCCGGTTAACTCGTTGTGAATAAAGAATCACGGCCTTTCCACTCTGGCAATTCGATGCCACGAGCGCTTACCACAATGAACACAACAAGCGAAGCGAAGATTCACGCACGGGCTGTGGGAGCGCGCCTTTACTAAATTCGCGAGCGCGTCCAGAATAGAAGGTCTGGCAATAAAAGGTTCGGTTCGCGATTTCCCGCGCGTGCGGTGGAGCGAGTTGCGGCCTGATTTGTCCGACACTATAGAACTAGCAGGTCGGTACTGGAAAGAGGAGCCTCATGGCAGTAGTGACAGGTGAACTGATCCGAGCGATGAACTATGTGGAAGACATCACGGCGACCTTGCGCCGAATTTGCATTTATATTCCCGGCATGAGCGCGGAGGAGCGGAAGCGGCTGGCGGAAAGTTTGCGTACGACAGTTACCGCGGTCAATGCGGCGATCGCCGATCTGGAAAAGGTGGAGAAGTAGGTGGCAGAGGTCACGACGATCGCTGTCATCGGCGCAGGAATCATGGGGCGCGGCATCGCACACGCCGCGGCGCTGGGCGGATATCGCACCATCCTGGAAGATTTGCTGCCCGGGGCTCTGCGTAAGGCAGAGACCGAAATTCGCGTGAACCTCGACAAAGCTGTGGAGCTGGGCAAGGTTGCCGCACCCGACGCGGACTTGGCGTTCCGTCGATTGGAATACGCGGGTTCGGTGGAAGAGGCCGCACGCGAGGCTGACCTCGTTATTGAAGCGGTGCCCGAGGAGATGGAATCGAAGATTGAGATCTTCACGCTGCTCGACAAGATTTGCCGGCCTACCACAATGCTGGCCTCGAACACGTCGTCCCTCAGCGTCACCGAGATTGCGAGTGTGACCTACCGCGCGAAGAAGTGCGTGGGCATGCATTTCTTTAATCCCGTGCACAAAATGAAGCTGCTCGAAGTGGTGCGGGCGCTGGAGACCGACGACGACACGCTGGCCACGGCGGTCGAAGTCGGCAAGCGCATGGGCAAGGAAGTTGTCGTGATCAAGGAATCGCCCGGCTTCATTACCAGCCGCATCAACGCCATGATCGGGAATGAGGCGTTCTACATGCTGCAGGAAGGGATCGCCTCGGCGTCGGACATTGATAAGGCGCTGAAACTGGGGCTGAACCATCCCATGGGGCCATTTGAGTTGGTGGACTTGGTGGGGCTCGACACGCGGCTGAGCATCCTTGAGTATCTGCACAAATCCTTGGGAGAAAAATACCGGCCGGCGCCGCTGCTGGTGCAGTATGTGAAGTCGGGCCGGCTCGGCAGGAAATCTGGACGCGGAGTGTACGAGTATCCGGAAGCGTCTGCCGAGCCCTGACCCGCCACATCAGGAACGCTGCCGCTGGGTTGCGCCTGGGACAGCCGAGGGCGGCTGTCTCCACATGATCTAGGCAACGTAGACAATTTCATCTGGCAAGATTTTCGAGACTCGACGCACTACTTCCCCGCCGAGACTCCTTGCTCTTGCCAATTCTTACTTATCGCCAGGCATGCGTCCCTTACCGAGTTCCCAAGCAGCAGTGAGTCGCCGGAAGCAATGACGTCACCGTTCCGATTGGAAAGCGCCCAGCGGTTTCCCTTGCCCCCGCCGTGCTGCAGAAGCAAGAAGTAATCTGCCTTCTCCTTGATCATGTTTTCAGAGAAAGGCTGGCATTCCTTGCGGCGCTGGAGTTCCTGGTAGATTTTCGCAACCTGAGGCTCCTTGCCATTGTGCGAAGAGTCAACGACCACCTGCGAACTATCGCCCGGTCCCGGATTCGTGACCGCATTCGGCATCACATAGATGACGGGACGTCTGGTGCCTGGTATGGGATTACTGTTTTTGCTTGGATCTGCTTGACCACTCGGCAAGGCCCACAGCCGGAGTGCAACAGCAATGACAACGAGGAGAACGCTAACGCCAAACCTCTTCATCACTACCTCCTTGGCCACAAGCCGACGGCCGACATGTTCTCTATTAACATCGGAATCTTTGTCGATTGTCTGAGGTTGTCCGACACTTTGTATAGTTTTGTGAAAAGTCCCTCTTGCTAAGTCTTCAACCGCTGGTTGGATTTGCACCGAAATTCAGACCCGCCAGGGCCGCTGCCTTCTCTCGTTCGATTCCCTTGCTGGCTACAAGAACGTGAAAACTTTCGCCCATGCCGGCGGGGGTAACTAGATGTTTGAGTTGCAGAGCGACCTTCGCGCGCTCCTGCGGCAGGCGGCAATCTTCAAAGGCGTCCGCAAATTCGTTGGCCTCGCCGATGCCCAGCAGGAACTGTGATTGGGTGATCAGTTTCTGAGCCAGCATTCCTTGCTTTTCCGCAACCGCTGCAAGGGCTGTGAAGTTCACATCGGCGGTGATGTCCTGCTCGCCGGGAGCCTCGTACGGACTGGCGCTGACCGCGTGCTGGCGAATGGCCTTTAATGTTCCGCGATGGCGTCCCGCGAGTTGTTCCTCGCGGGTATAGCCATAGTCGATCACAACCACGAATCCGCGTTCGAGTTTGGCTGCCGCGCTCATGTGTGTCTGCGGCTGGAGTGGGACTTCGACACGCTCTCCGGGCTCGGGATGAATCGAATAACGGTCGAGGAACTCGTTTTCTTCTGGCGGAACAGGCGCCCATGTCTCGACGAATCGTCCATCGTGAGCCGCGATGCGGAGCGAACCTTGCGGGCTGACAACTTCTACTGGAAGGGCATCAAAGAACTCATTGGCAAAGACGATATTCGGGGTACTGAGATCGTTGCTCGACCGCAATATCGCCTTGCCGGATTCAAGGTGACGACGCAGTGTCATCTCGATTCGCTGGCGCAAGGCGGGCGAGCGTTCCTCGAGAACATAGTGCAGAGCATGAAAGAAATCAGGAAACTTCTTTTCGGACCAGTCCAGCGTGTCCTGCGCGAAGAGGCCGCGGCCGGGCCCGAGTTCTCGCAGTGTGATGTTTTCCGGCGACCCCAGGACGCGCCACATCTCCTCAAACTGGCGTGCCAGCAGGCGCCCGAAGACCGCGTGCACGTCGCTGGAGGTATAGAAGTCGCCCGCTTTGCCGAACTGCGCGGCGCTGCGTGAGTAGTAACCGAGTTCGGGATCGTAAAGGCACAACTCCATGTAGCTCGAGAAGGGGAGCGGACCGCGTTCTCGGATCTTTTGTTCGATCTTTTGGCGGAGCGTGCTCACAGTCCCTTCCGGTGGCGCTCAGCGCGGTCTTGCGGTGTGCGGATGAACATCTCGACGAAATAGTCGTGCAGGGCATCGAAGAGTTGGCGCTGAAAGCTCCATTCGAACTGGGAATCGTCGAGATCGCGCGGATGCAGATCGAAATAATACGTGTGCACGGGAACGGATTCATCTTTGAACTTGATGATGACCTCGACGCCTTCCCCCTTGGCGCGGGCTGAGAAGTTCAGAAGCGGATGTTCATAGAGGCGCAACTGCGCAAGGACGCGGTCGAGGCGTGTAGTGGGTACATGGGACACCGAAAGATTGTAAAGCAATAATTTGAAGTATGTACAGCAATCCTGTACACTCGCATTAGGAGGGCAGAAATGACAGAAACTACCTATACCAACCTGCGTCAGAGTCTGGCCTCTGTGCTGGACCGGGTCGCCAACGACCATGAGATCATAATCGTGCGCCGGAAGGGCGATAGGAGAGTCGCCATGGTCCCAGCGGACGAACTTGCTGGACTGGTAGAGACGGCACATCTTCTGCGCTCGCCCAAGAATGCGCAGCGATTGTTGACCGCGTTGCGACGGGCGACAAGCCGAAAGGGCAGGCCGGAACCTCTAGAAAAGCTCCGCCGGGAGATGGGACTTGCCCCGCAGCATTGATCGGGAAGGCGTGTTTCATCCCGAATTTCGTCAGGACCTTCGATGCTGGGTTGAAACCGACCGGAAGGTTGCGCTCCGCGCCTTCGAACTGATCGAAACGACCTTGCGCGATCCGTTCACTGGGATTGGAAAGCCAGAGCCGCTGAAATATGCGCTTGCCGGATGCTGGTCGCGCAGACTCACTCAAGAACACCGGCTTGTGTACCGGGTGAGCGAGCGGAGGATTGACTTTCTGCAGGCGCGCTACCACTACTGATCCGCAAGTTTATTCGTACCGCAGGGCTTCGATCGGATTTAGCCGGGCGGCCTTGATAGCGGGGAGCATTCCGCTGATCACGCCGACGAAGCTTAGAATTGCGGTCGACCACATCAGCGTGGCGGAGTCGATGTAAAGGTGGATGTCGCCTTCGCTGGCGTTATCTTCAAATGCACTCCACAGGGTGAGCGATCCCACAGACCACGAGACCAGGTAAGCAAGAATCACGCCCAACAGGCCGCCCAGAGCGGTGATCACCAGGGCCTCTGCCAGGAACTGGAAAAGAATGTGCCAGCGATGTGCGCCCAACGCTTTTTCCACTCCTATTTCACGGGTGCGCTGGGTTACCGACACCAACATAATGTTCATCAAGCCGACGCCGCCGATGCCCAGCGTGAGCAGGCCGATGAAGCCAAGCAGAATCTTGATCCCGGTGGAGATGACCTGCAAATCCATGAGGTCGGCGAACACGTCGAAGACGAAGATGGCGCGCTGATCCTTGGGATCGAAGTTGTGGTGGAAAGCCATGGAATCGCGTACGGCCTTGACAACTTTGGCGTGGTCGCCTTCGTATTCCATGACGACCGCGCTCAAGTAATACGTGTTGATCAGATCGCTCATGGCGCTGTAGGGAACGTAGACGTGCTCGTTGATGTTGTCGTCCCCGTTCTGAACCTGATGCTTGAGCACGCCCACGATCTGATAGGAAATGCCATCGAGGCGAACGTTTTCGCCGAGCGCGTTCTCGCCGGAGAAAAGTTTTTTCTTCGCGTCGGAGCCGATCACGGCGACCCGCGTGTGAGTGAAATCGTCGGCCTCGCTGAAGAAAGTGCCTTCCGCGACATCCATCTTGCGCATGCGGCCGTACGAGGCGTATACACCGCTGACCCCGTAGTTCGCGCTGCGCGTGCCATAGGCGACCACGCAATTCTTGAAAGCCTCCGGCGAAACACGCTTCAGCAATGGGACTTCGGCGCGGATGTAGTCAAGATCATTGACCGTGAGGCGAACCTGGGTTCCGGCTTTGGTGCCGCCAGCCTGCAACTCGGTGCGGCCGGGAAATATGAAGACCAGGTTGGTTCCGAAGGAGCGGAAGGCGGACCATAGTCCGCGCTCGAAGCCAGTGCCGTAGGCGAGCAGAAGTACGACCGTCGCGATCCCCCAGGCCATGCCGAGCATCGTGAGCAGGCTGCGACGCCGGTTGTGGCGGAGCGCGTTGTAGGCTTGGGTGGCGAGATCGAGGATCATGAAACAGCTCCTAGCTTCTAGCTACTAGCCTTGCCTTGCCTCCGTACGCAATGTACAGATCCGCGTTACAAGTTCTTCTTGCGGCCCGCCGGGCTTCGCCCTGGCGGGACAGCCGAGGCGGCTGTCGCTACATCGTTATTCCTGCCTCAATGCTTCTACCGGCGGTAACAGTGCTGCCTTTCTTGCGGGATAGAGGCCGGCTGCTATGCCTGCGATTGCCAGGGAGCCGATTGCTGCAAATGCTGACGCCGGGATGATGCGAGGTGTGTCGAACCCTTCCGGCGATGGCAACATGGCAAGCAGGGTTACGAAGCCGGTTGCGATCGCCAATCCGATGCCGCCGCTGAAGGCAGTGAGAAATGCTCCTTCGATAAAAAACTGCGTCAGGATGGCGCGGTAGGTTGCGCCCAGCGCCTTGCGCAGGCCGATCTCCTTGGTTCGCTCTGTCACCGAGACCAGCATGATGTTGATGATGCCGATCGCTCCCAGGCCGAGGGTTACTACGCCGACCACGCCCAGAAACCAGTCCATGGCATCGAAAATCTTTCCCACGCGCTTCATGTTTTCGATCGTGTCCCAATCTTCAAAGGCGTCCTGCAGCTTGGGACTGAAACCGTGGCGCCGCGCCAGGATGCGATGAATCTCGTCCTTGGCCTCGGCGTGCAGATCTTTGGTGATGGGCTGATAGTTGAGGAACGAGATCGCATCCTCCGAGTTAGCCTTAGTGAGCGGGAAAAGATCCCGCATGGTTTCAATGGGAATAAAGATACGGGAGTTGGTGCCGTTATTGCCGTCGCGTCCGACCTTCGCAACCACGCCGACCACGTCGAAGTTGATGCCGTTCAGCAGAATCGTCGAGCCGACCGCGGGCCGTCCCGGAAACATGTTTTTGAGCAGTTCCCAACCCACCACGGCCACGCGCCGGCGTTCCAGGTTGTCCTTGTCGTTGAACCAGCGGCCGGGTTGCACCGGGACGTTGCGAATCTGGTTGTAGTCAGAGGCCACGCCGAACACCTGGCCATTGGTGGATCCGTAGTCGCTGACCGCGCGGATGTCCTCGCGATTCAGGACCGGCGATAGAGCGCCCACCAACTGAGCCTCATTGCGGATCGCCAAGTAATCTTTATAGGTGAAGTAATAGGTCTGTCCGGACTGCGTGCTGCCCTCGACCGCAGGAATCCGTCCGGGAAACATAAACATGATGTTTTGTCCGAGGGTAGCGAGCTGCTTCTCCTGGCCGCTGCGGAAGCCCTCTCCTAACCCCACTAGCAGCAGCAAGGAGCCCACGCCCCAGGCGATTCCGAACATCGTCAGAAAAGAGCGCAGCTTATGCGCCCACAGGGTCGACAGCGACTGCCGGATGATGTCGAGAAGCATTCGCATGGCGTTATGGCAGAATCATGCCCCCACGCCTCCGGGGAGGAGCGTGGGGGCACCCGGGTAACGTTCAGGCGAGGGGTCTCAATCCCGCCCAACCATCTGATCAGAGATACGCAGCCGGGTTCGGTAAAGTTCCCTGCTGGCATGTAGTTACTTAGACCCCAAAGAGGGGGAAAAGGTTAGCCGACGGGACGGTTTACGTAGCAGTCAACTGGGCTACGCAGGAGTGAAGTTTCGGGCCAGCCTGCCGATATCAAGAGTAGATCCGTACAAGATTCGGCGGAGGTACGGCGTTGTCTCACAAGGATGTTCTGAATGAGGGCGCGTTTGCCAGTCAATGGAATGTGCAGCCTCTGAGCAGGTCTGCCCAGTACACCGTCGACACCGAAAAGAGGCTGGTTGCGGTAAAGTTCGGAAAAAAGCTGACGGTTAACGACATTGAGAGATACGCGAAACGCTTGCTGCTGAATCCAGCATTCAGGCCAGATTACTCCGAGATCGTCGATTTGACCGAAGTCGAAGAAGTTGAGCTGCAAGCCGATGAATTCCTGAGGTTGGCGGACAAAATCGATCCCTTCTCGCATGACGCGAAGCGCGCGTTTGTGGCGCAAAACGCAGTCCAGAGCCATGCTGCCCGGATGCATAAAGTCCTGCGGATGCAGAGAAACATCGAGATTTTCCGCTCAGTCGAAGAGGCCGAGCGGTGGATCGGGAACTGACCCCCGCTACCAAGACCGCAGACGCATTCTATTGCTTTTCCTTGGGCCGCTCGTAGGCCTTCTGCAGATATTTCCGAGCTTCTTCAAGGGCGCCGAAGGTGTTGTCGTTGGTCTGGAGAGCCTGACGGTATTCGTTGACAGCGCGTTCGCGCTGCCCCGTGATATCGAAAATCTTGCCGAGCTGGATGCGGCTCCAGACTTCGGTCCAGCGTGGCTCACCGTCGCCGTTGATAGCCTCGCGGTAGGCATTGGCCGAGGACTGGTAGTTTCGCTGCAGGAAGAAGACTTCGGCGATGCGATAGTGGGCGAGAGAACTGTTTTTGTTGAGATCGAGCGCTTTGTTGAATTCCAGGAGAGCGCCGGTCAGATCGCCCTGTTGCTGCATCGCCTGGCCACGCAGGATGGAGGCGCGCAACTTCACATCGCTGGAGTTGGTCAGCACATGGTGGTCGGGATCGATCGAGATGCGGCGAGGACGGCCGAAGGTCTCAATCGAAAAAGGCGAAGTCGTGCCCACTACTTCGATGCGCTGATTTTCGGTTTTTCCGTCGGTATCAATTCGCAGGTCCACAGGCATGCGGAACAGATCGAGATCCTGAGAAATTTCGCCGGTGACGCGGAATCCCGGAGACCTTTCCTGCTGGGCCTTCGATTCCTTGGCAAAATTGCCGCCCAGACGGTAGGTAGTGTACTTCACCTTGAACTCCGGAGCGCCGGTGGAATCGAGCCATTGGGAGAAGAACCAGGTGAGTTGGCTGCCATAGTTTTTCTCGGCGATTTCGCGGAAGTCGTCCGTGGTCGCCGACTTCCCGGCATACTGCCCAGCAAATTCGCGCATCGTCTTGTTGTACTTGTCCTCGCCCAGCACCCAGCGCAGCATGTGCAGGATCATCGCGCCCTTGTCGGTGACCAGCGATTGAAATTCGGTGGAGAAGATGTCGAGCTTGCTGGCGCTGGAAAGCGGCACCGTGTCATAGGCCAGGGCGCCGACCGACATATCCTTCACTGCTTCTTCCAGGCCCGCGGCCCCGGCGGCGTTCTCCACGTACATCGCTTCCGAATAGCGGGAGAAGCCATCGCTCAGCCACCAGTCATCCTTGGTCGCAGGACTCACCGAGACACCCCACCACTGGTGGGCAATCGCATCGGCCAGCAGGCGATAGTTGGTCTTCTCCGTAATCGAGGGCCCGGCTAGGCCGGCGATTTCCGGCGCCCAGAGATATGGAAGTGTGTCTCCGGGCAATTCCACGACGTTGAGCTTCTGCGAAGCTGGCAATCCGTACAGGGTAATGAAATAGCTGACCTCCTGCACCGCAGTCGTGGTGTAAGTCGGAGCGAGGCTCTGATGCGTGGGCTTGAAGAAGACGTGCACGTCCAGGCCGGCTTCGTCGCTCTTATACTCCGGTGAAAAGACTCCGGCAACGATGGTGCCGGGGAAGCTCGGTTTGGTGGAGACAAATGTAAAAGTCTTGGTCGGCAGGACGCTGGCGTTAGGCTTCTTTGAAGCCGGGGTGTCGTGGACGGTGGTTGTGCCGCTGCCAATCGCGGCCATATGCGCGGGGACGGTCACGCTGATCGTGGATGTAAAGCGATTTATGCCATACCCGCTGACCGGAAACCAGCGTCCGGCATAGAACAGGTAGCTGGTATCGTCGCCGACATAAGCCAACTTGAGCCCAGGCACGGGGCTGTTATCAGCGTTTTCCAGCGTGCCGTCGTACTCGAAAGTCAGGGTGGTGGAGGCGTCTTTGGCTAGGCCTGCGGGCAGCGGTACGCGCACGGTGGAATCCTGGGTCACCCGCTCGGCGGACAGGAGCTGGTTCTTGTCATCGAGAACTTTAGTGACTCGCAGGTCGTTGTGCAATTCGAAGACGGCGACGCTCAGATCCTGCAGGGCCGTGAATTTGACCTTGGCGCGAGCCGTGATCTGGTGGAGATGGGGTTCGAGTTCGGCCTCGATCTGGTAGTCGTCCACGCGCAGGCGCGCTTTTTCCGCCCCCCACGAGGGGGTCGCGAGGAGAACTGCCAACGACAGGGTCAGGGAACTCGTAAGGACGCCAAGAGCGCGCCGCGGGCGAATCAACATTCAGGAGAGTCTCCAGGAAATGATAACTCATTTCCTATGATGAAGATTCTCACGCAAAAGATGGTCGGAGCACAAGGTTTAGCTTCACCGTCACTTTGTTATTTCGAGCGAAGCGGGAAACCTGCTGTTTGCCCGCGCGGGCAAACAGCAGGTTCCTCGTCGCTTTCGCTCCTCGGAATAACAACCGGGGCGGGCCTTCATGAGCCTAGCATTTAGGAAGCAGCGAGATGATGATTTCGGCGGCGCGGTCCGCCGGGTGCTGTACAGCCTCAGAGTCAGCCCTTGGAGCGCGAAGCCGCTCCTTCACGCGGGCCAGACCCGTCAGCATCCTCTCCCGAGGCGGACCATCAGGCAATATCTCCTTCAGCCGGGCCACGACGTTGCCAGCCGTGAAATCGTGTTGCACGAGTTCCGGGACGACTTGCTCCACGGCGATCAGATTGACCATGGCAAAGTGCGGGACCCGCACACGGGGCTTGCCCAGCAGGTAAGTGAGAGACGAGACGCAGTAGACCATTACAAACGGCGTATTCATCATCGCGGCCTCCACAGTGGCCGTGCCGCTGGCCACAATGCCGGCCCGCGAGTGCCAGAGTGCAGGCAGGGCATCGGGCACGAGCGTGATTTTCCTTTGGCCGATCAGATTCTGCAAAAAACTGCGGTCAAGCGTCGGCGCAACTGGAAGAAGGAATTCATAGTCCGAACCAAGCTGAGCCGCCGACTCCAGAATCGTCGGCAGGTTCATGCGTACTTCCTTGACGCGGCTGCCGGGCATGACGGTGATCCAGAGTTTGGCCGGATCCAGATGAAATTGTGCCGCATAGTCGCTGCGCTCGGTCGTCGGGCTCGGCAACTCCGCCAGGGGATGGCCGACGAAGATCGCATCCACGCCCCGCTCGCGGTAAAACTGCTCCTCGAAGGGGAAGATCACCAGAGCTTTATCGATGTAGTCGCGGAGCAACCGCACGCGCCCCTGTCGCCACGCCCAGAACTGCGGGGCGACATAATAGACCGTGGGAATGCCGCGCTTCTTCATCTGCCGGGCGACCCGCCAGTTGAAGGCCGGAGAGTCGATGACGATGGCGAGGTCGGGCTTGCGCCGGTCGGCTTCGCGGATCAAGTGCCTGTAGAGGCCGAGGATCTTCAGCAGGCGACTGAGAATCTCAGTAATGCCGACGACGGCGAGGTCTTTGGCGTCAACGACAGTGTCGCACCCGGCAGCCCGCATGCGGTCTCCGCCGACGCCGAAGAATTCAAGCCGACTCTTCGAGTCGGCCGGACAGCCCGGGGCGGCCGTCCCCACATGAGCCGAGTTGGGCGGCTCATGTGCGGAGCTAGGGGTTTGTGTGGGGACAGCCGCCCTCGGCTGTCCAGCGGAGCGAAGCTCCGCTGGTTTTCGCTCGGCAGCCCGCCGCAGAGCTTCAATGAGCTGCGCCGCCATACATTTCCCCCGAAGCTTCGCCGGCTGAGATCAGGATGCGCAAGGGAGCATTGTAATCGCCACATGTCGCGGGCGCGCAAGATGCCACGACTCGTGACTCGTTAGTCGTCGCATCTGGCGGTCACTTCGGGTTGCCGGAACCCCGACCCATTCGCGGGCGCACGCCCAGCGCTGCTCTCCTGATCCTTGTACTGCAATTGATAGAGTTTGAAGTAGATGCCGCGGTTGGCCAGCAGTTCCTGATGCGTGCCCATTTCGCGGACCTGTCCCTTATGCATGACGATAATCTTGTCGGCACGCTGCACGGTCGAAAGACGGTGGGCGATGATCAGTGACGTGCGTCCCTCGACCATGCGTCCGAGGGCGTCGCGCACTTTGAATTCAGTTTCGGTGTCGACGCTTGAGGTGGCTTCGTCGAGGATCAGAATCTTCGGCTCGTGGGCCAGAGCGCGCGCGAAAGAGATAAGCTGCTTCTGCCCGGTCGACAGCGTTGAGCCGCGTTCGCGGACCTCCTCGTTGAAGCCATTGGGCAGGGCGCGGACGAAGTCGCCAAGGTTCACATCTTCGGCGGCCTTCTCGACGTGCTCGTCCTGAATGCGCTCGGTGCCCAGGCGGATGTTGCCGCCGATGGTTCCCGTGAAGAGGAACGGGTCCTGCAGCACGACGCCGAAACGGCTGCGCAGGTCGGCGAGATCCATTTCTCTTACGTCGACGCCCTCGATGCGGACGGCGCCTTTCTGGACATCGTAGAAGCGCAGCAGCAGGGAAATGAGCGTGGTCTTGCCCGCGCCCGTGTGGCCGACTATGGCGACGGTTTCTCCGGGCTCGATGGCGAAGGTGACATCGCGGAGGACCCAGTCGGGCGTGGAGTCGAGGGCCGCGGCATTGCCATTGCCCGGCAAAGAGCCCGCCGAGCTTTGCCCGTGGGGACGGCCAGGAGCGGCCGTCCCCACATGGTCTTTGCCGGGCTCCGATGCCTTGCCCTCATCCGGCACATCTCGATACGCGAACCAGACGTGGTCGAACTCGATGCGGCCGGGGCCTTCTGGCTTCCTGGTCACGGCCGGCGAAACGATGTCCACCGGAGTGTCCAGCAACTTGAAAACTCTTTCGCTGGCCGCCATCGCGGACTGGAGAATGTTGTACTTCTCGCTGAAGTCCATGATGGGCCGGAAGAAGCGCTGCGCGTACTGCGTGAAGGCGATCAGCACGCCCAGGGATGCTGCGGTCGGGACCAGGTGAAACGACACTAGCACTCGGCGGCTGAATTCTACGGAAACACTGCTGGCCACGATGCCCCGCATCACGTCCTGGCCCCCGAACCAGATCACGCAGGCAATCGCGACCGCCGAAAAGAAATCGACGACTGGGTAGTAGACCGAGTAGGCCATGATCGCGTCTTTGTACGCGTCCATGTGGCTGCGGTTGATTTCCGAGAAGCGCTGGTAAGCCTTGCGCTCGCGGTTGAAAAGCTGCAGCACCACCATGCCGCTCACATGTTCCTGCAAGTACGAATTGATGCGGGCGATGGCGATGCGAATGCGCCGGTACGAATCACGCACCTTATCGCGGAAAATCTTCGTCGCCACTACGATGAACGGCAGCACCGCGAACGTGATCAGCGCCAGCTTCCAGTTCATGCACAGCATGATTCCCACGATTCCCAGCAACACGAAGAGGTCTTCAAAGATGGAAACCACGCCAGAGGTGAACATTTCGTTGAGCGCGTCCACGTCAGTGGTGACGCGCGTGACCAGGCGGCCCACAGGATTCTTGTCGTAGAAAGCGACGTGCATGCGCTGCAGGTGGCGGAAAATCTGACTGCGCAGGTCGAACATCACTTTCTGCCCGGTCCATTGCATGAAGTAGGTCTGCAGGAACTCGAACACGAAGGTGAGGAGCAGCAGGCCGAAGTAAATCGCCGAAATTTGCGCGATGCCGTGCAGCGGCCGCGGGCTGAGCCAGTTCCACAGGCCCGAGGCCGCGCCCTTGACCGGTGCCAGGTAGCGGTCCACCGCCACTTTCACCAGATAGGGCCCTAGCACGTCGCAAAAAGATTTGAGGATGATCGAGGCAATGGCGATCGTCACCTGCCAGCGGTAGGGACGTAGGTAGGTGAGCAGCCGCCGCATCAGGCGGCTGTCATACGCTTTTCCTAGTATTTCCTCTTCCTGGGCCATTGTTTCTCGGACAAAATTTCTCGGGCAATCCGGAGATCGCTATGAACAGGGTACCCTAAATAGATGGCTGCAGCGGCGGGCAAGAAGCAAAAGGTTGGACGGTGGGATAATCAGAATAGTGCCCCTCGGCATCTACATCTCGGTCCCGTTTTGCCGGACGAAGTGCAGCTATTGCAACTTCGCATCGGACGTTTTCTCGCGAGCAGGATTCGAACGCTATGTGGATCGCGTGTGCTCCGACGTGGCCAATACGCCACAAATTGCGGAGGAGATGGGGGCGAAGATCGAGGACGAAGTGGACTCGATCTATCTGGGCGGTGGCACGCCCACCGTTCTCGACGTCCCTCAACTGCAGCGAGTATTTGATGCAGTCCGACAGCAATTTGAGGTGCGGAGCGACGCGGAAGTTACGGTCGAGTGTGCGCCCGGGACGCTTGCGCCAGATGTGGTCGAGGGACTGCTAAAGCGTGGCGCGAATCGCGTCAGCCTCGGCGTGCAGTCCTTCGTTGACGTCGAGGCGGCGGCAGTTGGACGGTTGCACAAGCGGTCCATCGTTCTGCAAGACATCGCCCGCCTGCGCGCAGCGGGGATTACCAATCTCAATATCGATCTGATCGCGGGCCTCCCGCACCAGACCGCAGAAACCTGGCAGGAATCGCTGGCGGAAATGCTCGCGACGGGAGCGTCGCACGCCAGCGTCTACATGCTCGAGGTGGACGAAGACTCCCGCCTGGGCCGCGAGGTGATGGCGGGCGGAACGCGCTATCACGCGCATTTCGTCCCGGATGAAGAGGCCACGGCTGATTTCTATGTCGCCGCCTGCGAACAATTGGAAGCGGCCGGCGTCGCTCAATACGAAATTTCCAATTTTGCGCGAGCCGGGTCCGAGTCTCGGCACAATCTCAAGTACTGGACGCAGCAGCCATATCTCGGCTTTGGCGTGGATGCGCACTCTTTGCTACTCTCCGCGTCGCCGGACGCTGTAGCGGTGCGGTTTGCCACCGCGGATGTGCTGGAAAAATATGTTGCGGGAACGCCCCTGCAAAGGACCGTGGTCTCGCGTGCAGCCGCATTGGAGGAGAGCTTCTTCCTCGGATTGCGTTTGAACCGAGGCGTGGACCTGCGAGAGATTGCCGCAACCTTCGGCCAGCACGCCCTCGAAAATCTACGGTCCACTATCGCGACATTGATCGCGGACGAGTTGATGGAGCGCACCGGCGATTTCATTCGGCTCACTTCCCGCGGAAGATTGCTTTCCAACGAAGTTTTCCAGGCGTTTATCGCGCCTGCAGACGTTGCAGCCCAGGTTTGAAAACGAGTTATAATGCGCTGCGGAGACCTTAAAGGCGGAGGTGCCGCGTGGGCCTTTATTCGCACTACGATGGCGCGCACAACCATCCGGTGAACCGCGCCCTGCACATGATCGCCATTCCAGTCGGTTTTTCTTCATTAATTGTCGTGTGGTTCCACTGGATCATTGCACTGCTGCTGATTCCGGCTGCTTTCATGCTGGCATGGATTGGTCATTTCATCGAAGGCAACAAGCCCGCCTTCCTTACGAATCCGACACATGTCCTCGTCGCTCCGGTTTGGATGGCGCGCAAGATCTTCGGCGCGGGCAAACGGGCGTCGTAGTTACAATGTTCCAAACCATCCGGTCGGTTGGGCAGGCCTCGGGGACTGGCGAAATCCCCAGTATCGATGCGGCTCGTCGCGCTCCTCCGTTTAATCTCCGGAGGTAACTTTTTCGCTGCTCCAGCGCTATGTTCTAATCAAAATTCGGGGAGGTCAACGCTCTCCATGATGCGGGACCGTTTCTGGTCGCGGTGCCCCGAGTATGTTGGAGGAACCTTGGATTTCCAAATGAACGAAGAGCAGTTGCAATTGAAAAAAAGTGTCCGCGAATTTGCCGAGCGCGAGATCAGGCCCAACGTCATGAAGTGGGACGAGGCCGGCGAGTTTCCGCTGGCTACCATCAAGGAACTGGGAAAACTCGGTCTCCTGGGAATGGTATTCCCTCCCGAATACGGCGGCGCGGGCATGGGCTATGTGGAGTACGTCACCGCCATCGAGGAACTTTCGCGCGTGGACGGGTCGGTCGGAATCATCGTGGCAGCCCACACGTCCTTATGTTCAAACCACATTTTTCTTGCCGGCAACGAGGCGCAGAAAAAGAAATACGTCAGCAAGTTGGCGACCGGAGAATTCCTTGGCGCCTGGGGACTGACCGAGCCGTCGTCGGGATCGGACGCCGGTAGCGCGCGCATGACGGCGGTGCGCAAGGGGAACAACTGGGTGCTGAATGGCACCAAGACCTTCTGCACCAACGGGCACTATGCCGACGTGGTCGTCGTGCTCGCGGTGACTGATCGAGCGGCGCATACGCACGGCATTTCCGCCTTCGTTGTAGAGAAAGATACCAAAGGGTTTCGTCCCGGCAAGAAGGAAAACAAGCTGGGACTGCGGGCCAGCGATACAGCCGAGTTGATCTTTGAAGACTGTGTGATCCCGGCGGAGAATCTGCTGGGCGGCGAGGGGCAGGGATTTCCCGACGCGATGCGCGTGCTCGATGGTGGCCGCATCTCAATCGCGGCGTTGTCGCTGGGCATGGCGGAGGGCGCATACGAGGCGGCCCTGAAGTACTCCAAGCAGCGAAAGCAGTTCGGCAAGGCGATCAGCGATTTTCAGGCAATCCAATGGAAGCTGGCCGACATGGCCACCGAGATCGACGCGGCCATGCTGCTCACCATGCGCGCCGCCTCGATGAAAGATGCGGGCATGAAGAGCACGCAGGAATCTTCCATGGCGAAGTTGTATGCCAGTGAAGTGGCCGTGCGATGCGCCAACGAAGGCGTGCAGATTCACGGCGGTTACGGCTTCATCAAGGACTATCCCGCCGAGAAGTTTTACCGGGATGTGAAGCTGTGCACCATCGGCGAGGGTACCAGCGAGATTCAGCGGTTGGTGATCGCGCGGCAGTTGCTGAAGGACTAGCGGCGTGCAGTTTCCGTTCGCCAGCAGTATAGTGCGTGGTAGTTTGCTGGTGGAGGGCAAATGAGCGAGGCAGCCGACACAGTCCTAGCGGAGCCGACCCAGGATGAGCGGAGCATGGCGGTTCTGGCGCACGCGCTCCAAATGGTGGGGGGATGGATCGCTCCCCTGATCATTTTCATCGTAAAGCGCAATTCACGATTTGTTTGCTTCCATGCGCTGCAGGCCCTATTGCTTCAAGTGGCGTACTTCCTCGTGTCGATGTTCTTCGGGATGATTTGGTTTGCCCTGATCTTCTCTCAGGTACTTACACACGCAGGCCAGCACTCTTCCGATTTTCCAATAGCGTTTTTCATCGTGTTCCCGGTCGTTTGGTTCGGGTTCATGGTGTCCTGGGTTGGGATATTAGTGATCGTGATTATCTACAGCATTAAGGCTGGACGTGGCGAGTGGGCGGAGTATCCGCTGATTGGAGGGCTCGCCAGAAAGATGCTGGGGATCGGCCCAAAGGGCAGCGTCTGACGAACCGCTATGCTCCTCATTCACGGCTCCTACCGTTTCTGGCCAAAGCGAGTCGCCTTTCGCAATGACTACTGCCTTCGATGTCAGGCGCCGCGTCGATCCATCGCTATCAGGACCTTCGATGTGGGGCACATCTTCTGGATCCCGATTTTGCCTGTGGGCTTTTGGAAACGATGGCAATGCGAGGTGTGTGGTCAACCGCCGCACGCGTACCCGAAGGTTCGCCGGCCCTTCAAATGGCTGGGCGTGGTTTGCGCGATTGCCGTTTCGTGGGTCGTGTGGGCCGCCCCGGGCGATGTGGATCTTGGCGTGATCGGTTGGATCCTCCGAGTGTCCTTCCCGGCGGGGGCGATTCTGCTTCTCGTTGATCTGCTTCGTACTCCGAAAGGGCCATCCTTACGAGCGAGATTGGCGGCGATTGAACCCGCCGCGGATGCGGTCTGCCCATTCTGCGCAACGCCGCTGCTGGCTGGCACCGGCACGCGATGGTCCTGCCCCGGTTGTGGCGCCGTCAGGTACTAGCCGAACGACATGCCAACGGAAGACGCTCTGTTTTCCCAGACTCCAGTCCTGCTTTACACTGTTCGCTTGGACACTGCTGGTTTGAATCACGACATCAAGGCATGGATCGAGCCGCTGCGCTCGGGAGACGTGAGAACCCTGGCGCGCGCCATTTCCACGGTCGAGAATCGCGCACCCGGATGGTCCGAACTGCTGAAGGCTCTGTTTCCTCACAGCGGGCGGGCTCGCGTAATTGGGATGACGGGCGCGCCGGGGGCGGGGAAGAGCACGCTGGTCGACCACCTGGCGCGGTTCTATCGCAAGCAGAACCACAGCGTGGGAATTGTCGCGGTGGACCCAACGAGTCCCTACACCGGCGGAGCGATTCTGGGCGACCGCATCCGCATGCAGGAACACTTCGCCGACCCGGGAATTTATATTCGCAGCATGGCGACCCGCGGATCGCTAGGCGGACTGGCGCGCACCACGGCCGACGTGACGACTGTGCTCGACGCCTCTGGACGCGACATCATTCTGGTTGAGACCGTCGGCGTTGGACAGGATGAAATCGATATCGTGCGGCTCGCCGACATCACCGTTGTAATTCTGGTTCCCGGCATGGGCGATGATGTACAGACGATCAAGGCGGGAATCATGGAGATCGCCGACATTTTCGTGATCAACAAAAGCGATCGCGAGGGCGCCGAGCGCGTGGAACGCGAGATTCGCGCCCTGCAGTCGCTGGCCCTGCGCGACGATGGATGGACGCCCCCGATTGTGAAGACGGTTGCCACCGACGGAACCGGAGTCGACGATCTGGCTGCGGCAATCGCCGCCTACGTGGCTTATTTGCAAAACGAGAACCTGGCACTGAAAAAGAGCGTGCAGAACTGGCAGGAGAGGCTGGTGGAAATGCTTCGCGATGCCATGCTGGAAAAAGCGCGCGCGCAACTGGACAACGGCAACATGGCAAGGCTGGCGGCGGAAGTCGCCGAGCACAAACGCGACCCGTACACGCTAGTGGAAGAAATTGCGGCGAAAGTAGGGAAGAGTTGACGTTCCAGATTGACCATCTCGGCATCGCGGTGAAGTCGCTGGCGGCGGCCAAGGCGATTTATGAAAAGCTCGGCCTCAGCGTTTCACCGGAAGAAACAGTGGAGCAGGAACAAGTACGGCTGGTAATGGTGCCCGTCGGCGAAAGCCGGCTGGAACTGCTCGAGGCAACGTCGGAGAATTCGACGATCGCGAAGTTCATCGCCAAACGCGGAGAAGGACTGCACCATGTGTGCCTGAAAGTGCCCAACCTGGCAGCGGCCGTCGAGCGCCTAAAAAAAGATGGTGTGCGCCTCGTGTCGGCCGAGATCAAGGTGGGCGCGGGCGGGCACCAGTACGTTTTTGTCCATCCCTCGAGCACCGGCGGGGTGTTGCTGGAGTTGGTGCAGGATTAAGAACCGACAGTCACGGGACGACAACGGAAGCAGATGCTTCTTCTCATCACCGACACTTCCGGCAAGCAGGGTAGCGTTGCACTCGCGCGTGCGGGCGAGCGCGCTCGGAACGACGCTGGCGTCATTGAAGTTGCGCCGCTGGCGGGTGGTGCCTTTTCGGCGCAATTGGTGCCGCAGATCGCAGCTCTGCTGGCCAGGCATCGTCTTAGCAAGGCCGATATCGACGCTTTTATCGTTGTCTCCGGCCCAGGTTCGTTTACTGGACTGCGCGTGGGTCTGGCCGCAATCAAGGCGCTGGCGGAAATTCTGAAGAAGCCCATCGTGCCGGTGTCGCTGCTGGAAGTCGTGGCGCTTGCGGGTAAGGCTCGGGGTAAGGTTGCGGCTTTACTCGACGCCGGGCGCGGCGATGTTTATTTCGGGGCGTACGAAATTGAGAGCGACTCTGTGCAGGTTTTGCAAGAACAACTGCTGTCGAAGGCTGAGTTTTTATCCGCGGCGCGTGATTCGACCGTCGTCATCCCAGACCCGACCTGGGCAGCGGTCGCGCGGGACGCCGGTCTTTCTGTGGTCGCCTGCCAACCTCCGAGCGCCGAGATGATCACCCGGATTGGATTGCAGAAGTTGCAAGCCGGCGAAACGGTCTCCCCCGAACAGTTAGAAGCGAACTACATCCGACGCTCGGACGCCGAGTGGTTTGCGAAACCGAGCTGCTAACGTCTAGCTCCTGGCTTCGAACTAAACTGAAATCCTTGAACTTCGAATATATCGTGAATATCCGCCCCGCGAACTGTCGCCGACATTTCACACATCATGCGCCTGGAACGGCAATGTGCTACCGCCGCACATTGGACGGAACAGCAATATCTGCAAGCGTTCCAGCCGAAAGGCCCACCAAGACTCGTGCTGCTGGCCGAAGCATCGCCACCCAGAGCATCCCATCTCAAGTCTGGGACCGACGCAGGCTCTAGCATTCGAGGATTTCTGATCGCCCATCATCTCGTCCCCGAATGGGAATTGGAAAACGTCGTGGTAGCTCCCACCGCCCGCCAAAAGGGGCTTGGCAAGCGGCTTCTCGACGCCCTGTTAGTGGTCGCCCGTGAAACAAACAGTAGTTCTGTGTTCCTCGAGGTACGCGAGTCGAACGCGGCTGCCCGAACTCTGTACGAAAAAGCAGGTTTCGAGCAGGCCGGCCGCCGGAAGTCTTACTACACAGATCCCCTGGAAGATGCTGTTCTATATCGCCGAAATCCCGTCTAGCCCCTTCTCATACTGAGATTGCACTGAGATTGCACCACTTTTTTGGCATTGAACCCACTTTTGGCCTGTGCTAGCCTGACCTCATATCCCGGTTGGAGGTCTGCTGGATGCTGACTTCGAGAGACCAACTCCTGACCAATCACGAAGAATTCCGCAGATTGGCTCATGAGCACACGCAGTATGCAAAACGCCTCGATACACTCACCCAAAAACGCTATCTCAGCGAAGACGAAAAGCTGGAAGAAGTCCGGCTTAAAAAGCTGAAACTGCGCCTGAAGGACCAGATGGAGTCCATTGAGCGCGAGTATCGTCAGCACTACGGCGTTAACGTAGCGTAAATTCTGGCCAACTCCCAAGCGGCTTTGACCGCCGGGGGAGGAATGCATCTTCACAGGGCGCTATGCAGCGCCTTTTTTTATTTATACTTACAGAGCTACGGCACGACAGCCAGCGGTTGAATCCTGCCCGCGGCTATAATTGAGTTTTCTCCCATGGTTCGTGACGGATACCTCTACGCAGTCGCTCTGTTTGCCGTCGCCGCTTTGCTCGGCTGGCTGACCCGTCCCCCATGGGCGATCATCCCCTGCCTGCTGGCGTTTTTCTTTCTTTGGTTCTTTCGTGATCCCGAGCGGACCATCCCACAAGATGCGGGTGCGGTGGTTTCTCCTGGCGACGGCAAGGTCACCGATGTTTCCACGGTGGCGGCGGGAAACGAGAAGCAGACCCGGGTCAGCATTTTCCTCAACGTCTTTGATGTGCATGTAAACCGCTCCCCGATTGCGGGCGTGGTGCGCGAGGTGCGCTACCAGCGCGGCCAGTTCCTGAATGCCATGAACACGGTCTCAGCCGACAAAAATGAACAGAATATTGTCACCTTGGACGGCGACGGCCAGCGGGTTGTCTTCAAGCAGATTGCCGGCCTGCTGGCGCGGCGAATCGTGTTTTATCCGAAAGTTGGAGACCGTCTGGAGCGGGGCCAGCGCGTCGGCTTGATCAAGTTTGGATCGCGCGTGGACGTAGTGCTCGACGCCTCCGCCCGCGTGAACGTGAAAATTGGCGACCGCGTCAAAGGCGGCGCCAGCGTCCTGGCCTACCTGCAACCGCAGGGCGCGCTGGCGGCCGCAGGAAGCGCTGCTGCCTCCGAGAGGGCGCATTGATTAATCCAATCACCCCTAAACCGCGGCGTCGGCAAAGCAAAGGAATGTACATTCTCCCGTCGCTGTTCACCACCGCCAACGTGGCGCTCGGTTACTACGCCATTCTCGAGGTGATGCATGCCAGACTCACCGATTTTTGGCACCTCGACAACGCGGCCAAAGCGATTGGTTTCGCTGTGCTGTTTGACGGGCTGGATGGCCGCATCGCGCGCATGACTGGAACCAGTAGCGATTTTGGCCGGGAACTGGATTCTCTGGCGGACGTGATTACGTTTGGCGTGGCTCCAGCCCTGCTGGCCTGGACATGGGGCTTTTACCTGATGCCGCCAGTCCTACTGACCGATTGGCACAATAATTGGCACATTAAGCTGACGCAGCTAGGGGCTATTGCCAGCTTTCTTTTCCTGATTGCCGGAGCAAGCCGCCTGGCGCGGTTCAACATCACCAGCAATCCTCAGCCCTCAAATCCCGGTCGACCGGGGAAGAAGTATTTTGTCGGCATGCCCATCCCGGCGGGCGCGGGCGTGATTGCTGCCGTGGTTCATTTCACCGCTGGCGATCCTCTGGTGTCGTGGTATACGGCGTTGACTTGGCTCGCGATGGTCACGACGGTCGGCTACCTGATGGTAAGTACCTGGCGCTTTTATAGTTTCAAGGACATCGATTTTCGTTCGCGCCATCCCTTCCGCTTGATACTTTTTCTGGCCGCTCTTTTTGCTTCCATCTGGTTCTTTTCGCGCCTCATGCTTTTTGTCATCGCCTTGCTCTATATGGTCTCCGGTGTGTTCTGGCGCGTGCAATGGATCTTCCGCCGCAGGAGTGCTCCTCCTCCGCCCCCCTACAAGGAGGCCTCGCAGGCGTCATGAACGACTCCGTCAAGTCCCCGTCTGCTTCGCATCCCATCGCGGCTCGCGGAAATCTCTACCGGGCCGCGATCGTAGGCGCCGCCTCGCTCAAGGGGAAGGAAGTCGCGGAGATGCTGAATGAACGCAATTTCCCGGCCGCCGATGTCCGCCTGCTGGATGACGACGAGTCCATGGGCCAGCTCGAAGCCATGGGTGACGAGATCAGCTTTATCCAGCGCGTGCGGGCGGAGCAGTTTGACAACATGGACTTTACTTTTTTTGCTTCGGATGAAGAGACCACGCGCAAGAACTGGAAAGATGCTCGCGATGCCGGAAGCGCCATCATCGATCTCTCCGCGGCTTTAGAAAATGAACACGGAGCCAGCGTGCGGTCTGTGTGGGTCGAGCGGGAAAGCGGCCAAATCCCCGCTCCTGAACTGCAACCGGGCCCGTGCGTTACTGCGCATCCGGTCGCGGTGACGCTGGCCCTCCTGCTGTTGAGGGCCAAGAAGGCGGGCGCGATTCGGCGCGCAGTGGCCACGATTTTCGAACCGGCCTCGGAGCACGGACAACGCGGCATGGACGAGTTGCACCAGCAGACCGTGAACTTGCTTTCTTTCCAGCCGCTGCCGAAAGACGTCTTCGACGCTCAGGTGGCGTTCAACATGGTGGCGCGCTATGGCCAGAAGTCGCAGCCCGCACTCGATTCCGTCGAGGCCCGTATCCTCCGCCACTATCAGAAGATCGCCGGGGCCGATGCTCCACCGCCTTCTGTCCTTCTGTTGCAAGCTCCCATCTTCCACGGGCATGCGCTGGCTCTTTTCTTGGAGATGGATCGACCCGTGAATGTGCAAGCCCTTGCGCAGGCTTTGACGGGCGATCATGTCGCCATTCCTAGCGCGGAGGAAGAATCGCCGAGCAACATAAGTTCCGCGGGACAAGCAGATATTCAGCTGTCGCTGAAGATCGATCCCGCGCAGCCGAATGGCGTGTGGTTGTGGGCAGCCGCGGACAATCTTCGCATCTCCGCCCTGACGGCGGTGGAATGCGCAGAGAGTATGACGGCCACCCGCCCGACGGGGAAGATTCAATGACGAAGCGTGCGGCGCGCCGGCTGGCGCTCGCGTTCTTCCTGCTCGTCTTCTTATTCCTCGTCCTCACTGCAGGTTGCGGTTACCACACCGCCGGTCACGTGGTGCAGCTTCCGGAGAACGTCAAGACCATTGCGATCCCGGCCTTCAAGAACGAAACCCTAACCTACCGCATCGAGCAGATGCTGACCGCCTCGGTGGTGCGCGAGTTTACGACGCGCACTCACTACCACATAGTCAACGCATCCGGCGAAGATGCCGACGCCACCTTGCGCGGGACCGTGCTTTCCACCGCCGCTACTCCCCTCACCTATAACACTGCCACGGGGCAGGCAGCCAGCATCCTGGTGGTGGTCAGCATGCGGGTTTCGCTCATCGACCGGAATGGCAAGGTGCTCTACCAGAATCCCGCGTACCTGTTCCGCGAGCAATACGAAGTTTCGCAGGATCTGACTAGCTTTTTTGAGGAAGATTCCCCCGCTTTCCGGCGCCTCTCGCAGGATTTCGCCCGTACGCTGGTCTCTAATATTCTGGAAGGATTTTAGAGCATGACGCGATTCTTTTCTGTGCCGATGCTACTTGCAACGCTGGGTGCATCCGTTCACGCTGGATCACTATACGGATTGAATTGTCGATGCTAGAGTCGAGAATAATGAGCTTCACGGGGACGGGAGAGATCTGATGCGGGCCTTCGCCCAGGCCGAGCGCTTTGTCAGCGAACTGGAATCGCGCAAGCTGCGCGCCGCCTACGTCTTCGTGGGTGACGAGGCCTTTTTCCGCAAGCGCTTTCGAGACGCGATCCTCGAGCACCTGGTTCCGGCCGATCTGCGCGACTTCAGCTTCTTCGAATTCGATCTCGCCGAAACCGATCTCGCAGAAATTCTCGACCGCGCCCGCACGCCCTCGCTGATGGCCCCGTTTCAGGTTTTCTTCGTACGCGGCGTGAAGAATCTTTTTGGTCGGGGCTCGAACGAGGAAAAGCTGGCCGCGATCGAGGCGTATTGCAAGAATCCGAATCCCGACGCCCTCCTGGTTTTTGTTGCTGACCACATCAGCATTCCCGCCGACGTCCGCCGCATGGAGATGCAGGACAAGGAACGCTACCAGCGCATCCGCGAAACCATGGGCCAGTACTGCGGCATCGTGGAACTGGCGCGCGTGGAGGAGGGCGAGGCAGTCCGTTGGATTTCGGAGTACTGTGCCGGCCGCGGCGTGAAAATCGAGCCGGATGGCGCCCGCGAATTGGTCGACGCGCTCGGCGGCGACATGATGATGATCTCCAACGAACTGGAGAAACTGATTCTCTACGTTGGCGAAAAAAAGCGCATCACGCTGGGCGATGTGGAAACCATGGTGCTCGCGGCCAAGCAGCGCTCGCTCTATGAGTTGACCGACGCCATCTCCGCCAGAGAGCGCGTGCGCGCGCTGGAGGTTTTAGATGCGATTCTCATGTCCGGCGAAGGCGAAGAAGCGGCCATCGGACACGTCTACATGCTGGCGAAAACCTTCCGCCAGATGCTGGTAATTCTCGAGCGCAACGTCCGCGACCAGCGCATGCTGTGGGCCGCACTGTGGCAGGGCTTTCGCGTCCCTCCGTTCGCCGCCGACGACATCATCAAGCAGGCCCGCCGCTACAAATCCCGCCGCGAACTGACGCGCGCCATCCGCCTGGTGGCCAAGGCCGACCTGGCTTTGCGTTCCAATCCCGTGAGCAAGCGCATGGTGCTGGAACGCCTGGTAATGGACTTGACCACCGAGCCCAAGCCCGAAACCCCAGGCTGGATGCAGGATCAGTTGCCCGTGTAAGTTTCTGAATCGTTCGTTCGGCCTCTTTGAATACGATGAATGCCGGTGATGTCGTTTCCTATGTGGAAATGTGTGCTGGCTTTGGGGTTAATCTCCAAAGAGGCATGAACTTTCGCCTGAGGCCCAACGAAAGCCTGATTCTGATGAGTCTCCGTCCCGGTGGTCCCTATGCCGATCGCGTCGAAGAGGGCGGCAGAGTAATCATCTACGAGGGGCATGACCTTCCCTTAACCAAGGGTGGTCCCGATCCCAAATCCGTGGACCAACCAGAGTTTCTACCTAGCGGGCGACTAACCCAAAATGGTCTATTCGCCGATGCGGTCAGGCGTCTTAAGGCTGGTAGGGCAGACGCAGAGAAAGTGAAAGTGTTTGAGAAGATTCGGGCTGGCATTTGGGTATACAACGGGCTCTTTAACCTGGTTGACGCTTGGCAAGAAACATCTGAACGTCGTCAGGTCTTCAAGTTCAAACTCGAGATTATCAACCAGCCGCTCGAAGTCGCAGGGATCACCGAAGCTGCAATCGACCACGATAGGGTGATTCCGGCCGCGGTTAAGGTCGAGGTTTGGAAACGCGACAGGGGGAGTTGCGTTCGGTGCGGAAGCAAAGAGAATCTGCATTTCGACCACATCATCCCGTACTCACTCGGTGGTTCGTCGAAAGACGCAAGGAACATCCAGATCCTGTGCTCTCGGCATAACCTAGAGAAGCGAGACAGAATTGAATGATAATTTCATGGTTGATGTAGCTGCCTATTTCGCCCGCATCGGCTATCGCGGTCCTACCGATCGCACAGTAGAAACATTGCGCGCCCTCCACCACGCGCACCTACTCGCTGTCCCTTTCGAGAATCTCGACATCGCACTCGGACGCAAGATTGTCGTCGACGAGGAAGCCATTCTCCGCAAGATCGTCGAACAGCGGCGAGGCGGATTCTGTTACGAGTTGAACGGCGCATTCGCGGCACTGCTCCGGGCGATGGGATTCCAGACCACTCTGCTTTCGGCGCGCGTAGCCAGAGATGCAGGCGGCGAGGGACCCGAGTTTGATCACCTGACCCTGCGCGTAGATCTGGCAGAACCGTGGTTGGCGGACGTCGGATTTGGAGAGTCCTTTCTGGAGCCGCTGCGGTTGCGATCCGGAACGGAGCAGGTGGATCTCGTGGGCACGTTTCGTCTGGTGCAGTTCGGAGAACGCCTGCAGTTGGAGAAAGCCGAACCCGACGGACACTGGAAACGGCAATATTCCTTCGGACCGCACCCGTATAGCCTGCAGCACTTCGCGGGCATGTGCCACTATCACCAGACTTCGCCCGAATCGCATTTCACCCAGAACCGCATCTGCACCCGAGCGACGCCCGATGGCCGAATCACATTGTCCAGGCTGACATTGATTGTGACCCGCAACGGCCGCAGGGAGGAGAAAGTGCTCTCTTCCGAAGAGGAGTGGGCCAACGTGCTTGCGGAACACTTCGGAATCAGCCTTTGAATTCTGCTGCTTTCAAACGTTTAACCCAGCCACTCCAGCGATGTTGGGAAGCCAATAAACTATGCGCCCGTTCGTATTTCTGGGTTGGGGATCATTGAACACGCTCTAAAGAACATTGAGAATTGACGACTCGGGGTCAACGAGTGCAAAGGCGATTTTTCAACAGTTGCTGGCGCGCCGACGTTTTGGGCCGGATCACTACCTCTTAAACGCAATCTGATATTCCGTCTTGCTGACTCTTCTGGGGCGTCCATCGACGCGCCAGACATCTTCGACAGGCTGTCCCGGACGAGCAAGAGTGACCGAGACCACGGCCCCTCCGCTCCGGCCCAAGCGTTTATTTGTAACGTGGAGAGTGAACTTCCCTCCTACTTCGACTGCAAACTCATAGTCGCTCACTGCTTCCCCAAAGCCACGCTTGGACCATCCCGCAGTGTCTTTCTCAATGTCCGTTGCAACAAGTCGGTTGGTAAAGTCAAGTCGGCTCTGCTCTTCTGCGGTCGCCGTTTCGAACTTGTTCCCGGTCCATTTACAGAGAGATCCATGGTAGTTCGCGTAAATGTAGTCTTCGAATGGTGTGTACAAATCCGGGGTATTTGCCTGTTCTTCGTCCAAGGCCTCAACCACATGGCGATCCACTCCAGACGCCGTTATATGCACCACCGTGACGGAGGTTCGTTGGTCATCCGGGCCCTGAACTCCATAAAGCAATTCCTTTAGTACTACCCACGGATATTCCAGATATCCTATTTGAAAGCCTCGATGACGCACATCCATGAACAGATATGCTTCGCTTCCGTCCCATAGCAGGTCTCCGCCGCTATCGTCGCGTATAAGATATATCTTCCCAAAGACAAGTACTCCGACTCCGATCACGAGGACGGCGATAAGTACTGTCAGTTTCAGTTTGTTTCGCATTTTGGTGCTTAATCAAACGAGTTTACCTCAATCGCTACAACACAAATTCGCCCTCATGCGGGGAGCTGAAGAGAGAGTCTGACCAACTATAAGGCCATTACACGTTTTGACCGCTAGTCATTGAGCGAAATCGGCGATAGCGCTCAGAACCTGGTCAGTGAGCGCTATGGCGGCATGACAACATGACAACAGTTATCTATTACCTCTTGCTTACCTGCGCCTTTGTGACCTCCGGCGGACCCACATCTGGCGGCAGTTCTCCCGTCAGGGAATTCAAGAACGCCTGCAAGTCGGCCCGTTCCTGCCCCGTCAAGAAGTCGAGGACATGAATCTTATTGTCGAGATTGGGATTGGAATTGCCCGCTCCGATATAAAAGTCGATGACCTGCTTCAGGTCGGTGAGGCTGCCATCGCTCATGTAAGGTGTCCTCTGCGCGATATTTCGCAACGAAGGCGTCTTGAACTTCGCTTTGTCTGCTTCGTTGTGGGTCACGGCGTAGAGCCCGACATCGGTGAAGTCTCCCGCATTCACGCCGACTCCCACATTGTGAAATTGGTTATCGGTGAATAGAGCGTACTTCTCGCCCACCGTATGGCAGGCGGCGCAATCCGCTTTTTTCTTCGAAGTGAACACGATGAATCCGCGCTTCACGGCGTTGTCCACGGCTTTGTTGTCATGCCCATATTTCCAGCGATCGAATGGCGAGTTGCCGCTGATCACCGTGCGCTCGAACGAAGCAATGCTCTTCTCCACCATCTCATAGGTGATCGCTCGCGCCCCCCAGGCCTCGGCAAATTGTTGGCGATAGCTTGGGTCGGCATTTAGCCTTTGCTCCACCGTGGTCAACGTATTGGCCATCTCCACCGGGTTCTGCACTGGACCTTCCGCTTGGTTTTCCAGGGTGGGCGCCCGCCCATCCCAGAACTGGACTTTGTAATAGGCGGCATTCACGACTGGCGGAGAGTGGCGTGTTCCGGTTTTCTTGCCCACACCTTCGGAGACCGGCCTGGAATCGGCAAAACCGAACTGCGGACTATGGCAAGAGGCGCAAGAAACGCTGTGATCCAGCGAGAGAATCGGATCATAGAAAAGACGGCGCCCCAGCGCTATGGTTTCCGCAGTGGGTGGATTGTCGGATGGAATCAGCACAGGCGGAAGCCCCAGTGGGACTTTGATCTGCACTGTCTTGCCGATGGGCATCACGGGCGCCGCCGGTCGAATTTGGCTGTGAAGCATTAGCCCAGAGACGAGGACGGCGATGAGAAGGATGAAATTAACTTTCACTGAATTCATAGGACCCTCCGAGTGGAGACTCCCGCTCCCGCTTGCAATGATGGATTGCAGGACCGGCAGACTGAATTGCTCTGGAGCGTCGGAGCCTGGCTGTGTCAGTTCCTCAAGTCTGCGGCAATAATCGTAATACGATCGGGAAACCAAGTTGGTGATGCGGATCACCCTAAGTGGTGACTACACTGACATGATCGCCGTCGAGAACACAGAACGCTCCGACCGGTCGCAATTGCGAACAGATGCACTCGGATCTGCTCGCATACGCGCGCTGCCACTCTAGAATCCCTTAGCCTTCAGCAGGACATCGAGATCCTCCGGATGCAGCGCCCGCACCATCGCCTCCTCACGCCCCAGTTCTTTCTGAATCACCAACTGCGCCAGCGACTCTTCCAAAGTAAACGACCCCTGTTTGCGCGTGATGGTGATCTCCTGCTGCAAATGCTGCAGCGCATTCTTGCGGATATGCTGCCGCCCTCCGTACCCGACAACCAGCAGTTCCGCGGCCGGCACGCGTCCTCCGTTCCGCCGCGGAATCAGAGTCTGTGTCAGGATCGCGGCCAACGCCATTGCCATCTCGGCCCGAATCGAATGCTGCCGCTCCTGCGGGAAGGAATCGGCAATGCGCGAAACCGTCGAAGCCGCATCCGTCGTATGCAGCGTCGTGAACACCAAGTGTCCAGTCTCGGCCGCCGACAGCGCGATTCTCGCCGTTTCCGGGTCGCGCATCTCGCCCACGACAATCACATCTGGCGCCTGCCGCATCGCCGCCCGCAGCGCGGTAGGGAAGTCCGGAGCATCAATCCCGATCTCCACCTGTTCGATGACGCTGAGATTGTGTTTATGCTCGTACTCGATCGGGTCTTCAATCGTCACAATGTGGCGAGCCTCCCGCTGGTTGATCTCATTCACCAAGGCCGCCAGAGTCGTGGTCTTCCCCGAGCCAGTCGCTCCGCCAATAATCACCAGCCCGCGCTGCAGCTTGGCCAGCGCCCCCACTCCCGCCGGCAGATGAAGCTCTTCGAGCGCCGGCACTTTCGACGGCAGCGCTCGCACTGTCGCCGCCGCCCGTCCCCGCTCGCGATGCAGATTGATGCGGAACCGCCCAACCCCCTCGATTCGATAGGACGAGTCTGCAATGTGGTTTTGCTGATACTCGTCGCGCGCATGCGCCGCCAGCGCCGGAAGCACTGCAGCTTCGATTTCATCGCCCGTGAGGGGGCGGTCGCCGATCGCGACCAGAGCTCCCTCCACCCGCATCGACGCAGGTGCGTGCGGCACCAGCAGCAAGTCACTGCCGCTTCGTGTGACCAGTTGTTCCAGCCATGAATTGAGCTGTACAGAATCGTGCGGTCGGCTTTCCGGGTGAATCACTTGAACGCGCGCTGGATTTCCTTCGCCTGTCATCGTCTTACTTTAAATGGAACAATCGCACCAATTCCAGCGGGATCCCGACGCACACCGCGTGCGACCATGAGGCTCTAGTAATTTCTTGACCGCTGCCCGGCGCAAGGGTAGCCTCCCGGAGACGTCTGGCGTTCAAGTCATAGGAGGCTTCGCATGACTCCGCTCTCCGCTCTCTGGCTCCCGATTGTGCTCTCTGCAATCATCGTATTCGTGGCTAGCTCCATCATGCATATGGTGCTGCCGTACCACCGCAACGATTATCAGAAACTGCCGGACGAGGACAAAGTTCTGCCCGTCCTGCGGGCCGCAGGCCTCAAGCGTGGACTCTATGTCTTCCCATTCTGTACCCACAAGGAAATGAAATCGCCAGCAGCAATCGAAAAATATAACCAAGGCCCGGTCGGGATGATGACCGTGTTCCACAACGGCCCGCCCGCCATGCCGAAATTCCTCGGCCTTTGGTTTGGGTACTGCCTCCTCATCGGCTTCTTCGTGGCCTATCTCACGGCGCATACGGTCATGCCTGGCGCGTATTATCTACGCGTTTTTCGCGTCGTCGGGACCGCCGCATTCCTTGCCTACGGCCTGGGAAATTTGAGTAACAGTATCTGGAAAGGGCAGACCTGGAGTATGACCATCAAGGAAGTAATAGACGGACTCGTCTACGCCCTGCTGACTGCGGGTACGTTCGGCTGGCTGTGGCCGCGCTAACATCTCTGTAGAAGCTAGCTGGCGATCTTATAAAAGGTATTCGCCAGCTTTCAGGGATGGTTCTGTGTAGGGCACGGCTTCAGCCGTGCCGCTTAGGCCCACAAAAGATGCGGGCTTTAGCCCCTGCGGGAACCCGCAGTGCGGATTCATTAGGAGAGGCGTCTAGTTATCTTCCCTCGGACGCATGTTCCCGCAGCGCAGATAACGATTGTGCCAGCCCAGCGATTCCGTCAGCAGATGCGGCGTATGTTTGCCATACGAGAGCCGCTCCGCTCGCGCCAGATAGTCGGCGAGCAACGGTTTGTAGTCTGGATTCGAGCACTTCTCGATAATGAGCTTCGCCCGCTGCCGCGGTGAAAGTCCGCGCAGATCGGCCAGCCCCTGCTCCGTGACAATAACCTGCACATCGTGCTCCGTGTGGTCCACATGCGACACCATCGGCACGACCGTCGAGATGGTCCCCTTCTGCGCGGTCGACGGCGCCATAAAAATCGATAAATATCCGTTGCGCGCAAAATCTCCCGAGCCGCCAATGCCGTTCTGAATGCGCGATCCCATCACATGCGTCGAGTTGACGTTGCCGTAAATGTCGGCTTCGATCATCCCGTTCATCGCGATCACGCCCAGCCGCCGAATGATCTCCGGATGATTGGAAATCTCCTGCGGCCGCAGCACAATCCGGTCTCGATAGCTCGCCATGTTGGCATTCACTTCGGTCAGCATATCCGGGCTGAGCGAGAAGGCTGTCGCCGACGCCGACGTTACCTTCCCTGACTTCAGCAGTCGAATCATTCCATCCTGAATCACTTCCGTGTACGAAGTCAGCCCCTCAAACGGCCCTTCCTCCAGCCCAAATAAAACCGCATTAGCGATGTTGCCCACGCCCGATTGCAGCGGCAACAGATTCGCCGGCATGCGCCCCTTCTGCACTTCCCAGCTCAGAAATTCCAGAATATGTCCCGCGATCCGCTTCGACGCCTCATCCGGCGCTTTGAACGCGCTGTTGCGGTCGGGAGAATCCGTCAGCACGATCGCCGCAACCTTCTCCGCCGGAAGTTCCAGATACGGCGTGCCAATGCGCTGGCCCGTGCGCACCAGTGGAATCGGCCCGCGATTCGGGGGCGGCTGCAGACCGTAATAAATGTCATGCATGCCCTCGAGTGCAGCCGGCTGCCACGAGTTGACCTCAAGAATCACGCGCTCCGCCTGATCGATCCACGTCTTGTTATTGCCGATCGAAGAGCTTGGTATCAGCCGCCCATCCTCTAGCACAGCCGTAACTTCGATCAGCGCCACATCCATCTTGCCCAGAAATCCATACTCCACGAACTGCGCGACATGGCTCAGGTGAATGTCCATGTAGTCCATTTCGCCCGCATTGATCCGCTTGCGGGTCTCAGGATCAGACTGGTAGGGAAGCCGCAGATTAATGCCACCGGCCATGGCCAGCGCCCCGTCCAGTTCCGGCCCCGTCGACGCCCCAGTGAACACGCTGACCTGAAACTTCTGTCCGCGGAAGTGCGCATCCGCAATGCGGTGGGCCAGTTCAATCGGAACCACCTTCGGATAACCCGACCCGGTAAACCCGCTCATCCCAATCTGGTCGCCGGAGCGAATCAAGGTCGCCGCCTCGCTGGCGCTCATGATCTTCCGCTCCAAACTGGGGTTCAAAACGCGCGTGTTGGTTGGGGTCGCAGTGCTCATGGAGGAAGCCCTCGCAATCGATAAGGCGATCTACCTCAACCGTATCGGCGCAGGCATTCTCTGGTCTGTGATTTCAATCACAGTCGAGTGTGGCCGCTGAACATGAGTGCCGGAAAGGGTCTTTCACTCGTAGCGCAGCGCTTCCATGGGATCGACCTGAGCTGCGCGACGCGCCGGAAAGTAGCAAGCCAGCAGCGCCACCAGGATGAGCAGCAGCGCGACCGCCGCAAACGTGACGGGATCAGTCGGACTCAATCCAAACAAGAAGGACCGCAAGGTGCGGGCCAGGACGATCGCTCCGCCAATTCCGATCGCCACACCAATCAACGCCGTCACCAGTCCTTGCCGCAACACCAGGCGAAGGACATTCCCGGGAGTCGCCCCCAGGGCGATCCGTGTGCCCAACTCCCCCGTACGTCGCGCTACGGAATATGCCATCACGCCATACAAGCCTGCGATGGCCAATACCAGCGCCGTCCCGGCAAATGCCGCCAGCAACATCAAATTGAACTTCCTGGATTTGAGAGAAAGTGCGGAGATCTCGCTCATCGTGCCGAACTTTGGTGGTTCATTTGGGTCGAGGGCATGTACGATTCTCCGCGCGGCTGAAATCACTGCCGAGGGATCGGTCGCCGTCCGCATGACCGCACTAAATCGGTACGTGGCTTCAGGCCGCTGCCGGTAATTCACATAGACGGTTGGACCGGACGGTTTCTCCAGACTGTCCTCGCGCACGTCCCCGACCACGCCGACGATGGTGAGCGGGCGAAGGTCACCGTCCATGTTACCGAACTCAATGGTTCGCCCAATCGGATCCTGCTCAGGCCATTTTTCACGTGCCAGCGACTGGCTGATCACAGCCACATGCGGCGCATCCATCGTGTCGCGATCATCGAATAATCGACCCTGCAGCAGCGGAATTCCCAGCGCGCGAAAATAGCCCTCGCTCGCGGGACAATAGTCTGCGTGACCGGTGCGCGTTACATTGTGAAACCACTGTTCAAAATCTTCCATCGAGCGCGGCGGCTGGTCACCGGGAGCCATCATGACATACGTCCCATCTGCGAGCCCCTCGGTGAGGGGCAAGCTTCCCGCACCGCCTACTTCCTGCACGCCCGGAATCTGTCGCAACTGCGCCAGCAGTTCACCGAGGAATCGAGCGCGTCCCCTGCGCGCCCTTTCGCCCGCGGCGAACGAGGAGGAAAACTCGCTTGTGGCGTCCCCTGCGAAAGTCAGCGCGAGACTCATCGTCACAATCTGATCGGTGCGGAAGCCAGGGTCAACCGACAGCACGTGCAGCAGACTGCGACCGAGTAGTCCTGCCCCGGTGAGCAGCACCAGTGTGATCGCCAACTGCCCGGCGATAATGGCACGGCCGACTCGCTGGCTCCGTCGGGAGCCCGTCTGCGAACGTCCCTGTTCTCCGAGCGCCTGTTGCACATCTCCCGAAGTCGCCCGCAGGACGCTGAAGAGTCCCAGTCCAACCGCAACCATCAAAGAAACTCCAAACGCAAAAAGCAATACCGGCAGGTGGATCGCTGTGCCCTCCATCAGTGGCAGCTCAGGCGGAGCCAGGCGAACCAATCCAATCACGCCCCACCGCGCGATCAGCACGCCAAATACTCCGCCAGCGAGCGAGAGCAGAAGCGATTCAGTCAGAAACTGCCGCGCCAGTCGTCCCCTGCCTGCTCCAATGGCCGCGCGGATCGCCAACTCCTTCTCTCGCGTCGAAGCCTGGGCCAGCAGCAGGTTCGCGACGTTGGCGCATGCGATCAACAGCAGAAAGCCAACCGCTCCCATCAGAATCCATAAACCCGCGCGCACATTGCCGGTCATTGCGTCCTGCAACCGCGGAACTGCCACATCGGTCATGTCCACGTCTTGCCCGAACTGTTGCTTGATCTGGCGAGCGATGACTATCAGTTCAGCGTGTGCCTGATCCGGCGAGATGCCATCTCGCAGCCGGCCAACTACCTGCCAGTTGTGCGCGGTGCGGCTGGGCAACCGCTCCCAGAGTTCTCGCGGCACCCAGATCTCGGATCCTTCGGGAAATCGGAATCCCGCAGGCATCACCCCAATCACCGACACAGCCTGGTTCAGAATCCTGAGCTTAATTGCAGAAAGATCGGTTGCGCTCCCCAGGTACTGCCTCCAATACTCATAACTGACTAAGGCGACTGGGGCAGCCCCAAAGCGATGATTCTCCGGCAGAAACCCGCGACCCAATACCGGCTGAACCCGCATCAGCGGAAAGAAGTCCTGGGAAACGGAGGCCACTGTCGTTCGCGTCGGTTCGGCCCCACCCGAAACCGACTCCACGCCCGCTCCATATTCCGCAAGCCCCTGCAAGGAATGATTCTGCGAACGGATATCCTCAAAGTTGGGATCGGCAAAATTCATCCCGTGGCCGCGCTCGTCTACCTCCCGAAGCTGGACAAGCTGGTCCGGCTTATCGTAGGGAAGCGGCCGCAGCAGGACTCCGTAAACCACCCCAAAGATCGCGGTCGTTGCGCCGATACCAAGCGCCAGGGTGAAGATGGTGACGAACGTAAACCCTGGGTTCTTCTTCAACACCCGCAGCGCGTATCGCAAATCCTGAACCATCGTTTCCATAAGCTTGAACTCCTGCCAAAGGATCGCGCCTTCAATCGAATGGCGTCATCGTGATCGTGCCCCGCCATCGGACTACGTGATCAGAACCAGCGCCTACAATCGGACAGCGTCATCCTGAGCGAAGCCGTTCTCCAGGGGGAGCGAAGGATCTCGGCGCGCAGACCAGCGTCGCCTCCGCAGGCGTTCCCACGTAAGACCATAGGATACAGTGCAGGTTCCGTGCCAGAATCGTTACCCGTAGCACATTGATGGCAAAGGGAAAACCGTTTGCATTTCCATCAAATCTCGTCCGTTCGCGGACGAAGCCGCCCAAAATCGGACAATCCGAAAATGGCCGCCGATCCCGCCCCCACCCCCAAGAGACCGCAGCCCCTTTTTTTCAGCTAAGTAACTGATCCTAAAAGGCCGGGGAAACTTCCGAAGCCCCCGAGCGTTGCCAAGTTCTGCTCCTTGACAAATAAATACTTGACCTCTTCCCCCCTTGCAGATACATTAGCCAGTTCCCGGGACACTAGCAATCTGCTGGGCTGTTTTGAGTTGTTTGCGCGTAGGAACCAAGCCCAGAAAATCGAGCATCTTCGGTGTCCTGTCGCGCATCTATTCAAAAAGTGAGTTTTTACGCTAACTCCTTTACAACCTAATAGGATTCAGTGACTTAGGGCGCAACTCTGGGGTTCCAGTCACCCTCCTCAATAAAGGACGAATGCGGAAGGCCACAATCATAAAGTAAGGAGATAGAAAGCACATGCGCTCTGATCGTGTGTTCGATGCTTTACAGACTCTACGCAACCGGTATATGCTTTGTCAGCTTGCCTCCAAGGCCACGCGTAAGTTCCACCGGCCCAGCACCAGAATCCAGGAAACCATGAACGGTGTATTGGACCGGATCGCTGACTCGGAGCGGCAAGAAGTTTTGTCGGAACCAGAGAATTTTGCTGAGGCACAACGGCGGGCTGCTTAACCCAGCCCCGCCTTCCTGCCTGGTAGTACTTGCGTCTTTCCTGAGTCCCCTCCTTTTAAAAATCTCCCGCTGACACTAACGAATACGTTCTGGTGCGCGGGTTCAGGTGAATCCATGACCATTGCTGAACTGAAAGAAAAGAACATTACCGAGCTGACCAAGATCGCAAGGACCTTGGATCTCCCCGGTGCCAGCGGTATGCGCAAACAGGATCTCATCTTCAAAATCCTGCAGGCGCAGAGCGAAAAAGAGGGCCACATCTTCGCCGAAGGCGTCCTCGAAATCCTGCCCGATGGCTACGGCTTCCTCCGCTCTCCCGACTACAATTACCTCCCGGGCCCCGACGACATCTACGTGTCGCCCTCCCAAATCCGCAAATTCGATCTCAAGACCGGCGACACCATCAGCGGGCAGGTGCGTCCTCCCCACGAAGGCGAAAAATATTTCGCGCTGGTGAAGATTGAAGCCGTCAACTTCGAATCTCCCGATGAAGCCCGCAACAAGATCCTGTTCGACAACCTGACGCCGCTCTATCCGCAAGAGCGCCTCAAGCTCGAGACCACGCGCGAGAACGCCAGCGCCCGCGTCATGGACTTGCTCACGCCCCTCGGCAAGGGTCAGCGCGGCCTCATCGTCTCTCCGCCCCGCGCTGGCAAGACCATGCTGTTGCAAAACGTCGCGAATTCCATTACGACGAATCATCCGGAAGTTGTGCTGATGGTTCTGCTCATCGATGAGCGCCCCGAAGAAGTCACGGACATGCAGCGTTCGGTCAAAGGCGAAGTCATTTCCTCCACCTTCGACGAGCCCGCCGCCCGCCACGTTCAGGTCGCCGAAATGGTGATCGAAAAGGCTAAAAGACTGGTCGAGCACAAGCGCGACGTCGTGATCCTGCTCGATTCCATTACCCGTCTCGCCCGCGCCTACAACACGATCGTTCCGCCCTCCGGCAAAGTGCTCTCCGGCGGCGTCGATTCCAACGCCCTGCAGCGTCCGAAACGTTTCTTCGGCTCCGCCCGCAACATCGAAGAAGGTGGCTCGCTCACCATCATTGCCACCGCCCTGATCGACACCGGTTCCCGCATGGACGACGTCATCTTCGAGGAGTTCAAAGGCACCGGCAATTCGGAAATCATCCTCGAGCGCAAGCTGGTCGACAAGCGCGTTTTTCCAGCCATCGACATTCAGCGCTCCGGCACCCGTAAAGAAGAACTCCTGATCCCGAAGGAAGATCTGTCGCGCATCTGGGTTCTGCGCAAAGTACTGAACCCGCTCTCCCCGGTGGAAGCCATGGAATTGCTGATCGACAAACTCAGCAAGACCAGAGGAAACAGCGAATTCCTCGCGAACATGAGTGCTCTCTGATCTCTTGTGCGAGACTAAAAGTAGAGAAAGCCAGAGTCCTCGCTCTGGCTTTTTCCTCAGTGTTCCCCTGTGCCCTCTGTGGTTAATGCTTCTTGCAGTCTGGCGTGCCGCGCCGTTCTCTTTTCGAATTGCGCCGACGTATAATTTTATCGGAGCAGTGCGCGTCTGACTCTCTGCGAGGTTTCCGTGCGATTCACATTCTTCGTATGGACTTTATTCTTTTGCCTGTTCTCACTCCCGAGCTTTGCGCAGAAGGTGACCCCAGCCCCGCCTCCTTCTCCAAGGGGAGACATCACCACCCCCACGGCGGACGAAGATGAAGCGCGCGCCCGCATCGCCAGCGAGATGGCCAAGAAAGCCGCCAAAGAGCGCGTCGCCGCCCTCAAGAACGACACCGACAAGCTGCTCAGGTTGTCGGTCGAACTCAAGCAGTCGGTGGACAAGTCAGACGAAAACGTGCTCTCGGTCGACGTCATCAAAAAGGCCGAGGAGATCGAGAAACTCGCCCGCAGCGTGAAAGAGAAAATGAAAGGCCCCAACTAAGAAAAACTCTGCTTAATTTATGCCTACGGCGCAGGGCTATCTAGCGCATTCCCATTCCTCCTCACCGAAACTCATTCTTGGGCCGCGTGTTTCAATGCGGTGACCGCTGATGCGGTCGGAGGACAAACATATGAAACGCGCGATTGCTGGAATTCTCTTGTTGGTCGGAATGGGGGTGGCGCCAGCCCTCGCTTGGGACGGCGACCGAGGTTTGCGCCGCGATATCCGGCATGATGAGGCCAGGATCGCACACGATCGCCGCGAGTTGCGCCACGACCTCAACCATGGCAACTATGCTGCTGCCCGCCATGAGCGCCGGGAACTGCGCCGCGAGTACCGCGACGTGAATCGTGACCGCCGGGAACTGAACTGGCGCTAGCCGCAGTGAGGAAGGGCACGATTCAGTCGTGCCCTAATCGGCTCGCCAACCAGTCTCGGCTTGAGCCGCTGAGGGTCATTGCCGGAAGCGAAAGGTAAATGCGAGGAAACACGGATTGAATGCTCGACTGCTGGTGCGAACGAGTTATTTCTGCGGACTGACCTTGAGCTCCATAAACTTCCTCGGTGGCTGAGCCCCAACGGTGATTTCGGTCAGTTCCGTCCACTCTCCCTTTTCGCTTATCCGCAGCACGGAATGGCTTTTGATTTCCCCCAGCGCGAAGCCCCACACTGCCCCATTGCCATCGTCGGCCAGCTGGAGTTCCGTTTCCAGGAAGCGGCCGTCATTGTACGCGCGCATGCGGTAAGCTCCCGCCTCATCGTCGTAGGAGACAATCCCGAATGCCTGCAGAGCGACCTTGCCATCGGATTTGTTCCGCCCCACCCCCTCGATCGTCAAGATCAGGCCGCCCAACTTGTACTGTGCTTCCTCAGTCTGCAGTAACTCCAGCGCTTCCCCAGATCCACGCAGAATGCGCGCTTCCCCCGACCACTTTCCAATCAGAAAGCTGAGCTTCTTCATTGCTGTACGCTGCGACTCAATGTCCGGTACTCGGGTTTGCTGAGCCATGCAAGGAACCAACAGTGCCGCGCACACAAGAAAAGACCTTAGCATATCGAAAAGTGTCCGCCGTCGGACGCTAGGGCGTCGTTTGGAATCCATGAGCCTGCCGATCGCTCAGCCCATTCGTGAAAAAACGCCATCCGAATCGCTTCGGATGGCGTTGATGTTTACCCTGCATCGCCCTACTCTGCACCTGCCTTGATCCGCATCCCGTAGAACGAACGGTATACGAACGAGAACGATACCACGAAGAACGCCAGCGCCAGCGCTCGCGTCAGAGTCGTACCCTGGTCGCTAGCCAACTTCACCGCCAGTTCGACCGCCAGCAGCCCGAATAGCGTCGTAAACTTGATGACGGGATTCAGCGCCACCGACGATGTATCCTTAAACGGATCGCCTACCGTATCGCCAATCACCGTTGCATCGTGCAGCGGCGTGCCCTTCTGCTTCATCTCGACTTCCACAATCTTCTTGGCGTTGTCCCAGGCCGCGCCGGCGTTAGCCATGAAAATCGCCTGGTACAGTCCGAAGATCGCAATCGAAATCAGGTAGCCCACAAAGTAGAACGGATCCACAAAAGCGAACGCCAGCGTCCCGAAGAACACCGCGATGAAAATGTTCAACATCCCCTTCTGCGCATACTTCGTGCAGATCGCAACCACCTTCTTGCTGTCGGAAACCGAAGCCTTCTCCACCCCTTCGAGTTTGATGTTGGCTTTAATGAACTCGACCGCTCGATAAGCCCCGGTAGTTACGGCCTGCGTGGACGCCCCCGTGAACCAGTAAATCATCGCGCCGCCCGTGATCAACCCCAGGAAAAACGGCGCATACAGCAGCGACAGCTTGGCCACGTTCTCGGTATCGGTCAATCCGTTGGTCAGCGCCATGATGATGGAGAAAATCATGGTCGTCGCGCCCACCACTGCCGTCCCAATGAGCACCGGCTTCGCCGTAGCCTTAAACGTATTTCCCGCGCCGTCATTAGCCTCCAGCAAGTGCTTGGCGCGCTCGAAATCTACGTTCATGTTGAAGTCTTTCATGATCTCAGCCTGCACGTTCGGCACTGCCTCGATCAGCGAAAGTTCGTACACCGATTGCGCATTGTCGGTCACCGGACCGTAAGAATCCACGGCGATCGTGACCGGCCCCATGCCCAGAAATCCAAACGCCACCAGCCCGAACGCGAACACCGCCGGAGCCAGCATTCCCGCTGCCAGCGCCAGACCCATCGTGCTCATGTAATAGGCAATCGCCATCAGCATCATCATCGCCAGGCCGAGATAGTACCCGGAGAAATTGCCCGCCACGAATCCCGACAGAATGCCGAGCGACGCTCCGCCTTCCTGCGCCGAGATCACGACTTCTCTTACATGCCGCGACTCCGTCGACGTGAACACCTTCACCAGTTCCGGAATGACCGCCCCCGCCAGCGTGCCGCAGGAAATAATCGTAGCCAGCTTCCACCACTGCGTCCCATCGGCCCCGAGTTGGGGAATGACGAAGTAGGAGACCACGTAGGTCAGCACGATCGAGACGATCGAAGTAATCCACACCAGCGACGTCAGCGGCGCTTCGAAATTCATCTCGCTGGCCAAGCCGTATTTCGCCTTGGCAATCGCGCCATTCAGGAAATACGAGAACGAACTCGAAACCAGCATCATCACGCGCATCACGAAGATCCACACCAGCAATTGCACCTGCACGCTGGGATCCTTCACACCTAAAAGAATGAAGGCTATGAGCGCGACGCCCGTGACGCCATAAGTCTCGAAGCCGTCGGCCGAGGGCCCAACCGAGTCGCCGGCATTGTCACCCGTGCAGTCGGCAATAACGCCAGGATTGCGCGCGTCGTCTTCTTTGATCTTGAAAACAATCTTCATCAGATCCGAGCCGATGTCGGCGATCTTGGTGAAAATGCCGCCCGCGATACGCAACGCCGCCGCGCCCAGCGACTCCCCAATCGCGAACCCGATGAAGCATGGTCCCGCATAGTCGCCTGGAATGAACAGCAGGATGATCAGCATCATCAGCAGTTCCACGCTGATCAGCATCATGCCGATACTCATCCCAGCCTCCAGCGGAATCTGGTAGACCGGATACGGCTTCCCAGGAAGGGAAGCGAACGCCGTCCGCGAGTTGGCGAACGTGTTGACCCGAATGCCAAACCACGCCACACTATAGCTGCCCGCGATTCCCAGCAGACTGAACGCAAGAATAATAGGCAGCGTCAGCCCAACTGACTTGTCCGGCACCGGCGACAGCCACCCGAAGTAAGCCGCAATAATGACCGCGATGAAAGCCCACAACAGCAGAATGAATTTGCCTTGCGTGATCAGGTAGGTCTTGCAAGTCTCGTAGATGAGTTCCGAAATCTCGCGCATGGCGCGATGCACGGGCAGGTGCTTCAGGCGCATGTAGATCGTCATGCCAAAGCCAAGCCCCAACAGGCAGAAAAGGATTCCGATCAGCAGCAGGTTATGGCCATTAATGGCGCCATTGAAGAAGCTGACCCGCGTAAGATCGGGCAGCTTCAACGAAGCTTCGCCGCCAACGGATTCGCCCGCAGGTTGAGCAAAAGCGGTGGCCGCACCCACGCTAAGCAGCGCGACTACGGCCGAAAGTTTCCCACCCACGCGGCGTGCAAAAAACGCAGCAGTGGCGAGCCAGGTGCGCATAAATGAGTCCTCCGAAAGAAACGGTTTTAAGGAATACGAACGTGTTTAGGCCCTGCCTCCCGGAAGCAGCCTCGAAACTCGCATCCCGGGCAACTGTACGCATGCCCATTCGAGCCTCAAATACTTGTTTCCGGAATTCCGAACACGCTTCCACCGCAAGACCTGAAGGAGTGTTGAGCTTGGCCGCGTCGGATTTCGCGCCGGGATTAACTCCAAACAGCCGACAGGAGAAGTAAGACCCTGATCCTGCCCTCCCTGCACAAAACAGGCGTTTATAACACGTTGGGTAAGTAGGGTCAAACCCACAAAAGGGGGATTCGAGCTGATCTTCCCAGATTGGGCAAAGAATCGATCTTCTTGGCCTTGCAGCTGCCCCTCAGAACAGCGAGCTTCAGTGCGCGCTCACCGAGGCGTTATACATCGCCTCCAGCAAGTCCTGCGAATGCCCGTCGTAGTCCGCATCGAGCGACCACATGAATGTGCCGCCCAGTCCGCGATCCCAATCGGAGTACCACACTCGGAAATAGGTCGAGAATGCATCATCGTAGGTGATGTAGCCATCGCTTCCATCTTTCTTCAGCATGTACGGAACCAACGCAATGGGATCGTAATACGTCTGCCAGCCATCTTTGTTGATCCGATGCTTCAAGTCAGGGCCGTAATTCACGGTGAGCACGGTGTCATCGCATGCTCCATCAGCCGTGAATGCGGCGTTGGGGCACAACCCAAAAAGCTGATTGATGTTGGTGTAATGGTAGCCGTAAAAGGGCGTTCCCATGTTGAGTTGCTGGCCAGCAACATGCTTCAGAAAAATGTTCGCGGTGTCATACACGCTTCCGCCTGGCTGACATTCCCAGGGCGCGGGGTCGTTCGTATCCCAGAAGATGGGTGAATTGAGTTGGCCATAGGCTGTCCACGGGCCGGCGCAGTCGTACATCATAATATTGAAGTAGTCGAGAGATAGCTGCAGGTGCTTCAGGTCATATCCATAACCGCCCCACGGAGCCGCGTCGATCGACAGCACATAGTCGGGATTCGACTTGCGCAGCTTCCGCATGAGTTCCACCAGGAACGTTCGATCGCCGGCGGTTGCGGGATACTCCCAATCGATATCGGCGCCGTCGTAGCCGTACTGCTTTTCGAAGGCCGCGATGTTATCGACCAGCGTCTGCACTTCGCCCGTGGTTTCGAGCCCATTGAAGTCACCGCCCAGCAGGAGCAGAACCTTCACTCCGGCGGCGTGGGCACGACGGTTGAGTTCGGGCTCGATGAATTCGTTGCCGGACCCCGAGGGCACCGACAAGGTGCCACTCGCATCGAACGACACTCCAGCGTGGTTGATGTGCGTGAGCTTATGGTACGGAATCTGCGCGGCGCCGTATGGCGGATCCTGATATTTGCTCCAATATCCGTAGTCGCCCACGACGCGTTTCGAAAGATGATTCGCGAGCGGCTGTTGCGCCAGCGCGCATGGCAAACACACCGCTGCCATCCAACCGACCAGTAAGAAAAACGTCAGACGCGGACAGGGCAGGGAACGAGGAATCATGAAGGCCTCCGGGGAGAGAGGTTTCAGGCCGGCACAGGCCGCTCAAAGTGGCGTCCAGCCAGAAGTTCGAGGATTCTACCACGACCCAGCAAGAAGGTTGAGTTTCATCTGACGGGACGTTTTCCTAAACCTTCAAGAAATTGGAGGAGGATCGACATTCCCTCGACGTTCAACGTCCATCCGATCCACACATAGGCCGGATAAATCGAAAGCGACGCGATCCCGTACAATCGCAGGGATGAAGCGAGCCTACGCGCAAAAATAAATTAGGTATCCGATGACCAACCCTGCCGCACTCCCAACCACCATCGCCCCCTGGCTCTCCCTTCGTAATGGTGCCCGGGCCGTCGAGTTCTACAAGTCGGCCTTCGGGGCGACGGAAGTGTTTCGCATGGAGGAAGGCGGCAGCGTCGTCGCGCGGCTTTCGGTCGAGGGCGCGGAGTTTTGGCTGGGGGGCGAGTCCCCATAAGCGCTAACTTAAGAATTCCTTCCGGTTTGCCCGTGATCCGCCCGGAACCAGGCCAGATCCGGATTTCTGGAGCGGGTTCGGCCTAGCTTAATGTTGGACCGGTCATCGGATCGCAACCGCGGCAACGACCTCCGAGGGCCGCGAGGCCAAGTAAATCCGCCAGTTTTTCCGGCGCTTTAGCGGGCTGCGTGTTGTGCGGTGAATCACAGACAGCGAGGACCGGCGGCAGCTAGCCTAGAAGGGCAATCGAGACTGTGGAGGAAGGCACGGGTCGGTTCGCTGGGGTGGTCACGGCGCTGGCGGACATATCACCGCTGTTGGCACAACTGAACGGCGCAGCGGATCGGGCACACGGGGCGCCTCTTCCTAGTGCGCGACGACGGGCTAGTGGTCCAGGCTCCGGGCGCGACTCCCGGCATGAAGCTCAAGTCCGAGGAGTACGCCGCGATCCGGATGCGATGGAAACGCTGCGAGGGCGGGAGACTGGATACATCTAAGCCAACCTACCCAAGGCGTATTCTTGCATCGCAAGCTAGAACTGGAGACGGCTTTCTCGAAGACCGGCCTCAACTCTCTCCGCGTGAGGGTCTACCATGCGCTCCGAAAAAACTGCACCGCTCCCGCAAAGCCCATCGATCGATGAACCCACTAGAAGTTCCTTTTCGCCACCGGTGGCCGCTGGGTACATCGGTGACTTTCGTCTCATCCGGAAACTCGGGGAAGGCGGCATGGGGATAGTCTATGAAGCCGAACAGCAGCATCCCCGCCGGCCAGTGGCGCTCAAAGTAATTCGTGGCGGAGCCTATGTGGACGAACATGCTGTAAAGCTTTTTCAGCGCGAGGCTCAGGCTCTGGCACGGCTGAAGCACCCTAGCATAGCTGCCATCTACGAGACCGGTCGCACCGATCAGGGAGAGCATTTCTTTGCGATGGAACTGGTACGTGGGGTGCCATTGCTACAGTCCGTGCAAGGTCAAGATCGCGAATCGGCGACTGGGCCTGAGATCGACAAACGCCTGCGCCTGTTCTGCAAAATCTGCGAGGCGGTCAACTACGCGCACCAGCGCGGCGTGATCCACCGCGATTTGAAGCCCTCCAACATCCTCGTCAGCAGTGACACGGGGAGCCGAGGCAGTGGCAGCGGTTCAGAGATGTTACCGGAGATCAAGATTCTTGATTTTGGCTTGGCCCGCATCACCGATGCGGACGTGGCCGTCACCACTATCGTGACGGAAATTGGGCGGATTCAAGGCACGTTGACCTACATGAGTCCGGAGCAAGCCCGTGGTAATCCGGATGAGATTGATCTTCGAAGCGACGTGTACTCACTGGGAGTGGTGCTGTATGAGCTCCTGACCGGCGAGCTGCCCTACCAGTTGCACAAAGGCGCTCCGCAGGAGGCAGTGCGGGTCATATGCGAGGAACCACCGCGGGCGCCATGCCGTCTTTCATCCGCAACTGCCGTAAGTAGAAAGGGCAGACTCGATAAGGACTTGGAAACCATCGTGCTTAAGGCACTGGAAAAGGAGCCGCGTCGGCGCTATCAGAGTGCTCTGGCGCTGGCGGAGGACATCGAGCGCTATCTCAGCAAACAGCCGATCCTGGCGCGTCCGGCCAGCACGGTCTACCAGATGCGCAAACTGGTGGCGCGGCACCCAGCTACCTTCGGCTTCAGCACGGCGCTACTCGTTGTACTGGCCGGTTTTGCGATGACCATGACGATCCTATCGGCGCGGATTGCGCATGAGCGCGACAAGGCAATTATGGCGGAGAAGACGGCTACCAAGGTTTCTACCTTTCTGGTGGACCTCTTCAAGGGTTCAGATCCCACCCGAACCAGCAGTAACCCGCTGACGGTCCGGGAGATTCTTGATCGCGGCACGGCTAAGGTCAACCGCGAACTGGAGGGGGAGCCATTGGTCCAGGCGCGACTGATGGACACTTTGGGACAGGTTTACGCCAGCCTTGGCTTGTACGACCAGGCGTTGCCGCTGCTGGAGGGGGCGCTCACAACTCGACGCCAACAGCTGGGCGAGGAGAACCTGGAAGTGGCCACTACGATGGTTAATCTCGGAAGCGTCTGGTGGCACAGAGGCGAGTACGACAAAGCAGAACCCTTAATGCAGCGCGCCTTGTCTATCCGTGAGCGGTTGCTTGGGCCGAACGATCCTACTGTCGCATCCAGCCTGCACAACTTGGGCAACCTCCGCTGGAGCAAGGGAGAATACGACCAAGCACAGGCCCTGCTCGAGCGTGCCCTTGCCATCCGCGAGAGAGTGCTGGGAGCCGACCACCCGGATGTGGCGACCACGCTTAACAGTCTAGGGGCTATTGCCTATAAGAAAAGAGATGTGGCAAAAGCACAGCGACTCTGGGAACAAACCCTCGCTATCCGAGAGAAAGCGCTTGGGGCAGAACACCCTTACCTGGCACAGACTCTGAACAATCTTGCGTTGGCTTATACCGACTCCAAGGATTTTACGCGGGCAAGAGTACTTCTCGAACGCGTAGTGCAGATCCAGGAAAAGGTACTCGGACCGAAACACCCTGACTTGGCTTCGGGCCTCGCCAATCTGGGCTTTGTGCGGCAAGAAACAGGTGACTACGCTGGAGCCCGAGGCTTGTACCAGCGGGCCGTCGACATACAGGAAGCCGCCGGTCCACAGAATCCGGAGTTGGCTCGGTTTCTTGATGGCGTGGCCAAGGCGCGCTTGGCAGAGGGCAGCGTGTCAATTGCCCGTCAAACCTATCAACGCTCGTTGTTCATCCGCGAGAAAGCATTAGGTAGGGACCACCCTGGAAACGCCGAAAGCCTGATAGGACTGGCGAACTGTGATCGTAAAGAAGGACATTACAAACAGGCACAAGCCACTTTTGAACGGGCCTTAGCCCAGTGCCGCGCACCGGACGGAACCTATAAGCCCCCCGTGCTGGACGTGCTTGACGACTACATATCTTTGTTGCGAGATACGCAGCAGCAGACAAAGGCAGTCGAACTGCAAGAACTGGCCCGCTCGATAAGAGCAAAACAGTAAAGTCCACCCCGCTGTCATTCGATTGGCCGGCAGAACTTTCATGGCAGCGGTGCGGTCAAGACGGGTGTCGCGGGCCCGATACACCTCTCCCATGCCGCCCGCGCCCAGCCGGGCGATGATTTCGGATGGACCAAGTTTGGTACCGGAGGCGAGGGCCATGCGCGGGCGTGATTATAGCCTGCGCACGTTGCACGCAGATGCGACGATTCTGGACGTATCGTCGGCAAACCGGAAGTTGGCTCCCGGAAACCGGCCACCAGGTCAACCTCTAGCCCGACCTGCTTAAGTTAGCGCTTATAAGGGCGAGACCCCCGAACATGGCAACTTCAGTCCCCAGACTCTCAACGGCAGTTCGGTCCGCATCATCTTAACGGTAGCCGATCCCGATGCCGTCTTTGCTAGCGCCGTCGCCGCCGGAGCGTCGCAAGTCTATCCCGTAGCCGAGGAATACGGCTGGCGTCTAGGTCGCGTCGTCGATCCTTTCGGACATCACTGGGAGATCGGCCGTCCGCTCGCGTAACCATCCTTCACTTCGGCATTCCACTGTGGACTAAAGGGCGCGTAGTCCAATTTGGACCTGGATTTGAATTTCAACAGCCTCGCATAGTGGCGCTTGCACGAAGCGCTTAACTCCGGGTCGCAATGGGCGTGGAAGGTGTACGTACCGATGCCCAGCCCAAGCCCCGTTCCCGCCCACATATCCGACGCCCAGTGGTCGCGCGCCATAAAGCGGCTTAGCGTCACCGTGAACGCCGCCGAGTAAGTCAGCACTCTTACCCATGGCTGCGAGTACTCGTGTGCCACTACCGTGGCCATCGCCCAGGTAAACATCGCATGTCCGCCGGGGAAAGATGTATTGATCATGGAGTGCCGCAGAAAGTCTCCATGCCCGTTTCCTTCCCCCGGACGTTGCCGCGCAGCGATAAATTGCATGGGCGTATAGATCAGAAACGTGTTGACCAGAGTCTCCAGTTCCAGTTCGCCGGTCTCTCGGGCGTGGTGATGCTCGGTCTTCACTCCATATAACCAGACCCCGCCCAGCGTGGCCGCAAGGCTGCCAATTGCGATATTGGAAGTGTCCTGCCAAAGCTGATAATGACCGGTGGGCACATTATTTTCGATATGCCGGTCTGCGACCAGGAACCCTGCTGTGCCGGCCAGCACGATCGCATCCCATTTGAAATTCGCGGGCTTGAACGGCGCCAGATAAAGTCCCTTCTGGTCCTGCAATATGCGCTTCACAGACCTGTGAACAAGGCCGGGTTGCTGCTCGCTAGGTTGAGCGGCGCCGCTTCCAGCCGCATCGTCATCGAACGTTCCCGCGTGAAATGCCGAGACATTAAAGGTTGGCATCACGTCCGCGGAGGCCGGCGTTTCTGGGGCAGATGGCCATACCGGGCCGAAGGTCGTTGCCTGACAAAATGCGGTGGCGGAGAACAGTGCCGCGGCGAACGCTGCCATCAATATTCTGCAAATATTCTTCGAACAATAGTGCAAGCGATTCTCTCAAGCGCCTGGTTTCGACACGAATGCGCTTGGTTATGATGCAGTTTGCCTTAAAGGGTAAACTGATTTTTCGTGTGTTTGGAAAACACCTCATAGGTCAATTCAGGGAACTGCCAACCCCCCGAAACCCGCATGGCATCTGACTTTTTGCGATCTGGTTCTCCGCCGTCTGGCTGCCCGCTCCGCCAGTATCTCTTTCAGTCGCAGTGAGGCGGTGCGGTCTTGTGTGTGTATGGTGGCGTCCCTGCTCTTTTCCTCGTCCGTATCGCGACTCTTTCCGGCTTTACGCAACTCGCCCGTTTCACATTCCAATCACTTTTCACCAACCGCGGAGACAGATTTGCCGGAGATACATTCGAACGAGACTCCTCACCGTGAGGCATCGGCACGAGTGAACAAGCCCGGCCGAACAAGGCCGTTCCCTGCACTCACTGAATGCGGCCAGCCTCACTTTTGTTTTAGTGTCGGAAGCGGCGGCACGCCCGCCTGTAGCAGCAACATGCGCTGGTTACTGCTGTGTGCATCGTGACAGTCCACACATGATCCTTTCACGACCGGCAAGTGCTGCTTCAATTCCGCGGATTTCTCGTGACAGGCAAAGCAGATCTGTTCCTTCGGCATGGCCAGAATGAGCGTTGTCATGTCGCCCTGCGTTTTTGCCACATGACAGACTGTGCAGGAAGTCGCCATCGCCGAGTGCACCGACGTCCCGCTGATTTTCTTGGCGTGACAGGAGGAGCAATCCGCGTCCTTGGGGAGAATCCCTGGATGCTCGACAGCCCACGTCGGCATCGCCGCCGCCAGCAGCAGAAGTAGGAGTGCGATCCGCGTGCTGGCCATAGATTTCATGAGCGTCGCGCCATTCTAGTGAGCCGCGAACGCACATTCATTACTAAGAATCTATTAGCCCCGCGATGATTAGCCCAAGGAGGCAATCGCCCGAAGTGAAATGAAACGCGCAACTCGTTTGGATCGAACGCCAAGCAGAAAGCTTGTGACCTCAATCACACATGTGTGAGATCGCACGCACAACCCCGTCAGGACGAAACTCCGGGTTGAACTTCGCGTGCAAACTCTGTTCCCCAAGATTGCATCCCTCATAGAGGCGACATATTATTAAGGCAACCTGCATCTCGATCCGGATACGAACTGGAGGTTCATAGTGAGATCGAAACTATTCAGGGTGATTCTTCCCGGCGCTGCTGCTAGCGCCCTCGCACTCGCGGTTGGCGTTACCTCGTTGCAGGCTTCTCCCCTTCGCATACAAGGAGAGCAGCAAGAGTCGGGCCCGCCGCCACAGGACCAGGGCGCCCCGCCAGACGAGGGTCCTCCGCCAGCCCCGGCGCGGCCGCAATCCGCGCCATTAAGCCCCGAACAGTTACAGCAGTTGGTGGCTCCTATCGCGTTGTACCCCGATGCACTGCTGGCGCAGATTCTTGCGGCCTCCGCCTACCCGACTCAGATTGTCGAGGCAGAGCGGTTCCTGCAGGAGAATCCCAATCTCAAGGGCAAGGAATTAGGCGACGCAGTCGACAAGCAGGACTGGGATCCGAGCGTGAAGGCCCTGACGCAGTTCCCCTCGGTGCTGGCCAATTTGGACAAAGATCTGTCGTGGACTTCCGAGCTGGGCGACGCCAATTACAATCAGCAGGCCGACGTCATGCAAGCCGTTCAGGTCATGCGTCATAAAGCCGAAGAAGCCGGCCATTTGAAAACGACGCCGCAGCAGACTGTGGAGAATGAGGGACCGCAAGTCGTCATTCAACCTGCGGAACCAGATGTCGTGTACGTTCCCGAATATGATCCTGACTATATCTACGGCTATCCGGTTGGACTGTGGCCTGGCTTCTACCCATGGTGGGGAGTCGGAGGCCCGTACCTTTCCTTCGGCGTCGGTTTTGGAATAGGTCCCTTCTTCGGATTCGGCTGGGGCTGGCATGGCTGGGGGATGGATTGGTACCACCATGGCCTGATGTATGGTGGCGGCCGCTATGGATTCCACAGTCGCGCCTTCTATGACCGCAATGCCTACTTTCACGGGAATTACCGAGGTTTCGCGCCTTACGGTCGCGGGGATCGCGCGGCACGAGGTTTTGCTGGTCCCGGCCGCGCCGGCGGATTCGGTGGTGGCCGCGCCGGTGGATTGAATGCTGGCCGTGCGGGCGGTTCTCGTGCGCCCGCAGCCAGAGGTTTTTCCGGAACGCGATCCGGCGCCTTTGGCGGAATCAGCCGCGGTGGGGAAGCGCGCGGTTATTCCTCGCGCGGAAGGTCCAGCTTTGGCGGTGGCGGCATGCGCGGAGGTGGCGGCGGACACGGAGGAGGCGGTCATGGCGGCGGCAGGCACTAACCACTAGCCGAGCAGCAAACCTTAGTCAGATTGGACGCGCGCCGGAAAGGACAGGAAAGTTATGACGTTGGAAGCCAGAAGTTCCAAAAGATATCCGCATGGAATTCAATTCGTGATTGCCGTCGGCACTCTCGGTGCCTTCGGACTTTTTTCAACGTTAGCAGCAGCGCAGTCTGCGCCACAAAAGTCTGCCGCGAGCGGGCAACAATCAAGCGGAAAAGAAGCGGCGCATCGCAAGTCCAGCGAACTCCAGCCGGGACAGCAGTCGTTTTCCTCCGCCTCTGAGGCTGTCCACGCCTTAGTTTCCGCAATCCACAAGAATGATCAGGCGGCATTGCTCAAGGTTCTCGGATCGAACGCCAAGGACATCATCTCGTCGGGCGACGACGCCGAAGACAAGGACAACAGAGATCAGTTCGTGCAGAAATACCGCCAGATGCATCGTCTGGTGACCGAACCCGATGGCACCACCACGCTCTACATTGGCGCCGAAAACTGGCCCACGCCCATTCCGCTGGTGCACAAGGGCAGCACATGGTATTTCGATACCGCCGCGGGGAAACAGGAAATTCTCTATCGCAGGATTGGCAAGAACGAACTGGCCGCGATCCAGGTTTGCGGTGAATTGGTGGACGCGGAAAAAGAATATTACGCGCAGCCTCACGACGGCGACAAGAATGAGTACGCGCAGAAGCTCTATAGCGATCCTGGCAAACATAACGGCCTCTACTGGGAAGCCTCGTCCGGCGAGCCGGCCAGCCCCATCGGCCCGCTGGTAGCTGCGGCTACGAGCGAAGGCTATGGCAGCGCCGCCGATCAGGAACACCAGCCCTTCCAGGGTTACTATTTTCAGATCCTGAAAGCGGAAGGAGGGAAGGCCCATTCCCAGAGTTACATCGTCGACGGAAAAATGACTCGTGGGTTCGCCTTCATTGCCTATCCGGCGGAGTATCGATCGTCGGGAGTGATGACCTTCGTGGTGAATCAGGACGGAATCGTCTACGAAAAAGATCTTGGACCGCGAACCGCCGAGATCGTAAAAAACTTGACCCGCTACGACCGCGATGCATCGTGGCGCAAAGCGGATTGAGATCGCAAAATCAACGACAAAGGCAGCGGACAGGAATGTGCGCTCCACACCATGCGGGCGCAGGCTCGACTTGATCCGCTTTTTCATTTTTGTTTAGCCACTTGACGAGGAACTTCCGGAAGACGGAAAGCCCGGCAAGAGCTGCTTCCGTATCTGTTCACTAATGGTCTGGCGAATCTCCTCTTTGGATGGGCGCTTTTTTGGCGGGCTTGCGGGTGTGAGTGCGGCGCTTCCGGTGGCGGTGATTGCTGCCGATGGCGCGACGGGCTGATTTGGCTTGGGATACCGGGCTTCGGCCCAGCGCATCCATTTCGCTTCTTCTTCTTTTTTCTTGCGTGCGGTCTCGAGGGCCTCGATCGCACGGTCTGCTGCGGTTTGTTCTTCGTCTTCCTCTTCTTCGAAATCTTCATCGTCCCAAATGTGAGAGTCGAGCGGAGTATTCGCGACGTCGCGCGGGTCGAGGATGACTTCGTGGGTGAACGGCTTGAAGTTGGTGAGGCGCAGGTTGGTGCTGGCGGTTTGCAGAGCGTAGAGGAGGAGGCTGGCGGTTTTGTGGTCGATCTGCTGGGAGACGAGCAGGCGCATGACTTGCATGAGGGCGATCTGAATGGAGTTGGCGTCTTCGAGGACGGGGAGGATGAAGGTGGCGATGCCGCGACGGGCGCGGTCGGCGCTGAGGCGGATGCGTTCGTCCTGAAAGCGTTTGTGGAAGAAACAGAAACGGTTGCGGCGCAGGGCGGGCGAGCCGCACTGGGTGCCGTTAATTTTGAGGTGCTGACAGCGATTGGGAAAACTTTGCATCTGAATACCCTCCCCCTCCCCTGGTGATCTATAGGAATCATCGGGTTAGCGGAAATTTGAGATTTAATCCATGAGCTGCAACGAGTTGCGGGCAAAATCTTGAGCGCGTGAGAGTTACGATCCAAAATTCCCCACTCTAACGTCGCAAAGGCGCGACGTTAGAGTGGGGCACCCGCACCCGCATCCACCCGTCTCTTGTTGCTGGCTCATGGGGTTAGTATTTGGGAAATGAGATTTCTGGGTCAAGGTTGGGTGAACATCGAGAGGGTGTGGAAAAGTCTGGAAATGCCCACGTTTTGAGAACCGCGAAAGGCGGTACCCGCGAGAGTAGGAATGTGGTTAGAGAGCCTCGACAGGATGAACCAATCCGTAAACATGGACGAATCCGTAAACGAATCTGGGTGCCCCACTCTATCTCTTGATCTTGGTTGTCGTACCCGATAGTCTGGGCCACCCGCCCTCGCCGCCCTCAGTCTTCACTGATCCTTTTTTTTCTTCATCCATTGCACAGCCAGGACGATCCAAGCGAGGACGGCAGTGGCGGAGTCGGCGCCTAAGGGATGCATCCCCGGCTGAGATGGGAGGTAGGCCGGGCGGTCGGGGACCTGCACGTGGTGCTGAGAACTCAGGATCTGCGCTACCTCGCCGTCGATTTGGTTAGCGAACTTGATCAGGCCCCCGGCGGTATCCATGGGACTGAGGAGGCCATTTTTGACGAGCAATTCTTCGGCGAGTTGCTTCAGCGCCAATGCTTCCTCAAGAACCTCGCGTGCTTCCCTCTCCTTCTGGCCGTGAATCCAGCGTGAACTGGATTGCGCAGGAGAATTCCATTTCTGCATGTGAGCGAGGTTCTCCTGCGCCGCGAGATCGCGGAGGAGGCTCTTTAATTTAACGACCACCTTTTCAAGGTCCGCTTCATTGCGTGGCGCCGATGGACTGGAAACCGACTGTCCGGCTCCTTTGAGAAAGGCCGAGCTTTTTGTGAGTTGATTCCGGGCCTGCATGAGTTCGCTGCGGATGATCGTGAGACTCATCATTGGAAATCGGCCTCCTCGCTGGTGAAATGCACAGGGATTGTACTCCGGTTGCCCGAGCATGTTCACCTTCTGATGAACGAGCCTGAGCATAGCAACCTGGCTCAGGCCATGAAGTCCTTGAAACAGGGAGTAGCGCGCAGGCTGGCCCTGCGGGCCGCGGATTCATTCTGGCAATCCCGCTGCTACGATTTCAATGTCTGGAGCGAGCGCAAGTTTGTCGAGAAGCTCCGCTACATCCACCGCAATCCCGTGAAGCGTGGACTGGTTGCACGGCCCGAAGACTGGCCTTGGAGCAGCTTCCTTCATTATGCGACTGGGCAAGCCGGTGTAGTCGAAATCGAGTCCCAATGGACGGCGGCGGCGGGAACGTGCTGGAATCTTTCTCACGCTGAAGATGCGAGCCGCAGCAGAAAAGCCCCGCCCAAGCGAAGCTTGGACGGGGCACCCTCGAGGGTAAATTAGGCTGGGCCATCCGCCACGAATGCCCAGCCTTCGAAAACCGCGAAGGCTGGGGCAGCCAATGTTATGAGCGCCCAAGCAAAAAGCAAAAGGTGGGCCAGCCCCCAGTGTACCGAGGTGACGCGAACAACGCGGGCAGTACATCCGCCATCCTGAACCAGGTGGTAAAAGGAAACCACCAGCGCGGCCACACTCACTTCGTCAGCAAATCCGTCAACCCAAGGCCAGGCAGTGACGTTCACCGCAACGATCACCTCGCCGACGGTCACAGCAACCGGGCCAGTGACCTTCACGGCGGGGACGACGGTATTGGGAACGGCGCAACTCAACGGCGGGAAAGCAACGTTCACAACCTCTGCTCTGGCCGTGGGCTCAACCACGGTCAAGGCAACCTATAACGGAGACTCGGACATCGCCGAGAGTTCGGCGTCGGTCACGCAGACGGTGCAAAAGTAATCGAAAATCACAATTCGGGGCGGGTGACCCAGGTTTTTGAGGCGCGACGTGGCGGGTTCGAGATCGTGCTGGTCTACATTGGTACGGAGAGCGTCGAGATCAATCTGGCACGAATCGGAAATCGGGTTCTCGCGGGAGGTCACGACGTCCCGCCAGAAGACGTCAGGCGACGCTACGAACGCAGCTTCGAAAATCTGCCTATCGCCATAGAGCGTGCTGACCATACCATCTTGTTCGATAACTCTACAGAAGAAGGATATCGTCTGGTCGCCATTCTGAGCCCGACCGAGTCTCAGTGGCTGAACGCGCCGCCGAACTGGGCCTCACCATTAAAACGCTAGACTACGGTTTCACCCCTAGCTGCCAAAATAAGAACGAATACACATCCGTAAATTCCTCGATCTGCTTGGTCACTGGTTTGCCTGCGCCGTGGCCGGCTTTGGTCTCGATGCGCAGGAGGATTGGACGGGTGTGGCTGGCGCCGTTCTTGGCTTCGGACTTGCATCTCGGCGGCCATTTTTTTGGCGTGCATGGGGTCGACTCGAGTGTCGGTGTCGGCGGTCATGAATAAGATGGCGGGATACTCGGTGCCTGGTTTGACGTGGTGATAGGGGGAGTAGGCGTAGAGCCACTTGAAATCGTCAACCTTTTCAGCGGTGCCGTATTCGGGGATCCAGAGTTTGGCGATCTGGAAATCCTGGTAGTGGAGCATGTCGAGCAGCGGGACCTGGCAGATGACGGCGCGGAACAGGTCGGGACGCTGGGTGATCATGGCGCCCATGAGCAGGCCTCCGTTGGAGCCGCCCTGGATGGCGAGGTGATTGCGGTCGGTATATTTTTCGGCGATGAGGTGTTCGGCGGCGGCGATCATGTCGTCGAAGACGTTCTGCTTTTTGTCGAGCATGCCAGCGCGATGCCAGTCTTCACCGAACTCGGCGCCGCCGCGCAGGTTGGCGACGGCGTAGATGCCGCCGTGCTCCATCCAGAGATAGGCAGGGCGGCTGAAGGCGGGCGTCAGGCTGAGGTTGAAGCCTCCGTAGGCGGTGAGCAGCGTGGGATTGTGGCCGTTTTTCTCTATGCCTTTCTTGTGGACGACGAACATGGGGACGCGGGTGCCGTCTTTGGAGTGGAACCATTCCTGGCCGACTTCGTAGGCGGCTGGATCGATGGAGGGGGCCTCGACGTTGGCCCAGAGCGAGGTGGAGCCGGTTTTCAGGTCATAGCGGTAAATCGATGGAGCGAAAGTGAACGACTGGAAGCCGTAGAAAATTTCGTCGCGATCCCAGCGGCCGCCCGATCCGTAGACGCTGCCGATGGCGGGGAGGGTCAGGTCGTTGAGATGCTTGCCGTCGAGATCGAAAAGTTTGAGCAGAGAGCTGGCGTTCTGTTCATACTGGGCGAAGAGTTTGCCGCCGAAGACGCCGGTGCCTTGCAGGACGGCGTCGGTTTGCGGGATCAATTCCTTCCAGGCGTCGCGATCATAGTTGCCGGCGTCGGCGACGAAGACGCGGTAGCGCGGGGCGTCTTCGTTGGTGGTGATGAAAAGTTTGTCATTGTAGACTTCGCCGTTGTAGAGAAAATTTTTGCCGGTGGTGATGCGCGTGGGGGGAGTACCGGCTTTCACGTCCATCAGAAAAAGTTCGGTCTTGGTCCAGCCTTGTTGGACGCTGATCAGCAGCCAGCGTCCGTCGTTGGAAAGGGAGACGCTGGGCCAGTCTTCGGGGTCGCGGCCCTGGCCGAAAATTAGCGGGTCGCTGTCCTCGGGATGGTCTTCGGGATCGTTGGTGAGTTCGTGATAGTAGACGTGGCGGTTGTACATTTCCTGGCCGTCGGGGACGTCGCCTTTTTTCGGATAGCGCGTGTAGTAGAAGCCGGAGTTGTCGAGCTTCCAGGCGACGGAGGCGGCGCGGGTGCGCTCGATGGTGTCGCGAAGGATCGTACCGGTCTTGGTTTCGATGATGTGCAGCGTGCTCATCTCGGAACCGCTGGGCGAGGTGCCGTAGGCGACGTACTTTCCGGTTTCGCTGGGATAGTACCAGTCGAGGGCGATGGTGCCGTCGGCGGAGAGTTTGTTGGCGTCGACCAGGACGCGGTCGGGACCGTTGAGTCCGTCGCGTACATAAAGGACGGGCTGGTTTTGCATGCCTTCGCGCTTGGTGTAGAAGTAATGACGGCCGGCAATCATCGGCGGAGTGACGCTGCCGATGGAGAGCAACTCGGTCAGACGTTTGTTGATCGCGTCGCGTCCAGCGAGGCGATCGAGAATGCCGCGGGTGTAGGCCATCTCTTCTTCCACCCACTTCTGCGTCTCAGGATTTTTGCCGTCCTCCAGCCAGCGATAGTTGTCGAGAACTTTGGTGCCGTGAAAGATATCGATGACCGGCTTCTCCGCAGCCTTCGGCGGAACGGAAGGAGAAGTTTTGGAATTGTCTCCGGCATACACCGCGGCAGCTACAAGAAAAATGAAAGAGAGGGCGGAGAACAAACGCATAAGCACCTCGAAGAATTGCAGTGAATGCATAGCGGGCAGAACAGCTAGCGTATCAGAGTTGGAAGTTTTCAGATGGCGCCGGGGATGCTATGATGATGCTGATCATCGAAGGCCGAGGCTCGGCGCCCGGCCCACGACACTCCGACACTCCTCAGTAGCTCAATGGCAGAGCATTCGGCTGTTAACCGAAGGGTTGTAGGTTCG
>CAVPQE010000017.1:0-19479 GCA_963707205.1 uncultured Acidobacteriaceae bacterium
TGCTAGCGAAAAGAAATGCGGCAGGTGTGCGGAAGCTCGGTATCTATTTCAACTGTGGACAGGACGACAACTACGGCTTCGAAAAAGGGGCGGCCGACCTGCACGACGAACTGCAAAACGAAGGCGTGAAGCACGAATATCACGCGTACCCCGGCGATCACAGCCTGATTTATTTTCTGTCACACTTTGCCGAGGTCATGGAATTTCATTCCCGAGCCTTCGGCTTGCTGCCCAAGCCCTGAAATTCATCGCCCCTGTTGTAAACTAACCAAAAGCGAAGGATGGCGCGTCGCGTATTGTAAAGGTCTAGCAGCCGGAGAGGTGGCCGAGTGGTTGATGGCTCCGGTCTTGAAAACCGGCATACCCGAAAGGGTATCGAGGGTTCGAATCCCTCCCTCTCCGCCAGACAGCTTGTTTCTTAGACCGCGATCTTACGAACTGGCTCTCATCTCGCTCGACGTCCCTCCCGCTGCGGGCACGTAACACTTCAGCGTGTAATCCATCACCATGCGATCGGCGTTGAAGCGCCAGCCTAGCGTGCGGATGGTCCGCTTCATGCGCTTGATCCAGCCTCGCGGAAGGCCGTCTCGATCCCGCTGGTAGTACAGCGGAATCACTTCTTCGCGGAGTGTTCGCATCAGGTCTTCTCCGTCACGGGCATCGTGAACGCTCAGATTGGAATGCGTTCTGCCGGTTCCGATGGCGAAACCATTCATGCCATCGAAGGCCTCGGCCCACCAGCCGTCCAGGATGGACAGATTCAGGCCGCCGTTCAGCACGACTTTCTGTCCGCTGGTGCCCGAGGCCTCGAGCGGCCGACGAGGATTGTTGAGCCAGACATCGACGCCCTGCACAAAGTGGCGGCCCACGTTGATGTCGTAATCCTCCACAAACACAAACTTGTCACGGAACTTGGGATCCCGCATCAGCTCGGCAATCTGCTGCAACACTCGCTTGCCGGGTTCGTCCAGAGGATGAGCCTTGCCAGCAAATACGAACTGCACCGGGCGGTTTGGATCATTCACCATCGAAGCCAGCCGCTCAATATCCGTCAGGATCAGGTTGGCCCTCTTGTACGTGGCAAAGCGGCGAGCAAATCCGATGGTGAGAGCATCCGGGCTCAACACGCGCTCCAGGCGTTGCAACACTTCTCGCGATTCTCCCCAACGCTCCGCCTGGTCGACTGCCCGCCGGCGCACGAACTCGATCAACTGCGACTTCAGGTTGAGGTGCGTCTCCCAGAGCTCGCCGTCGTCCACATTCTCGATCCCCAGCCAGATTTTGGCTTCGCTGCCGCGCTGATGCCAGTCCGTACCCAGATGGCGATCATAAAGGCGGAACATTTGCGGGGCCAGCCACGACGGAACGTGCACTCCGTTGGTGATGTGTCCAATGGGAACGTCGTCCTCCAGTTTGTTCCGGAACAACTTCGTCCACATCGCGCGCGACACTTCGGCATGCAGCGCCGAAACTGCGTTGGCGCGCCGCGAAAGTCGCAGAGCCAGCACCGTCATACAGAATAGTTCGTCCGCATTGTTGGGATTCTCGCGGCCGAGTCCCAACAAGCTTTCCTGAGAAAGTCCCAGCGCTTCGCGAAGCGGCCCAATGTGCTCCTCGATGAGACCCGCATCGAATCGGTCGTGCCCCGCCGGCACCGGAGTGTGCGTGGTAAACACCACTTCCCGCGAGATTCGCGGAACCGCTGCCTCAAACGAAATACCTTCTTCCTCCATCCTCATGCGGACCGCTTCCAGTACCGCAAATCCGCTGTGGCCTTCATTCAGGTGAAGAACGCCCGGAGTAATTCCCAGAGCTTTAAGGGCTCGCAACCCGCCCACGCCCAGCAACAATTCCTGGCGAATGCGAATCCGGAGATCTCCACCGTACAAGCGGGATGTAAGCTGACGGTCCTCGGGAGCATTCCCTTCCACGTCGGAATCCAGCAGCAACAGGTCGCGGCGTCCGACCTTCACGCGCCAGACTTTTGCCTTAATGCGGCCACTGCGCGTCTCGATTTCCACGACGACCTGCCGTCCGTCTTTCCCGATCGCCACTTCCATCGGCATTTGATTGACGTCGGTCTTGAGATATTCTTCCCGTTGCCATCCGCCAAGATCGAGCCGCTGCAGAAAATATCCCTGCCCATAGAACAAACCAATCCCCACCAGAGGGATGTCGAGATCCGACGCGCTCTTGATGTGATCTCCCGCCAGCACACCCAGGCCGCCGGAATAGACCGGCAGGGACTCGTGCAAACCAAATTCCGCGGAAAAATATGCCACCGGATGCGGCCGCAGGACGCCAGCGTGCCGCGCACCCCAGGTCCGATCGGCTTCCAGATACTCCAGCAACCGGCGATACGCGTAGTTCACGCGACTATGCAGCATGAGCTCTGCGGCACGGGTTTCCAGTTTGGCGAGAGGAAGTTCGTTCAACAGCGCAACCGGATTGTGGTTGAGCTCACTCCATCGTGCCGGATCGAGATCGAGGAACAGGCTGGACGAGTTGTGGTCCCAACTCCACCACAAATTACGCGCAAGAGTCCACAGCCGCTCCTGCAGCGGAGCGATGAAGCGATCGAGCGTACGAGCTTCACTCACGACCGGAGCGACCTGGGTGGCAGCCTCCGTCAGCATTTGAATCTCGTGCTCGCTAAAAACGCGGGCTTCGATGGTTTGCACCACGAGAACACCCTGTAGCACCCCTCGATCGATCAATGGAACACCCAGGAACGACTGGTAGGCATCCTCGCCGGCGTCCCGGAAGTATTTGAACCGGGGATGCTGCTTCACCTGCTCCACGGCAACCGGCCGCACCAGTTCCGCCACCAGGCCGGTGAGTCCTTCATGAACCTCCATCCGCAGACTGCCGATACATTCCTTGCGCAGTCCGACGGTGGCAGCCAACACAAGATTGGCACGATCCGGTTCCAGCAAGTATGCCGAGCACACATCGGTCCGGAATCTCTTGGCGATCAGAGCAACCACGTTCATCAGCGTTTCCGCTGGCTGGCCGCCATCCGCCGCGAGGTTTCCAATCTCTTCTAAAGTCAGGACGTTCCTGACCTCGCTCAAAGGCACGTCTTGCTCCTTTTCCTCGGCAACCTCTTCGTATCCGTCCAATCTATTTCGCTAGCCTCCGTAGGGTCCAAGAACCTGATCTGCTGCCTACTGGATGAGCCGTAGTCGGCAGGGGTTTCCCTATTGTACGGTGTGCGAAAGAAATCGTGAATGATACTGAGATTTTTAGGTTGGATGCCGCAGATCGGGTTTTCCGCAGCCTCTTAGGCTGCCGCTTCCGCCGGCACCGCCTTCCACTCTCGCAGATATAGACCATACATGGCCGCGCATCCGATCAGTGGCACCGCGAGTCCCGCCTTGAGGGTACCGAAATGATTCGACGAAACACCGACCATCCACGGAAGCAGCCCACCTCCGATGTTCGACATCGTGAACATGAAGGAACCAATCCGCGACGCCGTCGGCCCAAATTCCCGGGACAATAGCGAGATGGTAATGGGATACACGTACGAAAGGCCTAGTCCCGCGAGGCCAGCGCTCACGATCACCCCCCGCAGGCCGTGCGACAGAACCAGACCTGCCATACCCGCGCAAGCGACCAGTAATCCCGCCTGCACCAGGCGAATTTCGTCGGTCAGTCGCAACAGAAGAGGCGCCAGCCATCGCCCCAGCATGAGCGCGGCATAAAAGAATGACGGAGTCATAAGCGCCAGCGCCGGCGTCAGATTCCCCAGACTCTTGGCATAGGTTGCAACCCATCCGCCGAAACCGTTCTCGACGCCGACATATAAAAAAAACAACGCACCAAGGATGAGGACAACGCCGTGCCTCCATGGAATTGTCCAACCCTTTTTCTGGTGAGCGCCCTCGGCCGCAGACGGTTCGACAATGGACGAGGGCATGGCTGCGATCCCAATCGCCACCAGAAGCGCGAAGCCAGCCACGGCCGCCAGAAAGAACGGAATCGTGTGACTCTTCGCGGCCGCTGCCACCAGAAAAGGACAAGCCACCGCACCTGCACTCCAGCAGAAGTTGAGCAGATTCAGCGTCGCGCTTCGCCGGCCCGGATTGACCTCCGCCACCAGCAAATTCGCCGCCGGCACTGCCAGCCCCATACCGCCTCCAGATGCCGCGATGCACAGGATTCCCATCATCTTCGGACCCGTCAGCAGCAATCCCACGCCCGCACTCATGAGCAGAAGTCCAGCCTTCATCGCGAATCGAAATCCCCAACGCGACACCAACACGCCCGAGAGCGCCACAGCCAAAGTCGAAGCCAGGTATTGGGCCGTAAACAGAGCGCCTGCTTGGGAATAGTTCAGCGACCAGCGCGCCGACAATGTCGGCAGCATGGGACCGAGAAGCACGGTCGCGATCCCAATTGGCACGAACGACGCGTACCCAGCGAGCGTTAGCGCTTTGGCGGAGATTGAGACGTTGCGTAGGTCAGACGGGGGCATCAATGGGCTGGCAGGCAATATCGCTACTATATCGGAACCTCGGCGCTACGAGGAACCCGGGGCCTTCGCCGTGGATTCCCGCACCGCCAACTCAGGCTCAATCGCGATTTCGGAAGGATAATCTCTCTTCCCCTCAATTCGTTCCAACAAACTCTGCGCCGCCACCTCTCCCATCCGGTTTAACGGTTGTCGCACCGTAGTTAAACTCGGAGTGTAAAAGGCAGCCCCCGGAATGTCATCGAATCCAATCACCGAGACATCTTGCGGAACGCGCAGTCCCTGTTCCTGTAAAGCTCGGATCGCGCCAATCGCCGACATGTCGTTGTAGGCAAACAGCGCCGTAAACGGCTTGCCGCGCGCCAGCAGTTGCTTGGCAAACGGATAACCCAACATGGGCGTCGGGTCATCCGTGTCGATCTGCACCGTCAACTCGGGATCAATCTTCATCCCAATCTGGGCGGCCACCTCGCAGATCGCGTCCCATCGATCCTTCGCGTCCGAACTCAAGGGATTGCCTTTCATAAAAGCGATGCGCTGGTGAGATAGATCCTTCAAGTGGTTCAGAGCCAAAACAGCTGCGTGTTCGTGATCGAGGATAATGTTGGTGACGCCCTTCAGCTTCTTGTGGCCGGCAATAGCAACCGTAGGCAGGAGCGGAGCTTCGTGCACGGTCGTGTCCACGGTGATGATGCCCTCCACTCCCCGCTCCGACAGCATTTGCGAGTATCGATTCAGCAACACGGGATCGTGCCGATGGACCACCGTCAGAAAGAAATAATCGCGCTGCCTCAGATACTGTTCAATGCCACTAATAATCGGCGAACTGTAGGAATCGCCAATCTCTTCCGCGATCACTCCGATCGTGTAGGTGCGTTTGTTGCGCAGAGTGCGGGCAAAAAAATTGGGCCGGTAGTTCAGTTCCTTGGCGGCCGCATGGATTCGGTTCTTGGTCTCTTGCGGAATGGAACGAGCCGACGGCGAATCGTTCAGAACTGCAGATACCGTGCCGGGAGTGAGTCCTATGTGTTGGGCTACGGCCTTCAGCGTAATCACAGCTGGCTTTTGGCCAGGTGTCTTGATTTGCCCCATGATCTGTTAAATCGTTTTAATCAACAACGTCCAAAACTTTCGCACAAATTATCTTACCAAATGCCAAAGCTTGTCAGTGATTCCACACACGTCCCGGCATCTGTAACGCTTTCGCACTTTCCAAGCGCGTTATGCCTTCGCGTAGCGTTGGCTGTTCGGTCGCGATCCGCTTAAGGCGAAGAACAGAATGTACAGGTAACACAAGGTCGCAAGGATCAGGGCATAGTGCATTCCTTGACCCCAACTGGTCTCTCCCTGAACCATGGTGGGGTAGTACCGGCTGTTGATTAGCACCGCAACGCGCCCGACGAGATACGGAATGATGGCACCGCCTACAATCGCCATGTTCAAGAGTCCAGACCCATCTCCTGTCAGTGGGCCGAGTTCCGCTATCCCCATAGTGAAGATGCAAGGAAACATAATCGAATTAAACAATCCGACGGCCAGGATCGACCACATTGCTACATGGCCAGCGCTGAGCACGGAAACTGTAACTAGCAACGCCGCCATAATCGCGGCAAAGGCAAGCAATGTGCTCGTCTTGATCTTCTGCAGAAGAGCAGACCCAATGAACCGGCCCACCATGGCTCCGCCCCAGTACAGTGAGATGTACTTAGCCGCCTCCGCTAGGGCCGCGCGGTAGCGAACTGCGGCATCGGGAATAGTCGAGGGTGATATGAAGCTGCCAATGTTGTCCAGTGCCAGGTAATTCGAGATGGAACTGCCGATCGCCACTTCACCACCTACGTACACGAAAATCCCAATCGCGCCGAAGATGAGGTTAGGGTGTTTCCAAATAGAGTCGGCCACCTTTTCTCCGATGTGGTGCTCGGCGGACTCCATCTTAGGCAGTTTGAAAAGGCCAATGGCAACAGCCAGCAGCAAAAGTGCAAGGCTGAAGAAATAAACGTACAGCTTCACCACGGCATCCGCTTCTTGAGAAGGGCTGCGCGCCAGTGCTGTTGCAGTGGTTCCGAGAATCAGGTGCGCCCCGACCCATGGGAAAATCGTGGTGCCAAGCGAATTAAAAGCCTGCGTAAGATTCAGGCGACTGGACGCGGTTTTCGGGTTCCCCAGCACCGCGACGTATGGATTCGCTGCAACCTGAAGGATCGTGATTCCCGTCGCAAGAATGACCAGAGCGACCAGGAAAAATGGGAACGAAGGAATTCTCGCTGCAGGATAGAACGCCAAACACGCGACTATCATGGTCGACAGGCCAACGATGATCGCTTTTTTGTATCCAATCCAATCGATGATTTTCGACGAAGGAATTGAAAAAACAAAATATGCAGAGAAGAATGCGGTCTGAATCAGCATGCTGGCATCCAGCTTGATTTTGAAAACATGCTGAGCGTAGGGGATCAGCACATCATTCAGCGACGTGAGCGAGCCCCACATGAAGAACAGAGTGGTTATGACTGCCAGAGCGCCGACGTATGAGGAAGAGCCGCTCGGCGCGACTTTAGTAGAAGTGTTGGGGGCCGCGATCGCCATGAGTGCAGTATCCACCCTTCAAAAAACTGTATGAATCTGAGATCGCGCCATCATAGCATCGCCAGAGCGCGGTTTTACGCATTTTCTTCCCGCCAGATCGAATTGGTACCCTACAAAATCGTTTCTCTAGCTTGACAATCGACCGCCCTTGCCGGAGACTGCATTGTTTCCACCGGTCGCGATCCCCATCAGGTCACTACTCATGCGCAATTCTGTCTTCTTCGCACTCGCCGCCTTGCTTTTTCTGGCCAGTCCAGCTGCAGTCCTTGGCCAACCCGACCTGTCATCCGTGGTCGTCTTCAGCGAATCTGGATTTCCAGCGGCGGACTCAGCCAGCCCCTCTCCACAGCAAACTGCAATTTTCCCTGGCTTTCAGTTGGCCGCGGCGGATCGCCTGCAAGGCGCCCTGGCCGCGCCCGCAACCCGCCTTCTGATCTTTCCCCACGGCTCGGCTTTTCCCGAGGAGGCATGGCCCGCCATCAAGCAGTTTCTTGACCGGGGAGGCAATCTTCTTGTGCTCGGCGGAAGGCCCTTCACTCGCGCCGCCTACCGCGATTCCAAAGGCTGGCATCTTCGCGACTACAGCGTCCGCTTCATCCGCCAGCTCATGATCGACCAGTACCAGGAGACTCCCGGCTCCGACGGCTTGCAATTCCAGCCCAATCCCGAGCTCACTCTGCAGCTTCCGGCGTTTGAGTGGAATCGAGCCTACAGCCCGGTGATTCGGTTAAGTGCAGTGGATCTTTACCACCGCGGCGGCGCCGCCGGCTCTATCGACGCGCGCCTCGACGCCCTCGCCTGGGGCGTCAAGAATGGCCGCAAGTTGTCGGCTCCTGTCGTCCAGATCGATCACTACCGAAACGGTTTCGATGGCGGCCGCTGGATTTTCGTAAATGCGGACCTGTCGAGCGACTTCTTCGAAAACGCAAGCCTCCTGCAATCCCTTGCGGAACGGGCCTTGCAGGGCGCAGAGGAATTTACGGTGCGCCCCGCGTTGCCACTTTACCTCCCCGGCGAGCCCGTAGAACTGCAAGTGCAATGGCACGCGGCACTGCAACCCAAAGCGCCCGTGTCCCTGAAGATCACTTCCTTCCCCGAAGCGCAACCTTCCAATCGATCAACAGTGACTGCAATGGCCAACCCGCCAATCGTGCTGCCCGCTCCCGAGGGCAGGGGACTTTACATCATCGAGGCGCAGTTGTTGGAAGGCGACCGCGTCCGGGCGATCTACCATTCCGCGTTCTGGATTCGCGACGAATCCTATCTGCGCTCTGCTCCGCGTCTCGGCGTCAACCATGACTATTTCGAACTTGATGGCCATCCCCTAGCCGTGGTCGGTACCACCTACATGTCCAGCGAAGTGCAGCGCCTCTACTTCGAGCATCCCAACGTGTACGTGTGGAACCAGGATCTCGCCCAGATTCACGACGCCGGACTGAACATGATCCGCACCGGCTGGTGGACCGGCTGGGACAAGTTCTGCGATGAAAACGGTCAGCCCTACGAGCGCACGCTGCGCACGCTTGAGGCCTATCTCATGACCGCCCGCAAGAACGGCTTGCCGGTGCAGTTCAACTTCTTTGCCTTCCTGCCCGACGTTCTCGGAGGCACCAACGCCTTTCTCGATCCCGCGGCCGTTCGCCGCCAGCAGACTCTGATTTCGTCCGTCGTGGCGCGCTTTCACGACGTGCCGTTCCTCGCCTGGGATCTCATCAACGAGCCTAGTTTCTCGCAGCACCTCTGGAAGACGCGCCCCAACGGTGATCCCATCGAGCTCGCAGCCTGGAATCGCTGGTTGAGCGAACGCTATCCCGATCGTGCCCAGCTCGCTGCGCTCTGGAATGTGCCGCCTGATTCCGTCGCAGGAACTATTTCTCTTCCCACCGAAGATGAGTTCACTCCCCGCGGTATGTACACCGGAACCAACTCACTCCGTCTCCATGACTATTTCCTCTTCGCGCAAGAATCATTCGGTCACTGGGCACGCAGCATGCGCGACACAATCCGCTCCGCCGGATCTCAACAACTCGTAACCGTCGGCCAGGACGAAGGCGGTATTCAAGATCGCCTCTCTCCCACCTTCTGGGGCCAGTCGGTTGATTTCACAACCAATCACTCCTGGTGGCAAAACGACTACATCCTCTGGGATTCGCTAGCCGCTAAGCAGCCCGGAGAAGCCATGCTGATCCAGGAAACTGGTCTGCAGCGCGAGTTGAACATCGACGAAATCGCGCGCCGTACGCCGGAGAGCGAGGCCTCCCTTCTCGAACGGAAAATTGCTACGTCGTTCATTCAGGGTTCCGGCACAATCGAATGGCTGTGGAACACAAATTCCTACATGACCGAAAGCAACGAAACGCCGATCGGCGCCGTGCGAACCGACTACACCGAGAAGCCGGAAGCCACCGTCCTGCGGGCCTTCGCGCAATTCGCCCCGTCTTTGCAGGAGCATCTACGAGACCCGCAGCCGCCCTCGATCGCAATCCTAACGTCGCAGGCTGCACAGTACTCGGTGCTCGCGGAGTTTCAGTTGGCAGCACAACAACGCGCCGTGCGCGCCCTCGCCTATGACGTCCACTTGCCGGCCTACATGGTCGCTGAAAATCAGATCGAGAAGTTAGGCTCACCGAAGCTCGCCATCCTGCCGTGTCCGCAAGCCTTGAGCGAAACTGCATGGCGCGCACTGCTGCAGTTCGTTGACGCGGGAGGCAACCTTCTCATCACCGGCCCGGTCGATCGCGACGAGCACTGGCAGATCGTCCATCGCGCCGCCGACCTCGGACTTCCCGCCCAAGTCGAGCCGCTCACCTATCACGACGCCACAGTTCGTCTAGGCGATCGATCGCTTCGCTTAGCTTTTGATCAGCAGGACCAAAGCTGGCTGGATTCCCTCCGCTTTGAAGATGGAGCCACTCTGAAAGAGATCTCCCACGGCAAAGGACGCATCTTCTGGACATCCTACCCCGTGGAACTCTCCGAAGACTTACACGCGACCTCCGACCTCTACGCCTACATCGCCAACCGCCTGAACATCAAGCCCATGTTCACGCAGCAGTCTCCGCTCCCGCCCGCCGTCCTCGTTTTTCCCACAGTACTGTCGGATTCCGTGCTCTACGTCCTAGTCTCGGACTCCGCTAACGACGCCACCATCAGCCTCCGCGACCAATCGACAGGCGTGCCCCTAGCATTCTCGCTGCCAGCCGAACACGCCGCCATCGCAGTGATTGGCAAAAAAGAAAAGAAAGTAGTAGCCAAGTACGGCTTCTAGGTTCAGCAAGGCGTAGCGCCGGCATCCTGCCGGCTGTCGCGAGAGTCTGCTTGCCGAAGGGGCGTCTGGCCCCCACGCTCAGAGCGCAGCTGCTGTCTATTCCATTCTGAGAGTTATTGCAGGATCGATCCGAGTGATCCGCAAGGTAGGCAAGAAACTCGCCACTGCTGCAATCACAGCAATGAAAACAGGAACCGCCGTAAGCGTCAGCGGATCATAGTCGCGAACCCCATAGAGTTCACTGCGCAAAACGCGCAAGGCAACGAAAGAAAGCGCCAGTCCCGAGACCAGCCCGACGGCAGCGGCCACAACCCCGGCCGAACCTACGTCGACCATCGCCTGCCGAATCGACGACCCCAGCGCCATGCGAATGCCAATTTCGCGCGTGCGCTGCACAACCAGATTCGAGACCAGCCCGTAGATTCCCACAGCCGAAAGCAAAAGCGCCAGGCCCGCCAGCACGCCGAGGAGAACCACCTCCACCCTCTGAAACGCAAGGCTCTCAGCGAGGATTTCCTCCATCGAGTGGAAGCCAGAAAACGGCAAGCCAGGATCCACCTGCGTGAGCACCTTTTGCATCGCGGAGCTAAGCCCTTGCACCGGTCCAGTTGTGCGCACGATCCAGCTTGGTTGAAACCAAACGTGCGCCACGTTGACCAGCCCCTGATCTATCTGCGTCGCAGGAAGATAGAACACAGCCTCGGTCGCGATCGGCGCGTCGCCACCCATGCCGGGACGCTTGGCGACGTTAGCGGCCACGCCGACGATGGTGTAGATGTGATTCGAGTGCTGAATGTGGCGGCCGATTGGATTCGGCTCGTTGAAGAACTCGCGGGCAAAGTCGACGTTCACCACGACCGCAAACTGCGAAGTCGGCGTGTCGCTTTCGGTAATGGCACGCCCAGCAAGAATCGGTATTCTCAGAACTCGAAAGTAATCAGGGCTCACGTAGGCAGTGCTCGCGCCCCACTCCTTGCCTGCAAGCTTTCCATCCAAGATTTTGATTCCGTCGTTCAGCCCGCGTTCGTAAGGCACGCTCAGCCCGACCGCGGCCTCTTCCACACCAGGGATTTGCTGCATCGCGGCCACGCTGTGCCCGATCAAATTGTGAAATGCCGCCGCATCGTGATAGCGGGCATCGTCAAGCGATAGCGTCGCAGTCATCACGTTGCTGGCATCGAAGCCCGGAGGCAGCGTTTCCAGGTATATGAGGCTGCAGACCAGCAGCCCGGCCGCCGCAACCAGCACAACCGTCAGCGCGACTTCGCCGCCAATCAGCAACTGACGCAAACGGCTGGAGCCTCTTGCGACGGAGAGACTGCTGCTGGCCATCGAGGACCTGAGATCGACTCTGCGAATCTGCAATGCCGGCAGCGCACCAAACAGCAGGCTGGTGAACAGGGAGGCTCCAAAAGTGAAAGCCAGAACACGATCATCCATGGCTGGACCGCCGAGGGGCTTCATGTAGTCCGGCAGGAATCCAGGCAACAACAACAGAATGCCCCGAGCCAGCGCCAGCCCAATCGCCCCGCCAACCAACGCGAGGACAAAATTTTCGGCCCAGAGTTGACGGAGAACGACCCCCCGGCTCGCTCCTAGAGCGAGCCGCGTGGCGATCTCCGGAGCGCGGCGCGCGATCCGCACCAGGGTCAGTCCGGCGAGATTAGCGCAGGCAATCAGCAGAATGAAGCCAACCGCCGACATGAGTCCCAGAATCGGCCCGCGCATGCCATTATCCAAATTGCGGGCCAGGGGTGAGGCATAAAACCACGCGCGGCCTTTGGCCTTTGTGATCTCGTCAAACGAAGGCTTGCGCAGCTGAGCCAGTTGGGCGGAGACTTGCTGCCAGGATGCTCCCGGCATCAGGCGCATGATGATTTCGCAATTATTTCCTCCGCATTCTCCACTTTGGTGGGGTTGCAGCGGCGTCCACAGATCCGCAACGCCGGTCGGTTGCGCTCGCGGCGGTAGAATCCCGACAACGGAATGCGGTTCGCCTTTCAGGATGACTGATTTCCCGAGGACCTGCGGGTCGCCCTGGAACACAGACTTCCAGAGAGCGTAACTGAGAATCACGGCAGTCGGCCCGTTGGGCCGATCTTCTTCCTCCGTGAAGCCGCGACCCAGGAAAGGCGGGATGCCCAGCACATCGAAGTAGTGCGCAGAAACCCGCATGTTCTGGACATAGCGAACGTTGGTGCCCGAACCGGTACCGGCTTGCAGATTCACGCCGCTGGTCCCGCCAAAGGATGCAGCTTGCACCGCGGGCACGCGGTCTCGAATCATCTCCCAAGTTTCACCGTCTTGACTCGGATCGTCGTCATGCACGAACTGTCCTGACTTGGAGATGCCCTCCTGGTGGAGTATCAACACCGCGAGCCGATCTGGGTCGGGATACGGTAGTGGTCGCAGCAGGAAGCCATTGACCAGACTGAAGACCGCGGTGTTGACGCCAACGCCCAACGCCAGCGTAAGAGTGACCGCCAGGCCGAAGCCTGGGTTCTTGCGCAGTTGCCGCACTGCCAAACGCAAGTCCTGAATGAACATGGCTAGCTCCGCCGATTAAAGTAGCGCCGGCATCCTGCCGGCTGTCGCGAGGACTGTCCTCGCCCTCGCACCGTAACTCAAGAAGTAGCCCTGCAGATATCGAGGTCCCGTCCCTCACTCTGACCGCAGGGCCCGCATCGGATCAATCGAAGCAGCTCGACGCGCCGGAAGCGCGGCAGCCAAAACCATCAGCCCCATCAACACCACCCCTGTTATGCCAAACAGCCACGCTGGCGGGTGCGCTAAGCTCGCGTCACGGCTTGCCAAAATCCTCAGCCCGGCCCACCCCGCCAGCGAACCCGCGCCTAATCCCCCGAGCAGAAGCCACCCTACTCGCTTCGCGACCAGCCCGAACACGTGATGACGGTGCGCTCCCAGCGCCATTCGGATCCCGATCTCATGCGTACGCTGTGTCACCACAAACGCGAGCAGGCTATAAAGACCAAGGGCCGCCAGCACCAGCGCCAATCCCCCCATCACAATCGAGAGCGTGCTCACCATTTGCTTCGCGAAGAGCACCCCGTTGAGGTGCTCCTCCATGGTTCCCAGTCCGGTGATCGGAAGATTGCGATCAATGTCACGGACCAGGGAACGAACCGTGCTCACCAGTTGCACCGGATCGCGGCTCGTGCTGAGGTAGAAGCTTGCCGGATGGTTTCGCCGGTCAGAATCGTCTGCGCTGTAAGTCTGGTCGTAAGGCAAGTACAGGAACGGCACCCCCGGCGCGCTGGTAACGCTGGTCGCACGAATCGTAGGCACGACGCCCACGATCTGGATATGCTTCGCCCCAGTGCGCCCGCTAAAATCGAACTGCGCCCGCAAAGCCTGCCCCACATCCCCGCCGAGATAGTGTCGAACGAAAGCTTCGTCCACGATCGCGACTTTTTGTGACGTCGCAGTGTCCTGTTCTGAAAACTCTCGCCCGGCGAGCAGCGGAATTTTCAAAGTGGAGAAGAAACCGGGACTGATCCAGTTCTGGTCCGGATTCGGCTCGTCCCAATTGGTAGCGTGTCCCGGCACCGTAACCGTGTCTCCCATCTCATCGCCATTAAGCAGGCCCGCGGCTGCATACGCCACGCTATAGACTCCGGGCTGTCGCCGAATTCCATCCAGAATGCTCGCGTACTCGTTCCGCACTTGCGCCCCCGGTTTGCCACGCGACGCATCGACATTGAACGTAATCATGTGGTCCGTAGCGTAGCCGAGTTTCGCATTGCGCAGCTGGTACAGGCTCCAGCTGAAGACGGTCGCACCCGTGAGCAGCAAAAGGCTCAGCGCAATTTCTCCCGCAATTAAAAGGTTCCGCAATCTTCCACTTCCGCCAATCACGGTGCGGCTTTCGCTGCGCAGTCCATCGACCAGATCGGTACGGACACTCAGCATTGCCGGAGCGACGCTGAAAATCAGGCTCGTGAGCACACCCACCGCAGTGCACACAGCGATCACCGGCCAATCAATTCCGACCGCCAGAACTTCGCGCAACGTGTTCGTTGCTGGCACCATCCTCAGCAAGAGTCGGAGGCTCACCCAGCCCAGAAGCAAGCCGGATACGGCTCCCATCAAGCCCAGCAGCAGCCCTTCCGCGAGCACTTGCTGAAAAATTTGCCGCCCGCTGGCGCCCAGCGCTCCCCGCACCGCCAGTTCGGAATGCTTGCGCACCGCCTTCGCCAGCAGCAAATTCGTTACGTTGCCGCAGGCAATGAGCAGGACTACCAGCGCCATCGTTTCCAATATTTTGATGGGCTGGCCCAGTGAGCCTTCGAGCAAAGGCAGACCTCGTCCGCCTTCGGTCACGAAGAGGTGCGTCTCCATCCACCCTTTCCGGTCGGGGATATTGTGCTCTCGAATCTTCAGGACATCACGCCGCCAGTTCCACCACAGCGCATTCAGCTGCGCTTCCGCCTGGGATCGATTTACGCCGGGCGACAGGCGGCCAATCAAATTGAGCCAGCGATTGAGACCGTCGCTGAGAACATCTCCCTTCCCCGGAGTTACCGCCCCTTCCATCGCAACCGGAAGAAAGATTGCCGAAGGCGAGTCGTCCATCAACCCATCATGGCGAACAATGCCCACAATCGTGAAAGCCGCACCATTGATCTGGATTGCCTGATTGAGAATCGAAGGATCGCCGCCATGCGCGCGCCAATAGTTCTCGCTTAGCACGGCAACCGGTCTGCCCTCGTGATAAACGTCATCTGCAGAGGTCAGCAAGCGTCCGAGCACAGGCTGCACTCCGAGCAGAGTGAAATAGTTGCCGCTCACTAACTGCATCTTCACTTTATCGGCGTCTTTGGCGGTAACGACGTTGGCAGAGGCGACGGCCGATACTGCCAAGCCCTCGAGCACCTTGTTGCCGTCACGTAGGGCCTGGAAGGCGGGATATGCAAAATACATCTCCGGGCCGCCGCCATTCGTGTTCAGCGTGCCGGTCTCAAAACGCGAATGTTCCTGCAGCAACACCAGTTCGCCGGGGGCCCGCACCGGCATAGTCCGCAATAAAACCTGGTTGAACACCGTAAAGATCGAGGTATTCACCCCCATCCCGAGCGCGAGCGTCAGAACGGCGGTGACCGTGAAGGCAGGCGATCTGCGCAACTGCCGCAGGGCGTATCGAAAGTCGCGCCACAAGATCTGCATTGACTTCCCTTTTAAGCGGACGCTTCCGACCTATCGAAAGCAACCTTGTCGCCAACCGTATCCCGCATAACTCTTTGAAAATAGTCCTGCTTGCTGAACGCATGCCGCAAGAGTGTCCAGATTCGAAAAGCCTGTGGTCGGAATTGAACACCTCCCGTGCGGGCCTTTGTACCGCAAAATTGTGCCTGAAACTAAATCCCTGGTAAAGCGGCGGCACCGAAACCTGGCAATCTCCAGCCGCAGAAGCCTGCCCGGAGCGAAGTCGAAGGGCGACGTATGTGAAAGCCCGGCACGGATGTGCCGGGTGCAGGCGCGAAAATCAAATGAGTCCCGCAGGACGGCCCAGATTCTCACGCATACTGAGCCAATAAAATTAGGAAAGCTCCTGCCCTTTTGACGAAGCAAACCTCTGTCGCACCCTCTTCCACTCCTCGGTGGAGAACAGGCGCGGCCCAACTTCGATGAGGCGTGGCGTCATATTGAAGAGCGCTACCCGGCTCCACGGCCTGCCGTTCCGCATCCGAAAGCCCTTTTCATTCAAGTCGCTGACGATGCCGGAATAAGGAAAGTCCTGCACCAGCAACTCCATCATCAGCATGAGCACCCTGTTCTCGGTGGGGTCGACCTCCAGGCGCTGGCAGTCGTCCGAAATGCGCAGTCCATAGGGGATATCCTCGCTGAATGCGCCTTCGCTCGGAGCTTCCGACTCGGGCAGTTCGCGCCGCCATTCAAGCGATACCAATTGCCATCCCGCCGCCGTGCGCTGCCGGATGACTTCGGGACTAAACGGCCCGGAAATCACATCGCGAATCCGTTCAAAATGCGCCATGACCAGCCTCCGTGAGTTGTTCCTCAGGCTAAAACAATACGCAAGTCACTTGCCAAAGTCCGGCCTGCTCTCGGCCAAGACGCGACCTTTGCGCCGATGCTCAAGCACTACATCGGCGTGACCCAGTTGTTGGTGACGATCGCGGCGGCCTCCATTGCTTTCGGTGGCAACAATCAAACCGCCGGCCAGTCCAATCGTTGCCGCCAAACTGCTCCTGGCGTGGAGCATTTTCCAAGGCGTACTGTTCTGTGCCCTGCTGCTGTGGCGCTACGATGAATACGCGCAGAACATGAAGAGCTACACACTCGGTTGGCATGCAACCGTGTTTGCCCTCGGTTTTTCGTGCCCGACCTGCTTCATGTTCGCCAATCTTACTTGGGGATATGGCCTGGCGCGGGCCGTTTGATTGAAGAAGCATTAGACCGGGCTGCTCTTAACCGGGATTGTGAGTCCAAAGGCGTTTACACCTAAAACCCCTTCGCCGGGGGTCAATGAGCCTGTTAGCGCCACCCAAGTAACCGCGCAGCTTTATAATCTTTAGAGACCCCCGGCACGGGGCTATTCTTGTGAGCGCCAATTGAGCGCCAATACTGTTGACGTTCTCATTTTCATTCCGTTGATACCAGCGATTCCCGTAATTGCGCTCTGGATCTTGCCATGGGAGCGTTGGATTCCGAAGATAATACCTAAGAAGATCATCGGCCCATATCTGCTTTACTGTGCATTCGCTATTTGGCACTTCAAACAGCCGTGGTGGATCGTCTCATTTGTGGGATTGTGGGGAATCACGGTTTCCGCTATTGCGATTTTCGACTTGAGAAAAGCGAGAATGTTGAAGCAGGCACAAGAGAGAAAAGCGAGAGTGTTGAAGCAGGCACGAGACTGGCCCGTTGCTGAGGGCTTCGTTCTGCACACCGGCCAAAGCCGCGATGCAGATGGAGTCCGGAAGGTGAGCCTGAGCTATCTATACAAAGTGCATGACGAAGAGTTTTATGGTAGCGAATCGTTCACATTTACGAGTGAAGACGATGTGGAGCGGTTTGAGTCCAAATGCAGAGAACGAAAGCTCAAGGTTCACTTCCAGCAGGATAAGCCGGAGATTTCAGTGCTAGACCACGACGGGATGTGATGATTGGCGAAACAGTGCGCCGTGAAAGGCGCTGGACTTCAGCGGGTGAAACTCCCGCCCGGGAACTGGTTCGTTCCACCCGGTAGCAATCGAGGCGGCAGCGGAGGCAACGAAGCTGTCGGAGCTTTCGATGTAAAGGGTCGCTTGGCGACTCCGCGAGCGTGCAGGCCGTAACGTGAGTGAACGCTGAGCAGGCCCCGAAAAAGTAATTGCAGGAGCCGACCTTACTGTTTCGCGGGGAAGGCCGCTGGCAATGGAGATAGATGAGCGAACAAGCTCCATTGAACCTGCCGGGGTAATGGCGACGGCATGTACGCATAGGAGACCAGAGGCAACACGGGAAGCCCCAGCGGTGATCGCGGTAAGGATCAACTGGCAACTCGCGAGAGACAGGCCGGGCCGTATGGGGTGGCGGAAAGGCTCGTAGTACCGCTGAAGCCGGGTAATGCCGGTGTAGGGAAGGGGCCTTAGTTAAAGACGAACGCAGGAAGCGACAAAGGACTGAGGGATTGGCGATGAGCCTAACAACTCCATTCAGTGTTCAGAAGTTGCAGACGGCGTTGCACGCAAAAGCGAAGGAATCGCCCAACTGTCGTTTCCATGCGCTGTACGACAAGGTGTATCGGAAAGACGTTCTGGCCTATGCCTACGAACGCTGCCAAGCCAACGGCGGAGCTGCGGGAGTGGATAACCAGACATTCGAGAACATCGAAGCGTACGACAGGGAACGGTGGCTGGAGGAACTGACGCAAGAGCGGAAAAGTCGAACCTATCAACCGCAGCCTGTGCGGCGGGTTTACCTACCCAAGCCGGATGGGAAGCAGAGACCGTTAGGCATACCGACAATCCGGGATCGGGTTGTGCAAACCTCGGCCATGCTGGTCCTCGAACCCATCTTCGAGGCCGACCTGCAGCCGGAGCAATATGCTTACCGGGCAGACCGCAGCGCACTGGACGCAGTACAGCACGTCCACAAGCTGATCAACACGGGACATGGCCAGATCGTTGATGCGGATCTCAGCAGCTACTTTGATAGTGTTCCCCATGCCGAGCTTATGCGGTCGGTGGCTCGAAGGGTCGTCGACGGAGCGATGTTGCATCTGATCAAGATGTGGCTGGAAGCTCCGGTCGAGGAAACCGACGAGCGTGGGAACAAACATCGGAGTACGCGTAATCGGGACGAAGGTCGAGGTACTCCACAAGGGTCCCCGATCAGTCCGTTGTTCAGCAATCTGTACATGCGACGGTTCGTGCTGGGATGGAGGAAACTCGGGCACGAGGAGCGTTGGAAAGCGTGCATCGTGAACTATGCCGATGACCTCGTCATCTGCTGTCGAGTCGGAGCGGAGCAAGCTCTGGCCGAGATGCGGGCGATGATGTCGAAGCTGAAACTGACGGTGAACGAGACTAAGACGCGGATCTGTCATCTGCCGGAAGAGAAGTTTGACTTTCTGGGATACACGTTCGGGCGGTGTTACTCGAGGAGGCGGGGCCGAGTCTATCTCGGCACGACACCTTCGAAGAAACGAGTGCAGCGCATCTGTCGAGCGATCAGCGACGAAACCGGGCGTGACAAAGTCTGGCAAGATTCGAAGACAGTTGTGGACCGACTCAATCGGATGTTGATCGGCTGGGCCAACTACTTCTGTCTGGGGCCAGTCAGCAAAGCCTACAGTGCGGTCGATATGCATGCCCACAGAAGGCTGCGTCGGTGGTTATGCGACAAACACAAAGAGCCGCGGCCGGCATACAAACGTTTTCCGGAGGCGTCTCTGAACTCTGTGTATGGCTTGGTCCAGTTATCACACCGGACCGCGAACCTTCCGTGGGCGAAAGCGTGAGTCTTTTCCGAGAGCCGGATGCGGGAAATCTGCCTGTCCGGTTCGCTGAGCGGGAACAGGAAACAGAACCAAGCCAAACCGGACTGAGGTGGCGCGGCAAAAGCCAAGTCGGCTAACCACCGGGAGACTAAAGTTCCTGCGCCTGTTCTCGACTCTACTCCC
>CAVPQE010000018.1:0-267902 GCA_963707205.1 uncultured Acidobacteriaceae bacterium
TAGCTACTTTCCGTCGCAAAAATGAGGCATGAGAGGAGCGTAATCAGCGAGGCTGGAGCCGAGGGTTGGAGCCAGAAGGTTCAGTTTGAGCAGTGGGATTCAAGAAAGTAATAAAACATTTTGAAGACATATTGTTTTAGACAGGAGCGGTGATTAGGATGACGGCCATGATCAAACTACGTCATCAACAACCGTCGCTGTGGCATCGAGGTCTGGCCGAAGATATCGAGGGGTTGTGGGAACCTTGGATGCGGCTGGTGGACGAACTACTGGAAGACGAGCAGCTTCTGGACACGGTGTATGAAGCGCAAGGGGAACGCCATCCACAGAGCCGCATCCGCGGCCGGATGCAAACGCCGGCGGAAGTATTGTTGCGCCTGCTGTTGTTGAAGCACATCCGGAACTGGAGCTATGACGTGCTGGAGCGAGAGGTGCGGGCCAATCTGGTGTATCGCGCATTTACCCGGATCGGGGATGAAAAAGTGCCGGACGCCAAGACCCTGGCACGACTGGGGCAGTTGATCGGGCCGAAAGTCATTGAGCAATTGCACCAGCGGGTGGTGGAACTGGCGCAGGAGCAAGGGGTGACGCGGGGAAGGAAGTTGCGGGTGGATACGACGGTGGTGGAAACCAACATTCATTATCCGACCGACAGCAGCTTGTTGGGGGACGGCACGCGGGTACTGACGCGGACCATGAAGAAGATCGAGTCCAAGACGGGCGGTCTGAAAGGCAAGGTGCGGGATCGCATGCGCAGCATACGCAAGCGAGTCCTGGCGATTGCCTTATCGACCCGGCTGCTGGGACCGCCGGGAGAAGAGCGGAGAAAGCGGCAGTATCGGGAGCTCCTCAGCTTGACCCGAAAAGTGATGAATCAGGCGCAGAGAGTACTGGCCGAAGTGAAGCAGGCACCACGACGTCGGCGCAGTCCAGTGGCAGGTCTGGCGCAATGGCTGGAGACCATGGTGGGGCGGGTGCGGCAAGTGGTGAAACAGACCAAGATTCGGATTTTCGCAGGCGACACGAAGTCGCCGGGAAAGATCGTAAGCGTGTTCGAACCGCACACGGAAATCATTCGCAAAGGGAAAGCGAACAAGCCCAACGAGTTTGGCAAGCTGGTCAAGATTCAGGAAGCGGAAAACCAAATCGTGACCCACTTCGAGGTGTTTGCCGAGCGTCCTGCGGACTCGACTCTGTTGCTGTCTTCGATCGAGGTGCACCAACGGAGGTTGGGACGAATCCCACGCAGGGTGGCCGCCGATGCGGGATTTTATTCGCGTGAGAACGAGAAAGCGGGACAAGCGCTGGGGGTGCGGTGGATGTCGGTACCCAACAAGAAAACCACAAGCAGCGAGCGGAAACTTCTTCAGCACCAGCGTTGGTTTCGTAACGGTCAAAAGTGGAGAACCGGCTCGGAGGGCCGAATTAGCGTGCTCAAACGAAGACACGGGTTGCGACGTTGCCTCTATCCCGGTCTGGACGGCATGCGTCGTTGGGTGGGGCTGGGCGTGATTGCGGACAACTTCATTCAGATGGGGTGCTATCTTGCGCGACAGAGCAGCTAAGCCGGCACAGTCCACTCGCCTCGCGCACGGGAATGGACACGCGCCAACTCACCACAGAAGACAACATCCGTGGCGCGCAATGTTGCCCGGCCTATGTCAGAAGGAGCATTTTTGCGACGGAAAGTAGCTAGTACCTTCATTCCCACTCAATCGTGCCCGGCGGCTTCGACGTGACGTCATACACCACGCGGTTCACGCCCTTCACTTCATTCACAATTCGCGTGGAGATGGTCTTCAGCACTTCGTGGGGGAGTGGAACCCAGTCGGCGGTCATGCCGTCTTCCGAACTGACGGCGCGGATCGCGCAGGCATAGGCGTAGGTGCGCATGTCCCCCATCACGCCCACCGACATCACCGGCAGGAGCACGGCGAACGATTGCCAGATTTTCGTGTAAAGGCCGGCCTCTTTGATTTCGCTGACCACAATATCGTCGCACTCCCGCAGCAGCGCCAGCCGCTCGGGCGTAACTTCTCCCAGCACGCGCACGGCGAGGCCGGGACCGGGGAACGGCTGCCGCTGCAGAATCTCTTCCGGCATGCCGAGGTCGCGGCCGATCTTGCGGACTTCGTCTTTGAACAGATCTTTCAGCGGCTCGATCAGCTTGAGCTTCATTTTTTCTGGCAGGCCGCCGACGTTGTGGTGCGATTTGATGACCTGCGACGGCCCCCGCACCGAGCGCGATTCGATCACATCGGGATAGAGCGTGCCCTGCACCAGCCACTTGACCTTGCCTTCGGTCTTCTCGATGCGGCGAGCTTCTTTCTCGAACACCTTGATGAATTCGTTGCCGATGATCTTGCGTTTTTTCTCGGGATCGCTCACGCCTGCAAGCTTTCCGAGAAAACGGTCAGTCGCATCGACGGCATCAAGGTGAAGGCCGAGCTTGTCGCGCAGTGTTTTCTGCACCTTTTCGAACTCGTTCTTACGCAGCACGCCATTGTTCACGAAGATGCAAGTCAGGCGCGACTTACCCTTGGCGTCGCGCAGAGCATGGTCGACCAGAACCGCAGCCACGGACGAATCTACTCCGCCGGAGAGCGCGCAGATGGCGCGTCCGCTGCCCACTTGTTGCTTCACCTGCTCGACGGTCGAATCAATGAAACGCCGCGGAGTCCATGTAGGTTGCGCGCCGCAAATTTGGAAGATGAAATTCCGCAGCATCTGCGTGCCTTGCGGTGTGTGGTGGACCTCGGGATGGAACTGAACCGCGTACCATTTCTTCGCGGTGTTCTGGATGCCAGCCACCGCGTAGTGAGTTTTGGCCATCAGTTCAAAGCCTGGTGGAAGTTCGAGCGCTTCGTCGCCGTGCGACATCCAGACAGCAAGTTTCTTGGCCAGGCCCTGAAAGAGAATTGAATCCGAAACCACATCGATTTCAGCGTGGCCATACTCGCGCTTGTCGGCGGGGCGCACCTTCCCGCCGAGCGTGTGCACCATGAATTGCAATCCATAGCAGATGCCGAGCACGGGCACGCCCAACTCGAAGACGCGCGCGTCGGCGGGCGGAGCGTCTTTGTCGTAAACCGACCAGGGCGCTCCCGAAAGCACGATCCCGACGGGCGCATAGCTCTTGACCTCGTCGAGCTTCGCGGTGCAAGGGAGCACGACGGAAAAGACATTCTGTTCGCGGATGCGGCGCGCGATGAGCTGCGTATACTGCGCGCCAAAGTCGAGGATGACAATGCTCTGGCCGAGGGAAGATTGGATGTGCGGGGATTGGGTTTCCACGAATGAGTTTCTCAGATTCCGGCGGAAAGTGTAAAGGCCGTCATTCGTAGAGACATTGCTTGCAACGTCTCTCTCGCCATCGTTCGGGGATAGCCGTGGGCAGAGACGTAGCCAGCTACGTCTCTACGGCGAGATTTGGTACATCGCTCAGAATTGGTTCATCGCGGTCGATAGTGGTCTGGAGCGGCGGCGCCGGCTTGGGCACTAGCGCAGGCGGCAACGACGCCCACGATGCCTGCGGCGTTTCCGCGATGCAGACGTATCCGGCGAGACGCGCCATGTACAACCAGTCGGCGACCACGAAGTAAGCCAGGGTCACGAGAATGTCTGCCGCAACCACTAGCCGCCACGGCACGACGCCCGCGAAGCCCAGCGGCGCCGAAGCGACCGTGGACGCTCCGACAAAGGCGACCAGATGTGCCAGGCCGGTCCAGGTGCTGACTGCGAAAACAGCGCCGGTGCGTTCGCGGCAGCAAGCCACGGCAGCGGCGATTGCGCCGACTGCGTCTTCGCTATCGCGGACGGCAAACAGGCCAGCCAGCGACAACAACCAGTTGAGTGCCCACCACACCCAGCAGATCAGTCCCGCGAGGGGCATAAAGAGAGAGAAGGCGAGTCCGGGTTGAGGATTCGCCTCAGGCGAGGCGAACCCGGCCAGAATCCCCGCGCCCACGAATCCGAAGACTGCGGCCAGTGCCGCGGCGGCGCGCAGGAAGTTGAGTCGCACCAAAGCTGGCAATGGGCTATTGTCGCGAACGTACTGCGTAGAAATGTTCCTCGCAACCTCTCTGTCGCTATCATTCGCGGTGCCGCCAACAGAGACGTTGCTGGCAACGTCTCTACGAAAATAATCCAGCAAAGCCCGGACCGTGGCGATGCGGCCCACGGAGGCGGCGACGATCCAGAGGATGGCCAGCATCAATGCCGCGAACAACGAGGCCATCACGGCGCGGTTCAGACTTCCACGGAGAATATGAGCGATCGCCTCTGCGACCAAGTAGGGATGGCGCGTCCGCAGAAAAAGCAGTTCCCCGTTCGTCACCGGCAGCGTATCGAGGTATTCGAGGAGGCCAAATACAAAGAGCGCGGCGGAGGTTGCGCCGACAGTCCAGCGCCACATGATTTCCGCCAGCGTGAGTGATGGCCGCCGGAACGCGGCGCGAAATCCTTCGAGCGTTGGGGAGCGGGGAGACATCGGCAGTTCATCGCTAGGATACAGCAATCACCTTAGAGATGGCGGACTGGTCGAACGAACCGGGCGATACAATGTTGATATATCGTGCTGCGATAGTTGCAACCGGTCCTGCTCGCCGAGCATCTTGATAAGTATGCGCGCAAAAACCGCCGCCTGCACTTTTCGCACACGTCGAGAGCGGAAGGCGGATTTACAAAGTATTCAACATCATAGGAGGAAAATATGAAATTTGGAGCATCATTGGCCTCGTTCGCAGTGTTCCTGCTCATATTGTCAGCAAGTGCTTTTGCCAAGGACAGTCATTCCGGCAAATTCACGCTGTCGGAGCCGGCCAAAGTGGGTACCACTCAACTGAAACCCGGAGACTACAAGGCGGAATGGAGCGGGCCCGCAAATAACCTGCAAGTCTCGATCATCCAACACGGCCAGACGGTGGCCACCACGCAAGGGCACCTCAAGAATCTGCAGGAGCCTGCCCCTTATTCCTCCGTGACGGAGCGCACTCTCGCGGATCAAACGAAGAAAGTCGATGAGATCGATTTCAATAACAGCAAGGAAGCACTGATGGTCGGAGGTGAGTAGAACAGCGACTCCCTGGTGAGAAACTGTGACGGGCGGCTGTCCCGCGCCCGTCTTTTTATTTCACCACGATATTCAGCAGCTTGCCGGGAACGTAGATCTTCTTCACGATCTGCTTGCCGGCGATCGCCGCTTGCACCTTCTCGTCGGTGAGAGCGCGGTCGAGAACGGCTTCTTCCATGGCGTCTGCTGACACAACGACGCGGCTGCGCAGCTTGCCGTTGATCTGCACCGGGATCTCGATTTCCTCTTCCTTGGCCAAGGCTGCATCGTATTTCGGCCACGGCGCCTTGAGCAGGTTTCCCTTTTCGCCAAGCATCTCCCAGAGTTCATGCGCAAGATAGGGCGCGAAGGGCGCCAGCAACAAGACAAGATTGCGCTGCACGTCGGCCAGGAAAGGCGCGGGAACCACCTTCTGAGCAATGGCCTCTTCCGCGCCATACAAAACGTTCACCAGTTCCATGATGGCCGAGATGCAAGTGTTGAAGTGCCAGCGTCCCTGGAAATCGTCGCTGACGCGCTTGATGGTCTGCTGCAGCTTGCGCTGAATAGCACGCGCTTCCGGTCGTAGAGACGTTGCTTGCGACGCCTCCGCCGGCGGCATTCCGGACGATGGCGAGCGAGACGTTGCCAGCAACGTCTCTACGGATGTGTTTCTCGCAATAAACCGATAGACGCGTCCCAGAAATCGCTGAATGCCTTCGATACCGGAGTCCTGCCAATCGAGATCGCGGTCAGGCGGCGCGGCGAATAAGCTGTACATACGCGCGGCGTCGGCTCCGTAGCGCGCGACCATCTCGTCAGGCGAGACCACGTTGCCCAGGTTTTTCGACATCTTCCTGCCGTCCTTGATCACCATGCCCTGCGTGAACAAGCGCTCGGCCGGTTCGTCATTGGCAATCATACCCAGATCGCGCATGAATCTGGTCCAGAAGCGGGAGTAGATGAGATGCAAGATGGCGTGCTCGACACCGCCGATGTACTGATCGATCGGGAACCAGTATTGCGCGGTCTTCGCGTCAAAGGGCGCGCGGTCGTTGCGCGCATCGGTGTAGCGATAGAAATACCAGGACGAGTCCACGAACGTATCCATCGTGTCGGTCTCGCGGCGCGCCGGGCCGCCGCACTTGGGACACGTGACGTTGACGAACTCGGGCACGCGCTCGAGCGGGGATCCGCCGGTGAGCGTGATGTCGACGTTCTCGGGCAAGATCACCGGCAAATCTTTTTCGGGCACGGAGACGATGCCATCCTTCTCACAATACAGCATCGGAATCGGGGTGCCCCAGTAGCGTTGACGCGAAATTCCCCAATCTTTCAAGCGATAAGTTACAGCGGCTTTGCCGAACTTATGCTCCTCAGCGTACGCGGACATCTTTCTGATCGCTTCGTCGCACGCCAAACCGCTGTATCGCCCAGAGTTGATCAGCATACCTTCGTGCCCAACGAATGGAAGCGGAGGTTCAGCGACGGTCTCCTCGGCATCGTTCGCGATCGGCAAGATCACTAGGCGGATTTCGAGCTTGTACTTCTTCGCGAATTCGTAATCGCGCTCGTCGTGCGCGGGCACGCTCATGATGGCGCCGGTCCCGTAGTCCATTAGGATGTAGTTCGCGACCCAGACTGGAACCTTCTCGCCGTTGAACGGATTGATGGCATAGCGCCCGGTGGGGACGCCATGCTTTTCGATCTCTCCAATGTCCCCGGCTTCTTTCGCTTTGCGTTGCTCGACGATGAGTTGATCGACCTTCGCGCGGAGATCGGCATTCGCGGCCGCTAGATCTTTGACGGTGGGATGCTCAGGCGCAAGCTGCACCGAGGTCGCCCCGAAGATCGTGTCGACGCGCGTGGTGAAGACGCTGATGGTCGAACCCCCGGGCCCGAATCCACTGTGGTTCTCCGCGTAATCGAGTTTGAAATCGACCAGCGTGCCTTCGCTGCGGCCGATCCAGTTGCGCTGCATGGTGCGGACTTTTTCGGGCCAGCCTTCCAGCTTGTCCAGACCGCGCAGCAATTCGTCGGCATATTTCGTGGTGCGCACAAACCACTGCTCCAGTTCGCGCTGCCCAACCACGGTATCTTCGTGGCGCCAGCAGCACCCATTTACGACCTGTTCATTGGCCAGCACTGTCGCACACTTCGGGCACCAGTTCACTTTGCTCTTCTTGCGATACGCCAGTCCTTGCTCGAAGAGTTGGAGGAAGAACCACTGGTTCCAGCGATAGTATTCCGGCAGACAGGTGGTGACCTCGCGCGACCAGTCGTAGGCGAAGCCGAGGCGCTTCATCTGCGCCTTCATGTTGGCGATGTTGCGCAGCGTCCACTCGCGGGGCGGCGTGTTGTTCTGAATAGCCGCATTCTCTGCGGGTAAGCCGAACGAATCCCAGCCCATGGGGTGGAGAACGTTGTAGCCGTTCATCCACATGTAGCGGGCGAGCGCGTCGCCAATGGAGTAGTTGCGCACGTGTCCCATGTGCAGCGCGCCCGAGGGATAGGGCAGCATTTCCAACACGTAATATTTTTTCTTGGTCGAGTCGGGCTCGGCGGCGTAGAGTGCGGCATTCTGCTGCCAGCGTTCGAACCACTTAGTCTCGACGCGTTGAGCGTCGTAGCGCTCGTCGTTGGGTCGATCGGAATGTGGACGATCGGCGCTGGTCATGGTTGCTTCGGATTTTTCTTCCTGCGGCATAGTAAGGATCACGCGCTATGGAATAATTCTTCATTCTACAACGGTGGGCCGCAGAGACGTTGCTCGCAACGTCTCGCCAGCGTTCGTGCTGCTGCCGGCAAAGACGTAACTAGTTACGTCTCTACGACGAGCTTTTTCAGCGCGTGAACATTTCTCCGGTCGTCGCCGGGCTGGTCGATGGGCGTTTCCGCGATGAAGGCGGCATGGGCCAGGCGCAGGTCGTTGAGCAGGATGCGGAATGTTTCTTTGCCGATGGTTCCCTTTCCGATGTGCTGATGCCGGTCGAGTTTCGATCCGCGCACGGCTTTGGCGTCGTTGCAGTGCCAGACTTTGACCTGGTTCAGGCCGATGGTTGCGTCGAGATGCTGCAAGGTCTGATAGAGGCCCTCCGCGCTGACGATGTCGTACCCGGCCACGTGCGTGTGACAGGTATCGATGCAAGCGCCGACGGGAACGACTCCGCGCAGGCGCTCCAGAACTTCCGCGACTTGCTCGAAGCTCCCGCCCAGAGAGAACTCCGCACCCGCAGTGTTCTCGATCAGGATAGTGAGGCCTCCCTTGGCGGGATCGAGCCCTTGCGTGGATGCGGCAATGGCGGCCGCGGTGCGCAGCAGTCCTTGCTCGCGGTCGGCGCCGCGAAAGGAACCGGGATGCAAGACCAGATATTCCGCACACAGAGAAAGCGCTCGCTCCACCTCGCCGCGAAATGCCAGCATTGACTTCTGCAGGAAGAGTTCATTCGAGCTCGCAAGGTTGACCAGGTAGTTGGTGTGAATCACCAGCGGCTTGAGATCGTAACTGGCTCGCAACCGGTTCATCTCGGCGCACTGGGACTCGCCGAGTTCATATGGAGCCCACTGGCGCGGACTGGAAGAGAAGATCTGGAATGTGTTGCAGCCCAGGCGATAAGCCCGCTCTGCGGCGTTCTGTACCCCACCGGCGGAGGAGGTGTGAATGCCAATGCGCCGGGAAGTCAGGCGGGGCGGGCGCTTCGGCGCGGGCCGTTTGAGGATGTCCTGTTCGCGCGCCATGGAGCGGGGCATGGCCGCAGTATAACCAGTGGCTAGCTCGCTTCGCTCGGCGGGACGGGCGAGGCGCCATCCCCACACGTACCCCTCGGCTTAATTCATCGTGATCACGGCGCGGAAGCGGACTTTGCCATCGGCCACGCGGTCATAGGCTTTGGTGATTTCGTCGAGCTTGTAAGTTTCAGCAATGATCTTCACCTTGCCTTTCGCAGCGTAGTCGAGCGCTTCGTATAGAAACTCTGGGCCGTTCTGGCTCGACCCGATCAGGCGGACGCGCTTGAACATGAGTTCAGGCGTATAGTTCAGCGGCTCAGGGCCCACGCCCATCAGGACGACGCGGCCGTCGGGACGCATGCCTTTGGCGGCTTCCGCGGTCGCGGCCCAGGAGTTCGAGGTCGCAAGCAACACGTCGGCGCCCCCCGCGGCCAGTAACCTCTCACCATCGGCGACAACTTCATCGGCGCCCAAGTCACGAATCGTTTTTTCTTTGTCCTTGGAATGCGTCACCGCAATAGTCTCGAAGCCGGACGCTTTGGAATATTGCAGCGCTAGGTGGCCCAGCCCTCCGATGCCGACGACGGCCACGCGCTCGTGCGGCTTGGGATCGGCGATGCGCAGACCGCTCCACACGGTATATCCAGCGCAGAAAATCGGGGCTGCCTGCTCGTAGCTGAGCGCGTCCGGAATGAGCATGGTGGCGTCGGCGTACGCGAGCATGTATTCCGCATGACTGCCCTGGGTGTTGATGCCGGTGGAGATGTTGTTCTGACACAATTCTTTTTTGCCGCGCAGGCACCACTCGCAGCGTCCGCAACCTTTTTGCACCCAACCGACGCCCACGCGGTCACCGACTTTGCGCGACGTAACACCGGGACCGACTTCGACGATTTCTCCCACGGGTTCGTGGCCCAGCACTCGCGGGAACTGGAGCGGGAACAAACCGTGCGTCAAATGCACATCCGTATAGCAAAGCCCGCTGGCGTGAATTTTGATGACGACTTGATTCGGTCCAACCTTCGGCGTCTGCCATTCTTTTACTTCCCACTTGCCGTTTACGGAGGGAACGACTGCTGCTTTCATAAAGAACGCTCCTTGGGGATTTCGGTGAAAATCTGGATGACGTCTCCTTGGATGCTCGCTGCTATCGGTGGATTCACGCTGCTGCATTTGCGGTGCAGGCCGAGCAACGGTAGACTTGGGGTGCGGCTTCTCCTGCAGCCGCGGTGAGAAAGTCGAGCCTCGCTCGGCCGGACAACCGAGGATGGCTGTCCCCACATGGTTCTTATCCTAAGGTGAATCTATGTTAGTCGTCATGCAGGCGCAAGCCACCGAAGAGCAGGTGCGCGCCGTTTGTCAGAAGATCGAGAAGCTGGGGTATCGTGCGCATTCCATGCCAGGCGCGCAACGTACCGCGATCGGCATCACCGGCAATACGGGCGAAGTCGAGCAGGGCACGCTGGAGGAGATGCCCGGTGTGCAGGAAGTAATCAAGGTCTCGAAGCCCTACAAACTGGTCAGCCGCGACATCAAGCAGGACAACACGATCATTCGTTTCCCGGGCACGGCTGCAACCATCGGTGGGCCCGGACTGGCGATAGTCGCAGGGCCATGCGCGATCGAGAATCACGGGCAGGCGTTCAGCGTCGCCGAGCGCGTTTGTCGCGCTGGGGCGCAGTTCTTCCGCGGCGGCGCTTACAAGCCGCGCACGTCGCCCTACTCGTTTCAAGGACTGGCCGAGGAAGGGCTGCGGATCATGGCGGAAATCCGCCAGCAGTTTGGCATGAAGATCATCACCGAGGCCATCGACCACGAGTCGCTCGACCTGGTGGAAGAGTATGCTGACGTGATCCAGATCGGCGCGCGCAATATGCAGAATTTTTCTCTGCTGAAGCGTGCCGGACGGGCCCGCAAGCCCGTGCTGCTCAAGCGCGGCATGTCGGCGACGCTGGAAGAATTCCTGATGGCCGCCGAATACATCTTGAGCGAGGGCAATTACAACGTGGCGCTGTGCGAACGCGGCGTGCGGACTTTCGCGGACCACACGCGCAACACGCTCGATCTGAGCGTGGTTCCCGCGGTGCAACGGCTCAGCCATCTGCCGATTCTGGTGGATCCCAGCCACGGCACAGGCAAGCGCAACAAAGTTACGCCGCTATCACGCGCGGCAGTGGCCGTGGGCGCGGATGGATTGATGGTGGAAGTGCATCACAAGCCTGACGAGGCCCTCTCCGACGGCCCGCAGTCGCTTCTCCCCGATCAGTTCGATGAACTGATGGAGCAGGTACGGCAGATCGCCGTGGTGGTGGGACGGACCGTGCCGGCGATTGGAGTGCGGGAGACGGTCGCGGCGACCAAGTAAGGTAAGTTTGGAGCCACAAACCGGGTGCCTCATATCTCGGATACTCTGCAAGGGACGTTGAACTGCAATGCCAGTGAGATACGACATCAAACGATTGTCGGACGGGAAATATAGCTTGTCTCACATTAGTCCTTCTGGCATGCCCAGCGGCACCCAGCTGCTTGCCCGTTCGGACCTAGAGTTCTACGTGCGCGGTCCCGTCTTGCAGCGAGCCTTGCAGGAGCTCGATAGCACCGGGCACGCGCAGGTGTTAAAGGGCAGGAACCGGAGAAGCGGGAAAAAGAGATCTCGATCCGTTTGGACTGTCAGGGGCGGCTTACCCGACACAAACCGGAGCCGTCACTGAAGTACAGGCCCACGGTTCAATCCCTCCGTCGTCAGGGTTTGTTCTCCTCGAAGATCGTCGCCTGCACTTGCGTCGTAGTCCAGCTTCTTAGTTGCGCCCACTCAATGATAGCCGTCATGTACCTGCAGTATGCGACGAAGGAATCCCACTCCAGTCCTGCGGGCGCTGTGCCGGTGGAATTCCAAACCGGAAGCCAGGCCACACGTATCCTCGGATCACCGCACCGTCAATTGGGACGGGTGGATCCTGATAGCCGAGACCAAACAGACCCCTGCACAGGAAATAAAGTGTTTTTGAAGCCATTACACTCGTCCAGCGCAGACCGCCGACTAAGAGATCCCATGAATACTGCGCCGACTGGGTCGCTCGAATTGAGTGGACACACTGGTCGAGAACGTTATGGATGTGCTGAGGCGGATGCCCGTAAATGTATTTCTTAGTTCTTCCCATCCCTCCCCAGGACGCCGTAAGCGCTAATGCCGACAGATAGTGGGCGGCCTGAAATTCAGCGACTATTTGACCGGGATGGTTTGGGTAGCAGGCGGCGGGCTTCGGCGGGAAAACGTCGCCGGGGCGCAGATGTCCAACCCAGCTCGGATAGTCGAAGTTTCCCCCCTGGTATTCCGCTAAGGGTTGCGATGCGTAAATTGGCAACGGAAAACTATGCGCTGCGATCTGAGTGGCGCTATCGATTGGCCAATTCATGATGACTCCCGACAGGAAGCTTCAAGGGCGATGAGGCATTGTCCGCGTCATTTTACGCCCCCTTTGGCTGTGGTCTCTACCTTTCCTGGAAAAGCTGCTAATCTGATTTCGTGAAAAAGACCGTTGTTTCATCAACCGAAGTCACCCGCAGCCGCCCCGACCTCGACAGGGAGAAAGTTTGTCTGGGCGGGGACCTAGCCGACGTTCTCAAGAAAGCTAGAATGTCGACACACGAGGCGCGCGCCTGGCATCGCGACCTGCAGGCCGCCCGGAAGATGCTGAAAGCCCCAAGAACATTTCATCGCTGAGTGAGCGGAAGTCAAATTCCCGCCCTGTCTCTGCAAAGAACGCAGGACCTAGGACGGGACACCCCGGGCTCCGGTTCTGCTAATCTTTCTTCTTCTCCTGAGCAGATGCTACCTTGAGAAAACTCCTCTTCATCGCTGTGCTAATTCCCGTCCTTGGCGGGATAGGGTGGTGGTATTTCCGCGAGCAGGCGCTTCCCGACTACGGGCCTGCCTACCGCGAGTACGCCTACGTCACGAATGGCAAGAGCAACACAGTCAGCGTGATTGACCTGCGCACATTCGCACTGGCAAAGACCATTCCTGTCGGCAGCGAGCCCACCGGAATCGCGGCCAACAGCAAAAAGAATGAGATTTATGTAGTCAACACTGGATCGAACAATGTCAGTGTAATCGACGCTGAGACGAACACCGTGGTGGCGACGATTGGAGTGCACGGGCGGCCCTACTTCATCGACGTGGCGCAGGACGGCAAGCACGCCTACGTGGCCAACTCGGGCTCCTCCAACGTCAGCGTAATCGATCTCGAAAAACGGCTGGTGATCGGCAACGTGCGCGTGGGCGCCACGCCGGGGCTGGCGCGGGTTTCGCCGGACGGGTCAACCATCGTCGTCAGCAATCGCGGCGATAACACCGTATCCCTGATCGACACGAAGTTCCTACGGGTGCGCGCAACCCTGCCCGTCTGCCAGCAACCCGAAGAGATTGCGATCCTGCCGGACTCGAGCAAGGCATTCGTGGCCTGTTCCGGCTCCTCGCAGGTCGCCTCGATTGCATTGCAGAGCGGTGCGCAGAAGAGCGACCGTCTGATGGCGCTGCTTGACGTGGGCCGCACTCCGGTCAGCCTCACGCTAAAGCCTGACGGCGGCGAGTTGATAGTGTGCAACTTCGATTCCGACAGCATCTCGATCATCGAGACCGGAAACGACGAAGTGGGCAACAGCCTGGAGATTGGGCAGCGTCCATCCCACGCCGTGGTCACGCTCGACAATTCGCGCCTCTACGTGACCAACTTCGGCTCGAACAGCGTCGCGGTCTATGACATTGATATGGGCCGCCGCATCTATACGCTGACCGTCGGCAGCCGGCCGGATGCGCTCGCGCTGACGCCGGATGAGAACTATCTTCTGGTGCTCGATACGCAGTCGGGGGATGTGACGGTCATCCAGAAACGCAAAGCCCGGAAGCTTGACCCGACGGAGTATGCGCTGCTGACGCTGATCCCGGTGGGTGTGCAGCCGAACGCGATCGTGGTGAAGGCGTTCATGGCGAGCGCGGTGAAAAAAAAGTAGAGGTCGTCGCCTGTCCCCAAGAAATTGTCATTCCGAGCGCAGCGAGGAATCTGCTGTTTGCCGGCGCCGGCAGACACCAGATTCCTCGTCACCTTCGGCGTTTCGGAATGACAAGGAGCAAAGGGTCTACACCGCGGCTGGTTTTCCACAAAAGCGATCAAATGCCGCCTTCAGATCTGCGGCGATGGCGGGGGCTTCGCGCGATTCAATGTCGCGGCGCGGCATCATGTAGACGAGCTGGCCGTCGCGCAGAATCGCGATCGAGGGCGAGGACGGCGGGTATCCCGTGAAGTAGCTGCGGGCGCGGTCGGTGGCTTCCTTTTCTTGCCCGGCGAATACGGAGTAGGCATGGTCGGGCCGAATGGAATTCTGCATTGCCATGCGCACGGCGGGCCGCATGCGTCCGGCGGCGCATCCGCAAATTGAGTTCACCACAACCATCGTCGTGCCGGGACGGTTACTTAGCGTTTTGTCTACCTCCTCCGGAGTACGGAGTTCTTCAATCCCTACGCGAGTCAGTTCCTCGCGCATAGGGATAACCATAATTTCGGGATACATTGGCATGTCAGTTTTGTTCCTCTCGTGGGTTGACTCTATTGTAGCGTGAGATCGCGGCGCGAGACGTTGCAAGCAACGTCTCTACGACCGGGCGCTGTATATTCAAAGCGAGCCTAATGCTACTTCAGGAAAATGTTCCTCTGGCGCCGCTGACCACCTTCCGCCTGGGAGGGCCTGCCCGTTTCCTCGTGGAAGCGACGTCGATTGGAGAAGTGCAGGAGGCAGTCGCATTTGCTCGATCGAAGAACCTGACTCTCTTCGTTCTGGGAGGCGGCAGTAATCTGCTCGTTGCCGACAGCGGCTGGCCGGGACTGGTCTTGAAAGTTGCCGTACCCGGCATTGAACGCCGCTCGGGCGACATCGACGGCAAAGCTCTCTTCGATGTCGGCGCTGGCGAGTCCTGGGACCGCTTCGTCTCGCATGCCGTGATCGCGCAGTGCGCGGGCGTCGAGTGCCTGAGCGGCATTCCGGGCAGCGTGGGCGGTACTCCGGTACAGAATGTGGGCGCCTACGGCCAGGAAGTGTCGGAGACGATCGAATCGGTCCAGGTGCTGGATCTGCAAGACGGCCAGGTGCGCGAACTGTGCCGGGAAGCCTGCGGATTCACTTATCGCTCCAGCATTTTTAATACGACGGAGCGCGGGCGTTTCATCATTCTGCGCGTCGCCTACACGCTCACGCCGGGCGGCGAGCCGCGCATCGGCTATGCCGATTTGAAACGGCATTTCGAAGGCCGGGAGACTTTGCCCAATCTCGCTGAGACTCGCGAGGCGGTAAGGCACATCCGCGCGCTGAAGGGCATGCTAATCGTTGCGGGTGACGCGGATTGCCAGAGCGCGGGCTCGTTTTTCAAGAACCCCGTGATTTCCCCAGAGAAGCATGAAGACCTGAGGAAGCGAGCCGCAGCCAAGGGATTGATGCTGCCCAGCTATCCCGCGCTGGAGAAGAGCAAGAAAATCTCGGCGGCCTGGCTGGTGGAGCGATCCGGATTCGCCCGCGGATACGGCTTTGGCCATGTCGGCATTTCGAGCAAACATGCTCTCGCCATTGTGAATCGCGGAGGAGCCACTGCCGACGAGGTGCTGGCCTTGAAAGATCAGATCCAGCAGCGCGTCGAAGAAATCTGGGGCGTGCGGCTGGAGCCAGAGCCGGTCATGGTCGGCTTCTAGTCTTCGTAGAGAGGTAACTTGTTACGTCTCTCTCACCACAGCAAGCAACGTCTCTACGCACGTTCTCGCTCCAAGAAGATTCCTGAACAAAACTGGTCTCTGGACGGTCTTCATGACTGAGGGCAGACGAGTGGTGGCGGGAGAGGCGATCCTGAGCGGAGTAACGACGAGCGTGCGCGGGGAAGACGAGCGCAGTCGGGCTGACAGCAACGACATGATCGAGGGGCTGGTCCGGGAGCACTCCCGGCTCGTCTACCGCATCGCCTATGCGGTGCTCCGCCGCCACCTCGACGCCGAAGATGCTACCCAGGAAACATTCATGCGGGTGTTGCGTTACAGTTCGAAGCTCGCAACGGTGGAAGACCCGAAAACCTGGCTGGCCCGGATCGCATGGCGCGTTGCCGTCGACCGCAGCCGGCAGCGCGGCCGCACCAACGAGATTCCCCTGGAGGATCCCAGGAAGCCGATCGCAGAAGTCGCTTCTTCCGACATTCCCGCGGATCAGACCGTGCAGGGCTCTCAGGTCAGCGCGGCGTTGGAGCGGATGATCGCAGCCCTGCCGGAAAAACTGCGCCAGCCGCTGATCTTGTCGACGATCGAAGAGATGTCGCCCAGAGAGGTCGCCGCGACGCTGGGGATCAACGAAGCGGCAGTACGGTCGCGAGTCTTCCGGGCACGGCAGATCTTGCGGGAGAAACTGGCGGGGCGAGTGAGCAGGAAGTAGAGGCACACCCATGGCAGACAGAAAACAAGATGAACTCAACAGCACGCTCGATGCCGCGCTGGCGAAGTACGCGGCCATTGAACCGAGAGCGGGACTCGAAGACAGAGTTCTGGCGAATTTGCGAGCCGAGCGCGCACGGGTTCCGGATCGCTCGTGGTGGCGCTGGAGCTTGGCCGGAGCGCTGGCCGCGATGGTCGTTGTGGCAGTAGCGTTGGCGTGGAGATCGGTGAAGCCATTTCCCTCGGTTGTAACGAACCACAATCCAGCCGCGACGCAAACTGCAAAAGAACCCGCAACCCACGTTGTCGCAAGTAGCAGCGGGAATCAGATTCTCAGAAATCAGGTCCCTCCTCAGCAGCGCGTAGCGCTGCGCAGAGCAGCTACCCATCATTCCCGATCGAAAGCCGTCATGGCAGACAATCCCAAGCTCGACCAGTTCCCCTCGCCCCAGCCGCTGAGCGAGCAGGAAAAAATTCTTGAAAGCTACGTCGCGAACTATCCGGAGCACGCGGCCCTGATCGCCCGGGCCCGGGCCGAGGAATTGCGCCGCGACGCAGCTGAGGAGATGGGTTCCGGTGAGGCTGGGAACGAAAAGGGCCCGCAACAATAACTCAAGGAAACGGCACAAACCAAGGAGAACTGCATCATGTTCAAGAGAATGGTCGTAGCGGCAGCGTTGATCTTGGCACTGACGGTTGGCGGAGGAGCATGGAAAGCGTCGGCGCAGGAATCGAGTACACCGAAGGCACCGGAGACGCCAAAGCCTTTAAGCGCTTACCGGATCGATTTCTCCTTAAACGAACTGGAGGACGGGAAAAAGATCAACACGCGACAGTACTCGATGAACCTGCAGTCCGATGACCAAAACGAAATCAAGATCGGCACAAAGGTTCCCTTCGAACAAAAGAAGGACGAGTTTCAATACGTCGACGTCGGCACCTCCATCTTTTGCAGAATCGGAATCGGAAGGGCTCCATGGGAGAAAGGCGTGGAGCACCCCGAAGGCATACCATTGTCGGTGCGGGCCGAGGTGAGCAGCTTTGCCCGGCCTGAGCAGGAACGGACCAGCAGCATACCAGAGTTGCGCCAACTCCAGATCAAAGCCAGCACGATAGCGCAACTGGGCAAGCCGATGATCGTGGGAAGCGTCGACGACCCCAACTCCAAGCGCCAGTTTCAGCTGGAGGTGACCGTGACGAAGCTGCGGTAGGTTTATGTGGGGCGGACACTCCTCAGGCAAATTGATGATTGTTGATTTTGATTGTTGATTGAAAATCAGAAATGCTCGAGCGGTTCCGATTTTCAATCAGCAATCAAAAATCATCAATCAGAAATTGCCTTAGGTTGCCCGCCCCACTCAATCAAAGTGACGCCGCTCCGGCTCGCAACCCAGCCTTTTGGGCATACCCCTAGCGGGGAATGGGTGAACGATCTGGCACGAGCGGCGCCTCAAGCTATCTATCGGCAATTCTTGCCGCCTCTTGAAAGATCTCCACAAACATTTTTCGCGTCAGCTTCCCGGTCTGGGTGTTCTGGTTCGACGGATGGTAAGACGCCAGTAACACCTTACCATCGGGCATCCGGTAACTGGCGCCGTGTTTGAAGGTGTAGAGCTTTTTATTGAAGCGGGTGCCCCATCCTAACGTCGCGCCTTTTGCGGCGTTAGGGTGTGCTAGGAGGCGCTTGAGGTAATTCAAATAAGCGTCGAAGCCGATCTTTCCCAGGGCGACTACGACTCTCACATCTCTTAATCCTGCCAACTCACGATCCAGAAAAGTCGAGCATGCGGCGAGCTCTTCCGGCAGGGGCTTGTTGTCGGGCGGAGCACAGCGGACGGCGGCCGTAATGTAGAGATCCTTTAGTTTCATGCCGTCGTTGCGGTCGATGGCCGTGGGCTGGCTGGCAAATCCAGTCTCGTGCAGCACGGGATACATGAAGTTGCCCGAGGCGTCGCCGGTGAAGGGACGTCCCGTGCGGTTCGAGCCGTGGGCCCCGGGAGCCAGTCCCATGATGAGCACGCGCGCGTGCGGATCGCCGAATCCGGGTACGGGCTTGCCCCAGTATTCCCAGCTGAGATAGGCGCGCCGCTTTACCCGGGCGACCTCCTGCCGGTAGGCGACCAGACGCGGGCAGCGAGTACAAGCCTCGACTTCGCGGTTGAGGATGGTAAGCCAGGACACCCAGTCATTACATCACATCGTAGAGACGTAGCTTGTTACGTCTCTAGGAATTCCGGTTCTGGGCTTGCGGCTAACCGCGAAGAACAAACGTCCCCCTCGGTCGTTTGACGGGGTGGAAGGAAGGAACGGCAAAACTGCCACACCCCCACTCTGGCTAGCCATGACGTTTGAGGATGGTTTACGCTGCGGGTGATGCCATTTCATCCGTTCATTGCATTTGAAGGACCCATCGCATCTGGCAAGACAACGCACGCTGATCTATTAGCTCGGAAACTAGGCGTAAGGCCAATACCCGAAGAGTTTCCAGAAAACGAATTTCTAGCAGACTTTTATGGTGACCAAACGCGTTGGGCTCTTCCGATGCAGCTTTCTTTTCTTGTTTTGCGGACTGCGCAGCTCCGAAAAATCGTTCATCCGCTCATCGAGCCTGTTCTTGTGGATTACAGCTACCTGAAAGATCCGGCTTTCGCGCAACTGCTGCTCAAGGAGCGCGAACTTCGCTTATACCAGAGAATTTCAGCTGAATTCCAGACAACGCTTGCGAAGCATGATCTGATCGTGTATTTGGACGCTCATAACGATGTGCTGTTGGAACGCATCAAACGCCGGAATCGGTCGTATGAAGCAAGTATTGACTCGGCCTATCAGGACTCTCTTCGCACGGTCTACGAAGCAGCATTCGTTGCGAATCCTGAATTGAAGGTAATCCGCTATGACACTTCAAATCTTAATCTCAACTCGCGGGGAGACGTCGAGCAATTGCAGCAAGCGATACTTAATTCAGTAACCGAGTAGACACTCAAGATGTACCAAAAGCGTCTCGAACCAGTCTTTCCATAAACGTAGTCAATCCAGTGCCTTCATCATCCACCTCCGATACAACTGGTGTGATGCCGCGTTGTTCCAAAATTGCTTCCTGTATCGGGTTTGGTCTTGTCAGAAAAATGTAAGACTTGGGTCGGACGGCTGCATATTCCGATTCAGACCACAGCCGATGAAGCTTATACAGCAGATATCGAATGTTTATATCGGACAGACTGTACCCGATGAACAGAATGGATTTGCCGAGTGTATCCGATCGAAGTTTGATATCAAGTGGCGATTCAAACGCCAATCTCTCAAAATAGCTGGTTTCGGTCAGAACGAGCGAATTTTCATCATCAAGGTCGCCGTGCAATTTCACAATTTGGGTGACACCATCCTTCATTTTTGTGAAATCTCCGACATTGGCAATCTTCACGAACTCTTTGTTATTTCGTGCAAAGGCGATCTCTAGCCACCGATCATAGTTTGTCGTGTAGATCAAAGGACACTTCAGTCCCACAATGCTTCGGTAAATCTGGCATTTGTCCACTAGCGTTTCGTCGGTATGCCAAGTTCGATCCATCCAACTTCGCAAAGAACCCATGGAGATCTTTTTGATTTTGTAAAATTCAGCCAATTCCAGATACCCACTGCCCTGACGCTCAAACACCATTGGATCGTATTCCAATTGGTTTGCCATTTCCGCTATCAACTCGCTCCAGGAAGGCAGTCCCAGTTGCCGGGACACCCCTGCTCCGACGAAGAGAATCGCTTGCCGGTGCCTCACCGCTTGGATTAATGGTCCAATCATGATTGAAGGACCTTGGCCAAGTGGGCCGCGAAGTTGTCGAGTGCAATTCGTCTCATTGATATCTCGTTTTTCTTGTCGCCCATTTCCGCAAAAGTCAACTTTTCCCCCTTCGGCTGAAATACACAGTCCCACTGGAAATCACGTTTGCCACGCGGATCGGGAACAATCTCACCTTCGATCTCTCCATGGAAGTCATATATCTTCTGTCCGTCACAATACGCGATTGTGGTGCGGGCAATTACGTTGTGATTCGGAGCCAGCTTGCCAAATAACTCAGCAAATTTGTCGGCTTGAAGAGAATCCCAAAAAATTTGTGTCAGCCCACCGGGAAGACCGTTGAGGTGCTCCAGGTATAGACCGGTGTGCTCCACAAAAAGCGGACGACCAATTTTCGAAAATGCTTTTAGGACCTTGTCGTGAACCAGACTTGCGGTGTCATTCGTTTGGATTTCTTCGATTTTGATTTCGGACGCTACGACCTTGATATTTTGCGCTCCGAGAATTTGCTCGGCTTCAGCAATCTTATGAGGATTACTCGATACAAATCTGATTTCGCGATGAACCTGCATGTTGGATCTCAATTCGTACTTCGCTGCTGGTAACCGACAGCGAAAGGATTCTAATCGTCGCGGTGACGATAATGTATTCCCCTTAAACCCGCTTTACACCGGTTTTTGTGCACAGCTGTCCACAGGTTTTACTTGCTCATTCACAGCCTATGCACAATTTCGGTTGCAATTTCGCTTTTTCTTCACGCTACTTTCATGATAAGACGTACCGCAAGGATGGTGAGTATGAGCAAGGCTCTCGCAACGGTGTGGGATTTAGAGGCGCACACGGCGAAGAAACACGAGATTCTGCGCCGATATTTTCAAGCGTGGTTGCCAATATTAGGCCATACCAACGCACGGCTGCTGTACATGGACGCGTTTGCCGGGCCGGGTGAATACAGCAAAGGTGAGGATGGCTCACCACTTGTGATATTGAAGGCAGCACGCGACCACGTCCTGAAGGTATCGGCTGAGCTTGTGTGCCTGTTCATCGAAAGCAGGAATGACCGGTATCAGCACTTAGTGGAACTTTTAGAGCACATCAAACCGACGCTCCCGAGGAATGTCAATTTTCGAGCACTGCATGGCGAATTTAATGACAAACTCAGAGAGATTTTTGCGAGTGTGGAGGAGCAGAGGAGGAGGAGTGCGCAGACGCTGGCCTTTGTTGATCAGTTTGGTTTCTCACATACGCCGTTCAGCAAGATTGCAAGCTGATGCGGTATCAGAAATCTGAAGTATTGGTCAATTTCATGTATGAGGAGATAAACCGTTTTCTTTCAGTTACTGAGTTCGCAGGGCACTTTGATGCGCAGTTTGGCACACCAGAATGGCGTGAGGCTGCGAAGATCACCGACCCCATCGACCGTCTCTTTTTCATTCAAGATCTGTACTTGAAGCAGCTCAGAACGGTTGCGAAGTATGTACGCGCGTTACTGATGGTGAACAAGAGCAACTAGCCTGACTATTTCTTGTTTTTTGCGACAAACAGTCTGGACGGCTTGGAAGCAATGAAGCACGCGATGTGGAAGGTTGACAAGGCGGGAGAGTTTCACTTTTCAGACTTCACAGACGCAAAGACGCAATTACCGCTCTTTGCGGCTGAGACTGATTACGCGTTGCTCAGGGAAATAATCAGCTATCATTTAGGGCACACAGAAATTGAAATCACGGTACTCGGTGATTGGGTTGTTGAGGAAACACCTTTTCTGCGCACTCACATCAAGAAGCAGATTTTGACAACGATGGAAAAGGAAGGTGAGTTGAGCGTGGTGAATCCGAAGCCAGGGCGCAAACCGTACACCTATCCGGATGGGACAATTTTGAAGTTTCGCTAAGTGGCAAACTGAGCAAGCAATAACGCAGGCATTTGGTCGTAAGTGTGGCCATCCAACTGTCGACCGTTTTTTGATTTCTGCACACCACCCCATTGTTTGAAAAAAAAGGGCACGCCTGCTTTCCAGCACTGGTTTCTAATTGAAAGCACCCAGTCTTTGTGCATAGGCCTCGCGCCGTGTCCGCTTTCACCGCCAACGATGACCCAGTGAATGCCCGATAAATCCAAAGTACCCAAATCCTCAAGCAGAGGCTCAATCGACAGAAAGCGCATGGCAACATCAGCGGCTTGTAATTCTTCAATGCGCGGCAATCCATGCTTGCGATTTTCGACACTCACGCCCCACCAAATATGAGCTGAATGTGCAGAAAAGCGCAGCTTGGAATTGAGCATCTGGCGCATCCGATCGGCTCGTTTTGTGAGCACTTGGAACGTGTGCCAGTTTGCTGTATTCATCACCTCTGCTACGCGGATGACGTAATCATCAGGCACACCCTGTTGGAAAAGATCACTCATAGAATTTACGAAAATGAAACGTGGTGCTTTCCACTTTAGAGGCTCTTAAAGTTTTTCTGGCACAAGGCGCAAATCAAAACCTTGCTCATACGGATGGCCCGGAACACCCCGGAATCGCTCTGCAAACACTTCGGCATAGCAATGCTTGCAACCGGGGCTGATTTTGGTGCAGCCGCGCACGGGGTTCCATGTGGCGTCTGTCCATTCGATTTTTGACTTGTCAGACATATTTCGCTTTTTGTTCGCTTACGCTACAATATCTCACAACCAACAGGATTGCACAAAAAATAGTGCAACGTATTGCCTGTTGTGATGCGGTTAATCTCCTCGCGCGACTGTGGCGCCACGAGCTGCGCCAGTGACTCCAGTGTCTTTGGTGCGGTAGTAGTCTGCCGCGCAGAATATCCGATGCATAAGGAATCGAAACCTTTATCAACGAAGCGATCTCAGAGAGTGTAGCTCTGTACAATCGAGGCTGAATCTCTTTCGCATAGAAATCTTCTGTAAGCCAACCGGTTGATTTGACGGATGCCAACTTTGACGTGCCAAGTCGTGACGGCGTTTGGTTTCCCTGCGCCTTGCCTCCGCCTGTGGAGTGTGCCCGATCACGCGCCCCAATTTAGCTCCCTCGATCAATGAGGCAGTGGAGTTCTTCAAGGAACAATCGGGACAGTGAGTAGAATTACGGCGAATAAGCTTCCCACATCCAGCACAAATGTTTTCTTGAGAAGGAATCCTTGCAGGGGATTGAAGCGGTACTCCCTTTGCTCCTCGCTTGTTGTTATGAGTCAGTCTCGTTGGTAGTGGAGCGTCTGGTTTTCGAATCGTTGACCAAAACGCGCGAGCGACCACTCAGCAATTGGAGCAACAGCTCTTAGCCAGATAGGAGCAGTTTCTGACAGGCGTACGGTAAACGATCCTGCCAGCTGACAGTTGCCATCTCTTTGTTCACAGAACCACTCTCGCCTGAGTGGTTGGCGAGTAATACAGTGGAGTAGGTAAGCGTCGATTTGAGAGCGAAGGGGTTACATCAAGTCGCAAGCTAGGCTGTAGCGTGCTGACGTATCGACGTGCAAGACACAAAGGCCAGGATAGAGACAGAGCGCAGCAGCAGCGAGCAGAGCCTCTGACTCAAGTACGGAATAGAGGTAATTCAGGATAGCGTTAGGCGGATTGGCGGCGAGACGCGGCGATACCGTAAGGGGCGAGACACGCGCTCCGAAGCTGCACCAATGATCTGGGATTAGAGGGAGGTAATTATTCGGGAAGTTGATTGGCAATGTGCTCCAGGCTGACCAGTAAGCTCGCGCAGCTTGCGATTCAATTAACAGAATTGAGTTGATGCTTTAGGCAGTGGGAAGTTCGGCTTTGAATCCGGCAATAGTGTCGGCAGTGGACGTGTCCAAAAGCTTGTGACGGGCGATTCCTCCTGGCCATCTAGCTTCCTGCTGATAAGCTCACGCGAGATTCGCAGGGCCGCTCCAGAAGAATGGGCAAGTGCTTGTGCGCGTCGAAGCTTAGCTTAGGAAGGTCGAACAGGACCAGTCGTAGCGAGAACTGAACCATCCCGCTCCAGCATGACAAAACTGGCGTACTGATCGGCGAGCCAGCGCAGCGCTGCGAGGGAAACCATGCCATCCGAGCCGATCACAACGAGAACGTTTTAGGCCGTGGCCGACGCGAGGAAGACGGCAGCGACGGCGGTTCGCTCCGATGCCGTCCTCAATAGACAAATGCTCTTGATCTAGGCGCACCCGAATGCCATAACCGAAGAGCGTTATGACTCAGTGTAGAGGAGTCAGCAGTTCAACATGCTGATTGTGGGATAGAGGGAGTTGGAGTACGGTCTTGTGAGCTGCCATTGGAGCACCTCTCCATGGTGGTCAGAGCTTGTCGGCTGCTTCCAACAGTAGGCGAGCTCGTTTGCTAGCTAACTAATTATAAATGAATAACTTATGAGTTGATGGCCTACTTCTTGGGGTTCTCTGTTTCTTCCAGGACCAGAGCGACTGGTGTTGCGGGATCTCTTTGGACTTTTGTGAAGTTAGCACAGACAAGAAAAGGCACACGTTCAATCTCGACTTGGAATTCAAAGCTCTTCTTGATTGCTAGTCTACAGATTGGCCAGTCATTTTCTAAAGTGTGTAGAACCATGTTTAAGAGCTTGTAGGTGAACTCTTAGCAGGTGATAGGATCGGTCTTTTTAATAGTTATGCTTTTTGGTAGTGCAGTGATTTCTTGGTGAAAGAACTCGAGCAGTGGAATTGCAGATTTTCGCGATTTGTTCCAAATGGATTGAATTGTCTCGAACAACTGAAATCGGTGGTGTGGCTCGCACTCTAGTTTTGAACATCGCACATATGATTGCCATGCACCCATGAATGGAACAGTTGGCGCTAGCGGCAGTCCAGCGATAGCGTTAGCAAGATTTTCAGGATTGCGAGCAATTCTTTTCGCTTCGATGAATCTGGTCTTGATAAACATCAGGAGTTCATCCTGTGCATAACCAGCCTCTATTTCTTCGAGCTTATTCGACATATCTCGCTGCATTCTGCATGAATAATCGTAGGCGGTGCTGGCCGCTTCCAGTTCGCCTTTTCGTTGCGCTATCCGTGTTTTCACAGCTTCTAACTGACTAGGCGAAGCTTGACCCAAAGCCATTTGGGTTTGGGTGAATAGATCGAGGGTGGATCTCTGTTTTTGTTGATCCTCGTACATTCTTTCGATGGCCGATTCGTTCTGCTTTCTCTGTACACGAATTTCTTCTGCGGTAGCGGACTTGGAACTCGGCAACAGCAGGCGGTTAATGTGATACCTGTCGGGATGGTCTTTCAACGGTTCAAGTGCTAACAGAAGCTCATCTCTTTCAGTTGCTCTCGGAAGTTGCCAACCGACTTCTCTCCACCAACAGGAGAGCATATCAACGATATGGTCTCTGTGGAGCTTGAGTGAAGGATCGTCTATCGTGGGCCGACCTGCTGAAGTTCTTTTGTACGTTTGAGTCATGAGTTGACTAGCGATTTTTCCCACTTGCTGCAAAACTTTCTCACTCGCGTTTGAGAACTCATGTTTCAAGACGTGAGCACTTCCAAAAATAGGTGCTAGAGAATTCTAGCTGCTGCACGTAGAGTGCCAGGAAATCGGAATTCAATTTCTGACAGTCTGCCAGAGAATACATATAAGACATTGCCCTGATTACACTTAGTGGCATTTCCTGGCATGCCGTGTGCTTCCTAGAAAGCGGGAGGCGCACATGGCAAGGAAGCGAAAATCCAAGAGCTCAAGACTTTAGGTGAGGAAACTCTCAGCGCGAAGTTTTGAAGCGAGAAAGAGAGCATTACACGCACTAACGGCGATTCGCCACGGAGCCTCGCTCGCGGACGCTGCTAAAGCTGAGGGCGTCAGTCAGCGGACGATTCGAAAATACGTAGGGTCAGCTCTTCGACAAGATCACACTGGCGGTCGCATCAGAGCGGTCCACGCGACAGATTTACGCGTTATCTCCAGATCCCAGGTCAGGACGCAGGCGGTCTGATTCAGGTCGCAGCGAAGGGGAGCAGAGAAGCGACCGAACTTGCCGCTTATGTGAATGCTAGAGCCGCTTTTCTTCGTTCGGGAGATGAATCGGTGCTCCGTCCCTTTCAAGGCAAGAAGATCGGTGGGCACACGCTTGTCACCGATCCCGAGCTCCTCGCCGCTTTGGCTGAGCAGGGCGAATCCTACGATCAACTCTATTCCTCGTTGGTGGCCTGATGACCAACGGGTGCAATCTGCGACTTTCCGGGGAGAAGCCCACGAGGCCCGTTCGGCTTGATGCTGGTAGGGCTTCGGGAGAGTTGCGTTGCACCATTTGCGGGAGTACCGACCAAGTGGAGAAACACCATGTGGGAGGAAGAAATCATGTTGTCTGGTTCACGATTCCGCTGTGCCGTAAGCATCAGTAAAGCTGACTGCCTACATCGCAGCGGCGGGCGTTGACATGCGTTACTCGCCGGATCGTCAGACGCGATTTCGTCGGGCAAGAAAAGCCATCTGCATGCTGCTGTGGTTCTTGGATATGCAAGAGGAAGAGTTCACTTCGCAAGACAGTGAGAAAAGGAGTTTCAAAGCATGACAACTCAAGACATTTTTCTTCGCGCACACACTGTTACCGAAACGCGTAAGGAATGGAAGAACAAGAAGAGTGCAACGCCGAAGTGGCCTGATCGAGTACTCGTTTTCGATACGGAAACCACCACGGACACATCGGAAGATCTGCTTTTCGGCGTATACAGGCTGTGTGAACGCAAGGGTGACGTTTACCTCTGCTCAGAAGAAGGCCTTTTCTACGCTGACGATCTTGACTCTGAACAGCTAGAAGTTCTGAAACGCTATGTCAGCTCTGAGCTTTCAGGAATAGAGGTAAAGTCGTTCCGCCAAATTGAAGTTGGTGCCTAAGTCTAGTTACACTTACTAAGGAAAGTATTCTGGAAGGCTGTGAAGCGCGGGGCCTTGATAGTGATGTTCAATGCTAACTTTGACCTGAGTAGACTCGCGGTAGATTGGGGAAGAGCATTAGATGGAGGATGGTCGCTCACCTCTCGCAATGGTTGAATACCGAAACACGTCAGCTTCAGGAGAACACGTATTTACCGAGAATAGTGATCAAATCCCTAACAGGCTGCTGAAAAATTGATTCGCAGCGTGTTTTTCTTTCTGTTGCGCATCGTTGATGATGTAGAACGGTTTGATTTCAGGTGTTTTTGTAGCCTCTGCTTCTAACTCGATGCTGTTGGAGACACACGTAGGCCCCTATTTACGCCACCGGAACTGCGGCTGCCAGGTTTCGCATTCTCACCAGATTGTAGGCGGCGCAGGCGAGGGTAAATATCCAGTGCACTTTGCTCACCCCGCGATGCCGAACCTTTCGCATGAGCGCGATCGTCTTCAGCCAGCCGAAGCATTCTTCGATCCGTTTCCTCTTCTTTTGACTGATGGCGTAACCCGAGTACCGCGTGGTGCGCCCATCAATCGCGCTGCCTCCGCGTCGTCCCAGGTTCTGAGCCACGTGCGGCGTCACGCGCAGGTTGCGGCACTCCTCCACAAACCCGAAGGTGTCGAACCCTTTGTCGCCGCCCACCGTCAACGGTTGCGTACCGGGAAGCCTCTCCATCATGATCAGCGCCGCGTCGCGTTCCGCCGTTCCGTTGGCCTGGAAAACTTCCGCGTCCACGATCAGCTCGTTGCGGTTCTCCACCAACAAGTTCCCGCTGTAACTGAACTTGGCCTCTTGAGGGCCCTTGCGTCAGTTGGGCATCGGCATCGGTCTTCGATGCATGCGTCTCATTGCTCCGATTTCCCCGTGAAAGTTCACTGTGGGGTTGCCAGGATCGTCCGGCGGCGGAGTCTTTCGGTTCTTCCGCTGGAAACTCTTCGCCCCCGCCCATGCTTCCAGCAACGTCTCATCCACCGTGAAGTGCTGTTCGAAGTCAGCTCTTGGCTCCGTGCTCGCTCCACCACTTGGGCTAGAAACTCTTCGGCCACCTGCTTCCAGTACGGTTCTGGTTTTGGTGACGCGGTGCGTCCAGACCTCTTCGTCCAAGTTCAATCTCACAAACCAGCGAACAGAACACTGTAATCGATCTCCTCCATCAACAGCGCTCGCTGCGAATCGAATACAGCATCTGCAGCACTGCGCTCGCACAGCTTCTCCGGAGGAATCGACGGTCGGCTGGCGCTTGCGTACATGCTGTCGAATCGTCGCGACAACTGGGCGAGTATTCTCCACCATCACGGGATCGCTCGCAGCGGATGATCTTTCCGCACCCGCGTTTCCGGCGACAAATAACTGAACATCTACTCTGCTGATGATCTATGCCCCTCATCCTCACTCTAAACACGACTCGCTTGTGGAACGGGAGTAGTTTTTCAGCAGCCTGCTACAGCTAAACTGCGTTCATCAGTTTACGTTTTCCACGCTCTCAGGAGCGGCAATGGCCACTGGCCGCTTTCTCGACCTCTGCACTCTAGGTTGGGCTCTGCACAATCGGTCGTATTGCTCAAGAAAGCGTGCAAGAAGTTCAGCGCAACTGAACAAAAGAAGAACCACACACCGAGCGGACGAGTCACACAGGAAGACATTGACTATGCCGTCAGGACGTGAAGTGTACGACGGCTCTGCTCAACGCGATGAAGCGGGAATTTGATCGGCATCCATCGACCTTCGTTCTGAGAAGGCCTATTCGCCAGCAACGATTGCTAAAGGCTACTTGGAAGCAATGGGCATAGTTCCGCCTCTCCAGAAGTTCGATATACCGGAGAAAATTCAGGGCATCGCTATGCAGGGATATTACGGCGGACGTGCGGAGTGTCGCGTTCGCTGTACCGAAGTGCCGGTCGTTCCTGTGGATTTCGTTTCACAGTATGCGATGGTCGCTTTTGCTTGGCAACTCAGATCTTCTTACTGCTAAGAGGCTATCGTTTGAAGATGCAACGAAAGAGGTTCGTGAACTCGTTAAGAGCGTGACCCTCGACGGAACGTTTGATGCGGACCGGTGGAAACAGTTCAAGTTCTTTGCGCTAGTCAGACCGGACAGAGACATCTTTCCAGTTCGCTCCGTATACGACGGCAGAACGCAGAACATCGGTTCAAACTACCTGACATCTGAGGAAGCTATCTGGCTTGCCGGTCCCGACGTGATCGCCTCACTGCTAGAAACCGGCAAAGCTCCGCACATCGAAAAGGCAATCCGCGTTGTTCCGCACGGCAAACAGGCTGGCCTAAAGCCAACAAGCTTGCGCGGAATGGTGGAAATTGATCCTCGGAAAGAAGACTTCTTTCGTCGTGTGGTGGAAGAGCGTAAGAGGTTCCCGAAAGACGATCCGATGGAGTACTTCCTCAAGATCTTCGCCAGTTCCGGTTCCTATGGCCTCTTTGTGGAAGTGAATCAGAAGGAACTGGATGAATCAACCTCAGTGGGAGTCTTTTCCGGGGAGCACTCGCACGAAGAGTCATCCAAAACAATCGAAGAAGCTGGAAGATGGTACAGCCCAATCTTGGGCTCCCTCATTGCCGCCGGTGGACGCTTGCTGCTGGCCATGCTTGAGCGGTGTGTCGCCGACGCCAAAGGAACATACCTATTTTGTGACACTGACAGTCTTTGCGTCATCAGCTCCCGAGAAAGCGAGCCTCTCCACATCCCTGGAGCGGAAGGCCTAAGGACGTTGTCATGGGCCGAAGTGCAAGACATCATCGATAAGTTTGACAGGCTAAATCCCTATGATCGACGTTACATCACAGGCTCAATTCTGAGTCTTGTTAAGGCAAACCATGTTGATTCCGATTCCAGCAAACCAAGACGGCAACTCTACGGCTATTCGGTATCGTCCAAACGGTATGCCATTTACGAGAAAACGGCTCAAGACAACATCAGTGTTGTTGAGCCGAAGGCTCACGGCCTTGGCTATCTTGCTGCGCCAAAAGAGGAGAAGGAAGGGGAAGAGGGCAACTGGATAGCGGAAGCTTGGGATTGGCTCTTGCGTTGTGAACTGGGGCTCAAATGCACGGCGCCGGCCTGGTTAGATGTTCCCGCCATGATGCCCATCGTGATCAGCACGCCGAACATCTTGCAGCGACTTGATCCGCGTCCTTTCGCCTTTCTGCTACTTCCACAAGTCGATAGCAGTGGAGGACATCCGGCAGATGTCGACAACAGCCGATTTACGCTGGTTACGTCGTACACATCCAAGAGAAGCGAATGGCTAAACTCAGAATGCGTCAACATCTTTGACGGCAAAGTCTATCAACTTGCCCTGGAGCAAACCGTCAATCTAGACAAAGTAATCCCGCGAATCTATGCACAAGTGCTCTACCTCTACACCAAGCACCCCGAGGCTAAGTCTTTAGCACCCGATGGAACTCCCTGCACGTGTGACACTCGGGGATTGTTGCAACGGTCTTCCGTAGTAGCGGCGTCACGTCGATATGTGGGGAAGGAAACCGACCGGCGATGGGAACAAGGCGAAGACTTGAGTCTTATTGAATTCAAATCCTTCGAATACCAACAATCCAAACAAGTAGTTGCAGGCGAAGACATCAAACAAGACATTCTCCAGACTGGAATTCGCAAACTTGAGCGCAAGACCGGCGTAAGCCATCACACGCTTGACAAGATCTTGAAAGGTGAACGCGTACGGCGCAAAACTCTTGCGAAGATTCTGAAGCATCTTGAAACCTATCGCAATGCAACAAGAAGCGATGAATCGTCGAAAGAAGTTGACCCTTGCCCCAGATAAGACTTCGATTTGGTCCCGAGAGTCGCGACTGCAACAAGCGCACGCGTCTGCGGTCACGTTGCGAATTGTAACGTCGCGAATACGCTGGAAGAATGCGGCGCTACACCCAAAAAGCTGAATGCTGGATTTATCGGTCGAAATGCCAGATAATCGGCGCTCTCACTTCTCTCTTCTGGAGCAAACGATGAACAGTCCAGCGAATCGCCTCCCCACCGAATCGAATATCAGTGCTCTCGTACAACTGCATGCGGCCGAGTATGCCGCGTTAACCAACAGAATAACGTATATCGACTTGTTTAACGCATCAATTTGGACCCTCATCGTGGCGTTCATTACTTTGATGGCCAACGCTTGGGATCGCATCTCTGGAAACGGTTTCTTGGTTTGGGCCTGCGCGACTGGCGTTCAACTGATGCTGCTGGTAGCTTCTATTTTTGTCGCGGAGCACTACACGATTGTGTTGTACCTCGAAACAGAGCTACACGACATCGTTGCGCGGTCTGGTATCGAGATGGAATTTTGGAGTTACGAAAGATTTCTCGCGGGCCGTCGTAAAACAGCTCTGAATACACCTTGGGAATGGTTTGTTGTTCCGATCGCCGTAGTCCCGATGGGGTTCGCTATATGGTCACGATCACCACATTGGCAACAGGGTGATTACTTGGGCATTGTCCCATCCGCGGTACTGCTGCCGATCTTAGGCATCCTCACAGCTCGTTTAATTAGGATGCGAAACGAATGGACAAAAGCCGCTAGCAAACGGCCGATGCCTGTAAACAACCAATGATGTCGTTGCGCGGCTAGTTAACGGACACACGTCGCCGAAGTGGAACAATCTAATTCGATAATCGTCAGAGCATCCATGATGGTGAGCAAGCGCAGCTCGGTTGGAACAATAAGACTGCCCCAAATATATCCATCTGACGCAGAATGTCTCTCTCCAGAGGATCGACGGCTCGTTCATGAGACTGCTTTCGAGACCGCAGAACATCTCACCCAGAACTACCTTCCCGGATTTGGTGTGTTCCCTACAGCGGATCCGACCGATAACTTTTATAAACAATTGTATGCTCGCGATTTCTCGCATGCTGGCACGAACTATTTTGTGTATACAAATCCAAGGGCAGTAACAGACTCTCTGAACACAATATTTAAGTACCAAAAGCCTGACGGCATGTTGCCCTTCAAAGTTGAACGTGAGTATGGACTTCTGAAAGTAATCCCTGGTTTTCGCCATGCTGATAAGTACATATTTAATTTCGTCGAATCAAAACTAAGGAAAAGAGAGGAGCGGCCTGTATACGAAGGGGAAGATTTCGCTGCCGCTGACGATACTGTTCCCTGCATCATTATGGTTGCTGGAGAATTCATGAATGCGTGCGCGGAGGGTCGTGAGTTTGTAGCCCGCAATTTTGATCATTTGAAGCAGGCTGCGGCATTCTTCCAAACGAAAACCGATCCAGAGGATTGTCTCGCAATCACAACGAGGGACAATTCAGATTGGACAGACAGTCTTAGAAGGCGAGGGAAATTAGGGACACTGAATGTCTGTTGGGGTAGGGCTTTGAGAGTAATGCAATACATCTCACGTCAACTCGGTTATGACCGTGACGCACAGAGGTTTCGCGATGAATTCAGGATTGTGAAGCAAAGCGTCACGAGTAAGCTTTACCATCAATCGGGTGGTTACTTCAGGGCTAAGGAGGGGGAAGACCGCCTAGACACAGTCGCTTCAATCTGTGGCGCCTTGTATCTCTTGAATCCAACTGATGCGCGCCGGGTAGAGGAAGCTCTTAAACTAAGAGTCGAGCACAATTCTGGATTACAGAATTTTGATCCACCCTACAGAATGACTGACGCTTTTTGGGTGCATCGTTTTTTTGGTCTGACCGCGTACCACAATAGATTCGTTTGGCCGTGGGTGATATGTCAAAACATTCAGGTCAAAATAAAGATTGCGCTTCAACATAAAGAACCAGTTATTCGGAATCAGTACAGGAGAGAATCGGTTGAAGATCTTCTTCGAATTGCTAAGCTTTTCAGAAGCCTCAGCGGTGCCTATGAAATTGTCGATCCTGAGCGACCGCAGCCAGGTAAAATGCGCTTTTATACACCACCAAAGAATTTTATGGGGAGTCTTGCCGGCTACCAGGGGGCATATCGTCAATTAAACAAATTGTCCTGGATTTGATGCTGATCGAGCTGGAGGACCCGCACAGCGTAATGAATCCATCACGCTCGTACCGAGCGTGGGGTGTGGCAGTTTTGCCGTTCCTTCCTTCCACCCCCTCGGTCGTTTGACGCTGCTCTCCCTAAGTCTTTACACTCAGGATTAACGGCGTGTGAACGGGAATGGTCCTTGGCTCGAGGATCCCAGTTTCTGGCCGGACGTGGCAAGGCAAGCCGAAAGGGCAAACGTGAGTCCCAGTCAAACAATCGACGCAAAGAACAAGGACGGCGTCAAACGCGAGATCTCGGTCGAAATTCCCGCCGACGAAGTCACTCGCGAGATGGAAAAAATCATTCAGAAATATCAGAAGGTGGCCCGACTCCCGGGCTTTCGCTCGGGGCACGTGCCTGCTTCCATCATCCGGCAGCGGTTCAAGGAAGACCTGAAGAGCGACGTGGTTGAGGCGCTCGTGCCGCGCCACTTCCGCAAAGAGGCGGAAAAGCAAGGGATGATTCCGGTGTCGCAGCCGCGCGTCACCGACCTGCACATTCATGACGGCGAACCCCTGCGCTTCAAGGCCAGCTTCGAGGTCCTGCCCGAAATCGTCGTCGAAGGCTACAAGGAGCTTCGTGCCCACCATCCCGAGATCGTCGTGAAGGACGAAGAAGTGGAAGAAGCCGTGAACAGCGTGCGCGAGCAGCACGCCACATTCACCTCCGTCGAAGGACGTGCGCTGGCCGATGGCGACTTTGCTCAGGCTTCGATGGATGGGAAGCCGAAAGCGGACGACGGCACCGCCCAGCCCGTGCACATGGACGAAGTCCTGATCGAAATCGGCGGTAAGAACACGGTGGCTGAGTTTAATGAGAACCTGCGCGGCGCGAATGCCGGAGAAGAGCGGGAGTTCGAGGTGAGTTATCCCGAAGACGTCGCCGACAAGCGCCTGGCGGGCAAGACGTTCGTCTACACCGTCAAGATTCAGGCGATCAAGCAGAAGAACCTGCCCGAACTGAACGACGACTTTGCCAAAGAACTAGGCGAGTTCACCAGCCTCGACCAGGTGCGCCAGCAGATTCGTGAGAACATGCAAGCCGAACGCAAGCACGATGCCGAACGCGAAGCCAAAGACAAGCTGGTTGCGGAACTGGTCAAGCGCAATGATTTCGAAGTGCCGGAGTCGCTGGTCGATCGGCAAATCGATCTGCGCCTGGAACGGGGCCTGCGTGCGCTGGCCGCGCAGGGCATGAAGATGGAGGACCTGAAAAAGATGGACCTTCCCCGCTTGCGGGCGGGTCAGCGGGACCAGGCTGTGCAGGATGTGAAGTCGTCGTTGTTACTGGAGCGCGTCGCGGACCTGGAAAAAATCGAGGCTGGGGAGGACGAAGTGGACCACGAGATTGCAGCCCTCGCCCAGCAGACAAAACAGACTCCGGAAGCGGTCCGCGCTCGTTTGACACAGGATGGGGGCCTCGATAGAATCCGAAACAGAATCCGCAGCGAAAAGACCCTCGATTTTCTGTATCACCAGTCCGCGTAGCTAATAACTAGAGACGCGGACTTCTTTCGACCCTCCCCATGCAAGATAAGCGTTGCGTCGGGGCGGAGTGTGGCAGGTGAAATGTGAAGCAGAACGATCCTCAAATGATGCTGGTACCGATGGTCATCGAGCAGACCGGGCGGGGCGAACGCGCCTACGACATCTATTCTCGGCTGCTGCGCGACAACATTATCTTCATCGGCACGCCGATTGACGACAACATCGCCAACCTGGTGATTGCCCAAATGTTGTTTCTGGCTCAGGAAGATCCGGAGAAAGATATCCAGCTCTACATCAACTCTCCGGGCGGCTCGATTACGGCCGGCATGGCGATCTACGACACCATGCAGTACGTGAAAAACGACGTGATGACGCTGTGCGTGGGCCAAGCCGCCTCGATGGCGGCATTACTATTGGCATCAGGCGAACCCAAAAAAAGGTTGGCACTGCCGAATTCGCGAATTCTAATACATCAGCCCTCGATGGGAGGATTGTCGGGACAAGCTACCGACATTGACATCCACGCCCGGGAAATCCTGCGTATGCGCGAGATTACAAACCAGTTGCTCTCCAAGCACAGCGGGCAGAAACTGGACAAAGTGGAAAAAGACGTGGAGCGCGACTTCATCATGAACGCGCAGCAGGCTAAGGAATACGGAATCATCGACGATATCATCTATAAGACGGCAAAAGCGGTATGATCTGCCTTCGCGTCTGACGGAAGTCGGCGGCGGAACGCGGAGCGGCGGAAGGGGCCGTAGGACGCTGGGTCCGGCCATACCGCAGAAATATTCAAGGAGTAGAGCCGAGTGAAAACCAAGTCGGGCTCCGACGAGATACTGCGCTGTTCGTTCTGCCACAAATCGCAGGACGCCGTAGCTAAGCTGATCTCGTCGCCCAGCGATTACCCCCGCGCTTACATTTGCGACGAGTGCGTGGCGGTCTGCAACTCGATTCTGGAAGACGACCGCACGGCGACTCCCCCGAGCACCACTCCGAATCAACTCCCCAAACCTCAGGAAGTGAAGACCTTTCTGGACGAGTACGTGATTGGGCAGGAGCAGACCAAGAAGAAGTTGGCGGTCGCCGTGTACAACCACTACAAGCGCATCTTCATGAACCGGCAGAAAACCGGCGACGGGATCGAGCTGACCAAGTCGAACATCATGCTGATCGGTCCGACTGGCACCGGCAAAACGCTTCTGGCGCAGACTCTGGCGCGCATGCTGGACGTGCCCTTTGCCATCGTGGATGCGACTACGCTCACCGAGGCCGGCTACGTTGGAGAAGACGTCGAGAACATTATCCTCAAATTGCTGCAGGCGGCTGACGGAGACGTGAGCCGCACCCAGACCGGCATCATTTACATCGATGAAGTCGACAAGATCGGGCGGAAAGATGAGAATCCCTCGATCACCCGCGACGTTTCCGGCGAAGGCGTGCAGCAGGCCTTGTTGAAGATTCTGGAAGGTACGATCGCTAATGTTCCTCCCCAGGGCGGGCGCAAGCACCCGCACCAGGAATTCACTCCGGTCGACACGACCAACATCCTCTTCATCTGCGGCGGGGCATTTGTGGGCCTCGACAAGATCATCTCGCGCAGAATTGGCAAGAAGTCCCTCGGCTTCCGAGGTGGCGAAGACGCGGAAAAGGAAGATGCCACCAACTCGAAAAAGCGCACCCAGGAATTGTTAACCGAGATCCAGCCGGAAGACCTGATCAAGTTCGGACTGATTCCGGAATTTGTGGGCCGCCTGCCCGTCGTCGGCATGCTGGAAGATCTCGACGAGTTTGCCCTCATCGAAATCCTGACCAGGCCGAAAAATGCCATCGTCAAGCAATACCAGCGGTTGTTTGAGTTCGAGAACGTGCGGCTGAAGTTCAGCGACGAAGCCCTGCGGGCGATCGCGCGCCAGGCCATGGCGCGCAAGGTGGGGGCGCGCGGCCTGCGCATGATTCTGGAAGAACTCATGCTCGATCTGATGTTTAACCTGCCCAGCCAGAAGAAACTGAAGGAGTTTGAAGTGACGCGGGAAATGGTGGAAAAGCGCAGCGCTTCGTTCGCCACTGTGATGGAAAAGGCAGGTTAAGTTCGTCGTTCGTCGTTGGTCGTTCGCCGAGGCACAGAAGTGCTTGCCAACGACCAAAGGCCGACGTCCAATGACCAAACAAGGTAGAATCTAGTAAGCTTCGTTTGGCTGTCATCCTAGGGAGACTCAGTGACCACATCCAAGGAAAAGTTCGAATCCAAGAAGTTGCCCATGATGCCCATCCGGGACGTGGTCATTTTTCCCTTCATGATGACTCCATTCGTGGTAGGCCGCGAATCGAGCGTACGGGCTCTGGAAGAGGCGCTGGCCGCAGACAAGAAGATTTTCCTGGCCACGCAGCACGACGCCTCGATCGACGAACCCAAGGCCAACGAGATTTATCAAGTAGGGACGATCGTCAACATCGTGCAGAGCTTGAAGCTCCCCGATGGCAACATTAAGGTTCTGGTCGAAGGCGTGGAGCGCGGCAAGATTCTGCAGGTCGTCGACACCGACGGCTTCATGCAGGCCACGGTCCGGGTTGCGCGCTATGCAACTGAAGGCAATCAGGCGCTAGAAGCCGGCATGCAGCGCGTCACCACGCTGTTTGAGCAATATGTAAAGCTCTGCCAGGCGCTCAACTACGAGACCATGATTTCGGCCGTGCGCATGGAAGATCCGGCCAAGCTGACCGACGTGATCTCCGCCAACCTGCAACTTTCGATCGAGGAGAAGCAGGAACTGCTGGAAATTTTCGATCCCGCCGAGCGACTGACCCGCATTGCCGACGTGCTCGACATCGAAATCGAGAAGTTGAACGTGGACCGCACCATCCAGTCGCGCGTGAAGCGCCAGATGGAGAAGGCGCAGAAAGAGTATTACCTCAACGAGAAGATCAAGGCCATCCAGAAAGAACTGGGCCGCGGCGAAAAGAGCGAATTCGACGAACTGAAGAAGAAGATCGAATCCGCGGGCATGCCGAAGGACGTGAAAGACAAGGCCATGCAGGAGTTGAAGAAACTGGAAGCCATGCCGCCTATGTCGGCAGAGTCCACGGTTTCGCGCAACTATCTCGACTGGCTGCTGGCTGTGCCGTGGAAAAAGCGCTCTAAAGAGATCCGCAATATTTCCCGCGCCGAGAAAGTTCTGAATGAAGACCACTATGGCCTGGAGAAGATCAAGGAGCGCATCCTTGAGTTCCTCGCCGTGCGGCAACTGGTTAAGAATCCCAAGGGCTCGATTCTGTGCTTCGTTGGACCTCCGGGCGTGGGCAAGACTTCGCTGGGAATGTCGATTGCCAAGGCCACGGGCCGCAAATTCGTCCGCATGTCGCTGGGCGGCGTGCGCGACGAGGCCGAGATTCGCGGCCACCGGCGCACCTACATCGGCGCGCTGCCGGGCCAGATCATCCAGATGATGAAGAAGGCGGGCACCAAAAACCCAGTCTTCATGCTGGACGAAGTGGACAAGATGTCCATGGATTTCCGCGGCGATCCGTCCGCGGCGCTGCTCGAAGTGCTCGATCCCGAGCAGAACTTCATGTTCGTCGATCACTACCTCGACGTCGAATACGATCTCTCGCAGGTATTCTTCGTCGCCACGGCTAACGTCATGCACACCATTCCCGCGGCGCTGCAGGACCGCATGGAAGTGCTCCGCCTCCACGGCTACACCGAACAGGAAAAAGTCGAAATCGCCAAGCAGTTCCTGGTCAAAAAGCAGATGCTGGCCGCGGGCCTTTCGGACAAGAACATCAAGTTCACCGACGAAGCCATTACCGGCCTAATCCGCTCCTACACGCGGGAAGCGGGCGTGCGGAACCTGGAGCGCGAAATCGGCAATGTCTGCCGCAAGGTCGCCCGCAAGGTGGTCAAAGAAGGCGCGAACTATAACGTCACCGTTACCGGCGAGAACGTCAACGACTTCTTGGGCGTCATCAAGTTCCGCGATACTTTGGCTCATGAGAAGTCCGAAGTCGGCCTGGTTACCGGCCTGGCCTGGACGGAAGTCGGCGGCTCGATTCTAAGCACAGAGGCGAGCGTCGTCGACGGCAAAGGCAAGCTGACGCTGACCGGCAAACTGGGCGACGTCATGCAGGAATCAGCCCAAGCGGCGATGTCCTACGTGCGATCGCGGGCGCAACGGCTCGGACTGAGCCGCGACTTCTACCGTAATCTTGATCTGCATGTGCACGTGCCCGAAGGCGCAATTCCGAAGGACGGGCCCTCGGCGGGCATCACCATTGCCACTGCCATCTCCAGCGCCCTGAGCAAAATCCCGGTGCGTCGCGATCTAGCGATGACTGGCGAGATCACGCTCCGCGGCAAGGTTCTGCCGATCGGCGGGCTCAAAGAGAAATTGCTGGCGGCGCATCGCGCCGGACTGTTTGAAGTGATTCTGCCCAAGGACAACGAAAAAGACGTGGCCGAAGTGCCGGAAAATCTGCGCACTGCGATGAAGCTTCACTTCGTGGATACGATGGACCAGGTCCTGCAGATCGCTCTGGAATCTCCGCTGCCGAAACAGTTGGATGAAGAAGTCGTCCAACCGATCGCGCCTTTGACATCCGGCACCGGCGACAGTCCCGCGGCTCATCAGTGAGGCTTGTTGAGCGACAGGAATTCAGAAGGCCCGCTTCGCGCGGGCCCTTTTCTTACTGCTGTGCGCCTCGTCTCCTGTGGCCCTACGCGCACACCCCCCGCATGCGCTCACACAACTCCGCCAGCGAACGCTCAACACAAGCCGTCAGCCACTGTTCCAGAACCGCCCGCTCGTCGTCGGGAACGTAACTGAACCGGATGCCACAAGCCTGGGTAGTCGTCCAGACCACCCTTCCCGTGGTGTGCAGAATACTGTCGGTCTCGGGCAGTGCGAAACGAAGGTCGACTTCCTCCCCAGGGCTTAGCGTCACGCCCATCATCTCGTGATGGGAATCTGTCCGAAGCCCCATCCCGCCCTCGCTCAGGTTGACCACCGTCGCCTCGGTAAACGGCTCCATACGAGTACTGAGCGAGGCTACGATGTCAACTTTCTCGCGGTGGTGCTTCCGCCGCCGCACCACGGTCGCGCAGTAGGCTGCGCGCAGGCACCGCTCAATCTGAACCGCCGACGCTGGTTTATGAATCAGGAAATGAACTCCCGCCGCGAACGCCTGGCGCAGGTCCAGCAGGTCGCGCATGATCGCCACCAGAACGCACTCGTGGTTCAGCTTCGATTTACGAAGGGCGCTCAGGAAGTCCCCGAGGTTATCGATCTCGCGCCAATCCACAATAATTACGTCGAATTCGTGCTGCTGAATCATGGCTAGAGCCGCGTCGCAGCCGCCCACAATCTTCGGTGTGACCTGGAGTTGGTTCAGGACGGTCCGGGTAATCCCCAGGAACTGAACGTCTTTGCAAAGCAGCAGGGTGTGCATTTCAAACGTTGTCCTTCGGATGTTCTCCATTCGCTTCTCCCGAACTTCCTACTGACTCAATCGGCTGCTGCGAGCCAAGGTTGAATCGGAATCCGCACCGGCGAGACTTGCTCGGTTACCGCGGTTTTCAGCGAGCCCTGAAGTTTTCGTAGAGACGTAGTTCGCTATGTCTCTTGCGGCGGGATTCCGAATGATGGTGCGAGAGTCGTTGCAAGCAACGTCTCTCCGAGTCTCCTTCGCTTGCCAAGTTCAGCTCCCGCGTTGCAAACTTGAGCATGAGGGTTCTCTCCCGGTTTCTGGCGGCGGCGACGGATGCCGCGCAATTCCCTACTCCTAGCCTGCCGGAGATCGCATTCCTCGGCCGATCCAACGTCGGCAAATCGAGCGTGATCAACTCCCTGGTCGGCACCAAGCTGGCGCGCACCAGTTCGATTCCCGGCCGCACCCGCAGCATTAACTTCTTCGAGATCCGCTGGCCCGGAAAGCCGCGTCCAGAGCTGATTTTTGCCGATCTCCCGGGCTACGGCTATGCCAAGATTTCGCGCGAGATATCGCAGGAATGGCCAAAATTCATCGAGCCCTACCTCAATGAGCGCCCTACACTGCGCTTGTGCGTCGTTCTGGTGGATGCCAACGTTCCTCCGCAACAAAAAGACCGGCAATTGTTGGACTTCCTCAGCGCCTCGGACCGCGACTTTCTGCTGGTAGCCACCAAAAGCGACCGGCTCTCAAACAATCAACTGCACAGCGCGCTGCGAACTTTAACCCAGGAGTATCCTGCGGCTCGTCTGCTTCCCTACTCGGCCAAGACCGGCGCCGGACGCGACGAACTGTGGAAAGAGATCCGGCAAGTCGCACAGCCAATGACCGCGTCGGAAACCTCCTCGGGCACGGCTTTCAATTAGAGGATTCTTAACGGCGCCTTCACGCTCCCGTGCCTAATGTTTAAACCTGTTTCTCCGATAGAGACATCAGAGTTCCCGGCAACGCTCGCCGGCTTCTGAGGAGCCGTGCGGGGGCTGACCCTTTGATTGCACGTACCTGCATCGGAGCGCCATGGCAGAAGAAACCAACGAAGGCGTCGCTTATCTGAAAGCCTTAAAACATTGGGACAGTCCAGGCATCGCGACTGCGGCAGCGCCGGCCCGCGGGACGGGTTCGGAGGAGCGTCAAAACTCGAGGGGTGCCGCTGCAGACTCCGGCGAACGATTCCAGGGCGCGGAGAAACGGCGCAGCCCACGCTACAAGTGCGCCGGAAGCGCCGAACTGCGCGAGGATCGCCGCGATGTACGGACTTGGGCTACCTTCAGTGACGTGAGCCTGCATGGCTGTTACGTGGAAGCCCAGGCCACCTATCCGGTTGGGACCATTTTGCACATGAAACTGGAAGCGAACGGCTTTCGAGTGGAGACCATGGGCAACGTGCGGGTGACCTACCCTTACCTCGGCATGGGAATCGCCTTCGTGGACATGTCGAGGGAGAACGTGGCGCGATTGAGAGAACTGCTGGGCGCAATCTCCCGGCCGACCGTAATCATGGGGCCGGGAATCGCGTCATCGCTTCCCGCCTGCGGACCACTGGAGGCGATACCCTTGATCGCTGATCCCGCAGCGGCGGTGCAGGCACTTACTGAGTTCTTCGAAAGCCGCCAGATGTTAATGCGGGAAGACTTCCTCAGAATCCTCCGCAACAGTCAGGGTCCTCAGACGAAGCGCTGAAGGCTCTTGTCCGGTAGCCAGTGAAACCGTAACCGATCTGTCGCGGATTCCGCAGCGTCTCCTGTGTCCATTTTTTGGACGCCGCTCGAACCAATTCTCTTATGCTTGAAATCTCTTCCGTTCGTTATGATGAAGGGGCATGGCTCTCTATCTCATCACAGGCATTGGTGGCTTCATTGGGTCGTCCCTGGCGCGGGCGCTGCTTTCTCGCGGCGAGCATGTGCGGGGCGTTGACAACTTCTCCACCGGCAAACGGGAAAACATAGCGGAAATATTGGATCAGATCGACTTCCGCGAGGTCGACATTGTCGACCTTGAAGCGATGCGGAAGGCTTGTGCTGGTGTGGACTTTGTCCTGCATCAGGCGGCGATTCCTTCCGTGCCAAAATCCGTCCTGGACCCGCTGGGCAGCAACCGGGCCAACATCGACGGCACGGTCAACGTCCTGGTGGCAGCACGCGACGCAAAGGTGAAGCGCGTGGTGTTCGCGGCGTCGTCGTCCGCGTACGGCGACACCCCCACACTGCCCAAGCACGAAGGCATGAAGCCCGATCCTATTTCGCCCTATGCGGTGGCCAAGTTGGCCAGCGAGCACTACCTGATTTCTTTTTACCGCTGTTACCAGCTCGAAACCGTTGCCTTGCGCTACTTCAACATCTTCGGCCCGCGGCAGGATCCGTCGTCGCCCTATTCGGGAGTGCTGGCAAAGTTCATCACACTGATGCTGCGCGGCGAACAGCCCACGATTTTCGGCGACGGCGAGCAGAGCCGCGACTTCACTTATATCGACAACGCAGTCGAGGCGAATCTGCTGGCCTGCAAAGCCCCCGCGGGCCAGGCAGCCGGACAAATATTCAATGTCGCGACTGGACGCAGAGTTAATCTCAATGAAACCTTCAAGTTGCTGCAGGATCTAACTTCCTATAGCGGACAGCCCAAGTACGGAGCAGAGCGCGGCGGCGACATCAAACACTCCCTCGCCGACATCTCAAAGGCAAAAGCCGGTCTCGGCTACCAACCTAAAGTGGATTTCGAAGAGGGCCTGCGGCGCACGGTGGAGTGGTATAGAGGGAAGTAGTGTCCGTGCTGGACAGAGCAGAACGAAAGAAAGCTGGAGCGAGGAGGCAGTTGCCTCCGGCTCCGGCCTTGAAACTGTCTCTTACAGCTTCTCGAAGAACTCACACGCCGAGCATGAGATGTAAACCCCGCCCGGGACGCCGCGTTCACGATCTTTCACCCGTTTGACGATGCGCGTGGCTTTGCCGCATTTCGGGCAATCCGTGCTCTTGGTGGTGTCCATGACCTTCTTGCGGTCTGCTGTTTTTGCGATCTTGGCGCCTACTGCCATGGGTTGATCTCTCCTGATTCTTCCATATTCGCGCAGCGCAATCCGCTCTCTTCGTGCGGATGCTTGTGGATGGAATGTCTCCGAAAATTTGACCCGTAACTGCGGGGATCCACTCGGAAAAACTCTGAAGCTGCGTCTCGACTCTCTTCCGTCGCTCTTGATTTTACAGTAAGGTTGTGCCGGCTGTCTTGCGGCCGCTTTCTTCAACCTAAGAATGATGCGCACCCTCGGCCCCATCCTGAAGACGCTTCTGTTTACGATCCTAGTGCCCGCATCGGTACTTGTTCTTGTACCCTCCTGGATACTGGGCGGCTTCCCGAAGCCACAGCCCGGCCCTCTGATGGGGCTCGGAGTTCTCACCATCCTGTTGGGAGCAGCAATCTACTTCCGCTGCGCCTGGGAGTTCGCGGTTCGCGGACTGGGCACTCCCGCGCCCATCGCTCCCACAAAATTTCTTGTCACCACCGCCCTGCACCGGTACGTTCGCAATCCGATGTACATCGGCGTGTTCGGAGTGATTCTGGGCGAGGCAGCAACATTTCGTTCCGCGCGGCTCTTGGCGTACGCTGCATTCTTCTGTGTGCCGGTACAACTATTCGTCGTCTTCTACGAAGAGCCCACGCTCCGACGCCACTTCGGCGAGTCGTATGAGCAATACCGACGTTCCGTCCCACGCTGGATTCCGAAATTCAAAGCCAACCAGAAGCTAGCCCGCTAATAGCTCGTTACGAGTAACAGATGTCATTCCGGGCGACGCGTTGCAATTGGCTTATCAATCGCAACGCGCAGTCCAGGGACCTGCTGGTCGCTGTGCGCTTTCGAGAGTTAAGAATGCAGGCGTCTCACGTTGACCCGTATCCACCGCCCCTGCTACCGTCATATGTTTGCCTTCTGTCGTGCGCTCAGTCCTGTAGGCGGCAAATTGTTTTGACGGTATTCGTTTGCAGGATTTGGGGACCCACTTCACCAGGAGATCATCATGCCTGCCATCAAATTTCGCGGCGTCGACTTCATCCAATACGACGCGTTGCTGACCGACGAAGAGCGCCTGGTGCGCGATACGACGCGCCAGTTCATCGAAGACAACCTGATTCCGATCATTGAGGAATGCAATCGCGCCGGCCGCTTCCCGCGCGAACTGGTGAAGCCCATGGCCGACCTGGGCTTTTTTGGCGCATCGCTGAAAGGCTACGGCTGCGCCGGCATGGGCAACGTGGAATACGGACTCATGACGCAGGAACTCGAGCGCGGGGACTCAGGCGTGCGCAGCTTTGTGAGCGTGCAGTCGGCGCTGTGCATGTATCCAATCTACGAGTTCGGCAGCGATGAGCAGAAGCAGACCTGGCTCCCTCCAATGCAAAAAGGAGAAACACTCGGCTGCTTCGGCCTGACCGAGCCCGACTTCGGCTCGAACCCCGGCGGCATGCGCACTCGCGCTCGCAAAGTCGGCAATGAATACGTAATCAACGGCGAGAAGATGTGGATCACCTCCGGCACCATCGCCGACGTCGCCATCATCTGGGCCAAAGTCGAAAACGAGAAAGACCGCATCCGCGGATTTCTGGTCGAAACCGACCGCCCCGGATTCAAGGCCGACGACATTCACGGCAAGTGGTCGCTGCGCGCATCGGTCACTTCTGGTCTCGCGCTGCAGGATGTGCACGTGCCGGAATCGAATCTGCTGCCCAAGTCGGGTGGCCTGAGGTCTCCGCTGATGTGCCTGAATCAGGCCCGCTACGGCATCGCGTGGGGAGCGCTCGGCGCCGCCATGGCTTGCTACGACTGCGCGCTGCAGTACTCGCTGCTGCGCAAGCAATGGCGCGATCAGCCCATCGCCTCGCACCAACTCGTGCAAGACAAGCTTACCTGGATGATCAGTGAAATCACCAAGGGGCAGTTGCTGGTGTTGCAGGTCGGTCGCCTGAAAGATGCCGGCAAGGTCGAGCCGCAGCACATTTCAATGGCGAAGCGCAACAACGTCTGGATGGCTCTCGAATGTGCCCGCCTGTCGCGCGACATCCTCGGCGCCAACGGCATAGCCGACGACTATCCCATCATGCGTCACATGATGAACCTGGAGTCAGTAAAAACCTACGAAGGCACGCATGACGTGCACTCGCTGATCATCGGCCAGAGCATCACGGGGATTGACGCGTTCTAAGAAGTGCTTCTCGTCAAGGAACCGTTCCGAATCCAGAACCTGCACTCGGTCGGTCCAATTGAAAAAAAAAGCGAAGATCTGAACGACTTAATTCGAAGGAGCGGAGCCGGGGCAAGAAGCAGCCGATCAGAGCACCGCTTAGGACACAGTCCCGATGACCTCAGAGAAACAGCGGCGAGTCGCGACGGCGGTGGGCTTTCTCTCGGGTGTGCTCGCCAGCTTGGATGCTTTGCGCGACGCGCGAATCTTCTGGCCGCCGGATGCGGTCTGGGCAGCTTTGCGAAGCCCTCAGCGGCTGGAACTCGCCGGCGGACTCGCGCTGATTTTGGTCACTCTGCTGACTTCAGTTCTGATGAGACAAGATTGAAGGCATCCTCACCCGTACATCTCGTCCAGCAACTCATATGCGCGCCGCAGGTGCGGGATGACAATGCTGCCTCCTACCACCAGCGCCACGTTGAGCGATTCTTCCTGCTCAGCGCGGGTTACGCCGAGGCGGTAAGCCTGGATCGCGTGGTAGAAGATACAATCGTCGCAGCGTAGACACGCCGAGGCAACCAGTCCCATCAGCTCTTTCGTCTTCGCCGGCAGCGTGCCTTCCAGGTACGTGTTGTGATCGATGTTGTAAAAACGCTTCACCAGAAAATTGTTGGCCTTGTCGACATTGGAATTGAGCCGCGCCCGGGTTTCGATGAACCGGCGCGCGGTCTCGCTCTTGTCAGCCACATATTTCTCAGTGAAAAGATAAGTCGGCTCTTTGCGTTCCTGGCGTTCGGGCGCAGGACGTTCGGCTGGCACGGGAGTTTCGTTGGTGGTTGTGCTCATGGGCAAATGTTAGCAGAGACGCCCGCCCGGCGGAGAGAGCAGCCCCATCGTCTTCCCAAAAAACTGACAGGCCAGCATTGACACGCCGAGTCACGGGGCAGGATGATTCTCTCAGAAACCGTTTCCCAAACCTGGTCGCGTCGCGGGATTCGCCCTGGCAAGAGTCACTGCCGACGCAGAAAGCGCACGATGGAGCACGCCCCGGCTTCGGATCTGGTTCTTTCGCTCTTAGCGCTGTTTTCCGTTGCCCTTCGCCGGGGCCCAGACAGCGTTTTCGCTAGCCGTGATCTCACACTAAAAGCAATCGCTTTAGGAGAACCACATGGCTCGTCGCAGGTTGCTACTTCCGTTGCTTGGACTTTTTCTCACTGCCGCTGTTTTCGCCAGCGGTCCTACGGGGTCTATCACAGGAACGGTGACGGACCCCTCCGGGGCGGTGGTTCCAAAGGCACGGATCACCGTGCTCAATGAAGCGACCAACGCCATTCGCAACGCCGAAACCAACGCCGATGGCGATTTCACGGTCGCGCTGCTGCCGCCGGGCCGCTATCGAGTGATGGCCGAGAACGCGGGCTTCCGGAGAAGCGTTCTTGGCGATGTCACTGTGGATGTGGACCAGACGGTGCGGGTGGATTTCGCGCTTGAGATCGGCGCCGCAACGGAAGAAGTAAGAGTCAAAGAAACGCCTCCGGCCATCCAGACCGACACTTCGACGCTGGGCCAGGTCGTCAACAATCGTCTAGTGCAAGAGTTGCCGCTCAACGAGCGCAACTTCCTCAATTTTGCCTTGCTGGTTCCGGGAAGCCAACTGCCGGCTGAGGGCTCGCAGAACTCGACGCAGGGCGGAGCGCTCAGCGTCAATGGCGCCCGTGAGCAGTCGAACAATTTCCTGCTCGACGGAGTGGACAACAACGATCCGTACATCAACCAGTACGTGGCTCTGCCCTCAGTGGACGCCATTCAGGAGTTCAAGGTTCAATCCAGCGATTATTCAGCCGAGTATGGGCGGACCGGCGGCGCCCAGATTAACGTGGTCCTGAAGAGCGGTACCAACGCTTTTCATGGCACTCTGTTCGAGTACTTCCGCAATCGGAACATGGATGCCAAGAATTACTTTGACTTCCCCGATTGCACTCCCACTTCGGTTCCGGGAGAGTGCGGAGGCATTCCTGGCTTGCAGCGCAACCAGTTCGGGGGGACGCTGGGCGGACCGGTTCGCAAAGACAAAACTTTTTTCTTTGTCTCGTATGAGGGACTGCGCCTGCGGCAGGCGGACACGCGGGAAGCCACTGTGCCCACGCCGATGCAATGGGCAACAGCCGAGGGCATGGCGCAACAATTGTTCGGCTGCCCGGTGAATCCGTCCTGCCAAATTGGACAGAACGTGTTCAATTTGTATCCGCAGGCCAATGTGGGCTTGGACCCTACGAACTCGAACACGTTCCTCTCTGCTCCGGTCATTCGCAACTCCGAGAATTTGTATACGGCGAAAATGGACCAGCATTTCAGCGCGACGGATACAGTATCGGCGCACTATTCACTGATCGACGCAAATCGCTTCGATCCCTTCGATCCGGTCAATGCTTTTACCGCGCTACCGGGTTACGGCAGCTTCACGCTGAATCACGGCCAGAACGCTGGGCTGGAATGGACACGGGTGTTCCGGTCCACCGTGCTCAACGAATTTCGTCTGGGCTTCATCCGCATGAGGGCCACGGTGCTGCAACAGAATCATGGAACGGACATTGCCGCGCAGTTGGGCTTTCCGGACGTCCTGACCAACCCGGTGGATCTCGGAGCTCCCGACATCAATGTTCTGAATTTCGACGGCATTGGCGAGCCCGTAAACTATCCGCAAGAGCGTCACGACACCACGCTGCAGCTCGCCGACAACCTGGCTTGGACGGTCGGCCGCAATCAATTCAAGATCGGGGTTGATCTCCGCCATCTCCGGATAGACAACTATCTCGACTTCCTCGCGCGGGGGGATTGGTTTTTCCTGGGAGATACTGTCGCCGCCATCCTCGGATCAGTCGGGGCGCCTCCCTGCAATACCGCCCCGCCCTACGACCCTTCGACCTGCGCTTTAGCGCAGTTGCTAGGCGGAGTTCCTGACTATGCCCTGGCGGTGAGCGGCAATACGTTTAACAGCCTGCGCAGCCACGGCGTGAGCACGTATATACAGGACGACATCCACGTGGTGCCGCGCTTGCTGCTCAATGTTGGCCTGCGATATGAGTACAACAGCCCGCCGGTCGAGGCGCAGAACCGCTTTAGCGTTCCGGATTTGGTTTCGTGCGCGGGGCCCTGCAACCCCACGTTCAACGTGGTGGGCACGAATGGGATTCCACGGGCAACGTATCCGCCCACGTACACCGATTTTGCACCCCGCATCGGCATCGCTTGGCGGCCGTTGAAATCGGAGCGCTGGGTGGTCCGTTCCGCCTACGGCATCTTCTACGATTCTTCCATCGCGAATGTCAATATCTTTCCCCGCATCAATCCGCCTTTCTATGACCTGGCGTTGTATCCGCAAGACCCCGCTACCTGTCCGGGTATGTTGTGCACGGTGCAGGACATTCTCAGCCAGACAGGGCAACAGTCCGGGGTGGTACAAGGCAACATGATTTCTCCCAAGTTTCGCGACGGATACATGCAGCAGTGGAACGCCGACCTGCAGTACGAAGTGCTGCCGAACTGGATGGTGGACACAGCCTATGTCGGCTCCAAGGGGACCCATCTGAGCGACGTGCTGGACCGAAACCAGCCCGATCCTGTGACCGGTCTTCCGCCATATCCGCAGTTTTCTTCGATCCTGTACGTGGAGTCAAACGCGAACAGTTCCTACAACTCCCTGCAGCTGCGCTCGGAGAAACGGACGAGCCACGGCTTGGCCCTGCTGCTCTCGTACACATACTCTAAGTCCTTTGACGACATCTCGTCGGTTTTCGGCGGCAGCGTCGGCTCGGGCCTACCGCAGAACTCGCGGGATCTCCCGGCGGACCGCGGACCGTCGGACTTCAACGCCGTGAACCGCTTCTCCGGAAGCTTCGTCTATGACTTGCCTTTCCAGCGCTTGTGGGCCCATGGCCCAGCCAGACTTCTGGACAAATGGCAGGCGGGAGGAATCGTAACCGCCCAGACGGGATCGCCTTTCACTGTCGTGGTTGCCGGCGCGCCGGCCTCCTCGGCGGCGGCTTTTGGCAATCCGGCGAGGCCAGACCTTGTCAACAGCCCATTCCAACCCGGTCCAGTGGCCGCGAATCCAAGCTGCCAGGCTCCCAGCCAGGTAAGAGTGCCGCAAAGCTGGTTCAATCCTTGCGCTTTCGTAAGTCCTGCGGGCGCTTTCGGGACCGAGGGCCGGAACGTGCTCACGGGCCCGGGATTCACGGATATCGATTTCTCGTTGTCCAAGAGTATGGCGCTCGGCGCTGAAAACCACCGTCTGCAGTTTCGAGGGGATTTCTTCAACCTGTTCAACCATCCGAACTTCGACATTCCCAGTCACGTCTTTGAGTGTCCCTCCTCTCCGCAGGTTTGCGGTTCACCCTATGGCGGACCGAGCTTCGGCAAGGTTCTCTCCGCGAATGCCTACGGCAATAAGCCCCCGCGCCAGGTTCAGTTGAGCCTCAGGTACGCCTTCTGATTCAGGCAGGGGCGAGTCGAAGAGTAAGTCTTCTTCGGCTGCGTGAGGATGACAGCGGAGAATCGTCACAGAGCAGGTGTGGCGCAGGCGCCGTATAAGCGAACTTACCGCTCGAATCAACGGCTAGCGCGCCACACCTATTAGGCGGTGGGCTTGTCGCGTGGCGGCTCAACCGCGAGGAATTCTTCCGCGAAGCGACGCGCGTAACCGTCGAGCAACTGCGGGATCCCCTCCGGATCAGCCGATCGCAGCACTAGCCCGGCGTGATGATGCCTCTTGATCCGCAGGTGCACTTCCGGATCGTTATAACCCGAGGTGTCCGGGTCTTCCTGTCGTGCGAGCGAGAGAATCACGCCCGCGTATTCTTCGCGCATTGGCGGCAACTTGTAGCTGCCGTCGTCGCCAGCAACTTCGATGCGAGCCCACTCCCGCCAAAGATTAATTCCGGTCGCGGCCTCGACCATCTCATTGATGTACGCCCCGCCCACGCGCGCGGCACATTCAAGAAAATAGAAATGCCCGTCAGCATGCGCCCGGATGAACTCCGCGTGTGCGACTCCGCGCAACAGTCCCAGCGCCGCAACCAAGTCGCGGTTGATCGCCCGCAGCGCAGAGTCCTCCTCGCTGCCGCGAGCCACCGTAAACGTCGTGAAGATTCCGCCGCCCTGAGCTACGTTCATCGGAGGCTTACCGTATTTGCTGACGTTGGCAAAAACGACTTCGTTCTCTGACACCACGGAGTCCACGTGATAGACGTCGCCAGGAAGAAACTTCTCCAGCAGAAACGAAGATTGCTTGTCACCCAGCTGTTCGAGCACCGGCCACAATTCGTCCGCCGTGTGGATTTTCTTGATGCCAATCGCCGACGCCTCTTGCCGCGGCTTGAGCACCCATGGACCGGGCACGTGCTCGAGGTAGTAGCGAATATCATCATGATTCACAACCGGCACAAAATCCGGCACGCGTACGTTGCGATCGAGCGCCCGCATCCGCATTGCCAGTTTGTCGCGAAAGTAGCGCATGGTGGTGAGCCCCATCCCCGGAATGCGCAGATGTTCGCGCAGAGTCGCCGCTGTTTCCATGTCGTATTCGTCGAGCGCGACGATGCGGTCCAGTTTCTGCGTGCGCGCCAGGTGTGACACCGCCTGCATGATGTCTGGGAGAGGAATCTCAGCCGGGAGGTAGAACGTGTCGTCGAGGCTTTCACGCGGCCAATCAGCATCGCGCAGTTTTTCCGCCGTCAACAAGATCACACGGCAGCCCTGGCGCTTGCATTCGCGCATGAACTCCTGCCCCTTCTCGTAAGTCGTGATGCACAGGAAAGTCAGCGGGCGGGCGTCAAGCATGAGTTCATTTCCGAATCAGGGATAGGAGAATACCATGGCAACGCGCCCACGTGTATCCGCAATGGATGAACAAAATCGATACTGCTCATGGCAGCTTTCCATTCTCGCGGTGATTGCGTTATAGTCTCAACCCGGCGTGCAACCGCCGCATCATAAGGCGCTGGGAGACATTCAGAATGGCTACGCAGACTCGTTCAGAAGGCAAGGCCCGCATTTTCGGGGAGAACATTGAAAGCGACCTGGCGTCGCGATTCCTCCGCGTCGTGGAAGTGGCCGCCATCGCTTCCGCCCGCACCATGGGCCAAGGCGAGCGCAAACTCAGCGACCAGGTAGCCACCGAGGCCATGCGCAGAACCATGGACAGCATTCCCATGCGCGGCACCATCGTGATCGGCGAGGGCGAGCGCGACGAGGCGCCCATGCTCTACATCGGCGAAAAGGTTGGCGCCGAGTTTCCCGACGGCACGGAAGTTCCTGAAGTCGACATCGCCGTCGATCCGCTCGAAGGCACGAACCTCTGTGCCACGGGCGCGCCCGGCTCGATTACCGTGCTCGCCGCCTCCGAGCGCGGAGGCCTGCTCAACGCGCCGGACTGCTACATGGAGAAAATTGTCGTCGGCCCATCATGCAAGGATGCCGTCGAGTTGGATGCGCCGGTCGCGGACAACCTGAAAAACATTGCGAAGCGGCTGGATCGTGACGTGGAAGACCTGGTGGTGATAGTGCTCGACCGACCGCGTCACGAAACGCTGATTGCCGACATTCGCGCAGCGGGCGCCCGCATTCGCCTGATCGGTGACGGCGATCTTTCCGCCGGAATCGCCGCGGCCGTCATTGGAACGGGCGTGCACGCGGTCATGGGCTCGGGCGGCGCGCCAGAAGGTGTGATCACCGCCGCCGCCATCCGCTGCCTCAACGGATACATGCTCGGCCGCCTGGTCGTGAAGCCCGACCAGGAAGAGCGCTTGGCGCGCATGGGCATCAAAGACAAGAACCGCATCTACGAGGCGGAAGACCTCGCTCCCGGCAAGCAATTAATCTTCGCCGCCACCGGCGTCACCGACGGTGCGCTGATGAAGGGCGTGCGCTTCTTCGGCGAAGGCACCCGCACGTCTTCGGTGATCCTGACCCTGCGCACCGGCAAGGTCCGCTTCGTGGAAAGCATTCACCTGGAGAAGGGTCCAGATGTGAAGGTGAGATTCTCGTGACGGATCAAGCGGGCTCCCCTTGTAAATGCCCTAGTGTTGACATGGAGGTTGAATTAATCTAGACTATTCATCTAGATTGACAAAAGGCTACGTCAATGCGTACCGTAGGATTGTTTGAAGCCAAGCAGAAGCTTTCAGAACTGGTCGAGCGCGCCAGTGAAGGCGAGAAGATCGGAATCACACGTCGCGGAAAACTCGCAGCGGTTATCGTCCCTGCCCGGAATGATGTCAGCTTGAAAAAAGCTTTTGCTGAAATCGAGCGGATTCGCATGCGCGCGAAGCCCCTGCCCAAGGGGATGACACTTAAGGATTTGATCGAAGAAGGACGCCGGTGAAGCGTTTTGTTCTGGACGCCTCCGTCGCTCTGGCTTGGTTCATTGATCGCTCCATAGCGCCATACGCAACTGCCGTCAGGAAACACCTACTCGGCGGCAGCCGAGCAGTAGTTCCTGCTCTTTGGCAGCTTGAGGTCGTGAACGGATTTGTGATCGCGGAAAGGCGCGGCGTTCTCACATCCGCCGAAGCAATGGGGATCTTGCAGAACTTCGAGATCGTGCTCGGCCAGTCGATCGAGATCAGGCACGAACCGGTTTCTATGCGCCGCATCATCGCCACCGCGCGGGAGTTCCGGCTGACGGCGTACGACGCGGAATATCTGGATTTGGCCAGGGAACAACAACTTCCAATTGCTACGCTCGACCCGCATCTAGTGGAGGCAGCGACACGGGCCAGCATCCCGTTGCTCCCCTGATCACCGTCTACTTCAGATACTCCGAATCTTTCTTCAAGTCCTCCGGGATGGGCGGAAACGGCGGCCATTCCTGCGAATATCCCTTCAACAAGGGGGTCGCAACCTCCGACCGCAGCCTCCCGTCATGCACCGCGAACTTATGCTGATGGCCGGCGGAATAGCCTTCCCACAGGCACACGCCCGCGTACGCACCGTCTTTGCGCAAGATATAATACGTCATATCCACAAACCGCAGCTTGTTCATATCGCCGTTGTAGTTGCGGACAATTCGTTTGAGCGCGTCCATCCCCGCTTCCTGCGGAGACATGCCGTGACGCATGTTCTCGACAATCGTGTGAGCGCCCGCGACTTTGATGTTCTCTTCCCCGGCACCGGTAGCACCGGCGGATCCCACATCCTGGTCGGTATAGCAGCCCGCTCCGATGATGGGCGAATCGCCGCACCGCCCGGGCAGTTTGAACGCCAAACCGCTGGTCGTAGTGATGCCCGACATCTCGCCTTTTTCATTCAGAACCGAGCAGTGGATGGTGCCCGTGGGCGGAAACAGCACTCGCCGTACCGCCGCCAGCTGAAACTCCGGCTCAATTCCGAGATCGGCGGCGCGCTGCTGCAATTGCTGAATCCGTCCCTGCCAAAGTTCGGCCTGCGGTTTGGTTTCAGTCGCGGGCGGATGCCAGTGCGGATCAGCGATCCCCGGTCCCCACCAGTCGCGATCGGAATTGAATTGCTTCCACAACAGCCAGATTTTGCGCGAGCGCTCGGTCAGCAAATTCTCGCGTGGAAAGCCCATTGCCACGGCAAATCGTTCCGCGCCCTCGCCCACCAGCATGACGTGACCGGTGTGCTCCATTACCGCCTTCCCTGCCATCGACACATTCTTGATGTTGCGCACGGCGCCCACCGAACCGGCGCGCCGCGTTGGCCCGTGCATGCAGCAGGAATCCAGTTCGACCACGCCCTCCTCGTTGGGCAAGCCGCCCAAGCCGACCGAATCGTCGTTGGGGTCATCCTCCGGGCCCTTCACCACCCGGATGCCAGCCTCGAGCGTATCGCCGCCGCCTTTGAGAAAGGCATACGCCGCTTCCACATAGGCATAGCCGTTGTTCGCACAGATAATGATCGGCCGCTTTGCGGAGTCCGATTGAGACGCGTGGCCCTGGCCGTTTTCGGCGGGCCCTCCGGGAATCGCAGCCTGCGCTCCTACTCCGGCGGCAACGGCTCCGAGCACTGACGTCTTCACGAAATCACGGCGCGAGACTGTCACGAATCCTCCTGATCGCTGCTTGCGATGAAATCGGTTCTACCGCCGCCGGATGACCTTCCAGGCGAAGCGGGAAGCATACCACGACGCGCCAGGGATTCACATTCGGATCGAGTCAATCCGTCGCCAGAAATAAAAAAGGCGTGGATGATTCCACGCCCTTCGACCCTACACTGTTTATTCTAGCTCACATCATCTGGCATCTTCACCGGCTCGCAAACCTCCGCAATCGGCCGGGATACGCCGCGCCTGCTTTTCCTAGTTGGTCCGCCACCGCCGTGGAGATCGGCTGCACATTTTCCGAACGGAAACGCAGCAGCGCGGCAATATTACCCACCTTGTCGAATTCCGCATCATCTTTCACATAGAACGTTTCAATATCGCGGCGAATGACCCACGGCAGAATGGCCTCCCCGACGTCGACGATTTCCTGCGTGGCCTTGCCACAAGCCGGACAAGAACTGACGAGGTGGGCATCGATGTGCCCGCATCCCGCGCATTCAACGGCGTGCCCCTGAAGATTTTCGCCCAGCAAAAGAGTCTGCACTTCTCCCAATTCCAGCGAACGCAATACCCGGCGCAGTCCAGTAACTCCGCGTCCGCTGCTGCGCGCCTGGCCCAGCACCTGACCGACCAGGTCGTGACGACGATCGCTTTGCCACCGCTCCAGAATCTGTTGCGCGTGGGTGCGGATCTCGTCTCGGGTAGTGTGGCCCACATCCGCATGGAAGCGGCCGATGAGTGCCTGACTCACATAGGAATGCAGTTGCGGCTCGAGCACTGACAGATGAGCATCCTGGCAGGCGAGAATCCATTTTTCGAACACACCTTTTTCCAGCAAGGCTTTCACCGACTCAGCCACATTCTTGAAGTGCTGGCGAATCTCGTCCTCCACCCGGCGCTGAGCGTGCCCGCCGTCATATCCAGCAAACCCGTCGCTGCGGCCTCTGCGTGGAATCGGATGGAACAAGTCTTCGCGCTCAGTCAACTCGCCGAGACGAAGATCGAAGATGCGAGCCCGGTGCCGATCCACCAGCACCACCCCCAGGAGCGGGGACGCGCCCAGCAGGTACGCGATCGGCTTGAGATGGAAATGGCGATCCACGAAAAGCTGCGTGCCCGGCAGGCTGGCGGGCACATCATATTCGCACCAGATGTTTTGGGCGGCGCAGGCGAACACCGCTTTGCCGTGGGTCCCATTGCTGCGCAATTCGCCCGACAGGCGCAGAATACGGTCCATGTCGGCACGAGAACACTCCTTCCTGCCTTGAATTTCCAGACCGCGCTGCGCTTCACGGACCAAGTCCTTGATGAGAATTACGTCCTCTTTATGCGCCTTATTGCGCGGCGTGGACGGCTGGAAATAAAAACTGACAGCACACGATTGTTCATCCTGAAATTCAGCTAACTCTCGGATTTGTTCGCGGGTAATACTCATGGATAATCTCCCACAAATTGAAGTTGGATTAAGCGGCGCCGGTCGGAGCGAACCGCCCAGGAAACTGATTTGCCAGTCCTGGCGTTTTGCGTAAGTGGTCGCGTGCGGCAGAAACAAAGGCGAGTACCTTCTCGGCAGGCAGACCGGTGATCGCCGCAATCTCATCCACGTTAAAGCCTTCGACAGCGTGCAGAATGAAGGCTTCGCGCGGCCCCGAGCCTAGATCGCGCAGCGACGATGCAATCAGGCGCAACAGTTCGTCCGAAGCCAGAATCTGTTCCGGCGTTGCGACGCGCGCATCGGGGATAACCGTCGCCCCCGTCATGGATTCATCCGGCTGATGAAATTGCAGCTCCGGTTCGTCGCTGGCCTTCACGTTGCGCCGGCGCGCAGAGTCTTCCAAAGGTCTGGCGTTGCCGTTGCTCTCGTCGGTGCGAGAGATTTCGTCCAACGCTTTCAGTGCCAGCCGATACAGCCAGGGTTCAAGCGCCAGTCGCTCCGGCTTCTCCTGTCCGTCTCCCAGAGCGGCAGCGATGGTTTCATCAATCACTTCTTCCTTGGAGACGCTGTCTGCGGCGATCGATTCTTGCGCTTCGCGAAAGTAGATTTCACGCTCCACGAAGCGCTCCAGCCGCGACAGATTGACATTCACATAAGAGCGGATATCGTCCCCGGAAATTGTGGGCGGAAAGACCGCGGCCAAAGTTTGCTCGAACGGAACTTCCCGCACCGTCGCGCTCGGCCGGGAGCTATCCCCACGCTTTCCCCGCTGCCACTTGTGCGACGCGCGCAGAATTTCCTTGTGCTTGTTGACCTGCTGCAGCAGATCCTCAAACGCACTCTTCACCGCCGCCGCCGCCGCCGGAGCCGAGGCCTGCACCGCCATCTGTCCCGACGGCAAGCGCAGATTCAAAGAAACACTGGTCCCTTCGCGCGGCGAGATCTCTTCCACCACGCCTTTCAGGTGGATGAGTTCGGGACGGAAAACCTGCAGACGTTTTTGCAGTTTTTCGATTTGATGTTGGATATCTTTTTCTACGGCAGGAATTTTATGAAGACGGTAGCTGACGTGAACGTTCATAGCGCCTCGGCCTTGCTAACGAAGTGCGCAACCAAGTGCTTTCTAAGCCGATTGTACACCCGGTGGAAAAAAGGCAAGTAGAGAATTGAAGTGCCTACAAATTAGGATGGTCTCATCCCGGAAATCGTTGCAGCCAAATAATTTTGGGATCATAGGTTTGCAGACTCAACAACGGGCAGGTATCATCCGGGACCATGACCTGGTCACAGCTCCCGCTGTTGGCATTGCTCACCGCCCTTGCCTGCGCTCAGGCTCCGTCTTCCAAAGAAGTTGAAAGCGTCTATCCCGATGCCCACGCGCTCTACCTTGATTTGCACCAGAACCCCGAACTTTCGGCGCACGAAACGCAAACCGCGGCGAAGCTCGCAGAGCGCTTGCGTCGCGCCGGATACGACGTCACCGAACACGTGGGCGGCACAGGGGTAGTCGCCGTCCTCAAGAACGGACCCGGCCCAACCATCATGCTGCGCACGGAACTGGATGCGCTTCCCGTGGAAGAAAAAACCGGCCTACCCTACGCCAGCAAGGTGCGCGCGAAAGACGACGCCGGACGCGACGTTCCGGTGATGCACGCCTGCGGACACGATCTGCACATGGCGGCGATTCTGGGCACCGCCGAGATCATGGCGCATAGCAAGAATACCTGGCATGGAACGCTCATGTTGATCGGCCAGCCCGCCGAGGAAACCATCGGCGGCGCGGAAGGAATGATCCGCGACGGCTTGTTCACGCGTTTCCCCAAGCCGGATGTAGCCGTGGCTTTGCACGTCGGCAACGAACTGCCCGCCGGAATGGTCGCGATTACTCCCGGCGTCTACAACACCAATTCCGATTCCGTGCGCATCACGATTTACGGCAAGGGCGGCCATGGCTCCGCGCCGCACACCGCGATCGATCCCATCGTAATCGCGGCCCGAACCATTCTCGCGTTGCAGACAATTGTTTCCCGCGAAGTCAAACCCGGTGAAATGGCGGTGGTGACGGTCGGCTACATCCAAGCCGGGACCAAGAACAACATTATCCCCGACCATGCGGAAATGGGACTGACCGTGCGGACCTTCAAGCCGGAAGTGCGCAAGCAGATTCTTGCCGCCATCACCCGCATCGCCAACGCCGAAGCCGCCGCAGCCGGCGCGCCCCGCGAACCGCTGGTGGAACGCTACGAAGGCACGGACCTGGTCTACAACAATCCCGCGCTGGCCGAGCGGCTCAGAGCGCCTCTGGAAGCTGCACTCGGAAAAGACGAAGTTGTGACCGGCGAGCCGATCACGCCCTCAGAGGACTTCTCCTACTTCATCGAACAGGGAGTTCCCGGTTTCTATTTCAGCCTGGGCGGCGCCGATCCCGAGAAGTTCGCGGAGGCGAAAGCATCCGGGACACATCTGCCGTCGAACCATTCTCCGCTGTTCGCTCCCGATGTGGATCCGGCCCTGCACGCCGGAATCATTGCCGAGGTCGCTGTGTTGCGGAATCTGTTGAATACGTCGCCGGATGAGCTGCACAGGTTAACCACAGAGCCAACACCCCACTAAAGTCAAACGCCGCAGTCAGTGTGGCTCTATGGACTTTTGGTGCCCCGGGATATCAGGGATGGTGTCGCCCTAAAGGTTCAAACCGCTACAGTCACCGACGTCTCCGTCCGGGTGACCGGCCGGTAGAGCGTATCGCGCTCAATCGGTTCCCGCCCGGCAGCGCGGATCAGTCGCTCCAACTCTTCGCGCCGCATGCCTTGGGGAGTGGTTGCCCCGGCGTCGTGATAGATCTTCTCTTCGATCACCGTGCCGTCCATGTCGTCGGCGCCGAAGCGTAGCGAAATCTGCGCGATCTTCGCCGTCATCATCTGCCAGTACGATTTGATGTGCGGGAAGTTGTCGAGCACCAGCCGGCTTACCGCAATCTGCTTGATGTCGAGCATGCCGGTGGTTTTCGGCAGATGCTGCAGCGGCGTGTTGTCTGGGTGGAAAGCCAGGGGAATGAAGGTCTGGAAGCCGCCCGTCTCGGCCTGCAGCGCGCGCAGCTTCAACAGATGGTCGACGCGGTCTTCGTCATTCTCAACGTGCCCGTAGAGCATGGTCGCATTCGACTTTAATCCGATCTGGTGCGCCAGCTTGGCGGTTTCGAGCCACTGGTCCCCATCGATTTTGTGATCGCAAATAATATGGCGCACGCGGTCGGCGAAAATCTCAGCGCCCCCGCCCGGCAGCGAGTCCACCCCCGAGGCTTTCAGTTGTTCCAGCGTCTCACGGATCGAGAGCTTGGCCCGCTTCGAAAGATAAGCGACCTCGACCATGGTGAAGGCCTTCAGATGTACTTGCGGAAACCGCTGCTTCAAGCCCGAGCACAAATCGAGGAAGTATTGAAATGGCAGGTCTGGATGCAACCCACCCACGATGTGAAACTCGGTGACCGCCTCGGAGTATCCCGAGGCCGCGGTTTCGAAAGCCTCTTCGAGCGCCATGGTGTAAGCGCCGGGCGTATCTTTCTTTCGTCCAAACGCGCACAACCGGCACGCCGCCACGCAAACATTTGTCGGATTAATATGCCGGTTGACATTGAAATATGTTTTGTCGCCGTGCATGCGCTCGCGCACCGAGTTGGCCAGCCAGCCCACGGCCAGAATGTCGCCCGTGCGGTACAGGGCAAGGGCATCGTCGGCATCAAGGCGCTCACCGGCAATGACTTTTTCATGAACCGGCGCTAGGCGCGGATCATCAGTCTGAAAAGCGTGGGATAAGCGGGTGGCAGACATCCTTTTGATGATATCGCAGGACGCTGCCGAAGACCACGATTCGCCGGCTGATTCCGCAAATACTGGGATTTGCCTAGTAGGAAAAGATTCGCCCACGAATTGCTGCACCGGGCGAGGATTCTCTGCCTACCCCTTGTCCGGAAACTGCATCTACACTATAGACAAGAATTCTTGCGCGCGCCTTCCTCGGAAATTGCAGACGAAGGAGACTAGATGAGAGCTTTTCTATCTGTAACATTACTCAGTGCAGCGTTGCTCTGCGCTGCCGTATTCGCCCAAAGCACGGCGCCGTCCGCCCAGAACCCGAGTGCTCCCCCGACCCAGCCCGAGGCGCAACCGGCCTCGCCGTCACAAGCGCAGCCGCAACCTCCGGCTCCGCAGGCGGCTCAGCCTCCCACTTCCGCTCCAACAGCCGCGAATCAGGGACAGCCCGCATCTATCCCCAGAATTGCCCCAGGAAGCGTAATCCCGGTGCAGTTGACAAAGACCATTGACGCCAAGAAGGCGAAGCCCGGCGACCAAATTGTGGCCAAGGTCACGATGGATCTGAAAACAAATAGTGGCGAGGTGCTGGTGCCCAAGGACACGAAGGTTCTGGGACACGTGACCGAGGCGCAGGCCCGTAATAAAGAACAGAAGGAATCTCAGGTGGGCATCGCGTTTGATCGCGCTATCTTGAAAGACGGAGAGATGACTTTGCCGATGTCAATCCAAGCCGTCATTGCTCCGCCCAGCAATAATGCGAATAACAGCGGCGCCCCGGAGCAGGGTGCGCCCGCTATCGGTGGCAGTACTGCCACATCCCCGATGGGTGGTGGGCGTAGCGGCTCCATGGGCAGCGCGGGTCAAACCCCGCCCTCGGGTACCGCGCCCAATGCCGTGCCGACAGAAGGTACGAATGCGCCGCAGGAAGGCAGCGCGCGCCCACCCATCACCGGGAACACGCAGGGTATCGTTGGAATCTCAAATCTGAAGCTGGAACCCGCACCGCGCGCAGCGCAGGGTTCTGTTTTGAGTTCGGAGAAAAATAACGTGAAGGTCGAGAGCGGCACGATGCTGCTTCTCAAGGTCAACCAATAAGCGCGTTGTCGGTTCTCGAATGCATCCGGAGAGGCGGCTTCCCTGTGGCCTTGCCTCTCCGGCAATCCGCCACGAGAACGGCATAAGAGACAAGCCCCACCCAATTATTTCCGCAGCAGCAAGTCTACCGCGACGAACACAAAGAACAGTACGGAAATGACCCCGTTCATGGTAAAGAATGCGGCATTGAGCTTCGACAGGTCGTCCGGCCGGACCAAAGAATGCTCGTAGAGCAGCAGCAAGACCACTGCCAGAACGCCGCAGGCGGCGAGCTTCCCCATCCCGAATACGATCAGCAAAGCGATGAGCAGGCCCACCATCACCATGTGAAAACCGCGTGCGATCCAGAGTGCAGCGCGAATCCCAACATATCGCGGAATCGAATGCAGCCCGCTCTGGCGATCGAAATCGAAATCCTGGCAGGCGTAGAGAACGTCGAAGCCTCCTACCCAGAAAGTCACGGCAGCAGTGAGCAGCAGGATCCGCGGATCCAGCGAGCCCCGCACCGCGATCCACGCCGCCGAAGGCGCAATGCCGAGCGCGAATCCCAGCACGAGGTGCGACCATCGCGTCACCCGCTTCGTGTAAGAGTAAAGCAGCAACACGGCCAGAGCCACCGGAGAAAGCAAGAGCGCGAGGCGATTGAGCTGGCTCGCTGCAAAAATGAAAATGGCGCTGGAGACAACCACGAACGTAGCCACAAACCCGGGCGTGAGATGACCGGTCGGCAACGCGCGGCTGCTCGTGCGCGGGTTGGCAGCGTCGATGGCAGCATCGGCCCACCGGTTGAACGCCATCGCAGCGGACCTCGCCGCAATCATGGCCACGATGATCCACACCAGTTGATGCAACGAGGGAAGTCCTCCGGCGGCGAGCATGGCTCCGCACAGCGCAAATGGCAGCGCGAAAATCGAGTGCTCCCACTTGATCATTTCCAGCGTGACGCGCAGGTTGTGCAGGACAGGCACCGCATAAATTGTAATTCAGGGTCTTGGGTGTTAGGTCTTCGGTCTTTGGGATGAGGCTTCGTGGCTCACTCGAACTCTCATCGAGTTGATCAATCTTAGGGGGCTGAGCTTAAGGGGCTGGGGGCTGGGGGCTGAGGGCTGAGGGCTGAGGGCCGAACACCGAACACCCAACCCCCCAAGACCTAATATCTGTCATCCGCAACTAAAGGAACGAAGCGGCAGAGTTCGTGCAACGAAGTCCGCGGCTGGCCGTGTTCCATGCGGATCAACTGTAACTGCTGAGAATCAGCCGGACCTACCGGAATAATCATCCGTCCGCCTTCCGCCATTTGTTCCAGCAGCGCGCGCGGCACCTCGGGAGCCGCAGCAGAAACGATGATCGCATCGTAAGGCGCAGCCTCCGCGAACCCCTGACTTCCGTCCCCTACAATCACTCTCACGTTGGCATAGCCCATGCGGGCGAGCAACTCTCTGGCCGCATCCGCTAGCGCAGCATGGCGCTCCACCGAAAAAACCTGTGCCGCCAGTTCGGCCAGCAATGCCGTCAAATAGCCGGATCCGGTGCCAACCTCGAGTACTCTGTCGCCCGGCGTCAGTGCCAAACTTTCCAGCATGCGGGCAACAATGTAAGGCTGAGAGATCGTCTGCCCTTCGCCAATGGGCAAAGGATGATCTTCATAGGCCTGTTCCTGGTAACGTTCTGGCGCGAACTCGTGACGCGGCACACGTAACATGGCATCGAGCACACGTTCGTCGCCAATGCCGCGTGCCCGCAGTTGGGAATCGACCATGCGCAGCCGCATGTTCGAGAATGCGGCAGTTTCGCCAGAAGAATTCATGTGGAGCTTCGGGAATCTGCGTCCCGTCAGAACAATTCTATTTCTTGCGCTGCCGAACGCGGACATCGAAGCTGACCACGCCGTTCTGATCGCGCGTGCCCACTACCGAAACATTGCGATTGACGTAGTATTCGCCCTGAATGATCTGCTGCGAACTCTGTGAGACGTTGGTGCTGTAAGTAAGCGAAACGTTGTTGGCGAACTGCTGCTCGATGGTGACCTGCGGGCCTCGCGCCGTGGGATTGGTTTCCGTGGTCAGGCCCTGCGGATCGATTTTGATCCGGCTGACTCCGAACAGCTTTTGCATGCGGCTGCTCACGGTTGAGTTGATCGCCTGGCTGATGATGAGGTTGGTGGCCTCGTTGGTGAACATTTCCTGGCCTGATTGCTCCTGCAACTGCTCCGATTCCTCGCTGGTGCGGCCCAGTGCCAGCAGCGCGATGATGTCCGACTTCGGCAAAGGCGGCTCCGAGCGATAGTTGACCGCCAGGCGCTCGGGCGTCCCCGTAACCGTGACGTCGAGATCGTAGTTGCGCACGTGCGTCGTGGCCTGCAAGTTGACCTGGGGTTCAATCGCCACCGGATTCGCAAATGTAATATCGCCACGCTCCAGCCGGAACTTGATGCCATTGAAGGTTGCGTCCCCTTCCAGGATGTCCGCCCTGCCAAGAACGCTAGGTCGCGCCACGGAACCACGAAGACGCAGGTCGGCATCACCGGATAACCGCGCCACCGCAGTCTTCATTTGCAGTTCGGGCGCGGTACGTACCGCCACGTCCAGCTTCACGTTGTATAACGGCGAATTGGCCGGCGTGATTGCCGCCGACTGCCGGCTTCGCTCCAGGTACGAGCCAAAATCGAAGCCGGGCGTCACGGCCAGCTTCGTGACCAGCACGTCCCCCGAAATCATCGAAACGGAGCGGCTCCCTACCCAATGCAATTCAGCGGTCGCCGTCGAACTGACGCCAGGCGGATAGCGCAGCCGCACCTCTTTCCCCACCGCCGTGAGGTTGAAATTGAGCTGCCGGTTGTAGTTAGTAACGTCGCCTTTCAAGTCCAGCGTGCCGCCACCCGTTCGAGCGGTGAGTTGGTCAATATGGATGCGATCCCGCGTGAACGACAGCGAGCCGTTCATCTCACTCAAGCCGCTCGGCAACCCGGCATAATTGACGGCCCCGTTCTTAACCTCGATGCCACCTTGCGGAAGCGGGTCGCTCAGCGTACCCCCCAGTGTCATATGGATCGTCGTCAGACCCGAAGCAGTCAGATCCGGGGCTATGCTGCCCAGCAGCTTGAGATCAACTTGCCCGTCGGCCGAGAGATTAAGTTCCCGCGCCCCCACGAAATGAATCGAACCGTGTCCGACGATGTCCGTCCCCTCTCCCACGAGATGCGCCGGTTGAATGTGAACTGTCTGATCCGCATACGTAAAACGCACCGGATCCTGATTGTGCAGCTTGGCAGATTCCACTTCGACCGCAACTTCGGTCATGGTTCCATTGAGCGTCCACTGCCGCGGATAACGCAAAGGCCCCTGCATCGTCACCGTACCGCCGAACGCGGAATGTCCCGTAAGTTGTCTGCCCAAATAGGCGCGCCACAAGGCGTCGAGATCGACATGATCCAACTGCGCAGTAATGTTCGCAGGATAATCTCCGTGCATCCCAACGCTTCCCCCAACGGAAAGCGTGCCGTGCGGAAATTCGGAGTGCCCGCTTAGGTGCAGTTCGCCATTCTTCGTCGTGGCTTCAAGATCCAGTCCGCCCGAGAGTTCATGATCGAATGTGAGGTCGCCTACGTGAACAGAGGCGTTGATCACCGGCGCACCGAGCGTGCCCGATCCCTGCAATGTAAAGTCGGCTCGGCCCTCCATCGGTAAGCGGTTCAGATGAATCTGGCGAACGCGCGATAGGTCGAAATTTTTCCCCATCAGGTCAAGCCGGAAGCCGCGCGTTGCCGGCGTATAGGCCGCACTGCCGGAAACGGAGGCATCCCCGTGGGTGAGATGAATATTGTTGAGAGCAGTCTCGCTCCCGGCCATGCGAAGGTCCGCGTCGAACTTCTCGATCGCTTCCCCATACGCCGAGGCATTCGCCGCATGAATGTGCCCTTGCGCCCTGGGATGCGCCCGCGTGCCTGCAATCTGCACCGACACGTCCGCCGTCCCCGAAACGGGATAGTCGAACCCCGCGAGAACCGCCGTCGACGCCACGTCCACACCGTGCAGGTTCACCCGCGCCGTGTAGGGGCTGTTTTCGCTGAATTGCCCTTTCTGTAGGACTGCACTGACTTCGAAATCGGCGCTCGTGTCCCCGCGCCGCAGCGTGCCCCCGCGAAGCGCCAGTTCATGCGAAGAGAATTGAATACTGGCCGCAAGGGAATCCCAATGCACCGGTTGCTCCGGTGTACGGGACGTCTCCGGCATCGTGAATTCGAAGTCTTCCGCAACCAGCGTCCCGGCCACCGTCGGTTCCGAAAACGTGCCTTCGGCTACGCCGTTAAATGTCGCATTGCCATCCACCCGGAATGGCAGGTTGGTGGGCCCGCCCAGCGCCGTCACCAGCGGCCGCCATTCTTCCAGGTTGGAAGTCGAAACGGAAAAGTGCAGCGTCGATGTAGCCGCCAAAATCCCTGAAGCCTGAACCCGTGACGCCGGTGTAGACAAGTTGAACTGACCTAGTTCCAGCGAGTCGCTCGCGCCGCGATATTTACCTTGGATATGGGCCGTCACCGGTAATTCGCCGTTAGCGGGATGCAGCGGCGGGTTCACGTCCGCGGCAAATCCGACCTCCGCATCCTTAAACGATCCTTTCCAGAACGCGTCCACCGCGCCAGTGGCCAATCCTGCCGGGTGAAAGCGGTGTAGCGGATGCGCGGGCACATCCAAGGCCACCGCCATCTCTCCGGCGGAAACGTCTCGCAGACGAAGATGCACCGCACCGCTTTGCACTCCCGGCATCTTCACTTTCTCGCCCTTCTTAGCCTGGGAACGCGCCGCAGTAATTACAGGCAGGTTTTCCCCACCCTTCTTCGCTTTTCCTGGCGGCGGCAGCGGTACGCTATGCAGCCAGTTGTCAATCTGCGCGTCGCCCGCGAAGCTCCCGCCAAATAACTTTCCCTGCAATTTCGACAGCTTGATCTGTTCATCCGTCACCGAATAATCCGAATTCGCACTCACTCTCTTGAGCACCATCTGATCGTTCTGCCAGCCTATGTCGCGCAACGCCAGACTCCCCGAACTGGTGAACTCCTCCAGCGACCAGTGGCCGCTGCCTTTGAACTCGGCGATACCTTCGCGCAGGTCGTGCCGGCGGGCAATCGCAGCCGCCTCTGCGAGATCGACGTGAGCGTCATAGCTTCCGTCCAGGCGGGGATTGCGGAAATTGCTGACGCGTCCGCTCACCTCCAAAGAGGATCGGCCGGAACTCCATCGCAACGACTTAATGTCAGCGAAGGTCGTCCCCAGGCTGAAATCCACTGCGGTCATCCATGCGAACGGACGGAAATCCTCGACCGCACTATCGACTTTGCCCACCGTGAGATGGCTTTCATAGCGGCCGCGCAGGAACGAGTAGTCCATCTGCAGGTCGGTGCCATGTACGCTAAAGTCCAGCGGAATTTTCCGGTCCGCCCACAGCATCTCGCCGCTTCGCACCGACAGATGATCAATGGACAGCGCAAACAGTTGCTCGATCGGGGAGTTCTCCGAACGCCTTGCGATCACTCTCGGAGCGGGAATATTCGTGGTGCCGTCGGGTCCGACGGCAACGTGAACCACCGGATGTTCGAGACTCACCGAGTAAAAACCGAACTCAGTGCGCAGGAACGAGATGACTTTCAACTTCGCGACCAGGCTGTCCGCATGCGCCAGCGGAACATCAGTGGGAGCTTCCTTCCCATGCACGGTAATATTGCGCACTTCCACCTGCATGTGGAAAGGGACAACGTGGAAGCTGCCAATTTCTGCGCGGCCCCCGGTAATCCGCTCCACCTCGGCCACCACGCGTCTGCGCACATAGGCCTGAAAAGAATCGGTCGTGGAGTACCAGAGCGCGGCCAGCAAGGCGACCACACCGACAACAATGGCAAGGAGCAGAAATTTCCACCAGCGCGGAGGTCTGGCGGCGCGATCTGTCACCGCGTTTGTACCCCATCGCCAGCCCCGCTCGCGCCGGGCACGCTCACTTTGCTCTCCGAGCGCAGGGACTGCAGCCAGGAAATCATCAGCTCGTTCACCTTCTCTTGAGTGAGCAACTCGCGGATCTTGGCGGCGACATCGGCCGAAGGAACCTCGGCTACGATGGGCTGCTTCAACTGCGGAACGAATTTCTCCCGGTAATAGGCTTCGATAGTCTTGGAGTCAATCTGCACCGCTGGACGAAGGTGCGCATCCACCAGCCGCATGAGATCGATCTGCTGCTGCACATGCGCAACCAGATCTTTCTCCGACAGCCCGAACCTGCTCAGCACCAACCTCCATCCTTCATCGGTCGCCGCTTCCGGATACTGCTTCCGCGCCTCGGCCACACGGGCCGCCGCCTCAGACTCCGAGGCGTGCTGGAAAGAAGCAGACTTCATCTGCTCTCCCAGTAGTTCCTGATCAATCAGGCGGTCGAGGACGGCTCGCCGATCCTCGTCGGTGAACTGGTTGAGCGCGCGCCCGTTGAGCAGTGCCTCGTAGCGCAGCGCTTCGTCCCAGTCGCTCTGCAGAATAATGTGCCCGTTGACGGTGGCGATGATGCGGTCGATCACCTCCGCGGAGCCAGCCGCCGGGAGAATGAGCGCACCCAGCAGCAAGGTGAGCACGACAACCGCCGTCATTCTCCTGTTCGTAATGGTGCGAACTCTATCCATCAAAATGGCTGGCCTATGCTGAAGAATACGTTGAAATGACGAAGGCGCTGCGTCTCCAGCACAACCGTCGGTGGATTGGTGCTGTTATTCGTGTAAGTCTGAAAATAGGCGGTCGGATTCAGATTGTATCCGAAGTCAAAGCGCAAGGGCCCGATCGGAGTCTTATATCGTACGCCCACGCCCAGGGCATGCGAAGTGTAATCATATCCGGAATTGCTGAACGCGGTACAGTCCCGGGAGGTCGTTGTACCACTGGACAAGCACGCCTGGGTGGACGGCTGGTGCCAGCGCAGCAGTCCCTTCAGCATGTCGTGCGGCGCGGTGAACACATTTCCCATGTCGTGAAAAATGGCAAAGCCGAATCCTTCCCCCAAATAGGGCAGAGCGGTCTCGGGAAAGCGCAGTTCCAGGTTGTTGACGAACAGCGCCGTACCGCCGACCGGAAAACCAGAGCCGGGATCGCGAGGTCCTGCCTGATTTAACCCGAATCCGCGGTGGGAGTTGCCCCCGCCGGCAAAGAATTGCTCGGGCAGCGGAATGAGCGTGATTCCCTCGCACACCGTCTCCCCCGTATTCGGGTTCAAAGGACAGGCTCCGGGGGGTACTACTCTGGTGCCTCCGAAGGGCTGTTGCAAGCCGATGCTGGTCGAACGGGCAAACACGTACTGATGTCCCGCTTTCCCTTTTCCTCCGAACGCGTAATAGGTGGAATACTGGCCAAGTGCGCGGCCGAAATCGGCTTCCGAACCGAAGGAAGTAGAAGAGGCAAAAGCATCCAGCGTGAAATAGCTTCCTTTGGTGCTTTCGAGAGGATTGTCCCGTTTATCGTGGATAAACGTGAAACCTGGACCGCCCACACGGCCCGGAAGAGAGAGCAGCGCAATTTCACCAGGGTTAAACCCCTTCGCGAAGTGGCTGGCCTTCACCAGACGGAAATCCCAGCGATATGTGATCGAATCGGGTCCGGCGCGCGTCCCCGCCTCGAGCCCCGAGTTTCCGAACTGTTGCCGCAGGTCGATCTTCCCCTCCAGCCGCTGCGAAGTGAACGTAGCCACATCCAGACTGTTGTCGTAGAAAATGGTGTAGATCAGCTTGAACTTGTCGTTGTCGAATAGCTTCGGAATGGCGTAACTGATCAGCCCACGCTGTTGCAAGCTTCCCACATGGGACTGGAACGTCAAGGTCTGGTTGCGCCCGCCCACGTTCAGCCGCGTCACGTCAAACTCAACTCTGGGGCTCACTCCTGTTGCCCCTTGCGGTGCTGTCGTACCGGCCGGCTGGCCGGTCTCGAACTCCAATCCAAGTCCATAAGTGAAGGTGTAACGCTTGGCCTCCTTCACCTGCACTAAAACATTTTTCTGCGGATCGGTTCCCTCCGGGTTCTGCACCGCCGTGTCCACCTGGCTAAAGATGCCCAGATCGTAAAGCCGAGTCTGCGTGCTGAGCAGATCCCGCTGGCTCAGCGCTTCGCCTTCGTGCACTTGCAATTCTCGGTTCAGCACGTAGTCGCGCGTATGTTCGGTTCCGGCGACCATCACGTGATTTACCGTGAAGCGCTCCCCTTCCTGAATCGTGTAGGTTACGTCTTCGCGATTAGGCTGACGTTCGGAAGGCTTGCTGCTGATCTCAAGCGCGGCATTGGGAAATCCATGATCGAAATAAAAATTCAGAATCCTCTCCCGATCGTTCGCCAGATCCTGTTCGGAATAAGGCTGGCCCGGCTGCGTGCTCAGTTCGGGAAGTTCATTAGCTGCGACCTTCTGAGACCCCAAAACCTGCAGCTCTCCTACCCTCGTTCGCACTCCTTCTTCGATGTGGATGTGAACCGCCAGCTTGTTTTCCGACCCCTGGTAGTTATCGTCCACTTTGGTTTGAATCTGGACTTCGCGGAATCCGCTGGACCGGTACAGCCCTTCCAAAGTCGCGACATCACTTTTGAGCAGGTCTTCGCTATAGCGCCCGTGGCTCAGGAAGCGGCTCGCGGGCTGAATCTGCAGGTATGATCGCAGCTTCGCGGTATCTAGAAAATCCTTGTTGCCGGTAATCTCCACCAACACCAGCTTATGCAGGGTCCCGGGATCGATCTGGTAAATCACCCGCAGGGTCTTCGGGTCATTTTCCTTCAGGATGTCCACCTTGGCATCGAAGTGGCCGCGTGTCTGCAGGTAGTCGATCAGGTTCCGCTTTCCTTCATTCAACAGATCATCATCCACGGCATTCTCTTCGTAGACCGGAATTTCCCTCCTCAAGACGCCGCGGCTGATGTGGTAACCGCGCGCGAAAATCACTACCACCGGTCCCGGATCGAGCTGGAACGTAAAGTCAACCCGATTGGTTTCTGGATGGTAGAGTTGCTCGGCAATGGAAGCCTGCGCCAAGGCGCGATGTTGCTTCTGGAATTTCTTGCGCAGCCGCTGTAGCGAACCCCTCACTCGCTCGGCTGTAAGCCGGTCACCGTGATTCAGGTGCGCGATATCCTGCACTTCTAACGGTGACATACCGGATGTGCCCGTGACTTTCACCTCACCCACGCGCGCCTGTTCCCCCCGACTGATATGGAAGAGAATGTTCACCTGCCGCGTGGCCGCGTTCGACACGCTTTCGGCCGTGACTCGCGCCCGGTAGTAACCGTTCTCCTGCATGAGTTGCCGAACGTTCTCCAGCGCGCGATCCATCTTCTCCTGCGTATACAGTTCTCCCAACTGCAACTTCGCGGCGTTGACGATCTGGTTGGAAGTGGGATGAGCGGGAGCGCCCTCCACGTCGACCGCGCCTACAAAAAAGTTAGCCGTGGTGGTGAAGGTGAGTGTAACGCCCTCGCCTGACGGCGTAACTTCCGCCTGGATGTCGGCAAAGCGGCCGGTCGCATACAGCGCACGAATGCTGTCGCTGACGCGACCGCGATCCAAAGGTTCTCCAGCTTTCTGCGGCAGCAACTGCAGGATGTGCTCGCGATCGCCCTCGCCCACACCTGGAATCTGGATGGATTGAACAACCTTCCCTTCATACCCGGAAATCCCAGCCGGGGACGGCAGTTGTGGCTCTTGCTCAACTGTTAGTTCAGGCTTCGCCTGGGATGCATTCGATTGTGTTGAACTCGATTGCGGCGGATTCGATTGTGATGAACTCGCTTGGGACGTGTTCGCTGGAACCGCAGAGGATCCGCCCGCCTCTGCCGCAGTCCCCGACGCATTCTCCGACGCGACGACCGCAACGCACAGCAGGATCATCGCAATCAGAAGTGTCGCGTACCGTTTCAGCAAACAGTGTCCTTGGGCCCAGGCGCTATTTGATTTCGATGGGACGCACCCGGCTATTGTTATACGAATCGTTCAGGCCCGCGCGTTCAAGTCGAGCCCGGCATTGGCGATCATCCACCAGCAAGCCAGCCACTTATAATAAAGGTTTTAGAGCCTGACACTGGTGACCTCTTTGGCACGCGAAACGCAATCGAACGAACGAATTGGGATTTCGCCGAGGAATTCCTCCATCGACGAACGCTATTCGCGCCAGATCCTGTTCCGTGGCATCGGCGCAGAAGGCCAGCGAAAACTCGCAACCGCCCGCGTGGCGATCGTCGGATGCGGCGCTACTGGCTCCGCCCTGGCCGGACTGCTGGCCCGCGCAGGCGTGGGTACACTGCGCATCATCGATCGTGACTACGTCGAGCCCAGCAACCTGCAGCGCCAGTCGCTCTTCGATGAAAACGACGCGGCCGAATCCCTTCCCAAGGCCATTGCCGCCGCCCGTAAAATAGCCGCCTTCAACTCTCAGATTGTGATTCAACCGAAGGTTGAAGATCTCATTCCCGCAAATATTGAAGCCTTGCTTGAAGGAATGGGGCTTATCCTCGACGGCACCGACAATTTCGAGACTCGCTACCTGATCAACGACTACGCCGTCGACCGCTCACTTCCCTGGATTTATTCCGCCGCGGTTGGAAGCTACGCCGTCACCTTGAATGTCCTGCCCGGTCAAACCGCCTGCCTTGCCTGCCTTTTCCCAGACTCGCCTCGCGGGATGGTCGAGACCTGCGAGACTTCCGGCATCCTCAATTCGGCAGTGAATCTTGTAGCATCGCTCGCCGCAACTGAAGCGCTCAAATTGCTGGTCGATGGCCCAAGCGCTCCCCACCTGCGGCGGACACTGCTTTCCTTCGACGTCTGGACGAACGAACACGCCGAAATCTCCGCCGCCAATCCCCGCCCTGGCTGCCGCGCCTGCGGCGAGCGCGATCTCGTCCATCTCGCGGGCGAGGGACGACCTCACATCACGTTATGCGGCAGAAATTCCGTGCAAATCCATGAGCGCCAACGCCCCATCGACTTCGCCGAGATGGACCGTCGCCTTCAATCTCACGGCACAGTCCGTCACAACGACTTCGTCCTGAAATTCTGGCACGACCCTTACGAGATGACTCTCTTTTCCGACGGCCGCGCCATCATCAAAGGCACCACCGACACGGCCGTCGCTCGCAGTCTTTATGCACGCTATGTCGGAAGCTAGGCCACTAGAAGTCATCTCATGAATGGTTTTGGGAAGGGCACGGCTTCAGCCGTGCCGCTCGGAGCCGCAAATGATACGGGCTTTACCCCAAGGTTCGATTCATGATGAGATGACTTCTGATCCTGATCATCGATCTTTTTGCCGGCCACAGCTCAGTTGACGGTTAACATCAGTACGCTGCTGTTGCCCCCGCTTGTGCACCCTACGCTTCCGGAATTGCCGCTCGGAGTCTGCACCATAACCTTCACCTGCCCCGGGCCGGATATCACATCGGTCGTGAGCTTTACTTTCAACACTTGATCGCTGACCACGGTCGCGCTTAGCGGCGTCGAGTTGATAAGCACTTCAGACGACGAAACAAAGTTGCTGCCATTCACGGTGAGCGTAGCGCCCTGCTGCACCTGAGCAAACGTCATTGTGCTGGGCGAAAGTGAACCGATAAGCGGCGCCGGCCTGGCACTGCCGCACAAGGGGTTTAGGGTGTTGTTGCAACCCAGGATCGAGACCGCGAGAGCAAGCAGGCAGGCACAGGACAAACCAGTCCGCAAACGCATGGGAGATACTCCTTTAGGATGGTGTTCCCCGTCCGGCTGTTCGAGCACAAACATCCCGGTCCGGGGCCGACATCATTGTTCCGGCAGGTGCAGCCCGAGTACCAATGCCGATCAGCCGACGCCAATTCTTTAATTTCCTTGTTTCTGGCAAGTTATGAGAGGGACCAGCCAATTTGCACAGGCCGCCAAATGCGGCTCTGGTGGCCAAGTTCCACCAAGGGTGGTGGTTTTCGGCCAAGAGTTGACGATCATAATCCGGCCACTGAGATTCGTCGGCCGCTAGAAGCTAGGAGCTAGAAGCTGCATTCTGCTAATCTTCTCTGCTCGTGAATCCCAAGAGTTGAATCTGCTCGGAAAAGAGTGCTGATGCACGAAACCGTCCGTCCTGAGCCCAGCCGTCCATTCCGCTGGCTGGTGTTGATCTTTGTCAGTCTGACAATGTTCGGGAATTACTACGTCTATGACTGCATCGCGCCGATCGCAGATTTGCTGACCAAGCAACTTGGTTTCTCCGACTCCAACATAGGACTGCTGCAGGCGATTTACAGCATTCCAAACGTTTTCATGGTACTGATCGGTGGCTATGTCGTGGACCGCATCGGCACCCGGAAGGCCATTTTCATTTTCGGTACGCTGTGCTTTCTCGGATCAGTGGTCACAACGTTGTCGCCTATGTTGAGCGTAATGGCCGCCGGTAGGTTGATTTTCGGCCTGGGAGCTGAATCGCTGATCGTCGCCGTGACGACCGCCGTCGCAAAATGGTTCCGCGGCAAGGAACTGAGTTTCGCCTTCGGCATTAATCTTATGATCTCGCGGGCGGGATCGCTGATGGCGCAGCAATCCCCATCATGGGCGGGATTTGCCTATAACTACTGGCGCAGTCCGCTGCTCATTTCAGTTGGCTTCGGCGCCCTCTGCATTATAGGAGCTGTCATTTATTGGGCGCTGGAGGTTTACGCCGAGAAGCGGTACCAAGTCGGGCCCGCCGGGGCGACCGACAAGGTCGTCTTTAAAGACATCAAAGCCTTCGGACTGTCGTACTGGTACATCGTGCTGCTGTGCATCACGTTCTATTCAGCTATTTTTCCCTTCGAAACTTTCGCCTACAAGTTCTTCATGGACGCGCATCACGTCACCCGCGAAGCGGGGGGCGACCTGGTGGGTATGCTGACGCTTTTCACCATGTTCGGCACGCCGATCTTCGGGCTGTTCGTCGATAGACTGGGCAAGCGAGCGCTGCTGATGATGTTGGGATCACTCCTGTTAATTCCGGTTTACTTGATGATGGCGTATGTGCGGTCGGCAAGCTACGTCACGGTCTACTTGCCTTCTTCGGCCGATGGACACTTCTCGTTTGTCGCGCATCATCTGCCTCCCATTCTGTTGCTCACGATGGCGATGATGGGGATCGCGTTCTCGCTCATTCCGGCGGTCATGTGGCCGTCGGTAGCTTATCTCGTCGATCAGTCGAAGCTCGGAACGGCCTACGGGCTGATGACCATGATCCAAAACATAGGCTTGGCTGGTTTCAACCTCATGGTCGGCTGGGCCAACGATTACAGCCACGCCGGCCCAGCTCATCCCGGCGGCTACAACCTCGGCATGTGGATCTTCTCGATTTTGGGATTCTCAGGCTTGACCTTCGCGTTCCTGCTCCGTCAGCGCGAGTTAGGCCCTCATGGCCACGGATTGGAGACCATTACAACCGCTTATAAAGTGACATCTTAGCCTTAGCAAATTTACCAATTTCTGAAGATCGCGACTCTAAATCTGGAATCGGGTTTATAGCTCCGACAGCAGAACTGTTCAACCCTGAGCAAGCAAAGGATTTCCGGAGGCGGCGCATTCAATCGTAGAATCCCAAGATCGGTAGAATTGCTCTGATATTCTGAATACAGACATTACTTTAGTTCCACCGCAAACGGCCCGCAAGCCATACAACGCAAAGATAGTTAGCTGCATCTCACGGGGTGCGGCCGGAAAAGGGAACTTGACCGACCCAATACAGCGGCAGGGCAACGACTCGAACGAAGCCGAACTCATCGAAAAGGCCAAGCAAGGGGACGCCCAAGCGTTCCAGGCTCTCTACGATAAGCATAAGCGGCGGGTATATTCGCTCTGCCTGCGCATGACGGCGAACACTGCCGAAGCGGAGGATCTGACCCAGGAAGCGTTCCTGCAGCTCTACCGTAAGATTGGGACGTTTCGCGGCGAGTCGGCATTTTCAACTTGGCTGCATCGCCTGTCCGTCAACGTGGTGCTGATGCACCTGCGAAGAAAGAGCCTTCCGCTGGTTTCGCTCGAGGAGACCACCCAGGTCGGCGAAGAAGATACGCCGAAGAAAGATTTCGGGGCAGAAGATTTGGCGTTGGCCGGATCGATCGACCGGCTGCAGTTGCAGAAAGCAGTCGATAACCTCCCTCCCGGCTACCGCACGATTTTTGTTCTTCACGACGTTGAAGGTTACGAACATAATGAGATCGCGACGATCGTGGGTTGCTCCATCGGCAACAGCAAGTCGCAGTTGCATAAAGCGCGCATGAAACTGCGCGATCTGCTCAAAATGAAGCGAGCCGAAAAGGCTTCTTGAGCAGCGCGCCGGAAGCAGTAAAGGCATCTAAGTTGGTACGTTACCGAACCAGCACAGACTGGACAGTAACTTGGCTGAGCCGCAAGCTGATTTGAAATTGGCGGTACACTGATTCGACAGAGGCTTGGGGGAGAGCGGTATGAATTGCGTTGAGTTACAGGCGAGCCTGGCGGAGATCGAGGACGGCAGAAGCACCGAACAGCGGAATCATCTGAAGACCTGCCCGGAGTGCTCAGCTTTGGTTACCGAATTGATGCTCATCGCCTCCACGGCGGTTGAACTGCGGGCGGGCGACGAACCCAGTCCCCGCGTTTGGAAGTCCATCGAAACTGCACTGCGGCAGGAGGGCGTGATTCGCCCCCAGCCTGCGAACCGCTCCCTGCTGCCTTCGCTGAGTAGTCGCTGGGGCTGGGCGCGATGGATGGTCCCCGCAGCCGCAGCCTTGCTCATTAGTGTGGGCCTATATGTGCGACAGCACTCCCTGTCCCACGAACTCGCCCGCAACACAGCGCCGGCTGCTGCTGTTTCCGATTTGGAGATTGCCGGCCTGAACGACGACGACTTGCTGCTGGAAGTGGCCCAACAGTCGCCGGCCATCAAGGCTCAGTACCAGGACAATCTTCGCCGCGTCAACGAGTACATTCAGGATGCGAAAAGCGTGGTCGCCAACAACCCGAACGACGACGAAGCTCGCCGCTCGCTGATGGAGGCCTATCAGCAGAAAGCCATGCTTTTCGAGTTAGCGATGGATCGTTCTCTGCCATAATGTACGCAATTCTTGACCGCCAGCGCTTGCGCTGCGCGGACCCACAGGGGCATTCGGGGGAGATTGAATGAGCGGGCGCGCAATCCAAATGGTCGCAATCGGCGCGATGCTGGCCGGGACGCTGGTCGCCGAAACCCACAAGGAATATCGCTTTAACGTAGGTCCCAAGGCCGGAGTTTCCGTCAACAATCCCTATGGCTCGATCTCGGTCAAACCCTCGACGGGCAACGTCATCGTAATTGACGCCCTGCTCTATTCCGATAAAGTCGAAATCGACAAAAATCTGGTCGGCAATCGAGTCGACGTCCAGTCCCACCTGCTGCCGGGCGCGGATGCGCAATCCGGGCGCGTAGATTACGAAATCCTCGTCCCCGCCGACGCCAGCATCACCCTGCACTCCAGCACCGGTCCTCTGCGCGCCGAAAGACTTCACGGCGATGTAACTCTGGAAGGCGCCGCCGCGACCGTCGAAATCCGCGACATCACTGGTGCCCACGTCCACGTGAAAACCCTGAATGGTCCTGTCACCCTCACCAATGTGCAGGACGGCCATGTGGAAGTTGACTCCTTGAGCGGCGAAGTCACCCTCAACGGCGTCACCGGACCTCTGGTGCAGGTGATTTCGACTAGCGGGAGCATCAACTACATTGGCGACTTCGGCGACCGCGGCGAGTACCGCCTGACTAGCCACAGCGGCAACATCGAAGCCACGGTGCCGGAAACTACTTCGGCCGATGTCAGCGCCCGCTCCGTACGCGGTGAAGTCCATGACGACATCCCTCTCCAACCCAGGACCCACACTTGGTTCGTCGTAAAAGAGGGCAGTGCCTTCTGGGGTACCATGGGCCGAGCCGCAGTCTCATCCACCGTGGTACTGCGCAGCTTCAGTGGTAAAATCCACCTCAGTAAACGCACCGCGAAATCACAGTAATCGAGATTCTAGCTTCTGGCCGTGGAGGCGTTGCTGGCAACGTCACTCTGTCCACGTACGCGGTCTGGGAGCTAGCGGCTAGAAGCTGATTTTTTGAAAAAGGGTTCTGGCAAAACGGTGAATGCGACGCCCCGCACCCGTGTGCGGCCCCAACCGTCGTCCGCCGTGGCCCGCAGTCTTCCAGTCAACGCTGTTTTTTTGGTCGGTTTCATGGGAGCCGGGAAAAGCAGTGTGGGCCGCGCTCTCGGGCAGCGGCTGAATTGGCTCTTTGAAGATCTCGACGACCGCATCGAGGCGCGGGAAGGGCATAAAGTAGCGGAAATTTTCCGTGATTCGGGAGAGTCCGAGTTCCGTCGAGCCGAACACGCAGCCTTGCAACACGTGCTTCGGGAACTACGCGCCGGAGGCGCCAGAATCGTAGCCTTGGGCGGCGGCGCCTTCGTGCAGAAAGAAAACGCGGCCCTGCTACGGGCGTCCAGCCTGCCCACGGTTTTCCTGGACGCTCCGGTGGAAGAATTATGGCAGCGCTGCTGCGCTCAGGCCGGCCGGAGCGGGGCAGAACGTCCCTTGCTTCGCAGTCTCGAGGAGTTTCGCAAGCTCTACGAGACTCGGCGCACAGGCTACTCAGGGGCGTCGCTGCAGATTCAAACGGGAAACCGCACGGTGGAAACGATCGCAGCCGAAATTGCAGAAACGCTCGGTCTGAAAATGATCGCGATGCGCACGGAACAAGGAGAAGTCGAGTGAAGTTTGAAACCCGAATGCGCCGTGCCGCGGCCATTATATTGGCGTCTTCCCTGGCCGCCTTCCCCGCCGCAAACGCGGCCGACAAGAAAGATAAGTCCAAACCCGCGCCCTTGCAGACCGTCGACTCCGGTTCGTTCGGCGTCTTCATAAAAGGCCAGCGAGTCGCCACCGAGACCTTCAAGATCGAGCAGCAAAGTGGCGCCAGCATGATCAAGTCCCAGCTCAAAGAAACCGCCGGACCCGATTCCGCCAATCAGAAGTCGGAACTGGATATGACCTCCAACGGCGAACTGCTTCGCTATGAATGGAGCCAGGCCTCCGGCGGTTCCCTGACCGTGTTTCCAAATAACGATTTCCTGATGGAGAGAATGACCTCCGCCGCCAACGGCAAGCCCGCCGAACAGCCCTTCCTGATGCCCAGCACCACCGCGATTCTTGATAACAATTTCTTTGTGCACCGCGAAGTGCTCGCCTGGCGCTACCTTGGTGCCGCTTGCAAGCCGGAGGGCGGAAACCTGAAATGCCAGCAAGGCGCCGCGCAGTTCGGCGCGCTTGTGCCCCAGGACCATACTTCGATCAGCGTTCGCATGGAACTCATAGGCAAAGAAAAAATCACGGTCCGCGGCGCCGAGCGCGAACTGCTGCGCCTCAACCTGACCGGAGAAGATTTTGACTGGGTTCTTTGGGTGGACGATCACGACCAGTTCAAGCTCATGCGAGTGGCGATTCCTGCCGATAATACGGAAGTGGTCCGGGACTAAAGCTGTGCCTCCCCGGCGGCAGAATCGAGATCGCCCTGGAAAACTTATTGCTGCTGGCTGACTCACGTACGGCACGGGTTCTGGTCACAGTGCTGCTGTTTGCGCTGGCCCTGGGCTTTCTCTATGTGGCCCGCGCCACTCTGATTGCCTTTCTGTTCGCCATCTTCTTTGCCTACCTGATGAGCCCGCTGGTGAATCGCCTCGAAAGCTTGCTGCGCGGCCGCGTACGTGCCATCGCCGCGATCTACGCACTGCTGCTCGCTCTGGTCGTGGTGTTCTTTGTCGTGGTCGGCCCCAAGGTGACCCACGAGGGCGCCCGGCTGGGAAAAGCGCTGCCCGACCTGCTATCCCAACTCAGCTCCGGCGAAGTCGCGAAGCAACTCGGCCTAGAGCATGGCTGGAGCAAAACAAGCACGGATGTCGTGCAGTCCTTCCTGGTCAGCCATAGCGACGAGATCACCCAACTGGCGCAGCGTATCGGCTTGCGCGTCGCCGACGTCGCCAAGCAAGCCTGGCTGTTCGTCGTGGTCCCGCTCTTGTCCATCTTCTTCCTGAAGGATGGCCGCTCCTTCAGCGACTTCCTGCTCTCCGCTATCCAGTCTCGTCCGCAGCGGGAGTTTCTGGAGAACGTGCTCAACGATCTCAACCAGATGCTCGCCCATTTCATTCGCGCCCAACTGACTTTGGCCGCGCTGACTCTGGTCATGTACTCCGCGTTTCTCGGCATCATGGGAGTTCCCTACGCGTTAGTTCTCGGCACCTTGGGCGGACTCCTGGAATTCATTCCCGTGGTCGGCCCGCTCGCCGCAGCCCTGGTCATCGTGAGCGTGGCGCTTCTGCTAAGTTACAAACACTGGCTGATCCTGATCATCTTTCTCGGGATCTGGCGCTTGCTGCAGGATTACGTTTCTTCTCCTCGCATCATGGGCGAGAGCATGGAACTGCATCCTTTGGCCGCCATCTTCGGCGTCATGGCCGGAGGCGAGGTCGCCGGCATCCTGGGCGTCTATCTTTCCATTCCCGTGATGGCGGCTCTGCGCATCGTTTTCCGCCGCTGGCGCCTCTATGCCGAAAAGAAAAAGTTCGGTCCCCTCTCCGAATATCCCTTCCGCGCGCAAGAGACCCATCGTCCGTAGCCGCACTCGCCGTTAGGCGCACCGCGCTTCCGCCGCGCAGCGGCAAAAGAATGCAGCCCGCGGCGCAAGCCGTGGGTGGCAATCGGAAAACGCGCAAGCCCCGGATGGGGCGCAAGAAGAGTTCCGACACAAACCTACGGGTTCGAGGCGCACCGGACATCGTTCCACGCGCCAGTTACTTCCTACTGGCCCGCCCCGGCTCCGGCCACCTTGTCCACCGCGATTTTCCGCAAAAATTCCGCCGCCGCTTCCGGCAGAACCGTGTTGATGAACATTCCCGACCCCAGTTCAAACCCCGCCACGCGCGTCAACCGCGGGATCACGCTGACATACCAGTGAAAGTGCCGTGCCCCGGCATATTCCGCTGGCCCACTTCGCACCGTGAAATTCAAGTCAGGATTTTCCAGCCCCACATAAATCTTCGCCAGCAGAGTCCGTAGAACGCGCGCCAGGTCGTTCACCTCCATTTCAGAGATGTCGCCGAAGCTGGCCATGTGGCGCAGCGGAAAAATGTGCGTGGCAAAGGGCGTGGCGGAGGCAAACACTTCCATGGCCACAAAGCGCTCGCTTTTGAGCACGATGCGCGTCTGATCTTCCACCTCACGCTCCACCATGTGGCAGAACATGCATTCCCCGACGTCGTCATAGTGGCGCAGCGCCTCGAACAAACGGTGCCGTACCTGGCTCGGGATCATCGGCGTCGCAATCAGCTGCGAATGCGGATGCTGCAGGCTCGCGCCCGCGTCCGTTCCATGATTCTTGAAGATCGTGATGTGGTTCACGCGATGATCGGTGCTGAGCGCCTGGTACCGTTGTTTATACACACGCAGAATGCTGGCCACATGCTCATCCGGCAGCTTAGCCATGCAGCGCGCGTGGTCCGGACTGTCGATGATGACTTCGTGAAAGCCAAATCCATCAATGCGCCGCCGCAAGTGCTGCAGGCTGCGCGTTGGCTGAGCCTCGCTCGACAACGCGGCGAACTTGTTGGGAATCACCCGTACCGCCCAGGGCTCGCTATTGGCGGGGTACCGTAGCACTTCCGGCGGCGTCTTGCTTTCATTGCCCGGACAAAATGGGCAGCTTTCCACAAACGCCGGCACCGGCTGCGCCGAGCGATCCGTGGCCAACTCTTCAGGCCGCTTGGCCCGTTCGGTGGCAATGATGACCCATTCCTTGGTGAAAAAGTTCTGGCGTAGCTCCGGCATGTGAATCCCTCCAGATTCTCCTATCGGCAGGTGACAGCATTTCTGCAGTCCCGAATCCAGACTGGTCGAAACAGACCTAAAGCCGGACCAAAGGGGTCTTGGTCTCGTTACCTATGGACACCCATGCTCGCGTTGGAAGCAAGAAAACACGCTTGTCATTCCGACCCCCGAGCGAATGCGAGGGGTGGAGGAATCTGCTTTCCCTCGACTGTTATAGAATTCCAAGTATTCTATGAACCGCAAAATTCCTATCGGGATCCTCGGCGCCACCGGCGTCGTCGGACAAAGATTCATCCAGATGCTGGAGCACCACCCGTGGTTCGAAGTGGCCTGGCTGGCCGCCTCCGACCGTTCCGAAGGCAAGGTCTATGCCGAAGCCGCGCGCTGGCGCCTCAAAACGCCAATCCCGCCCGCAGTGGCAGCCATGACGATCTCGCCGGCCACTCCCGAAGGCGCGCCGAAAATTATTTTTGCCGCCCTCGACTCTTCCATTGCCGCGGAACTCGAGCCCCGCTTTGCCGATGCCGGCTGCGCCGTGGTCTCCAACTCCAGCGCACTGCGCATGCAGCAAGACGTCCCGCTCGTGATTCCCGAAGTCAACGCCGGACATATCAAGCTCATCGACGAACAAGCTTGGCGCAAAAAATCCGGCGGCTATGTCGTCACCAATCCCAACTGTTCGGCGATCGGTCTCGTGCTGGCCCTGGCGCCCCTGCACCAGGAGTTTGGTCTCGAAACCGTGATGGCCGTGACCATGCAGGCCGTCAGCGGCGCCGGATATCCCGGCGTGGCCTCGCTCGACATCCTCGGCAATGTGATCCCCTTCATCCGCAACGAAGAAGAAAAAATGGAGGAAGAAACGAAGAAGCTTCTCGGTCATCTCAACGGCTCCAAAGTAATTCCCGGCGCATTCGCCATGAGCGCGCAATGCAACCGCGTCGCCGTGGAAGACGGCCACACCGAATCAGTTTCCATCCGCCTGAAGACGAAAGCGAAGGCTCAGGAAATCATCGCTGCTTGGAATAGCTATCGCAGCGAGCCCCAGCAATTGAAATTGCCGAGCGCCCCCGAACGCCCCGTCATCTACCTCGAAGCCACGGATCGTCCCCAGCCTCGTTTCGACGTCGACATGGGTGGCGGCATGACCACCGCCGTCGGACGTCTCCGCCCCTGCGGCGTGCTCGACTGGAAATTCACCGTGCTCTCCCACAACACCATCCGCGGAGCCGCGGGCGCCGCCGTCCTCAACGCCGAACTCCTAAAAGCCAAAGGCTACCTAGGCAAGGAATACGCGAAATGAAGAGTCGCGGCGCCTTAAATGTAGCGCCGCCGTCTCGGCGGCGGCCCGCCCGCGCACCTCGAAGTTCCGATCCGCGGCATTTCCCTGTAAACACTCTCTCCAGGAAGTCCCGCCCATGATCGTGATGAAGTTCGGCGGCACTTCCGTCGAAGACGCCAAAGCCATCGACCGCGTCGCCTCGATTGTCGAGGGGCGCCTGCCGCAAAACCCGGTAGTTGTGGTCAGCGCCATGGCCAAAGTCACCGACACGCTCCTGACTATGGCGAAGGCCGCCGGCGCCGGCGAGCGCAAGGCCGCCCTCAAACTCTGCCGCTCGCTCCAGGAGCGCCACTACAACACCGCCAGCGAACTGCTGGGCACCGCGCGCTTTACCGAATTCCATTCCGAACTGGGCACCGATTTCGAGTCGCTCGACGAACTCCTGCGCGGCATCTCCGCCGTCGGCGAAATCACGCCCCGCACCACCGACCACGTCGCCGCCTTCGGCGAAATGCTCTCCAGCAAAATCGTCGCCGCTGCCTTCACCGCACGCGGCCTCAACGGCGCCCACGTCGACTCCCGCGACATCCTGGTCACCGACAGCACCTACATGCAAGCGGTCCCGCACTACGAGGAAACCAACACCCGCCTGCAGGAAAAGGTTCAGCCCCTGCTGAGCGCCAGCCAGGTACCAGTGATGGGAGGCTTTATCGGAGCGAATCGCGCCGGCATCACAACAACGATCGGACGAGGCGGCTCCGATTTTTCCGCCGCAATCATCGGCGCCGGATTAGGCGCCGACCGCATCGAAATCTGGACCGACGTCGACGGCATTCTCACCACCGATCCCCGAATCTGCCCCGAAGCCCGCCGCATCAAAGTCATCAGCTTCGACGAGGCCGCCGAACTCGCCTACTTCGGCGCGAAGGTCCTGCACCCGGCGACTGTGCTGCCGGCCATCCAGAAAAATATTCCCGTCTACGTGCTGAACTCGCGCAATCCCTCCTGCGAAGGCACCCGCATCACCACGCGCGCCCCGCAAGGCAAAAATATTTTCAAAGCCATCGCCGCTAAAAAGCGCATCACCATCGTCGACGTGGCCGCTCCCCGCATGCTCCTGGCCCACGGTTTCTTGCGCTCGATCTTCGAGGCCTTCGACCGTCACAAAGTTTCCATCGACGTAGTCTCGACTTCCGAAGTCAGCGTCTCTCTCACGGTCGACTCCAATCAGGCCATTCCCGCGCTGGCCGCCGATCTCGCCAAGCTGGCCGACGTAAAATACGAAGGCCGCAAAGCCATTGTCTGCCTGGTCGGCGAGAACCTGCGCAACACGCCCGGCATTGCCGCCTTGGTTTTCGGCGAACTCGCCGACAAAAAAATTCGCATGATCTCGCAAGGCGCCTCCGAAATCAACCTGACGTTCGTGATCGAAGAAGACGAAGTCCCCGACGTAATCCAGCGCCTCCACAAAACATTCTTCTCCGAACTAGACCCCGAAGTATTCGCGTAAGAAGGAAGAGAGGACACGCCGGGTGCCCCATCCTATCGCGCTCTTTGCATGTCTTGGGACTAGACACGCTCTTTGCGATAGGGTGGGGATTTTCGAGCGTAAGAAAATACCCGGATGCACCGCGACCTCCGCCGTTGCGATAACATCTAAGCGGCAGCCATGAGACTCCTCCTCCTAGGCCGCGGCAAAACCGGAGCTCTGGTGGCGGAAGTCGCCGCCGAGCGCAAGCATCACGTCGTCATTGCGGGCGCAAAAGAAAACGCGTCCAGCGCTGCGCTTACCCCAGAGAAGCTACGCAATATCGACGCCGTCATCGACTTCACTACCCCCCACTGCGTCCTCGCCAACATCGAAGCCTGCGTGAAAGCCGGCAAGAATATGGTCGTCGGCACCACCGGCTGGTACAAAGAAATCGACCACGTCCGCAACCTCGTCAACCACCACGGAACAGGATTCCTCTACGCTGCCAATTTCTCGATCGGCGTAAATCTCTTCCTAGACGTCGCCCGCACCGCCGCCGCCGCCCTGCGCCACGATTACTCCGGCCAGATTTTCGAGCGCCACCACGCGCACAAGAAAGACGCCCCGTCCGGCACGGCCATCGACCTCCAGCGCATAATCCACGAAGCCAGCGGCCAGCAAGAAGCTCTCGAGATCACATCCTTCCGCGAGGGCGAGGTAGTCGGCATGCACGAAGTCGTACTCGAGTCCGCACAGGACCGCATCTACCTCTGCCACGACGCCAAATCCCGCCGCGGCTTCGCCGAAGGCGCCGTCCGCGCCGCCGCATGGCTCACCGGCAAGAAGGGCTTCTACGATTTCAAAGAGGTCTGGCGCACCCTGTAAAAAATTCTGTGTGGGGACAGCCCTCGGCTGTCTAGTCGAGCGAAGCTCGACAGTATGTAAACACTGCAGAGGTTTCCCTCGCCCCTCATTCGCGCTATCTTATTCCTATGCAACTCCGCGGCTGTGGCACCGCCCTAGTCACCCCCTTTCATCAGGATGGTTCCATCGACGACGCTGCCCTGCGCAATCTGATCGCGTGGCAGCTCGAATCCGGCATTGATTTTCTTGTCCCCTGCGGCACCACCGGCGAAACGCCCACGCTCACCCACGACGAATGGCTGCACGTGATTGACACCACCATCGAAGTCGCAGCCGGACGCGTCCCCATCGTCGCCGGCGCCACTTCCAACTCCACTCACGACGCAGTCGAGAAGGCGAAAGAGATCGCCGCCCGCCCCGGAGTCAACGCCATCCTCACCGCTTCGCCCTACTACAACAAGCCCACGCAGGAAGGACAGTATCGCCATTTCAAAGCGATCGCCGAAGCCGTCGGCGACAAGCCCATCATTCTCTACAACGTCCCCGGCCGCACTGCCGCCAACCTCGAACCCGCCACCCTGGCGCGCCTCTCCGAGGTTCCTAACATCGTCGGCGTGAAAGAAGCCAGCGGCAACATGACCCAGATTGCCGAGGCCATCAACGCCGTCCCCGAAACATTCCTGGTCTTCTCCGGTGACGACGCAGTCACGCTTCCCGTCATCGCCCTCGGAGGCGTCGGCATCATCTCCGTCGCCTCCAATGAAATTCCGCACGAAATGGCGTCACTCACCCGCGCAGCGCTCTCGAACGACTGGGCCACCGCCCGTACCTTGCATCGCAAATATCTCCCGCTGATGCAGGCCAACTTCATCGAATCGAGCCCCCTGCCCGTAAAGGCGGTCCTCGCGATGATGGGCAAGATCGAAGAAGTCTACCGCCTGCCTCTGTTGCCCATGCGCCGCGACACGCGCTCCCGCCTGCAGAAGATCGCCACCGAAGTCGGATTAATCACCAAGCCCGCCGCTCCCGCGGCGGAAGCCCCAGAATTTTTCATCTACGAGAACTGGGCCGCCGGACCGCGCAAGATCGTCCTGCACCGCGGAACCTGCGGGCAATGCAGCCACGGCAAAGGTCGCCCCGCCGGCCACGATGTGAACCACGCCCGCTGGCACGGCCCCTATGCCACCTTAACCGAAGCTCGCGAGACCGCCCACGCCATGACCGGCGTCCTGATCCGCAGCGAGTGCAAGTGCGTGTGAAGTAAGAAGTAAGAAGTAAGAAGTAAGAATGCAGCAGGTAAGATCACGCCTCCCTTTCTGCATTCTGACTTCTGCATTTCCTTTATACTTTCCCCGCATGTCCTCCCTGAAATCCTCCATCGAGCGACTCGCCTCTCTCGGCGAAGTCGAGCACCACCCTGACGCGCGCCGCACCTTCCTCGAATTCCGCGACCAACTCACGCAAGGCAAAATCCGCGCCGCCGAAAAACTCGACGGCCACTGGACCGTCAACCCCTGGGTCAAACAAGGCATCCTGCTGGGATTTCGCCTCGGCGAAATCGCCGACATGACCGCCGGCCTCTCCTTCATCGACAAAGATACCTTCCCCGCCCGTCAATTCACCATCGCCGATCGCGTGCGCGTCGTGCCCGGCGGCTCGTCGGTGCGCACCGGAGCCTACGTCGCCCCTTCGGTCATCTGCATGCCGCCCATGTTCATCAATGTTGGCGCCTACGTCGACGAAGGCACCATGATCGACTCTCACGCCCTGGTAGGCTCCTGCGCCCAGATCGGCAAGCGCGTACACCTGAGCGCCGCTGCACAGGTCGGCGGAGTTCTCGAGCCCATCAACGCCGCCCCTGTCATCATCGAAGATGACGTTCTGGTCGGCGGCAATTGCGGAATTTACGAAGGCACTCTGGTGCGCGCCCGTGCCGTGCTCGGGGCAGGAACGATCCTGACCCGCTCAACGCCGCTCTACGATCTCGTCCGTGGCGAGATCTACCGCGCCACTGCCGACGCGCCGCTTGAGGTCCCGGAAAATGCCGTGGTTGTCCCCGGCTCGCGCGCCGTGAAAAAAGGCGCCGCCGCGGAATGGAATCTCGCGCTCTACACCCCGGTCATCGTGAAGTACCGCGACGACAAAACCGACCGTGGCATCGAGTTGGAAGAGTGGCTGCGGTGAATTTGGCTGAACCCAGAGTTTTGTCATTCCGAACGCAGGCGGAGCCGCGCGCCTAGCGAGGCGAGACGAGAGAGGAATCTGCGTTGGCGGACACAATGCTGATACTGAGTTTCGCGGCCCCATCGCGCCCCACCTGAATCTGCGCGAGCTCTGCCACCACCGCATCGGCCTCCCCTAACTTCGACGCTGCATACGTGCTCGCAATCCCAATCACCTTCATCCCGCCCGCGCGCGCCGACTGAATCCCCGCGGGTGCGTCCTCGATCACCAGGCAATCGGCAGGCCTAAATCCCAGCCGCTCCGCCCCCTTCAAATACGGCTCTGGATGCGGCTTCCCTTGCGCCACATCGTCCGCCGTCACCAGAACTTTCGGTACCGGCAATCCACAGAAGCGCAAGCGTGCGCTCGCCAGCAGCCGCGTCCCCGACGTCACCACGCCCCACCTTCCCCCAGGAATCGCGCGCACCAGCGCCGCCGCGCCCGGCATCACGCACACGCCTTCCTTGTCGTGAGCCTCGTGTTTCTCGATCTTCCTCGCCTCCGACTCAGCATCGAGATGCGGCGCCACGCGCCGGATCACCTCAACCGTGCGCACACCATGGGCAATCGCCATCACCGCATCGCCATTCACGCCCTTCCGCCGCGCCCACTCACGCCACTCGCGGTCCACCGCGCGAGTCGAGTCGACAAGAACTCCGTCCAAATCAAAAAGAATGGCTGCGCAGGAAAAGATAGGCATCTCTGATTATTTAATCACACTGATCGGAGAAGAACAGCGTCGCGGAGATCGAACGCACTTAATGCCCACTTGCTGGCAGACTCGCTTGACTCTGCGCGTCCCACGCCGCCTGCTGCGCCCGCTGCCGCAACAACAGATGCCGCTCGCGGAAATGCAGCTTGGCGCGTTGGCCCCAGGCTCGCACGAACCAGTAATTCAGTCCCGCGCCGATCGCCGAACTGGCCAGCGGAATCACCCGCCCCGCCCACTTCTCCACCACTTCCGCGCTGGCCTTCGCCGCAATTCTTTGGATGACACGCGGTACAAATTTGTTGACGACTTCTTTCTCCAGAAGTTCGCGGCTGATGTCGACTCCGGCCGCGCTGGCCGCGGCCACCCAGAGTTCTGCGATCTCATCGTCGGTGTTGAACTGAAATCCGTAGATCAGGCTCAACTTTTGAATCGTCCGCATCGTGATCGCGGAAAGAATCCCCAGATCCGGAACGATCGTGATCAACCCGCCTAACCCAAATCCCGCTCCCTCGACCGCCGCGATCTTCATCCCGGCGCGGATCACCGAGTCGGCCACAACATCGATCTCCCCGATCTCCAGCGAATACACGCCGTGATATCCGCTGATCGGCATCCGATACCCCGCACGCAATTGCAACAAGAATTTTTCCGGATCCACGCGCACCGTCGAATACGCGCGCGTCAACCCTCCCACCATCCCCGACTCAACCCGCCGCCGAAGCCACGATTTTCCCTGCTCACCCATCCCTTCAACCTTATCGCACGCAGACCGAGAAAGCCATCGGCGAAAACTCAGTTCTCAGTTCTCAGCCACTGGCCACTGATCACTGGCCCTGATCTTGGATGCCGAAAATCCGCACCGCAGTTCGTGTTTGTTCTCTCGCCGTCGGTACGCTACGCGACTCGCTGTGCTAGCATCATCTTTACTCAATGCCACCTGGAAAATTGCAGATTGTCCCCCTCGGGGGCCTGGGCGAGTTCGGTATGAACTGCATGGCCGTCCGCTGGGGCGACGACATCATCGTCATCGACGCCGGACTCATGTTCCCTGAAGCCGAACTTCTCGGCGTCGACATCGTAGTCCCCGACATTTCCTATCTCATCGAGAACCGCCAGCGCATCCGCGGAATCATCCTCACCCACGGCCACGAAGACCACATCGGCGCCCTCCCCTGGATGCTCTCCGAACTCAAAGTCCCCGTGTGGGGCACCGAGTTCACGCTCGCCTACGTCGAAGACAAACTTGACGAGCACGGTCTGCTCGACGACGCCGACCTGCGCGAAATGCGCCCCAACGAGCGCTTCAAGGCCGGAATCTTCACCATCCATCCCATCCACGTGACCCACAGCTTGGTCGACTGCGTGTCCCTCGCCATCCATACTCCGCTCGGCGTCATCATCCACACCGGCGACTTTAAAGTCGATCCCACACCCACCGACAACAAACTCTTCGATCTTCACACCTTCGCCGAGTACGGCAAGGCTGGCGTCCTCGCGCTGTTTCAGGACTCGACTAACGTCGAGCGCAAGGGATACACCCCCAGCGAGCGAGCCGTACGAAGGAAGTTCGACGAAATTTTCGCCCACACCAAACGCCGTCTCTTCATTTCCTGCTTCTCTTCGTCCATTCACCGCATCAATCTGACCGTCGAACTCGCCCACCAGCACGGCCGCAAAATCGCCTTCCTGGGCCGCTCCATGAACAACTCCGCCGAGATCGCCGAAGACCTCGGCTACATCGAAATCCCCGACGGCCTCGTCATCAATCCCGGCGAGATGAAAAATTTCCCCCCGGAAAAAGTCTGCGTCCTCATCAGCGGCACGCAGGGCGAGCCCATGTCCGCGCTCTCCCGCGCCGCCGTCGACAACCACAAGCACGCCAAAATCGAAAAGGGAGACACCGTCGTCCTCTCCTCGCGCATCATCCCCGGCAACGAGAAAACCATTTACCGGATGATCGACCACCTCTTCCGCCGCGAGGCCCACGTCATCTACGAAGACGGAAGCTCGCCGCCCGTCCACGTCAGCGGCCACGCCAGCCAGGAAGAACTCAAGCTCATCATCAACCTGGTCAAGCCGCGTTATTTCATTCCCATCCACGGCGAATACCGCCAGTTAAAGTTGCACGCTGAAATGGCCGGCGCCATGCACGGTTCCGTAGGCAAAGTCATGCTCATCGAGAGCGGTGATGTTCTCGAATTCGACGAACTCGGCGCGCGCAAAACCGGGCGCGTCAACGTGGGCCGTGTCTGCATCGACTCGGGCTCGCGAACGGATGTGGTTGAGGATTTAATTATCAAAGACCGCCGCCACCTCAGCGAAGACGGCATCGTCCTCCCCATCATCGCCATCAACAAGCTCACCGGAAGAGTCGAAACCGCACCCGAGATCGTGACCCGAGGCTTCAACGTAGGCGAAGACGGCTTCATGGAAGGCGCCAAGCGCATGGTTGAAGACACGCTAGCCCATTCCAGCGAAGAAGAAAAAGCCGACTACGGCGTGATCAAAGAAAAAATCCGTGCCGACTTGAAGCGCTATATCTCCAAGCAAACCCAGAAACGCCCGCTGATCATGCCGGTGATCCTGGAGATTTGAGTTGCCGAGTCATCTCGGCGAAAGGATGCCGCCAGCCTCTTCGCATACCTCGCGGCGCAACGTCCTAACGGGAGGGAATCCCACCCCTTTACAAAGCATCACGATTGAGCCACCCGGAAAGAAGGCACCCATGAAGGTTCTTCTGTCGGCTTACTACTGTCTTCCCAGTGAGGGCTCCGAGAGCGCCATTGGGTGGAATTGGGCGCGGGAGATTGCCGCGCGCGGACATCAAGTTTTCGTCATAACCCGAGCCATCAACCGAAACGCTATCGAAATGGCGCGCGCATCGGATTCCACCCCAAATCTTCAATTTCTATTTCACGATCTGTCTCCGACCATTCAAGCCTTCTTCAAGTTCCCGTTCGGCAGCTACGTCTATTACCTGCTCTGGCAATCCGCCGCGGCGAACCTGGCCGTGCAAGTTCACGCCAAGGAACGGTTTGATATGGTCCAGCACATCACCCTAGCTAATTTTCGTTTTCCGACTTACATGTGGAAACTCGGCGTTCCCTTGATTTTTGGCCCCGTGGGAGGAGGCGAAGACACCCCGAAAAAACTGCGCAGAGGTCTCGGACTGAGGGGCCGTCTTTGGGATTTGCCACGCCGCTTGTCTAACTCCCTTCTCGCCGGGGGTCCTCTGATGAAGGCCACGTACGCCCACTCCACACAAATTGTCGTCACCACCAGCGAAACCCTTCGAGAAATCCCGTTCCGCTATCGCTCAAAAGGCAGAATTCAGCAGGCGATTGGCATCGGCCCCAGCGGTTCCAACTCGTCGGCAGATCACACTTCCGTGCTTCCTCCAGCGCCGAGACATGCAAAGCTAAATCTCCTGTTTGCGGGAAGACTAAAGCCCTGGAAAGGCCTTCACTTGGGCCTGAAAGCGCTGGCCGCCCTCGGTTCACAGATTCAGGATGTCCATCTCACGGTCGTTGGCTCAGGTTCAGATCAATCGCGCCTAAAGCGTCTCACCCAGCGCCTGGGTCTTCAGCAATCTTTGACCTGGATTCCCTGGATGGATAGGGAGGAACTCATTCAGTTTTACTCCGAGTTCAATCTCTTTCTTTTTCCGAGTCTCCACGATTCAGGTGGCCTGGTGGTCCTCGAAGCCATGAGCTTCGGCCTTCCCGTGCTCTGCCTCGATCTCGGTGGTCCCGGCATGACCGTCGATAATACGTGTGGTCGTGTAATCCCCACTGGTGACCGCACGGAGGAAGAATTAGTACGGCTCATGTCCGACTGCCTGTCTCAGCTTTTTTCCGACCCAGCGATTCTCGAGTCGCTGTCAATCGGTGCACGCAGTCGTGTTGCCTCCTTGTCATGGCAGGCTATAGTCGCAAAAACCTATGGCCCGTCCCTCGTTTTAGACCAGCGAACAAATTGAACCGCGCGGGAGAAGATGAGAACCAAAGATTCCGGGTAAACTGACAATCGGTACATTGAAAACGTATGAACGTCGTCACTCTGGCAGATATCCGGAAGGCTCAGTCTCGCCTGCAAGGCATAACCGTCCGCACGCGCCTCATCGAATTCCATCCCACCGCCCCCTCCCGTCGCCTCTTCCTCAAGCCCGAAAACCAGCAGCCCATCGGCGCTTTCAAACTTCGCGGAGCCTACAACAAAATCGCTTCCCTGTCGGAAGATGACCGCAAACGTGGCGTCATCTCCTACTCCAGCGGCAACCACGCGCAGGGTGTCGCCTACGCGGCCCGCGCGCTCGGCGTGAAGGCCATCATCGTCATGCCCAACAACGCCCCCGCCATCAAACGCGAGGCGACGGCAGCCTTGGGTGCCGAGATCGTTCTCGTAGGGCCTGGCAGCACCGAACGCCAACTCAAAGCCGAGGAACTCGCCTCGCAGCATGGCTACATCATCGTGCCTCCCTACAACGACGAAAAGATCATCGCCGGCCAAGGCACCATCGGCCTCGAGATCCTCGAGGACTTGCCGGGAGTCGAAGCCGTCTTCGCGCCCGTCGGCGGCGGAGGCCTCATCAGCGGCGTCGCTGCCGCAGTCAAACTAACCAGGCCCGAGATCCAGGTGATCGGCGTCGAACCCGAACTCGCCGCCGACGCCCAAGCCAGCCTGCGCGCCGGCAAGATCGTCCAATTCCCCGCCGAACGAGTTTCGCGCACCATCGCCGACGGCCTGCGCACCCAAAGTGTTGGCCCCATCAACTTCGAGCACCTGCAGTGTTTCGTCGACGCCATCGTCACCGTCAGCGAAGACGAAATCCACCAAGCCCTAAAACTGCTCTCCGCAAATCCCGACACGGTGGCCGAGCCCAGCGGAGCAGTCGCAACCGCCGGATTCCTCTTCCGCGCCGATGAGTTGCCGAAAACAAAACTAAACGTCGCCATCATCTCGGGCGGCAACATCGAACCCAAGATGCTGCAAGAACTCCGCCCGCAAGTAGATCGCTAAATAACTCCAGCCGCGAAAGCCTACCCTGAGCAAAGCCGCGAAGCGCGAAGGAATGCAACCCACAGTTCAAGCAGAGGGTGGGAGCAAAGAAAATCAACAAGCCCCGGAAGGGGCGGAAGAAGAACGCTGCAATGCCGTACGTGTCTCACCCGAGATGCACCGTCAATGCATGTTCAATTGACCTTGACTTCAACCCGCCGAACGATGATTCTGATAACAATCATTAAGCCCATGACATTGGCGCCGCAACGCGACCGTAAGTCCTTTGCTACCAAGATTTTGCCCCTAACCTATTGCAGCTCTAGGATTTTTTCTCATTTTCTCGCTAACATCATGATTCCAATACACCCAGGGGGAGGGGGGGTACCCACCTCGAAGCCCCGGTTCCCATTTCGGGACGCGGCAAGTTTTATCGCGACTCTTGCCGCCGCACTCGTCTTTTCCACAGCCTTCGCCTCTGCCCAAGCACAACGCGGCACTCTCGTCCATGAAGAATCCATCCGCGTCTCTCCCAGCACCGACGCCGCCAAACTCGGCGAAGCTGGCCGCGGACACGAACTCATCATCATCGAGTCCGGTCACGATTGGTCTCACGTGGAAGCCATCCTCAAAGAACCGAGCAAAGACGCCGACGAAGATGATCCCGAATCCGAAGGTAAGGCTATTACCGGATGGGTCTCCAGCAAAGCCCTGGTAAATCAAACCACTCCTAACGGTGACAAAATCGTTTTCGGCGAGGCCGCCGACTCCGAAGATCAGGCAAGCCGCCGCCGCGGCCGCCGCGATGCCGCCCAGGACGCCATGCGCCTCTACTACCGCGTCTACGATTTGTTCCCCACCTCGCCTCTGGCGGCCGAGGGACTCTACCGCGCCGCCGACATCCGCTGGCAGATGGACCGATCCGACGTGCTGACGCGTCCTTCCGCCCGCGAGCGAGAGTCCTACATGCGCGGCCAAATCGACGAAGAGTGGATGAAGCTGGTCATGAAAAAATTCCCCGGCACCAAATGGGCTGACATGGCCGCCTTCCATCTCATCGAAAATAAACTTTGCGGCGACTGGCAGAGCGCCTCGAAGTGCCCGGACAAAGAAGCGGACATGTACGAGAAGTACGCCAAAGAGCACGAGCAGTCCCCCTCCGCGCCCGAAGCGCTGTACGACGCGGCCTGGCGCCGCTCCGCGCTGATCGAGATCTACAAAACCGAGGCCAACCAGAAAAAATCCGAAGAATCAAAGAACCGTTCCCTGGCGCTGGCGCAAAAGATCGTCACCCAGTACGCGCAAAGCGATTGGTCCACCCGCGCGCAAATGCTCATCTTCTATATCCAGCAAGGCGTCCCCACCTACGGCAACGCCAGTGACTAATCTTGACTGCTGTCATTCCGACCGAAGCGGAGCGAAGGGGAGGAACCTGCTGTTGGCACCTTCTCGGAACAGTCCCAGCAAGCCCTGACCTAAACTTTTTCTGCGATACTGTTTCCTTACTTTTTTCGCGGAGGACGATTGAACGATTACCTGTTGTCGCTGATCCTTGGCATTGTCGAAGGTCTCACCGAATTCCTCCCCGTCAGTTCGACCGCGCACTTGCGCATCTCCGAACTGCTGCTGCACATCAGCCTGTCCGACGGCTACTGGAAGATGTATTCCATCGTCATTCAACTCGGCGCGATCCTCTGCCTGCCCGTTTATTTCTGGGGTCGTATCAAGCGGTTCCTTTCGACGTTTCCTCGCGGCGACACCGGAAGGCGTACCGCTTTAACCCATCCCCTCGGTCTCACCACGGTTGCCTTCGTGGTCACGGCAATTCCCTCCTTCTTACTCACCAAGGTGATTGGCAAGCACCTGGAAAACATTTTGATTATCGGCTGGTCGCTGCTGATTGGTGGGATCGTGATGTGGCTGGTCGATGCCTTAAACTCCAAGTCGGAAGCCGCTGGTCCCGGCGCAGCCGGAAGCCGCATCCACACCTGGAAGATGGAAGATATGAGTCTCGCGCAGGCCATCTGGATCGGCTTCTGCCAGATCTTCTCGGCCGTCTTCCCCGGAACCTCGCGCTCCATGTCGACCATCGCAGGCGGACAGATCGCAGGCATGTCGCGAGCCTCAGCCCTTGAGTTCTCCTTCTTCGTTTCCATGCCAACCATGGCTGCGGCCACAATTTACACTCTGCTCAAATCTCTCAGCGGCAAAGACGGAAATCCCATCGGCGTCTCGCAAATCAATGCCCATGGCTGGATCGTGCTCGCCATCGGATTCGTCGTCTCGTTCATCGTCGCCTATGGTTCCGTGGCTTGGTTCATGGCCTACGTGCGCCGGCGTGGCTTCGCTCCGTTTGCGATCTACCGGATTATTGTGGGAGCGCTGTTGCTGGCGTTCGCCGCAAGGCTGGCCGCATAATTGGCGCACGATCGAATCGGGCTTCTGGCGCGGGATTTGGCTGGGAAGCTAAGTGGATACTACGGCCGTTTTCCTGCATTGTCGGATCCCCCGCTTCTTGGCATAATGTAAGGGCTCTGGCCGATGATGGCACTGAGGACGTAGTGTCTTCGGTGTGTGAATCTGGCCCACATGGATTATCTGGCAAGCATTTTTGTTCCCACCGGGAACCGGCGGCTCAATGAGCTGATCGGCTTCCTGATGTGCGTCTCCGCGCTCCTTCTCTTCCTCGCGCTGGTTTCGTATTCTCCGCTCGACCCTTCGTGGAATAGCGCCTCGGTCCTGACCGGCTCGCACGCCGCTCGCAACTGGATCGGTGTAGTCGGCGCGTTCACCGCCGACATGATGCTGCAGTTCTTCGGCATCGGCGCATTCCTCCTGGTGATCTTCCCCGCGATGTTGGGCGCGCGCTGGTTCCGTTCGATGAAAGTGCAGTCCCCGCTGGCGAAAAGCTTGGGCGGAATCTGGCTGGTGATGTTCGTTCCCGCGATGCTGGCGCTGCTGCCCGGACAACTGCGCTGGATGCACGTCATTCCTATCGAAGGCTTGCTCGGTCGCGTCATCGGCGATGTGCTGATTCACTATCTGAATGTGGTTGGCGCCTACATCGTTTGCGCTACTGTGCTCGCCGTAGCGTTGTATCTCTCGACAGCGTTCTCCTTCGCGGCGATTCAACTCTGGGCTCCGACGCGCTTCGCCTTCCTCACCGCGCTGTGGAATCGCTACAAAGATTGGCGCCAAGAGCGAACCAAAAAACGTCAGCAGAAAGAACTGGAACAGCGCCGAATCTCCAAGCCGGTAGTGAAGACGCAGTTGATCCCGTCGCGGCCAGCGCCCCAAGGTCCCGCAGTGTCAGAACCGCGTCGCACCGGGATTGAGCGCATGATGGCCGAAGAGGAAGCGCCCAAACCCGCGCAACCCACCGGTGGAATCCTGCCGGAACCTCTGGCCATGGATGCTACCGCGGATTCACCCGCCGATCCCGAAGTCGCCGAGCGCGCCGACAGCGCACACAAAGCTAAGACGACGATGCCCCGCATCGCCGCCGGCGGATACAAGTTGCCCTCGAGCAGCCTGCTGCAGCGCCCTGACGAACAGCAGCAAGTCGATGCCGATGAACTCAAACTGCTGGCGCAAGTGCTTACTGAAAAATACGCCGAGTTCGAGATTCACGGGCAAATCACGCAGATCAATCCCGGACCGGTCGTCACCACCTTCGAGTTCAAGCCGGAAGCCGGGATCAAATACAGCCGCATCACCAATCTTGTCGACGACCTGTGCCTCGCGCTCAAAGCCGAGAGCATTCTGATCGAGCGCATGGCCGGCAAGAGCACGGTTGGAGTCCAGGTGCCGAACCGCCAGCGCGAAATCATCTGGCTGCGCGAGAACATCGAGTCACAGGAATTCATGGGCTCGAAGTCTAAGCTCACAATTGCGATGGGCAAAGACATCAACGGCCGCATCGTTACGGCCGACTTGGCTGGAATGCCGCATTTGTTGATCGCCGGCTCCACAGGCGCGGGCAAAAGCGTTGCCATCAACGCAATGATCATGTCCATCTTGTATAAGGCAACGCCCGAGCAGGTCCGTCTGATTCTTGTGGACCCGAAGCGGCTGGAACTGGGCAACTACGAAGGCGTTCCGCATCTCTACACGCCGATCATCACCGAGCCGAAGCTCGCGGCCAATGCCCTGCGCAACGCAGTGCGCGAAATGGAACGCCGGTTGAAATTGCTCGCGGCCAAGGGTGTCCGCAACATCGATCAGTACAACCGGTTGTTCGACCACAACAGTACCCCAAGTCTTTTTGACGAAGAGTCGGACGAGAAGCCGATTCCTTACATCGTTATCATCATCGATGAGTTGGCTGACCTGATGATGCTCGATTCCCACAACGTGGAAGAGTCGATCACCCGCTTGGCGCAGATGGCGCGTGCCGTCGGTATTCACCTGGTGCTGGCAACGCAACGGCCCTCGGTCGACGTGATTACTGGATTGATCAAAGCGAACTTCCCCGCTCGCGTTTCGTTCCGCGTGGCCACGAAAGTTGATTCCCGCACCATTCTCGACGCGAACGGCGCCGAAGCCCTGCTCGGCAAAGGCGATATGCTGTATCTGCCATCAGGTTCGGCGCGCGTGCACCGGTTGCACGCTCCCTTTGTCACGGAAAAGGAAATCGCCGCCGTGGTCGAGTTCTGGAAATCCCAAGGCTTGGCCGAATATCAGCAACAGTTCCTCGAAGCTCCTAAAGGAGAGCGCGAGCCCGGATCGGATGGTAGCAGCGGAGAATCCGACGCGGAGGGCGAGGCCGAGGACGATCCCATGTACGGCGACGCGGTGAAACTGGTTGTGGAGTTCGGCAAGGCCTCCACTTCCCTGCTGCAGCGCCGTTTGCGCATCGGCTACGGCCGTGCCGCGCACCTCATCGATCTCATGGAGCAGGATGGTATCGTTGGTGCCGCCGATGGCCCCAAACCGCGCGAAGTCCTGAAGCGTCCCGATTGGATTTCAGAAATCGAAGAGACGACGCGCTAGGTCTCTTAGTTGGCCCCAATCCAGTCCAGGACGCGGCCTTTCATAACGCGAAACCATTCAGGCAACCAACTCTTATAGCGCAGCAGCACCGTGGCGTGAACGCTCTTGGGCGTTTTCGGGGCCGACTTGTTGCTGAAGACCAAATAATAAATTCCGGCGCCCGCCGGAACGTCTGCCTGCACGCTTCCCTCGGCGACTTTGCCACTTTCGTAGAGGGAACTGGTCGCGTATCCGTTTTGCCAAACCGTAAATCCGGGTTCGGAGAGGACATAGACCTCAATGTTGTTGTCGATGTCTTGATCCTTCTCTTTATTCCTGGCCTTCGTTGTGTCCCTGCGGTTGTCGGCATTGGAGCTGTCAGCGGCGGATGTGAACTGCCCGACGACGGCCACATTCACGGACCCTTCGGGCAAAGCGAATTTGTAATAGCGGAAGGTGTGCGGAGCGACGGAAAAAGGAGCGTCGAGAATGACGCGATCATGCTTCCATCCGACAAACTCCTGCACTTCCTGCGCGGTCGGGCTGTCGCTCATCCCAGCCCAGAGAATGAGTCCGGCCAGGACAGCCAGCAGAATCCCCACGACCATTGGGCGCCTACGTCGCGGCTGCCGGATCTCTGGAGGCAGAGCCTCCACCACAGCGGGAGATTTAGGCGGGAGGCTTACCGGCTTCCCACATTTCAGACAGAACTGTGCCTCGTCGGGCAGGCTCGCTCCGCACCGGCTGCATCCTAAGAGAACTTTGGCTGCGGGTGGCGTGGTGCTGTTTGTCGGCATACTCACCGGCTCTCCGCACTTCAGCCGGAAGTGCGAACCATCAGGAAAATTTGCGGTGCACTTTCTGCAGGAGGGCCCATGTTTCTGACGCAGAAATGCCAGCAGATATTAGCACAGGTTCGAGCGAACCGATATGTTCCTGCACAGACCATTTACCGCGGCTGTTCCGTGCGTAATCCACGAAGCGCCAGAACGCCCAGCGCCAGCACGGCCAGGATCATGGCTCCCCACAGAATCCCCGTATGCCGCTCCGACCACGGCCGGTCGTCAGGACGCCCCTTGTATTGCGCATTATGCGCGCCAGAGCCTAGTTGCGCTTCGGCGGGCGACGCGTCCAGGTGAAAGAAGCGGGCGTAGTCGTAAACCGGCGCCGAAAGTTTCTCGTCTCCGTAATACAGCCTGAGCGCGCTCTTGCCTTGCGGATCAAAATAGACGCGGCGTTCGAGCGAAAGGGGTTCGGCGGCCAGGATGGTAAGAGGTGGATTGTCCCCGTTGTCGATGGTGAGGGTAAGGTGGCCGCCATCAATGTTTAAGGAATTGACGTTCACGGCCAATTCCTCGTTCGTGACCAGCGTGCCCGCGCGATTCACCCGTACGCGGCTAATCTCGCCGCTGGCGACCTGCGCGCCCTTGGCATCCTCGACGTTGACCATGCGGCGGAAGTTCACTTGCTCGGGCGCGATCTGAAACAAGATTCGGCTCAGAGGAACTCTCGCTGGTATCTCGCAAATGATTTCGGTCCTGCGCTGTTTCGCTTGCGCCGCAGCGCACGATCCTGCCTTCGTCCACGAAGCCTGCTGTTCGCGCAGGTTGGCGATGGTCGCGCCTTTCACCTGTTGCGGAAGGATGCCGGGAGACAGTCGGATGTGCAGGTAGCGAAAACTGGAGGGCGGCAGCTTCAGCAGCGAGTTCGTGCCCAGCTGTTCCTTGGTGAAATCATAGAGCGTCGACGGCGTGAGTTCGACTTCGGCCTTCCCGGGCGCGCTGCCGCCAGCCACCGATGCTTTAGCCACAAAGTCCCGGGCATCGAGACGCAGGCGAATGCGATCGTATTCGGCCAGACCCTGGGTATCGAGATCGAATTCGGTGTGCCCGGAAACGCTGCCGAGATTGAGGATCTTCGCCTCGACTTCTTCGGAAGAGACTCCGGCACGCTGCTCCGAAAGCGCGTACTGGACGGGGGATTCCGCATCATATAGCCGCAGATCCCCAAGATCAGGGCGCGAGTGAACCCAGAGTTCTTCGTCGACGACAAAGAAATTCTGCCGGTCAGGCTGCGTGATATGGACGTCGCGCACATTGCTGAAATACGGAATGGCAGGCTCGGGCGGGCTGACGGGGTCCGCAACCAGAAACAGCAGCAACAATGACGCGGCGGGCCTCATGCGAGCGTAGACTTCCCTTCTGTTTTCTCTTGCACCCTGCTCCGGCCAAGCTGCAGCCAGTCCCGCTGGTAGACAAACGAAATTGCCAGCAGCAACACGCCGAGCACGATGAAGCTGACGATGCGGTAGCCGCGATCGAGTTGCGAGACGTCATAGACGAATACCTTCCCAACCGTGGCGGCGATCAGCAGCAAAGCCTGCCAGCGAACGAAAGCCGAGCGTCGCAGGAATCCGACAATCATCAGCATGGCGCCATAAGCCATCCACAGCGCGGAATAGGTAAAGTCGCGCTCGATCTCGATGCGGCGTAATTCCGCGTAGAACGTCGACCGCCAGGACCGCACCTCGAGCATCTGCCGCGCATAATAATCGGCCACTTCGCGGCTGAGCGCAATCAGGGCAAGGGCGTTCAGAGCAACCACCGCGATCGCGGCGACGGCACGCGCGGAATCATCCTCGCGTTTGGAGGCGTACCAGGCTACGGCTCCCAGCACGGCCACCGCTACCGCGTACGTCGCTATGCGCAGGTTGAAAAGGAGTTGGGTGGTGTGAAAATTGTCGATGGCCAATAGGCGGATCACACCCAGAACCAGGGCGCCAAGAGCAAAGATATTCAAAAAATCCGACTTGAGGCGATTGGCCACCCAGAGCAGGACGCCGGCTTCGACAAACCAGCCGATGGTGATCCAGTGCGCGTCCAGGCGAATGGGAATCGCAACCGTGATAAAGCCGATGGCGACGGCGAGGTGGAGAAAGCGCAATCTCTCAGAAGCACCGCCAGCCATCGCCCGGTTATGAACTTGGCGACTGAGAAAGATGTAAACCGCCGCCAAGACCAGCGCGAACCATGCCATGTACGTCTTGTCGACTTCCTCGATCATGGCGTAGGCCTGCAGGAAATAGACGCCGGCATTTACAAACGCAAGGACTGCGGGGATCGAGGCGAACAGCGGCATCTCGCCTTCCGGTTGCAGCGTGATCAGCGGCGCAATCGCGAAGATGGCGAAGAACAGCGTGGCGAAGGCAAGCGTGAGATTGAGCTGGCTGCGATTGTAGAAGCGTAAATACCATCCACAGTAAAGCAACAGAGTGCCCGCATAACTCATAACGAGCAGGCGCCGCCAGGGCTTGAACGTCACAAGCGCTAGCGTGGCGAGATCGAGAATTGCCACGTAGGCGAATAGCGCGATCTCACGGTTCTGACCCGTCGAAAGCAACAACGGCGTGCTGAATCCGCCCGTGAGCGCGAACGCGGCGAGGATTTGTGCGTCCTCCGCCAAGGCCATGGCAGCCGTGGCCCCGGTCACCGCCAGCATCATGACGAAGGCGACGCCGCTGGGAATCAGGCTATAAACTTGGAAAGCCGCCCACAGGGAGAGATACATCGCGCCAATGCCCACCGCTTTGAGCGAATAAGAAAACGCTTTGTAACCCTTTGCGCGAAAGCGCTCGCTCCACGCCACCATCGCGATCCCAGCCAGTAAGCCGATGGTTACGCGTCCGGCGGGGCCGATCCAGTTATTGTCGAAGGCAAACTTCAGAAAGTAGGAAACTCCGATCAGCAGCGCCGCGATGCCGATGCGGTTCAGCCAGTGCGAACCAATGCGCGATTCGAGGTCGGGATTCGTTTGAACGCGCGAAACCACCGAGGGCCGAGGCGGGATGGAGGGAGATGGAGGGAACGCTGGCGCGGGCTTGTCGGACGCCACAGCCGACGGTGCCTCGGAGGGCTTCGCGGGTGGTGGAGTTTCGGCGACCGCTGAGGGGCGCCGCTCGGCCGAGGCCGCATCCATCTGAAGCCTGCGCTCGATGCGATAGACCCGAGTGGTCAGGTCGGCGAGAATCTGCCGGATGGCTTCCAGATCGCTGTGGGGCGTATCCATGGGGAGAGCTAGGCATTATCGGCGAAACGGGTGAGGCTTGCACGCTATTTCTGAGGGGAGAGCGTCAAGGCGAGCTTCGCCCACGACACGAGAGCGCGCTGATCGAGCCTATCGACGGGTAAGTTGAGCATCCGCCTGCGGCTAAATCGACTGCTTTACGGCGCTGCCGTCCAGTCCAAGTTCCTTCGCGATCGGCTTCATGGCCTCGATGCAGAAGGCAATGTGCTCGTCCAGGTCAACGCCGAGATCGGCGGCCCCAACGATGATGTCGTCGCGGTTCACCTTGCGCGCGAAGGCTTTGTCTTTCATCCTTTTTCGCACGGACTTGGCGTCGACTTCGGCCAGCGACTTGCCCGGCTTGATCAGGGCCACCGCGGTGATGAATCCGGCGAGCTCGTCGCAGGCGAACAGAGCCTTTTCCATGGGCGTGTCGCGGCTCACGCCGCTGTATTCGGCGTGCGACATGATGGCGCGGCGGATCTCGTCGGAGTATCCGCGCTCCTTCAGAATCTCGTTGCCCTTGTAGGGATGTTCTTCGGGCGTCGGCCAGCGCTCGTAATCGAAGTCGTGAATCAGGCCGACGATGCCCCACAGATTCTCGTCTTCGGGGGAGCCGTTTCCCCACTTGCGGGAGGCGGCGCGCATGCAAGCTTCGACAGCCACCGCGTGCTTGCGCAAACTTTCTGACTGGGTGAACTCAGTTAGTAAACACCACACAGACTCGCGATCAATCATAGTCTTCGCCTGTTTTCTCCGGTTTCCTGCCGTGTTGCTTTGACTTTCGCCCGCAAAATTCACGGGCTCTTGCATTTTAACCTTGACTTCCACAGGGCAGATACCGCAGATTGACCAAGCAGTAGGAACTCTCCCCCATTTAGTTCCTGCAGTTAGGCTGTTCGGAGTAGCCTGCTCTGGCACTCCCACAACCCGATGGCCACGACTCTTGCCCCGGTAGACTCACGGGAAGTCGTACGATGCGATCATTGCCTGCTGGTCCAGTTCCGTACTTCCAATAATAATTGCCGACGCTGTCACGCGTCCCTGGACGAGGAACCTGAACCCGAACCCATCCTGGTGGCGCCACCCCTGATGATGCCTGTGCCCGGCAACGGTCGCGGACATTTGAACCTGGCGACCTCCATCCGCTCCCTGCGCCTGCGCAACGGGCTCAGCCAGCGCCAACTCGCGGGACGCATGTCCGTGCCCCGCACTTACGTTTCCAAAATCGAAAACGAGAAAGCCACGCCTACGCTGTCTTCCCTGGAACGGCTGGCGCGTGCACTGGAGGTGACTGTGCCCGATCTGCTCAGCGGCGGCGAACGCAGCCGCCAGGAAGAAGTCAGCGAACTGATGAAAGATCAGTTTATCGCGGAGTTGCTGCCCTTTGTTTCGCAACTGAACGGGATGCAGATGTCGAGCATCCTAACCCAAGTGCGGGATTTGACGGTGCGTCCGCGGCGCAGCGCGTAGGTCAAGTTTCAGGCTTATTGTGCCGATGATCTTAAGGTTCGGCACAGAACAAAGTTTATCCGGGCAACCAGCCAACACTAACGCCGGGACCGATTCTGGTCCCGGCCTTTTTTTGAGCGGCTGGTGCCGTGAATCCGGAGCAGATTGACCGGCATCTATCCTGCATGAACTCAGAAAACACAGGCCCTTTCTCCGCTGACTCTGATCCAAACTTGTTTTCGCATCTCGCTTCAGAGAGTGTGGGCGGGATAGTGAATCCTCAAAGGAATCGGCGGTCGCGCCAGCGGGCGCTCCGGCCGACAATTCCCTGCTGGACGCCTACTCCCGCGCGGTGACCGGCGCGGTCGAGCGCATGAGTCCGTCGGTGGTAAATATTGAAGTCCATCAGAGCGCAGGCCGCACTCGCTCGGGCGAGCCGCGCGAACGCCAAGGCGGAGGCTCGGGCTTCGTCTTCACTCCAGACGGCCTGATCCTCACCAACAGTCACGTGGTGCATGATGCGGTGCGCGTCGCCGTGACGCTGGCCGACGGCCGGCGCATGCCGGCTACGGTGATCGGCGATGATCCAGCGAGCGACCTGGCCGTGATTCGCGTCAACGAGCCGGGGTTAACCGCCGCCGCACTCGGCGATTCGCAGCGCCTGCGCGTGGGTCAAATCGTAATCGCGATCGGCGCGCCCTACGGATTTCAGTCGACCGTAACCGCGGGCGTGGTGAGCGCGCTCGGACGGTCCCTGCGCTCATATTCCGGACGCCTGATTGACGATGTAATCCAGACCGACGCGTCGCTGAACCCGGGCAACTCCGGTGGGCCCTTGGTCGATTCCGCAGGCCGCGTGGTGGGGGTGAACACGGCGACCATTCTGCCCGCACAGGGTATCTGCTTTGCCATCGGCATCAATACAGCGAAGTTCGTGGCCAGCCGCCTGCTGCGCGATGGACGCATACGCCGCAGCTACATTGGCGTCTCGGCGCAGACAGTGCCCGTACATCGCCGCGTCGTGCGGTTCTACGATCTGCCAAAGGAGATGGGCGTCGTGGTGTTAGGCGTCGAAGAGAACAGCCCGGCGAAGCGCGCCGGCCTGCGCGAGGGGGATATCATCGTCGCGCTGGAAGGCCATCCCGTAGCCGGCGTGGACGATCTGCATCGCGTGCTTACAGACGTGCGCCTAGGCGTAAGCTGTTCGCTGACCGTCTTGCGCTGGACGGAGAAGCTGGAGTTGAAAGTAGTGCCGGAAGAAGCGCGGTAGAAAAAGTGAACCCTGTGGCGCGGGCGCCCTCGCTCGCGAACGACCGCGAACCACGCGGGCATGGGCGGTTCATTCGGGACCACTCTGACTCCGCCGTGGAACAACCCGCGAATCAGTGATTCTGCGGGCGCCCTTCTGGCTCCCTGTGACGGCGATCCTTGTCGCGGCACTGGCTCCCGTGATTTATTCACTCATGTTCTACAAACAACTGCAGCGGCAGGGAAGGCTGTGAAATGGAATCTCTCCGCAACCGAGAAAGGCACTCAGTGATCAAGAAATCATTGGCACTCTTTGTGATCGCCGTGGCAGCGGCTTGCGTGGCACACGCACAGGATATAACCGGAGACTGGCAGGGCACGATCCGGACCGGGATGGGAGAACTGCGCCTGGTTCTGCATGTGGCCAGCAACATGGACGGAACCCTCAAGGCTTCGATTGATAGTCCTGATCAAGGCGCCGCGGGCGTTCCGATCGACTCGATCACGCTTGAGGCGAACAAGTTGCGGTTTGCTTCAGCCGCTCTGAAGGCATCGTACGAAGGCACCCTGAAGGGTAATGAATCGATCAACGGCAACTGGACGCAGATGCAGAAGCTTCCGTTGGATTTCAAGAAAACAACCTCTCCCCTCAAAACCCAACACAAACCCGCGGCCCCTTCGGATATTGATGGCAAGTGGGAAGGCGCATTGGATACGCCCCAGGGCAAGCTGCGCCTCATATTCCATCTAACGAACACCGAAGACGGCCTGGTGGCAACCATGGACAGCCCCGATCAGAAGATGAGTGGATGGCCCGCGACTGCAGTGACCCGAAAAGGCTCATCGATCAAAATCGAGATGAAACAGGTCAGCGGCTATTACCAGGGCAAGATCAGCAAGAACCTTGACACCATCTCTGGCGACTGGAGCCAGTTCTCTTCAGATATTCCTTTGATGCTCAAGCGCGCGAAGGCAGAACCGGGTGACGCACAATCGCACTAGAATTTCCGCTCGCCTCGAACTCATTAGGGAGGGAATCATGAAAAAACTGCTTGCTGTGAGCGCGTTGCTATTCCTCTCCGCCGGCCTGGCCCAGGCACAGGACATTGCCGGTGACTGGCAAGGAACGCTCAGCGCTGGCGGAGCCGAACTGCGCCTAGTGCTGCATATCACAAAAGCAGCGGACGGCAGCCTCAAGGCCACTCTCGACAGCGTCGACCAGGGGGCCAACGGCATTCCCGTCAGCTCAATTTCCTTCAAAGATTCCAAGCTGAGTGGGCCTGGGCATCGACGCCGTTCACGGCACCTATGAAGGCAAAGCAACGGCCGATGGAAAAACAATTACAGGCACCTGGACGCAACTCCAGCCATTGCCGCTCGAATTCAAACGCGCCACCGCGCCGATCAAGACTGAACACAAGCCCGCCAAGCCTTCCGACATCGACGGCGCCTGGATGGGATCCCTCGACCTTGGAGCCGCCGCGCTGCGAGTCGTATTCCACATCGTCAACACTGGAGACGGCCTTATCGCCACCATGGATTCCCCGGACCAAGGCGCAAAGGGTTTGCCGACCACCTCTGTCACGCGCGACGGCCCGAAACTAAAGATCGAAGCAAAAGCGATCGGCGGAGTCTTCGAGGGCACGATCGCTTCCGATCTGTCATCCATCGACGGCACCTTCACCCAAATGGGCAGTCCGCATCCGCTGCTCCTGAAACGGGTAAAAGATGAGGCTGATCTGGAACGGAAGCGCCCGCAAAATCCGGTGAAGCCCTACCCCTACCGCGACGAAGAAGTCTCTTACCACAACTCTCTGCAGAACGTCACGCTAGCCGCGACGTTGACGATTCCGCAGGGCAAAGGACCCTTCCCTGCCGTGGTGCTCATCACCGGCTCGGGCCCGCAGGATCGCGACGAGAGCCTGCTCGGCCACAAGCCGTTTCTGGTTCTTTCCGACTATCTCACGCGCCACGGAATCGCTGTGCTGCGCGCCGACGATCGCGGCACGGCTAAGTCCACTGGAGTTTTCGCTACGGCCACCACCGCAGACTTCGCCACCGATACCGAAGCCGGCGTCGCTTATTTGAAAACGCGCGCGGAAGTGGATCCCCACAAGATGGGATTGATCGGCCACAGCGAGGGCGGAGTGATCGCTCCCATGATCGCCGCCCGCAATAAAGACGTCGCCTTCATCGTGATGATGGCAGGCACCGGCGTCCCCGGAGACCAAGTTCTCGTCGCACAGGAACAGGCAATCGAGATCACCGGCGGCAAGAGTCCCGAAGAGGCTGCCAAAGATGCGGCCAAAGAACGCGAGATGCTCACTCTGGTGGAGACTGAAAAAGATAATGCCGTGCTGGAAAAAGAGCTGAAAGAAAAAATGGCGGGTGATGTTCCAGAGGCCATGATCGGCCTGCAAATCAAACAGATCACCTCGCCCTGGTTCCGTTACTTCCTAACTTACGATCCCGCAACCGCGCTCCGCAAAGTGACTTGCCCGGTGCTGGTGCTCAACGGAGCACTGGACAAGCAGGTACTGCCCGAACAAAATCTTCCGCCTATTCGCAAGGCATTGGAGGAATCCGGTAACCAGCACTTCGAGATCGATGAGTTGTCCGGTCTGAACCATTTATTCCAAACCGCAAAGACCGGCGCCCCCGCCGAATACGCCGAGATCGAGGAAACCATGTCCCCGGTGGCGCTGGACAAAATAGCAAGTTGGATTCTGAAACAGTAGCCAGCGTGAGTCGGACACTCCTGTCCAACTGCCTTTGACTTTTCCACCTTGAGATGATTGTCACCGGACCAGGCAATAGCCGATTCGCCTGCTGCCGAACACAATAACTTTTCCCTGTGTCTCGCGCGAAAGAAAGAGTCGCGTGAAACCAGTGGCCAGCGAGGCTTAGTGGGTTAGCCTCAACTGAGAACTAGCTCCTCAATCGTGAATTTTCCATTCTTCTCGTCGCGCTCCAACTCGTTAAGGCGCTGTTCCGCCTCTTCGCGGCTATCGAATGGACCCTCGTCTGAAAGCCTTTCTCCTAATTCGGCGAGACTCCCAGCATTGACGATGTGCCGTATCACGTATGCCATTGGAAACTCCTTACGCGGTGACGCTTGTTCGCAAAGTTATAACCCGGATCGGTGCAATTCGCTGCGCCATAGCCCGGTCTGGCAAACCGGGAAGCGGCTTTCCCAGCTCCAGCTCGGAGCACAATCGAACGTTAGCACAGCACGTCACACTTCGTCTGAGCAAGAGTGCTCACCGCCGGGCACCGCGTCATCTCGTTACAAAGGCTCTTGGGAAGCTGCCTCTCATCCATTCTTCGGCTTCCACCCCATCCAGTCCAGCATCCAGCGCCAGGTGATATCCAGGCTGCGATTCGCCGGTGGTGCCGGAAGCGGCTGAGTCGGAAACGCAACAGCCTTCCCGCGATACGCCTCCGCGAGGCGCTTGAATACTCTGCCCTGTTCTTTAACTCTGCCGTCATTCGTGAGCAGCCCAAGGCTGTATTCCAGCGAGTTGAATTCGAACTTCCGGTCCACGTCGTGGCTGTCCCAATAGCTGAACCAGCTCACTCCGGAATCGATAGCCGCCAACACCGCCTTCTCCAGCCACTCGGCCTGTTGCTTTTCGTTCAGCGCTTCGATGCAGGTATTGAACTCTTCGGCCCATACCGGCTTCCGCAGAGCCCCGGCATACGACCGGATCAAACTGGCCATGGCAGCCAGCAACTTCGTGCTGGGTGGGTCCATCGGCCCGCCATACTTCAGCGCCCCTGACCAATACGGATAGCAGTGCATGACCGGCATTGGCCTCGACGCCATGGCTTGCGGCGAGAACGTATTCGCCTCGAACCACGGCAGTTCATCCACGCCGTTCACGTGAAGGCCATGAGGGAGAACCTCCTGCATCAGCGCGAACATCTTCGCCATCCAGACGTCGCCCGCTGCCGGCTCCGTGCTCCAACACGTATTGATCTCGTTTCCGAAGTCGAAGCCGATAATGTTTTCCTTCGCCCTCATCACCCGTCCTAACTGCCGGATGAGAACTTCCTGCGCTTTCCAGATGCCCTCGTCGGTGAAGAACGCTGACCCAGGCTGGTTGAAGGGCGGCAAGAAATACCAGCCGCTCAGTTGGCCCGTGAATACCGTGACCACGGCATCCAGATGCCGCTCTCCCATGAGCGCGAGCAGTTGATCCAGGCGCTCCAGATGAAGCGGACTTACCCATTTCGGATTGGGCTGAAAATACGGCCAGATCAACAGAATGCGCAGATGGTCCGCTCCCAGGGCCGCGATCGCATCCAGGTCGCGCTGGATCGCATCCGCATCCCAGTCATTCCAGCAAAACCACCAGTTTTTCGAAGGCGTATAGTTTACGCCGAAGCGATGCCGATCCAGGGCAAGCCCCGTGCGGGACGCCGCAGAAGAAGCAGCGAGTGGCCCGTTCGTATTTCTCGTCGATTCTGCAAACGCGGAAGTCCTGCCCGCCAGCGACCCAGCAACCGCCGTCCCGAGCGCCCCGGACATGAAGTGACGTCGATTCACAAATCCGCCTGCCAATATACTCGGCCGCTAAACATATCGTCGCCGCCTCGGCGGCTGCTTACCCTGAGCGCAGCCGAAGGGTAGGGTGCCACGCCCCGGCCTCGACGCCCAAACCGCAGCAAGGGAAAACGTGGTCCAGACTAGTTCAGGAAATACTGCCGGTATAACGTGTCGCGCTGCGCCGGACGGAAGCCGGCATCGCGAATAATTCGCCGCAATTCTTCTTCGGTGGTGCAGTTGGTGACGCCCGCGGCGCGCACCACGTTCTCTTCCAGCATCACCGAGCCCACATCGTTCCCGCCGAACCGCAGCCCCATCTGGCAGACCTTCAGGCCCTGCGTCACCCAACTGGATTGCACATTGAGGAAGTTGGAAAGATAAATCCGCGAGATGGCCAGAACTTTCAAGTAGTCGACCGCGGTAGCCTCGTCCCAGTGGCGCCCGCCCAGCGCCGTGTTCTGCGGCTGAAAGCTCCACGGGATAAACGCCGTGAACCCACCCGTCTCTTCCTGCAGTTCATAGAGCCGCTGAAAGTGGTTGACGAGGTTTTCATAGGTCTCGCCCACGCCGAACATCATGGTCGCCGTCGTGCGCATCCCGATCTGGTGCGCCGTACGATGCACGTTGAGCCAGTCGTCCGTCAGGCACTTCAGCCGCGCAATCTTGTAGCGAACTTCGTCATCCAGCACCTCCGCCCCGCCGCCCGGAATCGAATCCAGCCCCGCATCGCGCAGCCGCAGAATCGTGTCCCGAATCGAGAGCCCGCTGTACTCCGCAATCGCAATGATCTCCGACGCCGAATAGCAATGCAGATGCACCTGCGGAAACCGATCTTTAATCCCGCGCAGCATCTTCTCGTGCCAGTCAATCTTCAAATCCGGATGCAGACCGCCCTGCATCAGCACGCCCGTGCCGCCCAGTTCGACGGTCTCGCGGATCTTCTCGTAAATCGTCTCGAAGTCGAGAATGTACCCTTCCTTCGCCGCCGGCCCCTTCAGCGGCCGGTAAAACGCGCAGAAGGTGCAGTACTCGGTACAGAAGTTGGTGTAGTTGATGTTGCGGTCGATGATGTAAGTGACCACACCCTCGGGATGCAGCCTGCGGCGCACCGCATCAGCCTCCATCCCAATGCCGATCAGGTCATCCGACTCGAACATCTCCAGCGCTTGCTGCTTGGTCAAGGACATAAAAGATCCACAGAACGCTATTCTAGCGGAGAGCATGGGGGCTGGCCCAGCTTTGCTTTTGCATTCACGGCCATAAACTGGGCTGCCCCACGCTTCGCGCTGTTCGAAGCGTGGGCCCCGCTGCCGATGGTATCCAGGAGATTTTTCTCACCTGAAGCACAGGCGGCTTGGCCCACCCCTCGCGATTGATTACTACTCATGACATCCGTAACACTCCGTGCGAAAAGCGCCCTTTTTCCACAGCTTTTAATTCCCTTTATGTGACGAACAACCTTTACCGAAAAAGACGAAAGTGCAAAATTGGGAATATGTGCGAACGCACAACCACCTTCACAGTCGGTTGCCCCAAACCCGCAGCTAACTCCTTATTCCGCAATATTTTACCTCTAAGTGCTTGCGGCTCAATATTTTGCCTATATCCCCGCCATATCTCACATTCGCAAGATTATGAAAACAAAGATTTTAGAGAGCAGGTATCAAAAAATTGTAAATACCGATATCCGCGGCTGAGCACCCGTTTGACACCGCTTGCCGCCTTACCTAGACTGCAGAGTACGCCTCTGCGAGGACCATTCATGGGTTGGCTGCAAAACAAGTTCGAAAAGAATTTCATGATCAGCACGGTTGATTACGTTTTCAACTGGGCGCGCAAGTCGGCGGTCTGGCCGATGACGTTTGGCCTGGCCTGCTGTGCGATCGAGATGATCGCCTCTTCCACCTCGCGATTCGACATCGCGCGCTTCGGCTCGGAAGTATTCCGTCCCAGCCCGCGCCAGAGCGACCTGATGATCGTCGCTGGCACGGTCACGCTCAAGATGGCGCCCGTGGTCAAGCGCATCTACGACCAGATGCCCGACCCCAAGTGGGTGATCTCCATGGGCGCGTGCTCGTCCGTGGGCGGACCGTTCAATACCTACGCGGTCCTGCAGGGCGTCGACAAGATCGTCCCGGTCGACGTTTACGTCACCGGATGTCCGCCGCGCCCCGAGAACCTTTTCTACGCGCTGCTCAAACTGCAGGACAAAATCGACACCATGACGTTGGCAAAGAAACCGACGGAAGTTCGCCTGGATCCAAATATGGTCGAGAACTTCAAGCGCCAGGTGATGATCGCTCAGACTTTGCAGCCGAAGTGAAAGGATAACGCCGGCGAAAATGCAGCGAGAGCCCGGCCCTGTCTTCGACGGCTCTGAACCGGCCCGGAGCTCCAGAACCGACTATGGCCTTCGTCAAATTTATTTCCCAAGCTCATCTGCCCACCACCAACGAAGCGCGAGATTTCCCCTGCAACGGAAAAATGATCTGCATTGCCAACGTTTGGGGAAAGCTCAGCGCCATGGATAACGAGTGCCTCCATCAGGGCGGCTCGCTCGGGCAGGGACTCGTCGAAAACGGCAAGGTGGTCTGTCCCTGGCACGCCTGGCGGTGGGATCCAAAAACGGGCGTGGCCGAGGATCATCCCGATCAGAAGTTGAAGACCTACCCCATCAAGGTCGAGAACGGCGAAGTATTCATCGACATTTAGCGGCTCGCCAGCCGACATGAGCTTCATTCGTCTTTGGACAACAACGACATTTGCTATCCGAGAAATCTGAGGAATTTCCCCGGCTGATTATCGAAGCCCGGAAAAACCGCGGCGAGATTCTTGTTCCCCATGTGTCGGACAACTGCTTCTCCAATCACCTGCCGGAAGTCCGTGGTTAGGGCGAGGTCGCGGCCTTCGTAGAGTTGCGACTGTTCGAGGCCCGGCCAGCGGCCGTACACCTTGCCGCCCTTCACTGGACCGCCGAGAACGAACATCACGTTGGCATGACCGTGGTCGGTGCCGCGGTTGCCGTTTTCGCGCGCCGTGCGGCCGAACTCCGACATAGTCACGACGACGGTGTCTTCGCCCAGATCGCCGAGATCGGTCCAGAACGCCGCCAGCGATTGTGAGAAATCGGTGAGCACGTTGGCCAGTTGGCCTTCGGTCGCCCCTTCGTTGACGTGGTGGTCCCAGCCGCCGATGTCGGCAAACGCCACCTGCACGCCGAGATTCGCTTTGATCAGCTGCGCGAGCTGCCGCAGGCCGTCGCCGAAGCGTCCCTTGGGATAATTGGCGGTCGGAGAAGGCGTGTATTTTCCGGGGTCGGCGGCCTTCAGCATTTTTACCGCGTCGAAAGTCTCTTCGCCGGTGCCGTGCAGCACACTGTCGGACGAGTGGTCATACATCGCCTCAAACGCGAGCGCGGCCGGCGAGGCCTTTGGACTCCTTCCGCCCACTGAGAAGTCGTTGATGTTATTCATCGCGACCGCGGGCTCGGAACCGCTCAGAATTCGCGGCAATGATGGCCCAAGTGCGATGGCGCGAAACGGAGAGTCTTGTGGGGCCAGGTTGCGGAGCGAGCGGTTCAGCCAACCGTCCTCGGTGATTTTCACACCTGGAGTTCCGGTCTCCATAAAATCCTGCGCGTCGAAGTGAGAGCGCGTCGTGTCGGGCGATCCCGCGGCATGCACGATGGCCAAATGACCCTGCTGCCAAAGCGGCTGAAATGCCACCAACGACGGGTGCAGCCCGAAGAAGCCGTTCAGATCGATCACCGATTTGCGCGGGATGTTGATGCTGGGCCGCATCGCGTAGTACTGCGCCTCGGCGTGAGGAACAACGATGTTCAGCCCATCCGCAGCGCCGCGTTGAAAAATGACTACGAGACGCTTGTTGCGCGTCCCCGCCTCAACGGCACCAAAAGCCGCGCGGGTAAGAAAGCTCGGCACCGCCGCCGTCCCGACGACGGCAAGCGCGCTGTTGCGAACGAAGATGCGACGCGTGATGGACATAATGGACTCCAGCTCTCAGCTCTCAGCCTCTCAGATCCAAGCTGACGGCTGATAGCTGATAGCTATCTTTTTTGAAACTCCGGCGAGCCCAGCAGCAAGCCCGCGATCGTGTTCGCATCGGGTGGCCGAGCCGGTTTCGCCGGCGATTCAATCTGCGCCATGATCGAGTCGTGCGTCTGCTTCGACACGTCGGCGGCGAGCAACTTCGCTTCCATGGTGGAGAGCGCAATCGTCGCATCCGTCGGCGGAGGCGGTCCGCCCGCCAACTGCACCGCATCGACTTTCACACCGCGGAACTTGCCGCCGGTCAGGCCCAAAGCGAAGTTCATGCGGTTCAGCAGCGCGGACGAACTCACCCAGGTTTCGGCCTTCATCGAATAACCGGTCGGCGGCTGCGCGCCGTAGAGCGGCATGCCCATATTGGCGACCTGACGCGCCAGCGGCATGGCGTCGTCCACATCGGCGCCAGTGGCGCGCACGGCCGAGGCCACAAACTCCAGCGGCGTTTTAACTTTGGCGCGGTAGGCGCCCACGGCCCAGAATTCCGGCGAATGGAACAGAGTCGTCAGAACTTCGCGGATGTCGCCTTTCTTCTTCTCGAACGTTTTCGCCATGCGCTCGACCAGCACTGGCGGCGGATCATCGGACACGAAGCGCTCGGCGAGTTTCAACGAAATGAAATGCGCGGTCTGCGGGCTGGTCGCCAGCATGTGCAGCACTTCCCTGCCCTCGTCTTCCCCCTTGGGCTTAATGCGATGTCCCAGGACAAACTTGGGTCCGGGTTCGTGCATGCGCGGGTCGTACTTGTAGCTGCCGCCGTCGTTGGGCTTCTCGATGGTCCAGCCGGTGAAGACCTTGGCGACCTCCGTGACGTCGCGCTGCGAATAGCCGCCATTCACGCTGAGCTTGTGCAGTTCCAGCAATTCGCGGCCGTAGTTCTCATTCAGGCCGTTGTTCGCCTTGCGTTTCGGGTTCGGATTCACCGGCGGAAAGCGCCGCGGACGACCGTAAGGGCCGTAGGGCCGATCGGGAATTCCCAGCGCCCGCAGGGAATTCGGCCCCACACTCAACCAATTGTCCAGGTAGAACAACATTGCCGGACTTTTCGCCGTAGCGACCAGCAAGTCTTCGAATTTGCCCAGCGCGCGCGGGCGAATCACGTCCTGCTCATAGTTGGTGAGGAATAGGCGCTCGGGGCCTTTACCGGCGAAGACATTGAAGTGGTTGAACCAGAAATCGGTCATCACTTCTTCAAGCTGGCGGTCGCTGTAAATCGCCCGCAGGAGCTTGGCTTGCACCAGTTCATCCGCCACCACGGCCTGCGGGTTGTTCATCGCCCGCAGCGTTTCCTTCTGCTTCGGATTCATGCCGGCGAGAAAGTCCTGCGTTTTGACGCTGCCGCCACGCAACGAATCGGCAAACGCGACTTGTTCGTCGGTCGACATCGCCATCACTTTCTTGAAGCGCTGGTCCGCGGGAAGATCGATGAGTCCCTGAATCTTCAAATCGGTGTACAGACGGTCTTCCCGGCGACGGGCTTCGGCGTCGTCCACAGGAGTGGGCTTCGGCTCTGCCGGCGGAGCCATGGACATCTCGTTAGCAGGATCGCCATTGGAGCCCGCTTCGCTGTTTGAACTACTCATCGAGTTCGTGCTCATCGAGTTGCTGTCGGCGAGGTTATTGGGCGCATTCCCGGCAGCGTCTCCGCTGGCAGCTGCCGCGGCTGCGAGTTCTTCGGCTGTCTTCGCGGTGTCGGACGCGAGCGGTGAAGCAGGAGCCGAAGCCGCCGCTTCCTGATTGCGCTGTTCCTGCTTCTGCTCCTGTTTCTCCTGGAGGCGCGCCATCCGCACTTGAAACACGGCACGCTTCGCAGGATCGGAAGGCATGGGTCTTTTGCCGTCCATGACCTGCTTGACCATCTGGTTGTCGGGGAATTCCTCGGCGATTTCCCTCGAACTCATGTGCAGCGTGCGAAAGGGCGCCAGGCGGGCTTCGACTGCGCTATCTGGAATTTTGTCAGGGTGTAGTTGCAGATCGATCCAGGCGTCGACGCCCATTGCCATGACCTGCTGTACGTCGCTTGGCCGCGGGCCAAAGGTGAGCCGGTTGAGTGCTTGTACGGCGCGCTTTTGCTCGTTCGGGCTGGCATCGGAGGCCTTGTCCTTTTTCTTAGCGAGTAATTGCGGGACCGCGCAGGCGAGGCTCAGACACAACAGGAACAGCGCTAGCTTCCCCAACTTCGATCGCATGCAGACTCCCCAGACAGTGCAAGTCTCTTGATTATGAACCCTTAGCGAGGAAAAAGTTGCTGGCGAAAACGGTTCTGGAAGGGCTCCTAAGTGATTGCAAGACAAGGGGTGCTAAAGCGTCGGGCAACTCTCAATGCATTATGAAAAAGCGCCCCCGCCTCAGAAGGTCGGGGTGTGATGGGCGCCGCCTCCGCTCCGCTGCGCTGTGCAGGGGCTTCGCTCCGCTACAGCGGCGCTTGGGAGTAACTGCAATAGTGTGTCGGGTGCGAAAGGACTACAGGAGAGCCTAGGCAAATCAGTTGGAGAATGGCACTTTACCGTAGAGGGAAAGACAAGCGTTGGCACGAATGATCTTTCCCCCCAAGGAGGCAACTCAAATGAGTTACGACGTCAAATATATCGGAATGGACGTGCACAAGGAAGCCATTGTGATCGCCGTCCTGAATGAGAGCGGGAAGCCGGTGATGGAGTCGGTGATCGAAACCAAAGCCAGCAGCATTCTGCAGTTCCTCCACGGTCTACGGGGCGAGCTGCATGTGACCTGGGAAGAAGGCACCTGGGCCGCCTGGCTGTATGATCTGCTACAGCCGCAGGTGCAGCACATTGTGGTGTGCAATCCGCGGCGCAATGCCTTTTTAAAGGAGGGCAGCAAGAGCGACAAGGTGGATGCGCGCAAGCTGGCCGACTTGTTACGCACCGGGATGCTGCGACCGGTCTACCACGGGGAAAACGGACTACGAACCTTGCGCGAGCTGGGGCGGAGTTATCAGACCATCAGCAAAGATTTGACGCGAGTGATGAATCGATTGAAGGCACTGTATCGCGGTTGGGGCATTCCCTGTGCTGGCACCCAGGTCTATGCTGCGCGCTCTCGAGAGGAATGGTTGAGCAAGATTCCGCAAGCCGGCGTGCGCCGCCGCGCAGAGCTGCTCTATCAACAACTGGACGGATTGCAGATCTTGCGGCGAAACGTCCGACCCGAATTCTTGGCCGAGAGCCGGAAACATAAGGCCGCGAAACTGCTGCGCCAGATCCCCTGCATCGGTCCGATTCGGGCGGCCCGCTTAATCGCACTGATGCAAACCCCGCACCGGTTCCGCAGCAAGCGGCAACTCTGGACCTACAGTGGCCTGGGCATTGAGACCCACGACAGTGCGCAATTCCGCTTTGTGAGTGGACAACTGCAACGCTCCAAGAAACCGCAGCAGCTCCGTGGTCTGAATCGAAATCACAATCATGAGATGAAAGAGATCTTCAAGAGTGCGGCCACCAGGGCCAGCTGTGGCATGGGACCGTTCCACGATTTCTACGCGGGCTTACTGGCCAAGGGCATGAAGCCGGAGATGGCTCGTCTGACCCTGGCGCGCAAGATCGCGGCCATTACTTTAACACTTTGGAAAAAGGAGGAACGTTTCGACGCCGAACAACTGAAAACGCAAGCAGCTTGAGCATCGAATAGAACCCAGGTGATCTCCCAGGTTTTCATGCCTCGGTGGTGGCCAATCGGTTCTTGCGATGCTCGGGTTCGAGGGAGAGTATCCAAACGCTCATTCAGGCACTCTGTGTGCTGTAGTCCAGCACCGAGTCTCGGGCTCAATCCTATGCACCCTCGGATAACCCAAAAAAGCTATAGGCCTCGAGCCTCACATAGGATCTTGGTTGGCATTTAAGCCAACGCTTAGCTTGCGTAGCTTCGGAACCGAACGGCGTCGAGCGCCACTGACTTCATGAAACCGTCGAGTTGGGACAAGCAACTGGGGTTGGCATCGCCGCGGGAAAGTGCGGCGAGCCAAAGCGACCAAACCAATCACCCCTCTAAGAATGAGGTGAGGGATGGGGTGGGGCTGGATGTAAGTCACCACGCCCGCATCTCTCAGAGGGGCGGGGAGAAGATTTTTTCCTTGACATCCTTTTTCATAGGATGAGCGCTATCGCCTAGTTTCAAGAGTTGAGACGATAAGTTTTTGCGCTACGCTTTTCCTCTTCCGGCGGCCGTATTGATGCCGGGTGAATGCCGCCAGAGCGACGACAAAGAGAAGCGAGATAGGCAGGTCGTTATCGCCGAGAATGAAGACGTGGACAAGTAACGCGACACCCATCGTTGCGGTCAACAGCAGTCCGCCTATGAATGCAAATCTCGGGATTAGCACGAAAAGTCCGCCGACAATCTCAACCATCCCAGCGGTATAACGAAACCAGTCACCGAATCCGATCTGGCGGAACATCTTTACCCAAAACGACGATGATTCGTTGGGAAACTTGTCCAATCCAACCAAAATGAAGAGCACGCCAACGCCGATTCTAATTGCCCAATCCGTGAGATCGATACGCGGTTCCTCAATTTCGGGCAAGAGTTTCAGTTCACTCATGTCGGTACGAAACAGTATCTCGACTGCCAGCCGAGATCAATGGTCAAATTGGTGAAGAATCCCCATAGCACAAGTTTGCGCTTTCCTTCGCCTATCTGGCGAACAAAAGGCGCAAAGTTGTGCTAAGGCCTGGTCTATATAAGGGGATGTCAAGAACATTTTTCTCCCTCCGCCGGAGGCGCGGGTTTGGTTCGCGACATCCAGCCCCTCTGACCATAGAAGACGCTCGTGTGGTGTCGTGCCCTGGGTTATTCCATCTCAGCAGCTGCATCTTCGTTTAGTAGCGACGACGCCAATCAGTTTCGAAACTGAATCAAGCCGTGCGGTTGTACGGTGTCAACCATGGGTCTATCTGAGGCTCGGGGCCTAGTGCTTTTTCGGGTTATCCGAGGGGGCATAGGGGTTACACAGAGACTGGGTGCCACAAGCACCGTGTCGTCTACAGGCCATAGTCATACTCACCCTCGAACCCGAGCGTCTCAAGAACCGACTGGCCACCACCAGAGAAGATCACCGGAGATGGAGGGGCTCTTCACCCGAGACGCTCAAGCGGCTTGCGATTTCAGTTTTTCTGCGTCGAAGTTTTCTCCCTTCTTCCACAGAGTCAGCGTAATCGCTGCAATCTTGCGCGCTAGCGTCAGACGCGCCATGGTCGGCTTGATGCCTTTGGCCAGCGCAGCTTGGTAGAAGTCCTGGAACGGTCCGGGACGCACACTGGCCATGGTGGCCGCTCCTTTGAATAAACCTTTCAGATCATGGTTGTGGTCTTTGTTCAGGCCTCGAATGGAAAGCAGTTTCTTCGAACGCCGCACCTGACCTTCGACTAAGCGGTATTCCGCACTGATGCGGGTTTCCAAGGCCAGTCCGCTATAGGCCCACAGTTGTCGCTTGCTGCGGAAACGATGCGGAGTCTGCATCAGCGCCACGGCCAGCACCGAGCGAATCGGGCCTAGATAGGGAATCTGTCGCAGCTTCGCGGTGATGGCATGCTTGCGACCCTCCGCCAACAGTTCCCGCCGCGCTTGCTGACGCAAGTGTTGCAACATGTCCAGTTGCTCATAGAGTCGTTCGGCCCGACGCCGCACGCCGGCTTCCCGGATCTTGTCCAGCCACTGCGCTCGATGCCGACGATAGTAGACATCTCTTCCCGCACAGGGAATCGCCCAGCTGCGATACACCGCTTTCAGCCGGTTCATTACCCGAGACAGGTCTTTGACGATCGTCAGATAACTCCGGGACAACTCCCGTAGCATCCGCACGCCGGTCTCGCCGTGGTAGACCGATTTGAGTTGATTGCCGCGTAACAACTCCGCCAGCTTGCGGGCATCGATCCGATCACTCTTGTTCCCGTCCTTGAGCAACGCGTTCTTCCGTGGATTGCACACCACTAGTTTGTCGACGTGCGGGTTGAGCAGATCGTACAGCCAGACGGACCAGGTTCCTTCTTCGAAGGTCACCGACAAAGTTCCGCGCAAGCCTGCGAAGAACTGAAGAATCGTCGCCGCTTCGGTCTCGAGAATGGACTCCATCACTAACTTACCAGTGGAATCCATCACCGCGACCACGATGGTTGCTTGATGAACGTCGAGCCCAATATACTTTTCACTGCTCATAGGGTGCTCCTTTTCGTAGGTGGTGGTGCGAACAATCACAACCTACTCCAAGAGGGGCGCCCTTTTATAATGCGGTTACATCAACAATCGCGACCGTGGGGCCCAGCGCGTTCAGAGTGTCGCCTCTGGTGTCGGTGGGATGGCACGAACGGAGCAGTCCCTGCCGAGGCTAATGTCTCACAATCCAAACCATGAAACAGGCGGCAATCGCACCGTGGGACATTTAGCCGCGACGTTCGGGGTCACGATTCTTTGGCTTGACGCACTTGGCGCAAGTACATTTAAAGAACGGATTGGTCGGCCAGGTCAGATGTCCGCATCGAGCACACATGTACCAAGTCTCCGACCCAACTTGGCCAATCATCACCTTGAACTTGCCGCCCTCGATGCAATAGGGGCAGCGCATAAGAGGCATTCTCGGCTTGTGGGATGCTTCTGGAGCGGTCATGGACTCGTTCACATGCGGAATGAAGTTCTAGTCGTGGAGAACGATGTTGAGAAGTGAACTGTGAACTTGAAACCCACTCCCGCCGTCATAGTCGATGAAGCCTAACTTCCTGAACCTGTTCATGAAAAAACTGACCCGCGACCGCGTGGTGCCGATCATTTCCGCCAGCATCTCCTGACTCATCTTGGGGATGAGAGTCTCGGCCTTACCTTCCTTGCCGAAGTGAGCCAGCAATAGCAATATCCGAGCCAGTCTTTTTTCACTGGAATTGAAAAGCTGGTCAACCAAATCCTCTTCGTATCGGATGTTCCGGGTCAGCAAATATGCCACAAACATGTCGGAAAACGCGTGTTCCCGGTGAAGAACGTCCATCATGGACTTCTTATCGATTCGCATCAAAGAGCAATCGGTGATTGCGGTTGCGGCGCACAAGCGGCGTGGCTGCCCTGTAAGGCAACCTTCTCCGAAGAAATCGCCCTCGTTCAGAATGCCGATTGTGGCTTCCTTCCCGGTCTGCGACACAACGGTGAGCTTTACCTTTCCTGTCTGTATATAAAAAACAGCATCGGACGAGTCGCCCTGAACAAAGATTATCTGCTTTTTGGGAAAGGTTGCGATTTTCCTACCGCCGTCGATGGTCGAAAGGAAGGTCTTGGTATCGAATTTGCAGCGTTTCTTGGCCGCCGCACGGGGACCCATTAGTTTTTCCCATTGCAGTAGTATCACATGCCAATTGTGATGGTCTGTTGGGCATCGCACATACGCAGAAGATTCTTGTTCTTTCGCGCTCCCAATTTCGGGGCCTTCCTTATAAAAAAGTAGCGGAATCGCTTAAAGGTGGGTCACGTTTCGTGCATCGCAATGCTTGCGCGTACCAGCGGTAAAGCCAATGTAGGGTACACTACAAAAGTTTAATGGTTGGGGAAACAGCAAACACTGTATAGTTTTCCAACTAGCGCCGATAAGCAGAGTTCCTGTTTCGCAGACCACGAAGGCTAGTTCACTCCCGCATCTGGGATGGTTTCCGGTTCTTCTTAGTGGCACGCAAAGACCTCCAAGTCGTGCAGTCTGGCGAGCGGACGAATGCCGCAGGAAAGCCAGTCAGCAACAAAATACTTCTATCGATCTCCGATAGCGACTACAGCTCACTTCGTCCTCATCTCGAACACGTCAGCTTGCCAAACCATCTGGTCCTGCACGAGGCGGGTGGAAAGATGGAATTTGCGTATTTCCCGAACCGAGGTTTGATTTCTCTTGTAGTCGTAATGAAAGATGGAAGAACCGCCGAAGCTGGCATAGTTGGCAATGAGGGCTTTACAGGAGCACCGGCGGCTGTTGGCGTAAGCAGGAGCCCGATGCGGGCGGTCGTGCAAATCACGGGGGATGGGTCTCGGGTAGAGGTCGGAGCTTTGCAAAACACTTTGGAAACCTCTCCACACCTTCAATTGATGTTGAGCCGCTATGGAGTCGTTCGGGGTATGCAGGTTGCACAAACAGCCGCGTGTAATCGGCTGCACGATATTGGGCAGCGCCTTTCGCGGTGGTTGCTAATGACCCAGGATAGAGTGGATTCAGGGTCGCTGCTCATCACTCATGATTTTCTCGCAACGATGCTAGGGACAGACAGATCTACCGTGAGCCTGGCAGCTGGTGTTTTGCAGAGGAAGGAACTCATCGAGTACACCCGTGGTGCAGTGAAGATCGTGAACCGCAAAAAGCTTGAAGACTCCGCTTGTGAGTGCTACGAGGTTATCCGACAGTACGATAGCGAGCTCAGCTTGAAATGACTCCGCAAGATAAGATTTTGCCTGTGCTTAATTGCCGACTCGAAAGCGTTGTTGTTGAAACATCCCCATTACACTCATCGACAGGTCACTGAGACTCTGTCGCCTGTAGAACCACTGTCCAGAAGCGCCGGTGTAGACCAAGCCAGTTCCATGCGGGTCAATGACATTTGCCACATAGAACAGCTTTCCCGATCTGCGTTCCCGTCATTCAAGCCTCGCAGTTGCACAGGGCGTTCGCGGCTAGTGAACCAGGGCCCCGTACACAATCTCCCGCAGCCCGCGCCGATACGGGCCTGCCTCCACGAACGGCATCTGCAGCATCATCAGCGCGTACAACTTCTCCTGGGGATCGATCCAGAAATAAGTCCCCGCGGCTCCTGCCCAGAAATAGTCGCCCCGCGAGCCGGAGACCGGAGTGTGTCCTGCCTCGGTGCGAACCGCGAAGCCAAGGCCAAAGCTCTGTCCCAACTCCGGAACCGGCGTGAGATCCTGCGTGACTTGCACCATTCCAACGCGCGCCGCACTTGGAGGCACTTGATCCGAGGTCATGACCGCCAACGTCTTCGGCGACAGCAGGCGAACGCCGTCCAGTTCGCCTCCGTTCACCAGCATCTGGCAGAAGCGCGCGTAATCCGATGCCGTCGAGAGCAAGCCACCGCCGCCGGAAAACCATTTCACTTTCTCTTTGGTGAGGTCTCCGACCTTGCCAAACTCAGGCTGCTTGCCGGTGGCGGCGTCCAATTGCGGCTCGGCCATGCGCGAAGCTTGCACTGTATCGAGATAGAACGCGGTGTCGTGCATCCCCAGCGGCTTCGTGATGCGCTCTTCGATGAACCGGTCGAATGGCATTCCGGAAACCACTTCCACGATTCGCCCCAGTACATCCACCGACATGCCATATTCCCAAACCGTTCCGGGCTGGTGTGCAAGGGGCAACTTCGATAACTTCGTTACGAACTCCGCCAGCGTCTGGCCGTTATCAAATAGGTTGGCCTGGTTATAGGCCTGATGAACGAGCGAGTTGCCGAACGGCCCATACACCATCCCCGACGTATGGCGCAGCAAATCCTGTACGGTCATGGGCCGCGCGGGGGCCTCAAGCGAGAGCGTCGGTTTTCCGGTTGCCGGGTCCATCTTCTCAACGCCGACTCTGACATCCTTGAATTCAGGCAGGTACTGCGCCACCGGCGCCATCACATCGATCTTGCCTTCTTCCGCAAGCATCATCACGGCGACGCTCGCGATCGGTTTGGTCATCGAGAAGATGCGAAACAGGGCGTCCGTCTTCATCGGAGTCTTCTTTTCGCGGTCCTGATAGCCGATCGCCTGGCGGTAAACAACCTTGCCGTTGCGAGCGACCAGCAGCACAGCTCCCGGAATCGCTCCCTTGTCTACTTCACTCTGGAAAAACTTTGTAATGCGCTCTAAGCGTTCCGACGAGAAGCCCGCCTCTTCGGGGCGACTCCACTTCGCCAGTTCCTGCGCCCGTGCGGAAATTACCCAGCAGAGAAAAAGACAGACGGTGAGCGTTCGCCGATGCCAGTTCATTCGAGTCCTCCCGATTCAATTGCACGCATTGACCGCCCTGGTCCTGCACATGAAACAGACCTCCAGAGGCGGTGCTCAACCAGCGTCTCTATCAGGCGCCAGACCGAGTTTCTCAGCAGCCCGCTAGGAACCGATCTCTTTGGTTAAATAAACCTTCCCGCGCGAGATCTTGTGCTGCAAAGTGGCGGCGAGATGATCAATGTCGGTCGCCGCAATGTTTACCGACATGGTATCGAGCAAGGGAGTTCGGCTGCTGCCCACCACATCGCGGCGCACTTGAATCAGCAGGCCTTGCACCACATTGGGATCATATTTTTCTGGCGCCATTCGAACCAGATCGCTGAGAGCGCTGCCCACCGAGAGCGGAGCGCGGTAAGGGCGCGCGCTGGTCATCGCATCGAAAGAATCGGCGAGGCCGACAATGCGCACCGGCATCGACAAATCATCTTGCGCGAGCTTGTCGGGATAGCCGGACCCGTCGTTGCGCTCGTGGTGCCAGCGCACAATTTCGGGAATCTTTGGCCAGGGGAATTGCACCGTGCTGACGATCTGGTGGCCGACGACCGTGTGGTCTGCCATCTCACGAAACTCTTCAGGATCAAGCGCTCCCACCTTGCCGAACAGCCGGCGGTCGACCGCGACTTTTCCAATGTCGTGGAGATATCCCGCGCTGCGCAGCGCCGCTACCTCGCTCGGTTCCATACCCATGGCCTCGCCGATGGCGGCGGCATAGCGGCCCACGCGCAGCGAGTGTCCATGAATGTTCACGTGCTTGACGTCGATGGCGGTGGCAAAGGCTTCGAGCGCGTTGTCGTAGAAACCATGCAGCGACGCCATGAGTCGCAGATTTTCGGATACGCGCTGTGCGATGCTTTGGGTCAGAGCATGATTCTGGACCGCCAGCGCGATGTAGCTGCACAGCAACTCGAGTGCGTCGAGTTCGCTGTCTTCATACAACGAATCGCCGGGGCGGCGGCCGAGAGCGACCACTCCCGCCAGCCTTCCTCCCGCTTTCAACGGAGCGACGCATTTGAACAGCTCCGGCGCGACGTTGCCGTTGGAACTCAGGAACACCGAATACGTGGAAGAATTCAGCACAACCGGACCACGCGCCGCCGTGAGCGCATGCACATGTTTGGGAAGGAGAGGAATGAAGGCGGGATCCGGCATCAGGGCGAATCCCAGGGCCGCGGCGGAGGTCAGCATGGCGGGCCTGTCATGGAACAGGAGGAGCACGCCTTCGCGCGCGCCCGCCGCTTCCATGATGGCAGACAGCATCAGCCGCGAAGTCTCCGAGAAGTCGCGCTCCGCCGTCAGCGCGGGCCCGAGTTCGGAAAGCGCCTCAACTGTGTGCAACAGCCGCCGTAGATTATTTGTCTGAATCGCCACTGACGAAGTGGGAGCCAGATCGCAGAGCAAGATCAGCGTAACATGCAGGAAATATCAAAGCGAGAGCGCGTGTTGGTTAGTTTGATGCGGTAGTGACGAAGAGGAAACCAAGGTGACAGAGCTGATTCCGCCACTGGAGAGCTATGGACGTACCAACTCCGTGTTGGTCACAGGCGGCCGCGGGTTCATTGGCCGCGCGGTGGTAAAACTTTTACAGCGTTCAGGGTACGGGGTTGTTTCGCTCGATGCGAGACCGCCCACGAGTTCGCCCGCCAGTCGCGGTGAAGTTGAATGTGATCTCGCCGATGCGAGACAACTCCAGCGCGTGTTTGAGATCGAACAGATTGGCGGAATCATCCATCTGCAGCAATTTTACCAACGGCTGCGCAGCGCGAACCGGTGCGAGCAACTCGGGTCAACGTCGATGGCAGCCTCCATCTGCTGGAGATGGCGCGGCGCTTCGACGTGCGGCGGTTCGTTTTTGGGAGTTCCCTCAGCGTCTATGGCACGTACCCTGCGGATCAGGTCGTGTCGGAGGCAGACCGCGCTGCGCCTGAAGATCTTTATGGGGCGGCGAAACTTTATGTCGAGCAGATCGGAGAAGCCTATCGCCAATCCTATGGGCTGGAGTTCGTCAGCCTCAGGATCGGGAGGGTTGTGGGAGGCGGAACGCAGTCAGCGTCATCGGCGTGGAGAAGTCAGATCGTTGAACTTCTCCCGACGAGACATGCGGCTGAGATTACGTTGCCCTACGTGGGGTCGGAAAGAATCCTGCTGGTGCACGTTGACGACGTGGCGAAAATGCTGGTGGCGCTACTGGGTGCAGCATGCCCAGCGCACTCGGCTTACAACGCTGCTTGCGAATCCGTGGTGGTTACTGACTTGAAGGACGAGGTGGAGAGCCTGAACTCGAATATCCGCGTCCAGTTGGGAGAGGCGCACGCATCGGGAAATCCGCGACTGCTGGACTCCAGCCTCTTCCGGCAGGAGTTTGGCTTTCAGATGTTGCCCATCTTCGAGCAGTTGAGCAAAGCTGCCAAGGAATAAACATTTAGAAGTGGTCTCGCAGTTCCGCGAAGCGGCCGACAATGAGCAACTTCTGTCGCGGAGGAGCCGGGTTGACTTCCTCGTGCTCCAGTATCCACGTGTTGCCATGCGGCACGAAGACCGCATGTAAACCGGTGGCCAAAGCCGGGTTGATGTCGGACTTCGGGCTGTTGCCCACCATCCACGTTGCATCGTGCGCCAGTTCATATTTTTCCACTACGCGCGCGTAAGCGGCCGGATCTTTCTCGGCCACGACTTCGACGGCGTCGAAATATTCTTTCAGGCCGGAGCGCTCGACTTTTCCGGTCTGCTCGGCGAACGCGCCTTTGGTCATCAGGATCAGGTGATGGCGCTCGGACAAATACTGCAGGGTCTCAGGCACCTCGGGCAAAATCTCGACGGGATGGTCGGCGATAGTGTGGGCGAAGCTGTTGATCTGGGCGTGCAGTTCGGCCGTGGCCGGCTCAACGCTCAAGCGCTCGAATGTGTCAACCAGCGCATGAGCAAAGCTGTGCAGTCCGTACCCGTGTTTCACGATGCATTCGCGCTCCACGTCGTTGAGCACTTCGCGCACCTGCTCGGGAGAAAACTCGTGGTGATTCAGAAACGAGATGAAGCGGGCGATAGCCCGCTCGAAGTAAATGTTGTTCTCCCAGAGCGTGTCGTCGGCATCGATGAGAAGGGTCTGTGAATCCAAGCTTCCAGCTCCTACCTTCCAGCTCACAAACTGGGCAATGGGGAACGCGGCACAACAGAGAGGCGTACAAATCAGCAATAGCGGGCTAGGAGCTAATGGCTAGAAGCTTCCTTCCTACACCCAATCCACTTTTGCTTCGGGCCCAATGATTCCCGCCTTGTGGCCCATGTCGAGCAGGCGGCGGACGGCTTCGCGGCCATCCGGGCCGTAGTCGAGGGTGCGCTCGTTCACGTACATCCCGATGAACTTGTCCGCCGACTGCGTATCGAGATCGCGGGCGAACTGCATGGCGTAGGACAGCGCTTCCTCGCGGTGATCGAGTGCATACTGAATGCTCTCGCGCAATGCAGTGGAAACTGCCGATGTTAGTTCTGTACCGAGCGCTCGGCGAATCGCATTGCCTCCCAGCGGCAAAGGCAGGCCAGTCACTTTCTGCCACCACCGACCAAGATCCACGATGCGGTGCAGGCCCGACTTGTCGTAGGTTAACTGCCCTTCATGAATGATCAACCCAGCTTCGTATTTTCCTTCGAGCACCTGCGGGATGATCTGATCGAACGGAACGACTTCGGTTTCCACCCCGGGAGCAAACAACTGCAGCGCCAGATAAGCCGTGGTGAGCGTGCCCGGCACGGCAATGCGCTTGGTCTTGATTTCGCTCGGGGTAAATGCGCGCGGCGAAACGATCATCGGCCCGTAGCCCTCGCCCACGCTGCCTCCGCACGACATCAGCGCGTATTTATCTTGAACATACGGATAGGCGTGAAACGAAATCGCGCTGACGTCATAGACGCCTTCGCGCGCCTTCTGGTTCAGGGTCTCAATGTCACAAAGAGTGTGCGTGAAGCGCAGGCCCGCGGCGCGAACTTTGTTCGTGGCCAGTCCGTAAAACATGAAGGCGTCGTCGGAGTCCGGGCTGTGCGCCACGGTGATCTCGCGCGCCTGACCTGCGACACTGCTGCCTGGCGCTTTTGCGGTTTCGGATACGGCTGTCATGTTGTGAACTCCCAGGAATCTACTGCTTGACTGCGCTGCGGCGCCAGCGAGTGGCAATGCCGGCGGCCAACATTACTTTGATGACCTCAGCGGCCAGGAACCAGTACAGGCCGAGATAGGCCGCCTTCGCCAGCGAGTGCGTGAAGACAAAAAGCCAAGTCAGCCCACCCGCGAACAGCAGGATCTCAGCCAGCAGTCCGGCGATCGCCGCGCGCACGAAGCTCTTCGTCCCGCGCTCAAAAACATATCCGGCAAGAAATGCGACGAACGGGTACACCATCAGGAACCCGCCGGTGGGGCCAAGGATCTGCGCTATTCCGTGCAAACCGACGGCACTGGTGCTGAACACCGGCAGCCCTACCGCGCCTTCCACCAGATAGAGCGCAAGCGCCGCAAAGCCGCGACGACTGCCCAGCATCAACCCGACCAGCAAGACGCCCAGGTTCTGCACCGTAAGCGGGACCGGCGTAAGGGGCATCAAGGGAATTGTGATGCGAGCGCACAAGGCCACTACGAGACTCGCACCTACTACGAGCGCAACCTGGCGCGAAGCCTCCAGAGCCCGCTCCTGCGGAGTGGATAGAGTTGGAATCGCAGATTTTGCCATCATTGCACCTCCATCAACGCAACCCGATCAGCGCTCGATGCTGTCCGGCTGACGGTCGCGTTTCACTTCCGTCAAGGTTCCTTCGTGCGCAGCGTGCGCGGTCTGCAGGTGCCGCCGCAAGTGCATATACAGGGCGATCGCCACGCACACTACGACCAGCGTGCTCCCACCCAGTATCAGAAACCACCAGATCATCCGCACAGCCGATTAGGATAACAGATGCCGTGAGGCCGGGAACGTGATTCCACGCACTTGGAATGGGTCCGGCGACGGCCGGATTCACCGAGGACGGCGCCGCCTAACTGGCCTTGCGCTCGGCTCGCTTCTGACGCATCATTTCCACGCGCTTCAGGGTGAATTTCAGCCGTTCCCGGCCGAACTTGGACCGTGTGATGACCTTCTCGATGTTCCCGAACAGTTGCGGGTCACCCATCTTTTCTCGGAGGTCCTTGAGAAATGGATGAACCTTCGCAAGAAGAAAATACATTTCGCCACTCACTGCCGGTTGGATGAATAGTTCTTCGTTGAGGACTCCCTGGAGCACGAAGGACGCAGCCATGCTCCAGTAGCCGCCGACTTGGCGGAGCCAATTGTTTTCCGGCACGCCCATGTTCCCGGCAACGTTCATGAACTCTTCGGCATTCTGCGGCCAAAACTCGCTGAGCCACCAACTGCGCGCTTTTCGCATTTCTGGCTCGCGGCGCAGATCGTAGAGTTTGAGAATCAAGTGGGCATCAGCTGCAGTCGGCTTTTTTGCCATAAGAGCACCTCAAGATTGGATTTGGTGATTTGTGCAATTGAGATTGGGTGATTCGTCCAGAAGGAGCGCCGATTCTCTATTTTACAAATTACTCAATTACAAAATTACTCAGTTACGCCGCTGATTCTACGCCGTGGTCGCCGCCGCTTCCGCGGCGGGATTCGGCCGCTCGTAGTCGCATTCTTTATTCGGACATGCGATCACCGGCCCAGCCTTTAGAAATTTCTCCACCAGATATTCGCTGCCGCAACTCGGACACTTCTCGGGAATCGGCTTATGCGCCGAAGTGAACTTGCAGTTGGGATAATTTCCACAACCGTAAAAGGTGTTCCCCTTGCGGGCGCGCTTCTCCACCAGTTCGCCGTCTTTACACTCCGGACACTTGACTCCAATGAAGTTCTGCTTCACGTACTTGCACTCGGGATAGCCGCTGCAGGTGGTGAACTCGCCGTAACGCCCGTGGCGGATCATCATGTTGCGCCCGCACTTGGGGCAAAGCTCGTCGAGCGGAATGTCAGGAACCTTTTTGCCCTGGTCCAAACGGCGCGTGGTCTTGCAGTCGGGATATCCGGTGCACGCCATGAATTGCCCGAAGCGTCCGCGCTTCAGGACCATCACGCGCCCGCAGTTTTCGCAGTATTCCTCCTGCGTGGTCTCCTGCACGTCGGCCGAATCCAGATCAGGCAGGTTAATCGGATTTTCTTTGGTGAAGGTGCAGGTGTTCGGATCTTCCTTATCGTACGTGCTGCAGGCGTAAAACGAGCCGTGCTTGCCCCATTTGATCACCAGCGGCGCGCCACAGCGTTCGCACTTCTCGTCTGTGGGCTTCTCCATCCGCTTGATGTTTTCCATGTGCTTTTCGGCATACTTGAGATCCTTCTGGAATTTCTTGTAGAAATCGCCGAGGGTGTCGGTCCACGTCTCCTTGCCCTCTTCGATTTCATCCAGCTCCTCTTCCAAATGCGCCGTATATTGCACATCGAAAATATCGCGGAAATTTTCCACCAGCAGATCGGTCACGACCAGGCCAATCTCGGTCGGGGAAAACTTTCCGCCGACCTTCTGCACGTACTGCCGCTCTTGAATGGTAGAGAGAATCGCAGCGTAGGTCGAAGGGCGGCCGATGCCGCGCTCTTCCAATTCCTTTACCAGCGACGCCTCGTTGTAGCGCGGCGGCGGCTCGGTGAAGTGCTGCTCCGGCTTCAGTTCCTTGAGCGTAAGTTTCTGTCCCGCTTCGAGCGCCGGCAGCTTGTGTTTCAGTTCCTCGTCTTCTTCATCTTTACCTTCCTTCGATTCTTCGTAGACTCGCAGGAATCCGTCGAACTTGAGCACCGATCCAGTCACGCGGAACCAGAACACATCGTTGCCATTTTTGGCATCGATGTCGACCGTGGTCTGGTCGAAGACCGCGGGATTGATCTGCGAGGCCACGAAGCGCTGCCAGATCAGCTTGTAGACCTTGAACTCATCTTCTTTTAAATACTGTTTGAGTTGGTCGGGATGGCGCATTGCCGACGTCGGACGAATCGCTTCGTGTGCCCCCTGCGTATCCTTCTTCTCTTTAAAAGTGTTGGGCGCTTCAGGCAGATAGGCCGGACCATATTCCTTGCCGACGTATTCGCGCACTTCCTGGATGGCCTCGGGCGCAACCCGCGTCGAATCGGTACGCATGTAGGTGATCAGGCCGACCAGTCCTTCTTCGCCGAGTTCCACGCCTTCATATAAGCGCTGCGCGATCATCATGGTGCGCTTCACGCTGAAACGCAGCTTGCGCGAGGAATCCTGCTGCAGCTTGCTGGTCGTGAACGGAGGCGCGGCATTGCGGCGACGCTCTTTCTTGTCGACCGACCGCACCATCCAGTCGGATTTTTCGAGTGCAGCGCGAATCTTTTCCGCTTCTTCGCCGTTCGTGACCTCAACTTTTTCTTCGCCTTTGCCCACAAACCGGGCATCGAACGCCGGAGGCTTGCTGGCTGTGAGGTGCGCGTCAATCGTCCAATATTCTTTTTTCTCGAACGCCTTGATCTCACGTTCGCGTTCCACTATCAGACGCAGCGCAACCGTCTGCACTCGTCCCGCCGAAAGACCGCGCCGAACTTTGTCCCAAAGCAGCGGCGAGACCTGATATCCCACCAGCCGGTCGAGCACGCGCCGAGCCTGCTGCGCGTCCACTAGGTTCTGATCGATCGCCCGCGGATGTTCAAACGCGGCCTGCACCGCTCGCTTGGTAATCTCGTTGAAGGTAACGCGCTGAATCCGCGGAGGCGGTTCCGGCTCGCCTTTCTTTGGCTTCTTGGCCTTTTTTGCTTTTTTGCCATTCCCCTCGAGTTCGCCAGCCAGATGGAAGGCAATGGCCTCGCCCTCGCGGTCCGGGTCAGGCGCCAGATAGATCGCATCCGCCGACGCCGCCAGCTTTTTCAGCTTGGCCACAACTTTCTCTTTGCCGGGGATGACGACGTAATCGGTCTCGAAGTCGTTCTTGATATCCACACCCAGCGTGCTCTTGGGCAGATCCTTCACGTGGCCGAGCGAAGCCTCGACCGTGAAGCCCTTGCCCAGATATTTCTGGATGGTCTTCGCCTTGGCCGGCGATTCGACAATGACTAAACCTTTTGACAATGTATCCTCAATTTCCCTGAAGTCTGTTTTCGAAGCTAGCACGAATGGGCGGAAAGCAACAAGTTACCGGCTGGAAGCTGTCAGCTATCAGCCGTCAGCTCTCAGCTTTTGCATCAGCGACGCCAGCATTCGCTTAACCTCCACAACTTCATTGGTAAGACGCTGAAAATCCGCGGTTTGAAGTAGTGTCAGATCTCGGGAGATAACAAGTGATACTGCACTTCGCTCGCCGACCCTGCCGCTATCGGAAGAAATCGCGCAAAGTCCACGTCACCTCTTCGACATGCTCCCTCAGCAATGTTTGCGCCGATCGAGACCGACGCTCTCCGCATCTGACTCGTCAAACCGTACATTTCCTCCCGCGGAAAAGACTTGCTGGTCTTGTAGATGTCAAGAGTCAGAGTGTGCGCCTTGTCCCAAACCTCAAGATTTCGGAAATCCTGCACGGCAGCCTCCTTCGCGGTGTTCAAGCTGAGAGCTGACAGCTTTTAGAAGCTTTTTACAAAATTCTTCCCCGGCATTTGCTTGATCTTGCCGCCCAACTCCAGTTCAAATAGCGCGGCAAAGATTTCCGAGGACGACATTTCGTTTTCCAGACGCTCGACAATTTCATCGATGTGCGTCGCTTCGTCGGCTTTGAGCAGGCTCAGGATTCGCTTTTCGTGAGGAGGGAGCCCTTCTTCTGGGAATAGAGATGCGGAGGCGGCGCCCGGGGATTCAGGCGAGGCGGGCGGAGTCAACGCAAGTCGTACTTCTGCCGGGAGATCCTCCCACACGTCTTCCCAGGTCGCCACCAGCTTGGCCCCCTGTTTGATAAGTGTGTTCGGCCCCCAGGAATTCTTGTTGGTGACGTTGCCGGGCACGGCGAAGACGTCGCGATTCTGTTCCAGTGCACAACGCGCGGTGATGCGCGTGCCGGAGTACTCCGCGGCTTCCACGACGAGCACACCGCAAGCCATTCCGCTGATGATTCGGTTGCGGATGGGAAAGTTTTGCGGAGCGGCGAAGGTTCCCAGTGGAAACTCGGAGATCAGAGCGCCGCCCAGAGCCAGAATTTGTTCCGCGACTCGCGAGTTTTCCTTGGGATAGATGACATCGACGCCCGTGCCAAATACGGCGATGGTCTTGCCTTTCGCGGCAATCGCACCGCGATGGCTGGCGGTGTCGACGCCGCGAGCCATACCACTAATAATGACCAATCCTTGCGCGGCGAGATCACAGGCCAGCCGCTCGGCCATGCCGGAACCGTACGGTGTGGGATGCCGCGTTCCCACCATGGCAATGCCCGGCTTGGTCAGCACCTCGGGAGTGCCACGAACCCGAAGGATGAGCGGCGGATCGTAGATTTCCTTCAGCCGCGGCGGATAGGAGGGGTCGTCCATCGAGACCATGGTTACGTCGGCAGCGGCGGCGTGCGCAATCTCTTCCCGCGCCAGTTCCGCCGACTTCCCTGTGGCCAGCGATTGGGCAGAAACGGCTTGGATGCCTGTACTCTCGAGTTCGGTCAACGAAGCGCGGAAGACCCCATCGGGTGAACCGAAATGCGCGACCAACTTGCGCGCTTTCGTGGGTCCGAGGCCGGGGGTGAGCGAAATAGCCAGCCACTCCAGAAGATGAGTTGTGGCCGAGGATACAGCAGCGTGGGACAAAAGGAACTCCGAGCGGACTGTAATTACCCGTGAAGAGCGTGTCAAGGTCATGCGTCACATCGTTTTGTTAAAATTGTGGAAAGCATGCGACGTTTACGCATTTCGGCCATCTCCTACCTTAATACCGCCCCGTTGATGTGGGATTTCGAGCAGGGAGAGGCAGCCCGCGACTTCGATATCTCTTATACGCTGCCTTCTTCTTGCGCCCGCGCGCTGGCGGGTGGGACGGCGGACATTGGGATCATTCCCGCGGCGGCTTATGCCGAGATCCCCGGATTGCAGGTCTTACCAGAAGTCGCCATCGCTTCGCGGCGGGCCGTGCGCTCCATTCTGTTGGTCAGCAAAGTTCCGGTCGACAAAGTCCGTAAAGTCGCGCTGGATACTTCTTCCATGACTTCGGTGGCGCTGACCAAAGTCCTGTTTGAAAAGTGGTTGGGCGGCGGAAGGACATTCACTGCGATGGCGCCCGATATCGAGCAGATGCTGGCCGGGCACGATGCAGGCTTGCTCATTGGGGATCCCGCGTTGAAGATTGATCGCAGGCGCTATCACACGCTCGACCTGGCGGAAGAATGGATTCGCCACACCGGAAAACCTTTCGTCTTCGCCTTCTGGGCGGTTCGCAGAGCTGCGTTGCCGGAGGCTTCCCCGTCGCTGGATTTGCCTGCAGTGTTTCAGAACTCGCGCGATCATGGTCTGGAGGCTTCCAGCCTGAACCAGATCGCCCACGAATGGGCGCCACGGCTGGACATCAGCGACGCTGATGTGCGGAATTACCTAACCCAGAATATTCACTACCATCTCGACGCTGGGTGCCTGGAGGGTTTGCAGTTGTTCTATCGCTACGCGGCAGAGATTGGCGCCTTGTCCGCTCCACCGAAACTGCAGTTTGTGGACACGACAAAAGAAGTCGCGTTGTAGAATGTGTACTTATTTTTTGCCATTACTAAACTGTACGTATTGTAGAACAACTTATTCCAGTGTGGTTTTCGGCATCCGAATTGTCATCCACAATACCCTGTCCTGGGCCGGAAACGGCCCTGGCAGCGACGATCGGTGCTGCGATCAGGGAAAAGCATCATCCGATGCAAAATCTCTCGTCCTGCAGCATTGCGGGGTCGTCCAACGAATTTTCAATCACTTCCACGAAGTCTCAATAACTTACGGTCGTGTGCAGGTTGATTTTGGCCTGTACGCTTTCCAATGGGAGTCATTCTGAGCGAAGCCGTTTTTCAGGCGGAGAGAAGGATCTCGCGGGCAGAGCGGCAGCGCCTCCGTGGGCTCCAGGCGAGATCTCTCACCCCGGCTGAACTGCGCCGGGATTCGGGATGACGCCTCTGAAAGAAGGCCAAAGACAAACTGCTCCACTCCTGGTCGCCCCTCGATCCCTCTATGAGTTAAGCTGAAACTGCGCTCTTGGCGTTAAACATTCCCGTGAATCTCTTCCAGCCTATCCCGAATGCCAGTGGCGCCGCGGATGCGCCGCGGCCGCTGGCCGACCGCATGCGCCCGCGAACGCTGGAAGAGTTCGTTGGTCAGGAGCACCTGATCGGCCCCGGCAAACCGCTGCGCACGCAGGTTGACCGCGACGATACGGGATCACTCATCTTCTGGGGCCCTCCTGGCACGGGAAAGACCACGCTGGCGAAGATCATCGCAAACATGACCAAGGCGGAGTTCATCGAATTTTCCGCCGTGCTGGCCGGAATCAAAGAGATCAAGCAGGTTATGGCCGACGCTGAACGCGCCCGGCAGTACGGCACACGCACCATCGTTTTTATCGACGAGATTCACCGCTTCAACAAGGCTCAGCAGGATGCTTTCCTGCCGCACGTAGAAAAGGGCAATATTCGACTGATCGGCGCAACCACGGAGAATCCTTCGTTCGAGATCAATTCAGCATTGCTGTCGCGCTGCCGCGTTTACGTTCTGAAGCCGCTTACTGAAGATCAGATCGTGCTGCTGCTCCGGCGTGCTCTTACCGACCGCGAGCGCGGGCTCGGCGAAAAGAACCTCACGGCGTCGGAAGACGTGCTGAAAAAGATCGCCAGCTACACCAGCGGGGACGCGCGCAGCGCCTACAACGTTCTGGAAGTAGCCGCGGGGCTGGCGCAGAAAAACGCCCATGGCGCGCTGGAGATCACCGACGAGATCGTCCGCGACGCGCTGCAGAAGCGCATTCTGCTCTACGACAAGTCCGGCGAAGAACACTACAACCTGATTTCCGCGCTGCACAAGTCTGTGCGCAACAGCGACCCGGATGCGGCTCTGTACTGGCTGGGCCGCATGCTCGAAGCCGGAGAAGATCCGCTCTATGTCGCGCGCCGGGTGGTGCGCATGGCGGTGGAAGACATTGGCCTGGCCGATCCGAATGCGCTTTCAATGTGTATGGCGGCCCGCGATGCGGTCGATTTCATTGGCATGCCGGAGGGCAATCTGGCGCTGGCTCAAGCCGTTGTCTATCTCTCGGTCGCGCCCAAGTCCAATGCCCTATACACCGCCTACGGCGACGTGCAGCAGGACGTCGAGCAGACCGCGGCCGACGCAGTCCCGCTGCACCTGCGAAACGCTCCCACCGCTCTGATGAAAGGACTTGGCTATGGACAGGGATATCAGTACGCCCACGACCTCGACGCCAAGGTCGCCGACATGCAATGCCTGCCCGACAATCTGCGCGATCGCGTGTACTACCGCCCGACGAATGAAGGCATTGAGAAGCGCATTCGGGAGCGGATGGAAGAAATAAAACGGCAGCGTTCGCGGGCCAGTGAAAGCGGCCCTGCGCAACCAAAGAAAGAATCGTAGCATCCGCGCGCGACATCCTATTTGGCATCAGCAGACCTTTGGTCAAGCTGCGTTCAACAAGAAGGATGGATTTTCATGGCGACAATTTCCAGTACTGCCGGCAACGAGATTCTTCCTGTTCGCGCACTGCCCGCCGACCTTGTAGAAGACCTGCAGCGTGTGCAGAAAGCGGCGCAAAGAATCACGTCGATCCTCGATCTCGACCAACTTATCGATAGTGTCGTTAACGAAGTGACCCTAACGTTTGGCTGTCTGGAAGCGAGCATCTACCTGCACGACGAAGATCGCGGCGAGATGGTGCTTAGCGGAGTGCGTGGGTGCAGGCTGAATGGCAAAGGGCATCGCCTGAAAATCGGCCGCGAGGGCATGGTTGGCTACGTCGCCTCCACCGGACAGACGCGCTATGCACCCGACGTGCGTAAGGACGACTACTACGTCGCCTGCGAACCGTCGACGCTTTCCGAGGTCGCAATTCCGTTGCGCGTGGGCGAGCAACTGGTGGGCGTCTTTACGGCTTCGCATCCCGAAGTCGATGGTTTTCCCCGCCAGCAATTGAGGATTCTGCAGGCATTGTGCGATCACGTCGCCGTGGCCGTCCACAACGCGCGGCGCTTTCAATCCGAACGCGCCGAACGTGCCGACCTTGACCGTGAAGCCGAGGAAGCGCGGGCCATGCAGCAGGCGCTCCTGCCCAAGAGTTCTCCTTACATTCCCGGCTTCGTGGTTTCCGGTCTGAGCGTACCGGCGCGTGCTGTGGGCGGCGACTGGTACGACTTTATTCCATTCCCGGACGGGCGCTGGGGACTGGTTCTGGCCGACGTCTCGGGCAAGGGCACCGCTGCGGCTCTGCTCATGTCAGCCACGCGCGGCGTCTTGCGCTCCCTGGCGGAGGCATGCTGCACGCCCGGCGAAGTTCTGACTCGACTGAACCAGTTGCTGGCGGACGATTTTCCCGCTGGAAAATTCGTCACCATGGTCTATGCCGTGCTCGACTCCTCCACGCGCACAGTGATTTTTGCCAATGCAGGACATTTGCGGCCGCTGTTTATCGATAAGCAGGGCGAGCACTTCTTGGATACGGAACGCGGACTGCCGCTTGGCCTCGGATGCGGAGACTATTCGGAAACCAGCATCACGCTGTCAGAGGGTTCGAAGCTCGTTTTTTACAGTGATGGCATTACCGAAGCCGAGAACGCAAGAGGAGAAGAGTACGGTCTCTGCCGTCTCGCGGAACATGCTGTGAGACCAGGGTCGTCGGCAGTAAGCATCTTGGACGACGTGCGATCCTTCGCCAACGGTGCAAGCCTGCGCGACGATGCCAGTGTGGTTTTTGTTGGCGTCGGGCGCTAATTCACCGCATAGACGCGCGATGTTCCTTCAGGATGCAGCGGTCCATCACGACGAAGATCCCCACCCGGCGCGCCTTTTCCGCGGCCTTCTCGTGGATCACGTCTTCCTGCATCCAGATGGCGGGGACTTTGAGTTGGATCGCCTGATCCACCACCTCTTCGACGAACTCCGGGCGGCGGAAAATATTCACGATGTCGATCTTTTCTGGCACGTCGAGCAGCGACGCGTAAGCTTTCTCGCCCAGGCACTCCTCAATCTGCGGATTGACTGGAATGATGCGATATCCGTGAGTCTGCATATACGCCGAGACGCCATGGCTGGGACGCAAGGGGTTACAGGAGAGGCCGACGACGGCGATGGTCTTGGAACGTTTCAGGATGGCGGCGATCGGATCAGATTGCGGTAAGGAAGCCACGGGCCCTCCGGACTACTTTTTGGCGGCTACGTCGAGCTTCTGCTTGTACATTTTCAACGCGAGTTTGCGAATCGTTTCCGAAACTTCTTTGTTGGCGGAAAGATTCTTCAGATCCGCCACCAAGAGGTTTTTCATCAAGCCCAGACCGAGATCGAGCGGCGTCCGGGGATTGGCGACGAGGTTGCGAACCACGATGTAATTCTTCATGAAGCGGCGCTTCAGCGGAATCTGGCGCAAAACGGCCTCCAGCACATTCTTCTGGCTGGCAAATTTTTCCACCTCACCATCGGAGAGCTTGGGGGCTTCGAGCACGGCTAGGGCGACGACTTTTGTGCCGTCTCGAATCAGCAGCGAGCGCTCCTCTTTGTTGCCCTTCAATGCCAACTGGATGCGGCCCTTCACGTCGAGATGGCTGATCTTCTGAAGCGCGTTTTCGCGCCTGGGCTCGGCTTGTGGTTTTTTGGGTGCAACGACAGTCTTTGGCCCGCCGGCCTTGGCTGGTTCGGCTGGTGCAGCAGGTGCAGGGGCTTCCGCAACATCTACGACCGGAAAATAATCCGACCCCAGCAATTCAACAATTCCGCCAATTGCCTGGAATGGCTTTTCTCCCTCCGCTTCAATGTCGTGCATGTGATCGTTGATGTACGCGGAGACGGTCCCGTCGTCGACCCATTCCTCGGCGGTCTCGGAACTCGACGCCGAGGCTGGCGCGTCGTTCGCGGCCTCTGTGGACTCTACTGCAGGCTCGTCTAGCTCGGGGATCGCGGAAGAGTTGACGGCGCTCAACATCGTTCCTAGCTCTTCGCTCTCCTCCTTCTTCAGATAGGGGCTTGACCTGAGAGCCTCGAGGACGCCACTCAGCGACCGTACCCGCGTGCTCTTGAGCAGCGCTTCGATTGATTCCCGCGAAGCGGAGATCGCAAGTTTGATCAGTTGGCCCTCGGGTACGGAGGGATTCTCCAGGAGCGCGGGCAGCAACTTCGGCCGCAAATTGTCGGGTGAGATGAAATAGTCCAGCACTTCGGCGGAGGTCTGAGGATCGGCGGCGGCCGCGAGCGAGGCTTTTTCGTCCCATCCAGCGAGGGTCATGCGGGCCAGTTCGCCAAAGACTTTGTTGTGCCGCGCAAGATAGACGAGGATCTCGATGTTCTCGGCCGCCGGAACCTGGAGCGCACCACGCGCAGCAAACTGCATCATGTTGGAGGGCAGCTTCGAAGCGCGAATTTGATCGATGATGCGCGCCATAAAGTCATGCTTTGACGAACGGTTGCGAGCTCGTTCCGCCGGGAATCGGCCTTCCCCGGGCCAACGAATCGAGTTCGCTGACGGCTAATTCGAAGTCCCGAGTGATGCGATTCCGCGTGTGCCCGAGAAATACCTCCCGCAAAGTCCGATAGTACCAAAGAGTGCCCTCGCGTCCACCGTTGAACCTTGACCATACTGATTCTCCGATCGCGCGATAATCGCTGAGAATGGAGCGCACGTTGTTCAGTTTATCGGCAGCCGAAACCAGGCGCGTATCCGCGTCTGCGGTTTTCAGACGGCGGATATAGGTCTCCTTGCGCTCGCGCCATGGCGGCTTGGGATCGGTGTCGGCATCGGTGCAACCCTCCACAATGGTAGCGACGCGCTTGCCAAAGCGGCGGCGGACTTCTTTTAGCATGGGGGCTCCGCCGCAGTCCTCAACGACGTCGTGGAGTAGCGCAGCGATCGCCAGATCTTCGTCGCCGCCCGCCTCAAGCACCAGGGACGCGACGCCCATCAGGTGCGCAACGTAGGGGATGGTCGATGCTTTGCGAGTTTGGCTCGAATGCTTCTCCGCGGCGAACAAAAAGGCGCGTAAGAAGCGCGGCCCAAGCCGTGTGGCGCTCCGGGCACGGAGCTTGCCCCGAGCAGGGTCGAAGGATGATTGGCGTTTTTTCGCTGCAGGCTTCATTACTTCTCTCCGCGCCGCGCCAGCAGATACGCTCGAATGAAGGGCTGCAGATCGCCGTCGAGCACACGGTCGACGTCTCCGAACTCGGTCTTGGTGCGGTGATCTTTGATCATGCGGTAGGGCTGCAGCACGTAGGAACGAATCTGCGATCCGAATTCAATATCGAGTTTCGAGTCTTCAATTTTCTTCGTAGCGGCTCGCTTTTTCTCCATCTCAAATTCGTAGAGCTTGGAGCGCAGCATGCTCATCGCGCGTTCTTTGTTCTTGTGCTGCGAGCGCTCATTCTGGCAATTGGCGACCAAACCCGTGGCAATGTGCGTAATGCGAACGGCAGAGTCTGTGGTGTTCACGTGCTGTCCGCCCTTGCCGCTGGAGCGGTAAGTATCGATGCGGATATCCTCCGGCTTGATGACGATTTCGATGCTGTCGTCGATCTCCGGTGACACAAAGACGCTGGCAAACGAGGTATGACGCCGCTTGGCCTGATCGAACGGGGAAATGCGCACCAGGCGGTGCACGCCAATCTCACCTTGCAGCAGTCCAAAGGCGTAGTCGCCGTTTACCGCAAAGGTCGCCGACTTCAACCCGGCCTCTTCGCCCGGCTGGTAGTCGTAGAGGACGGTCTCAAACCCTTGCCGCTCGGCCCATCTTAGGTACATGCGCAGCAGCATGTCGGCCCAATCCTGCGATTCGGTGCCGCCCGCTCCGGGATGGATGGTCACGATGGCGTTGCGCGCATCGTTCTCGCCCGAGAGCAACGTCTCGGTCTCGAGCTTGTCGAGCAATTCGCGCAGCGCGCCGATTTCGCGCTGCAAATCGGCGTCGACGTTTTCGCCTTCTTTGGCCAAGTCGAAGTAGGCCGCAATATCGTCGCCGCGGCGCGCCAGGTCAGCGTCGGTTGCGAGCACGTGCTCCAACCGCTTCTTTTCGCGCATCACCTGCTGCGATCGCTGCGGATTCGACCACAGGTTCGGGTCGGCGGACTGCTTTTCAATTTCAGCTAATTGCGGACGGACTTTTTCCGCGTCAAAGATACTCCCGAAGTTCGTGGACCTTCTTGCTGAGTTTTTCGTATTCCAGCACCAACTCTTGATTCATGAGGACGCATCAGCCTTTTTGCGGTTTTTGGAGCGATTTCCCGGAGAAAAGAAAGCGCGTGAACAGCGCTCCCATAGAAATTATCGCACACCCATACGCGAACCAGTCACCGTGGCGGGTATAGAAAGTAGTTACGGAAGTGAGTGCATAGGGCGCGACCAGCGCAGCCCGCTGCTTGCGGGGAATTCGCGCCACCACTCGTCCCCAGGGGTCGATCGAAGCCGTGACCCCGGTATCGGTTGCGCTGAGCAGCCAGCGGTTGTCCTCGATGGCGCGCATGCGTGTCTGGTTCAGGTGCTGTGCGTAGGCGCCGCTGTCGCCGTACCATCCGTCATTCGAAATGTTTACGAACACCTGCGCACCCTGATTGGCGAACTGCCTGACCTCATCGGGAAATATGGATTCGTAGCAGATGAATACGCCGAGTCGCTGGTCACCACCGTCCAGCGGCCTGCGAGATGTGCCGCGCTGAAACGCGCCGACTTCTTTTGTTAAACCGCCCGCGAATGAAAAGAGCGTGGGAAAAGGCAGATACTCGCCGAAGGGCACAAGGTGCACTTTGTCGTAGCGCGCAGTCCAGTCGCCATTGGGGCTGATCGATGCAGCCGAGTTAAACACGGGCGAAGTCTGGCCACCAGCGCCCGCTGCCGATGAAGTTCCAATCGATCCTGCGACGGTCCAGGTGCGGGTGTCGCGCGCCATCGCGCTGAGCATCTCGCGGAATCGCGGATCGTTGGTGAAGAACGGCGCCGGCGACTCGGGCCAAACGACCAAGTCGATCTTCATCGGGCTGTCGGCCACAGACTTCACGCTGAGCTCTGTCAATTCATTCAACGTTTGCTGAAGATAAGCGGGCGTCCACTCGGCCGAGACCGGAATATTCTGCTGCACCAGCAGGGCCGCACGATCTGCCTTTGCCGGAGGAGCCTCGACCAGTCTCCCCGCCTGCAGGACCGCTGCCGCGGCCAGTGCCGCGGCCAGCATGGCGCCACGCTTCTCGCGCGGAACCAGAAACGCCGCAGCCAGCGCGACATTTACCAGCGCAATCTCAAGTGAGATTCCGTAAACCCCCGTCCATCCAGTGATGCGGCATAAGGCGACGTTGTCGACCTGCGCGATTCCCAGCAGGTTCCATGGAAAGCCTGTGATCCGCGTGCGCGCCAGCTCCACAGCAACCCATAGAAAAGGAGCCAGCACCAGCGGCCGCCGAAAGTCGCGGCCCGAGCCTGCCAGCAAGGTCACGAGAAAACCGAACAGACCGTGATAGAGACCCAGATAGCAGCAGAAAAGAAAAAGAGCGAGCAATGCCTCCGGCGCACTGAGACCGCCGTACTGACGCATCGTGTCGTAGATCCAGTAACACGTCCCCGCGTACCACAAGATTCCGCACGCGTAGCCCAGCAAGAAACCCTGTCCGGGCGTTGCGGGACGCAGCCTCACGGAGCCGGCAATCTCGAGCTCACCCGCTGGACGCGCCTGCAGTAGCGCGACGATCAGCGGGGTGAGTGCGACCCAGGACAGAACATAAATGCCGGGAAGAGGAAAGATGATGACCTGCAGCACGGCCGATAGCAGGACCAAGAGCCAGGCGCTGAAATGGATTTGCCGCACGGGAAAGGATAACAAAGAGCAGTTGCCAGTTGTCAGTTGCCCGTTGCCGGTTTCGGATCTTGGATGACCCGTGCAGTGAGACTCTCGCGAACGAACTGCACAATCTCTGAGGTGACGTAGTTCGGCGGCGTGATGCGGAAGACGGGGCGCTGCGCCACCGGTTTCAGGGAGACGGCCTGCCACGCGGCGCTCCCGGGCGCTTCGTGTAGGATTACTGCGTTAGCGCGGTCCAGAAACTCGCGGGCTGAATTCTTGAAATCGGCCGTCGAGGGATCGAGCACCGTGAGATATAAGTCGGGGCGCAGAAACTTCAACACACTGTTCGATTCCATGATCACGTTGCGAGCGCCTTCCAGGCGCCGTCGCAAGGCTGGCATCGCTTCGGCGAGGCGCCCCTGTTCCGTCCGAATCCACAACGCCTGCACTGCTCCGGCCACTAGAAACCTTGATGTATCCGACTGTCCCGACCGATCGCGCTCTTCTGAAATCGCCCAGGAATGGTCGGCGGTAGCGCAGTCACATTGCTCGCCATTCGCGGAGCAAATACCATGGCCGTACTGCGTAATCTTGACCGCGGTCCAGTTGAATTCCGGCAACGCCGCGATCAAGCCAGTAACCACGCTGGTCTTGCCCACGCTCCGCGAATGCCCGCCGATGACGACGATGGACATAAATACGGCTCCCGGCTTCCGCTATCCGGCGGCAGGCCTCACGACAAAGTCCGGAAGCCGGACAGCGGTAGCCGGACGCCGGTATCTTTACTTTTTACTTTTTCGTCAGGCGCGCCAGAGTCGCCAACTGCTTCAGATACTCGCGCAACGGCTGCGCCGGAGTCCCCCAGAAGGCCACGCCCTTGCCCCGCAAAATTTTGTTGGGCAGAACCCCGCCCTGTCCGCCCAGCATGACTCCTTCTCCGATGTGCGCGTGCTCGCCAATGCCGACCTGGCCGCCCAGCACCACGCCATTCTCGATCACGATGCTTCCCGAAAGGCCGGTCTGCGCCGCAATCACGACGTCTTCGCCGATCTGGCAGTTGTGTCCAATGTGGACCAGATTGTCAATTTTCGTCCCACGCCGGATCCGCGTTTCGTCGAGCGCTCCGCGATCGATGGTCGCATTGGCTCCAATCTCGACGTCGTCCTCGATGATCAGGCGCCCCACCTGGGGAAATTTTTCGTAGTGCCCGGTCTTGCGGTCGCGCACATATCCGAACCCATCACTGCCCAGCACCGCGCCGGCGTGCACAATCACGAGGTCGCCCAAGGTCGTGCCCGGATACATCGTAACGTTGGGATAGATCTCACAGTGGTGTCCGATGTGCACGCCAGCGCCAATGGCGCAACCCGCGCCAATCCGCGTGTTCTTCCCGATCTCCACCCGTTCTCCGACCACAGCCCGTTCTTCCACCAAAACGCCCGGCGACAGCACGACAGAGGAATGAATCACCGCGGTGACGTGCACACTTCCCTGCTGCTCGGTCCCATCGCGCACTGATTCCCCTCGCAGCACACGGGCGGCGCGTGCAAAAGCAAGCTTGGGATGATCGCTGATCAGGAGGGGCCGATCGCACGCCCCAGACGCCGCGAACGTTTCTGCGAATGCCCCCGCGATCACAGCGCCGGCGCGAGATTGCAGGGCCGCGGCCAGATGTTTCTCATCTTCGAGGAAAACGAGATCGTCCCGCGACGCCGATTCGATGCTGGCCACCGCACTCACCTCGACGCGGCCCTCGCCAATCAGACGGGCTCCAACCGCCTCAGCAATCTGTTCGAGAGAGCGCTTCATGCCTCCCACTGTATAGCAGCGGGGCAAGAGGAAGGAAGAGCCGTAGAATTTGCAGGAGAGAAGGAAAGAAGCCAGGACGCCGCGGCCTCAGAGTTCAGCGAGGCCGGCTGTTCTAGGGAACGGTGCAGGTATTGGTCCCCTGACACATGAGGAAATTGCCGCCGCCCGTACAGCTGGGGTCGCCTGCAGCGCCGGTCAAGGTCCAACTGCCCACCACCACTCCGTTGCTCAACGTTCCGGCGGTCGTCGGAGTTCCATTCGAAGTGCCGGTCACGTTTCCGGTCAGGGTGAGGACATTGCCCGGCGGCGTGCTCGACACCACCTTAAAGTTCAGGGTGCCCGTGACTTGGTCTGCCACATTGGTAACCAGAGTGGCGCTGCCAGTTTCGGTTGAGCCATAGAGACCGTTGGCAAAGCACTTTCCCGCATTGATGAAACCGAAGGCGCTAATCACGAGCGGCCCTGAGGTGATCGTCCCATTGTTGGACAACGAGAAAGCAGTCACAAAATTCAGGAGGCTGGCCTGGTCGGTACCTCCCGTAAGCTGGGCTTCCCAACTACCGCTGGTAGTGGTGCCGGGAGTTGGACTTTGGAGGGGGTTCGTGCCGCAGCCGCAAACCGCGAGTTCCAGCGCCAGCACGAACAGGAATGCAAGCTTCTTCATGTACCGTCCTTGAAATGGGATCCCTATGAGAATAGAGAGATGCGGGCAGGCTCGTCAATGGATGTAACGACCTCCGGGCCCTGGACGGGATGCCACCAGGCGGGACTTCTGGGAAAGCCCGCGCACCTTTACCGGGTGAAGGTTGCTGTTCTGGATTACGCCCTCCAAAGATCGACGGCGCTCCCTCAGATATATACACTGATAGTATCCAATCCTTATGAGTTCGCCAGAAGCCGATCCGCAGACCCAGCGAACGCATTCGGCTCAAGACCAAGAAGGCAAGGCCATTCGCCAGCCCCGCGAATACCATCGCGGTTGCGTAGTACGGGAGTCTCCCGTTGGCTTGCAAAAGCCTAAACACTGGCATCTCGTCACGCACCGCGCTTGGTCTTCAACTCGGCCAGCAATTGCTCGATGCGGTCTTCTTTTTCGAGCGCGGCCAGACGGTCGTCGAGGTTGTCGCCGGCGATTTCCGATTTGGCCTGGCTAACGGCCTCCGAGTGCGCTACTTTGCGTTGCATGCGATCAAAGGCCGCGGCCTTCGAGCCATCGCCCGAAGCCAGGCGCGCGTCGCTGGCCTTGCCCACGGCGCGGGCGCGGCGATGCTGCGCGATGAGCACGTCGGCCTTGGCCTGCGCCTCGGTCAGCTTCTGCTCCAGTTGCCGCAGAGCGGACTTCAGGTTTTCCACCTGCGCCTTCTGGTCGGAGACCTGCTGGGTGAAGTTCTCGCTGAGTTCGCGATAGCTCTCCACGCGCAGCAGCGATGCGCGCGCCAGGTCGTCTTCTTTCTTGTCGACGGCAAGTTCGGCTTTGCGCATCCACTCAGCCACCTTGCCCTCGTTTTCTTTCTGTTTGTTTTCCAGCAGGTGCTGGTCGGCGATCGCAATCGCTACCTGCGTCTTGACCTGCAAAAGCTGGTTCTGCATGTCGAGGATGACCTGCTTGATCATTTTTTCGGGCTCCTCGGCCTTGTCGATCAGGTCGTTGAGGTTTGCCCGGACTAGTGTGGAAACGCGCTCCAGTAGTGCCATATTGAACCCCTTTCTTAGGTCTCAGCTCTCAGCTCTTAGCTTTTGGCTCTTAGCTTTTGGCTCTTAGCTTTTGGCTCTTGGCTTTTAGCTCTTGGCTTTTGGCCACCCAAAAATCGGTGGCCAATCAATTTCGTTTCCTTGCATTTGGCGCGCTGGAAAACTTTCCTCGCGCCACTCCTGTGCCGATCACGATGCCGATGACTGCGATGCCCGCCGCAACCAGACTGCTGACGTGACCGACCATGATGAGACGTTGTTGTCATATCTGCCTTCTCAGTTCATGCGCGCGGTGGATCTGCGCGCACTGCGGGCAGTCCGGTTGCTTGCGCCGGAATGAGGCGCCGATCACCAGGCCTATCGCTACGCCGATAGCAAGCCAGATTCCTACGTGTCCAGCCAGCACACCGAAAACCGCACCCAGCGCCGCTCCCAGCGCGATGCCCAATCCATTCAGTTTCGATTTGTTCGTCATAACCGTGCTCCTGAAAGCTGCCGAGCTTCGCTCGGCCTGGCCGGGTTCCTTCGACTTCGCTCAGGACAGGCTCGACCCGGCCCCTCACAAGCAACTTCAAACCCAGCCGCCACACAGGCACTGCAAACTGCAGGCGGGAACGAGCCCCGGCTCGTTCCCGCGCCCCTCGCTACGCCTTCGGCGCATCGCCAGGCTTTAGGGCCTTGTCGCCGATCTGGCGGACCTTGCCCAACAACTCTGACAGCGGCATGCCCGAGAGCGTCTCGAATAGCGCCGGCACTTGCGCCGCCATCTTGGTGATGTCGCCGGTGATTTTGTTCATGCCCGCGGCTTCGCCGTTTCCGGTGGAGACGATGGTGATCTTGTCGACGTTGGCGAGTGGAGCTGCCAAGGCCTTCACGATCTCCGGCATGCTGGCGAACAGTTTGTCGATTACTGCCGCCTGGTTGTATTCCTGATACGCCGTGGCTTTCACATTCATCGCCCGGGCTTCGGCATCGCCCTTCTTGAAGATGATCTCGGCTTCGGCCTCGCCTTGCGCGCGAATCGAAGATGCCTGGCCCTCGGCTTCCGCGATCAGCCGCTGCTTCTCGGCGGCGGCTAGGGTCTCAATGCGCTGACGCTCGATCTCGGCCCCCTTGAGCACCGTGGCGATCAGTTCCTTCTCGCGGCGATTGATTTCCGCTTCCTGCACCTTGACCTGCTGCTCTTTCTCGACCTGCTGCACCTTTACCTGCTCAGCGATCACCTGCTGCTGCATGATGTTGGTCTGGATGTCGTAAGCCTTGTCGGCCTGCGCCTGCTGGCGTTTGGTGACTTCCAGGAATTGCGCTTTCTTCACTTCCAAATCGCGCTGCGATTCCGCCTGCTTGGCCTGCGACAAAGTCTCCGCTAACACGCGTTCCTGATCGGCCTGCGCCTTGGCGACTGCCGCTTCTCGCTGTGCCACCGCTCGCCTGATCGCCGTGTCGCGATCGGCTTCCGCCGTGGCAACATCGGCATCGCGCTTGATGCGAGCGACATCCGGTTTCCCCATGTTGGTGATGTACTCGTTCTTGTCGCGCACTTCCTTGATGGTGAACGAGATCACTTCCAGGCCCATCTTGTTCATGTCTTCGGCGCACGTGGATCGCATGCGGTCGGAAACCATCTCCGGCTGCTTGACAATCTCTTCCACCGTCAGCTGACCAATGATGCCGCGCAGGTGCCCTTCCATCACCAGGCGGATCAGGCCTTCGCGCTCCTGGTCGCTCTTGGTGAGGAATTGCTCCGCTGCGGTCAGGACAGATTCGCGATCAGATTTCACCTTGATCTGCGCCACGGCTTCGACCGTCACCGCGACGCCTTGTTTCGTGTACAAATCCTGCTGCGGGGCCACGTCGAACGACATCAGTTCCAGGGACAGATCGCGGCAGACCTGCACCATGGGCAACACCAGCGTGCCGTGGCCCTGCACTACCCGCGTCCCGCCTAAGCCGTACACGATGAGTGCCTCGTGCGGCCCTGCTTTGCGATAGAGCCTGGCCATTCCGCTCATCAGGAACAGAATGACCATCACCCCAAGCCCAACGACGATCCAAATCTGCACTACGGTCGAGATGCCACTGAACATAACGCCTCCTGTTACGAATGCTGTTGAAGAATGGTCCGTCCGTCTGAGTTCCTTGTTGCCGGGAATGCGGGCCCACCAACTCGGAATGGGCCGGCCGTGCATTTAAATTGAAATTAACGATGGAATGGTTGCCGTACCAACAAAAGCCCAATACCACATAAGAAACCAGCAGGACTGGCCACGATGCACTCGGCTTCAGGACGCGCGCGATCAACGCGGCAACCGTGAACAGCACCAGCATGACCGCCATGATTCCGAGCCCCAGCATCAGCGATCCCTGGCGCGACGTGTAGCCGTTGGGTTGCCAATTCGCGTCGAAGTGAACGGCCATGCGCGTGGGAAGTTGATCCCAAGCTCTCCAGTAATTCAGGGCGGCAATCGGGAGCACCAGCCACATCAGCCAAACTGCCGGTTTGTACCAATCGCGCTTCATAAGATCTCCGGGCACTCACGCTCTCTAGCCTCTGCCGGTTGCGAGTCAGCTACCCACCGTGCCCGCAGTTTCGGAGTGGTTTTCTCCCGACATCTCGCTCCACGACCGAACGTAAGCAATTCCCTTGTCGTAGCGTGTCACGACGACCTCGGTTCCCTTGGCGATGGCGCTGCCATCTTCGCTGCGAGCGCCACAGACGCGGCGCGTGCCGGCTTGCGAATACAGGATCTCGCCGGTACCACCCTCGCGGATGGGAACGCAGAGCCGGCCGAGCACTCCCACCATCTCGTAGTCGGCGGCGTCCATGTTCTCCTCATCCGAAATCAAGATCCGGCTCAAAAAGAGGAAAATAATTCCTCCGCCGCCGATGCCGCTGACCACGGAAAGCAGTAGCCCTAAGCCAACCCACATGGTCGAAAAGCGGGTGAGCAGATATCCTGTGCCGCCAAACCACGCCAGGAACGCAGCTAACGAGGGCGGGTTGAAAGGCGAGACATTGCTCCCGCGGGCCGCCTGATTGGCGCCTGTGGCGTGCGATGCCGCAGTCCCATGCGCAATGGGCGCATGACCTCCCGCGATAGGACCGTGTGCCGTCGGAACGCTGTGTCCATGAAAGTGCGGCAAATGCAGACGGCCGAAGCGCGCCCCTCCAAACACAAACGAAAAGAAACTGAAGCAAAAGCCGACTGCGAAACAAATCAAATAGAAATCTGACCACTCGAACCTTGCTGAAGTCATCGGATTCGCCTCCCTTGGGCACTGGCGGTGCGACGCTGATTCCCACCGCTTGCCACGTCCGGCCGCAACGCTTCGAGCAGGCGGTCGGCCAATCCCGGCGTGTCAAGAATCGCGCCCAGTAGTAGAAAAGAGCGCCGCGTATCTTTCTCGCGTGCGGCTTTGATCAGCACGTTGCTGACTTCCGGGTCGTTCGCAAAACGTTCCGAACCTTGCAACAGCCAGACATCAAGCTGGCCTTCGGTAGTACGCAGATCCGAAGTCAGCTCCGCGTGATATCCCTCGGGGTCATCCACCAAAAAGCCGGGATGAACCTTGAAAAACTTGGCCAGCAGTGCGCGCGAGGACTGCGTCATATGCGGTCTGGCGCCGCTCTCGATCTGCGAGAGGTAGGACTGGCTGATGCTCTTGCCTTTTCCTAACTCGGCGCGAAGGGCGCGGACCAATTCGAGCTGCGTCATGGGACGCCCCAGACCGCGCAGCGATCCCTCGACTTCGCGCAGGTAACGAATCTTCTCGCCCAGCTTCACTCGCCACGCCCCAAGCAATATTTCAAATCGAGATATTTATATTGCAATTTGCAATGAATGTCAAGGAATGAATTTACCGCATTTTCAGTGGCTTACGGCCAAGCTGCGCACGGAAGCCAGGCAGAAAGGCAAAACGCCCCAGTGGAGCGGGGCGTTGCGAGTTCTTGGTTCTATCGTTGCGAGGAAAAGCGGCTCACTGATGGCGGCCGTTGTGTTTGTCGCGGTAGATCCGGCGCGACTGGCGGTTTTGCTGGCGGTTGACCTGCTGCTTTTCCTGCGCGGTCAACTTGCCGCCGTTGGCGGCACGATCGTTGCGAACTTCGTTGTTGACCTTCGCTTCGTTCTTCTCCAGGTGAGCCGTTTCCCCGGCAGTTAACTGGCCGCTCTTGACGCCCTGCGCGATGCGGTCCTGCTGGTTCTCGGCGCGCTTGCCCACTTCGCTCTTCGGGTCAGTATTTTGCACTGCGGAGTTGTGCTTGTCCTGGTAGATCTGATTCGACAGCTTGTTCTGCTGCTGGTTCAGGGTGGCCTTGTCGGCCGCGGTCAACTTGCCGTTATCCAACGAGCGCATGTCCTTCTCTTCGTGATTCAGGTTGGACTCTTTCTTCTCCACATTGGCGGTCTCGCCGGCAGTCAGTTGGCCGCTCTTTACGCCGTTGGCGATGCGGTCTTGCTGGTTCTCTTTGCGGTCTTGAATGCTTTCGCCCGTGACCGGCACGGGGTTGGTAGTTTGGGCCACAACTGGCAGCGCAAGGATTGCCAGCGCTGTAGTTAGAAGGGTCATCTTGATCGTGCTCTTCATGGAACTCTCCTATTGCTCTGATTTCGTTGAATTTTGCAGAACTTTGTGGCCACACGAGAAAGAAACCCACATTGTCAAGAAATGTTGCAAAAAAGTTTTGTTGCTGTGCGTGAAGAACTTACAGACCAAAATGGTGCCACTGGCAGCCAATTCCGCGAGGATGAACTTCTTCAGAGACCGGCTTCGATGCGCGAGCGGGGGTCGAGGTAGTCGCGGAGGGCGTCGCCGATGAAGTTGAAACTCAGTACTGCCAGCATGACGGCGAGCGCGGGAAACAGTACAAGGTGCGGGGCGTCGAACAGGTGGGCGCGGCCGTCGTTGAGCATGGCTCCCCAACTGGCGGTGGGGGGAGGGACGCCGAGTCCGAGAAAACTCATGGTGGCCTCGGCGAGGATGGCTCCGGCCATGCCGATCGCGGCTTGAACGACGACAGGCTGAATGATGTTGGGAAGAATGTGGCGGACGATGATGCGCAGATCGCTGGCGCCGAGGGCGCGGGCGGCTTCGACGAATTCGCGTTCGCGGGCGGCGAGGACTTGTCCGCGGACGAGGCGGGCATAGCCCACCCAACCGCCGAGCGAAAGCGCGAGCACGAGATTAAAGATTCCGGGGCCGCGGAAGGCGATGAACGCAATCGCCAGCAGGATTCCCGGGAAAGAAAGAAACGCGTTCATCAGGACAACATTGACGAAGCGGTCGATGGCTCCTCCGTAGTATCCGGCGATGGAACCGATGATGAGTCCGAGGGCGAGCGAGGTGAGGACGACGCAACTGCCGACCAACATGGAGATGCGCGCGCCGTAGACGACGCGCGAGAGAATGTCGCGGCCCAGTTCGTCGGTGCCGAACCAGTGCGCCGATGACGGCGAATCGAGACGCGCGGGCAGATGGATCGAGGCCGGGTCTTGTGGAGCGATCCAAGGCGCGAACAGGGCGAAGATCACGAAGACGACGACTAACAGCACGCCGATGGTGGCCAGCGGATTGTGGCTGGCGGCACGGCGGAATGAGATGGCTGCGGTGGACAAATTAATTGCGCTTTCCGGTCTTGAAGCTCACTTCAGTTTATGTTCTCATAAAAGCAATTGCTAGGACCCGCATGCCCGCTCCTCATGCGCGCCGTAACCTCCACCTTTAGCCTACATTTCCAAGGAGGAAATTCATGAGTAAAGTTTCGTACATTCCCAAGGACTACAACTCGGTCACGCCCTACCTGATCATCCGGGGCGCAGCCCAGGCCATCGAGTACTACAAGAAAGTTTTTGGAGCGACCGAAACCGTTCGGATGAATGGCCCAGATGGCAAGGTCGGTCACGCCGAGTTGAAGATCGGAAACTCGCACATCATGCTGGCCGACGAGAATCCCAGCATGGGTCAGGGGCACACCAGCGCGGTCACGATCGGCGCCAGCCCGGTGAGCCTCTATGTGTACCTTCCTGACGTCGATAACGTGGTGAGACGGGCGGCGGCCGAGGGCGCGAAAGTCCTGAAGCCGGTGCAAGACCAGTTCTATGGAGACCGCTCGGGCTTCATTCAAGATCCGTTCGGGCATCTGTGGGGCATTGCCACGCACATCGAAGACGTGGCGCCCAAGGACATGGAAGAACGGATGAAGAAGCTGCAGGCAGCCTAGTTTGGATCGCAAAGGAGGCGGGACAGCCATGCCCCGCCTTTAAAACTTGGATTACCGTCCCTAGCACACTTCCAGCTTGATCTCCAAGTCGCGCGCTGCGCTGCCGGCGGGGCCGTACCCACCCTTCGCAAAGCATGTCTTGGGACTAGACAAAAGTGCGCGAAGGATGGGGCACCCAGCGGGGGGTGCTGATTGAACTGGTGTGAGAGCGCCGCAGCCCACCCGTCGACACGGGGACTGTGGGTCGTAGCGCGAAAGCGCAGCGTGGAGGGGCGGAAGGAAAATGATGTTATGTTTCTCTGCGTGACGGCTCTAACCTATCTGATAGATGGATTGGACAAAGTATCCTCTCGAAAAGCTCTTTTCCTTCGTCGCCGGGATAATACTTGGCTCTGTGGCACTGTTGATGTTTCCCGGTCGGATCGAGTGGTTCTTCGCGCTCGGATTCCTTGGATACCGAACAAAGCTCGCCCTCTTCATTCTCGTGGCATTTGTTGTTGGCTTCACCGCGACAACTTTTCTGGGTGCGATTCTCGGCGGGATAGGCGGAGCGATCGGCGCGGCGAGCTACAATCCACCGTACTCATATGAGATCGCCCTGTGGCGTGACCCGAAATGGAGGGAGCTTGTTAAGAAGCGAGTGGGCGCAGGGTGCCCGATACTCGTCCCATGTCTGCCCTCGTCGTCGAGCTGCGATCCAAGATAGCTGCCAGCCTGCCTCAGGACCAACAAGCCGCCGCGATAATGGCGCTGCACGGTGAGAGGCTTGCCGCGGAGTCGGATGACCTGAATTGGTCCGTGTGGTACGACCACTATCACAGGATCATCCTTGAGCCCAGCAAGGATGTCGTCTGGCACGTACACACCGGACTCACCTTCAGTTTGGAAACAGCGGCTGTGGTCGTTCTGCTAAGTGCAGCGCTCGTTCCTAGTGTTCGCCACTGGTGGTGGATTCTGCCGTCCCTTATTTGGCTGCTGCTACTCATCGTTGAGGCGGTCGTAACGGTGCAAAAAGCCGCCGACAAATGGTCGACGCTTAGCGATCAGGTCAAATACCTCTCCACAGATGACCTGAAGGGACCGCAATCTTAGATCGCACGGCCCATCACTGCCTGATCCTCGGGTTCGCTACCGAGTACAGCACATCCGTCAGGAAGTTCACAGCCGACATACGTCAAACCAATCGCCAGGATGCAGCCCTGGACCAGGAAATAATCGCGGCCGGAGATGGCATCTACCGTCAGGCGGCCGATGCCGGGCCAGGAGAAAATCTTTTCGGTGACGATGGCGCCGGCGAGTAACGCTCCAAACTGCAGGCCCAGGACCGTGAGCACGGGAATCATGGCGTTGCGCAGGGCATGGCGGTAGACCACTGTGCGTTCGGGCAGGCCTTTGGCGCGGGCGGTGCGGATGTAGTCCTGGCTGAGTTCTTCGAGCATGGAGGTGCGGACCATGCGGGTGAGGATGGCGGCGAGTGCGCTGCCCATGGTGAGAGCGGGCAACACGAGATTGGCGAACGATCCTGCGCCGGAAACGGGAAGCCATCCAAACTTGATCGCAAAGATCAAGATCAGGATGGGGCCGAGCGCGAAGTTGGGGAACGACAGGCCGAAGAGGCTGACGACGGAGAGCAGGCGGTCGTCCCACCGATTGCGACGGCGGGCGGAGCGGACGCCGGCGGGAATTGAGAGCACGATCGCGACGAACAGCGACGCCAGCGTCAGGCGCAGCGTGTAGGGATAGCGCTGGGCGATGAGTCGGGTCACGGTTTGGTTGTAGCGGATGGAGCGTCCGAGGTCGCCGTGCAGCACGCCCTTCCAGTAGCGGAGGTATTGTTCGCCCAGAGGCGCATCGAGGCCGTAGGCGTGGCGGGTGGCGGCGATGTCAGAGGGCGGCGCGCCTTCGCCGAGCATTTGCGCGATGGGGTCTCCCGGGACGAGGTGGATGAGAAGGAAGACGAGGCTTACGACCAGCCATATGACGGGCAGAGTATAGAGGACGCGTTGGAGGAGGCGGGTGAACACAGTTGCCAGTGGCCAGTTGCCGGTTCTCAGTTCTCAGTCAGTTCTCAGTTCTCAGCAAATGCTCAACCCCAGCGCCTAAAGGCGCAAATCAAATCGAACCGTGAGCGGCACGACTGAAGTCGTGCCCTTCCCGTGTCGTGGGCGCTCCCTAGGTTCCAGATGCATCAGTCTCCGCCTTGCTTGGCGGCTTCGGCTTCGCCTTCTACCTTGGCCATTTTTTCGATCCTCACTTTGGCGATGCGGTGACCTTCCAGCTCTTCGACGGTGTAGCGGCGGCCTTCGTATTCGAAGGAGTCGCGCAGGGCCGGGATCTTTTGCAGGCGGGCGAGAATGAATCCTGCCAAAGTTTCAAAGCCGGCTTCGCGGGGGAGAGTCAGGGCGTATTCGGCTTCGAGATCGCGGATGTTGACGGAACCTTCGAGCACGAGAACCGATTCATTTTCCAGCGCTGGTTCGGTGGGGGAGACATCGAATTCGTCTTCGATGTTGCCGACCAGTTGCTCGAGGATGTCCTCGACGGTGATCACGCCGGCGGTCGAGCCAAATTCGTCGACTACGACGGCAAGGTGGCGGCGGCGGTCTTTAAACTCGGCCAGCAGTTCGGCCAAAACCTTGGTTTCGGGGACAACCAGCACGTCGTGCATGATCTGACTGATTTGCATCCGCGAAATGCGAGTCGCAGTGGTCTGGCCGAGATTGCTGAGGCGCAGGCGCATCCAGCGCATGAGGTCTTTGTAGTAAAGCACGCCGACAAGGTGCTCGGGACCGCGCTGCGGGTCGTAGACCGGGATGCGCGAGTGCTGGCCTTCGACCACGCGCGCCAGAGCTTCGTCGAGCATGAGGTCGGAGGGCAGGGAAAAAATGTCTGGACGGGCCACCATGACCTCGCGCACCGTGATGTTGTCGAGTTCGATGGCGCTGTGGATCATCTCTTCCTGAAACTCGGGAATCTGGCCGAACTGGCGGCTGGCGGTCACGATGAGTTTCAGTTCGTCGGGGGAGTGAACGGCGCCACCGCGGCGGGTGGCTTGCGCGCCAAAGAGGCGAAGGACCAGGCCGCCCGAACGGCGCATGAAGAACAGAACGGGGCGCGTGAGGGTAAGGAACGCCTCCATAGGCGCGGCGACGGCGAGGGCGACTTGCTCGGCACGCTGCAGGGCCAGCGTTTTCGGGACGAGTTCGCCCAGAATCACGTGCATGTAGGTGATCAGGCTGAAGGCGACGACAATCGCGATAGTGTGGGCGTAGACGGCCGCATGGGGGACTTCGTGGACAAAGCGCATGCCTTCCACGAGGCGGGCGACCATAGGCTCGCCGATCCAGCCGAGGGTGAGGCTGACCATGGTGATGCCAAGCTGGACGCCGTTCACGACTTCGTCGAGGTGCTGGTGAAGGCGCTGCACGATGCGCGCGCCGATGCGTCCCGCTGAGATGAGCTGCTGGATGCGGGTATCGCGCACGCTCACCAGGGCGAATTCCGCTGCTGCGAAGAAGGCATTGGCCGCCACCAGGAGAAGGATCAGAAAGACCCGGAGCAGCACAAAGGCGATCATGGATGGGTAATTCTAACATTTCAAAGGGTGTTGTTAGTGCCTGCGGCGATTCACAGTTCTTGTGGGGGCAGCCGCCCTCCGCTGTCGGTTGAGCGAAGCTCGACTGGTTTTGACGCGGGCAACCAGCTAAATGGACAGGCATCGGCCCTTCGGCCCGAAGAACAGCCCAGGGCGGCTATCCCCACATGATCTTTGCCGGATGTCGACGATAAGGATCGGGGCGCGCCCGTGGGTGCTTGGGGTCACAAAAATTCGATGCTGTGATGCGCTATCCTTTTAAAGGGTCGCTGGTCTAACTGGAAGGCGGCAGATGGTTTAGCGGGCCGCCGTGGTCTTCTCGACCCCAAGTCGAAAATCACAGTTTTGAGAATCCTAGGAACAAAAGCAACTCGGCCCGCGTACTACAGGATGAGGGCAGCGGAATGGCTCCCAATCTCCACTTGGCGGTATCTACAGGAGGCGTTGTGAACGGTAACGGAAATAATAAGAAGAAGCGTCGCAGACTGATTATCTGGGGCAGCATTGGATTGGGCATCGTGCTGCTGATCGCGGTGGGTGTTTTCGCGGCGACGCGCGGCGGAACCAAGATTGATCCGTCGAAACTCGCCAAAGTGGAAAAAGGCGACTTGGCCAAGAGCGTGGTGGCGACCGGCAAGGTCACGCCCATCACGAAGGTCGAAGTCAAATCGAAGGCCAGTGGCATTGTGAAGAAGCTTCTGGTGGACTACGGCGATCGGGTTAAGAAGGGACAGTTGTTGGCCCAGCTCGACAAGATCGAGATCGAGGCGCAGGTAGCGCAATCGCGCGCGGCGCTGGATGCGGCCCAAGCCAACTTGAAGAGCTCGCAGGCGGACTTTGAACGCGCGAAGGTCGATGCGGAAGGTCCGGATGTTCCGCTGCTGAAGCGCGCTTATGACCGGGCCGTCGGAATGGCGAAGGACGGCGTGGTTTCCGCTTCGGCGCTGGATGACGCGGAGAAGAATTACGAGATGGCCCTGAACAAGCAGAACGTGTCGAAGGCGCAGGTCACCGTGCTCAAGGCCAAGATCGCGCAGTCCCAGGCACAAGTGGCACAGGACGACGCGAACCTGAAGCAACTGGAAGAACAGCTCAGCTATACCGACATCATCTCGCCGATTGATGGCATCGTGCTCTCGCGCGATGTGGAAATGGGCGACGCGGTGAGCTCGATCCTGGTGTTGGGTTCATCGGCGACTCTGGTTATGACGCTGGGCGATACCAGCGAAGTGTACGTGAAAGGCAAAGTGGACGAGAGCGACATCGGCAAGGTTTATCTGGGACAGCGTGCGCGCATCAAGGTGGAATCATTCAAGGACAAGACCTTCGACGGCAAGGTGACGAAGATTTCTCCGATGGGCGTGGAGAAAGATAACGTCACGACCTTTGAAGTACGCGTCTCGATCCAGAATCCGGGCGGCGAACTCAAAGCCGAGATGACTGCAAACGCGGAAATCATTCTGGAAGAGCACAAGAACGTGCTGCAGATTCCCGAAGGCGCCATCCTGTACGACAAGGATAAAAAAGCTTCGGTCGAAATTCCCGATCCGAAGGGCAAAGATGGCAAGGACAAAGTTGCCGTCAACATTGGGATCTCGAACGGCGCCAAGACCGAAGTGCTGAGCGGACTAAAGGAAGGCGATCAGGTCGTGCTGCAGTAGTGAACGGCGGTGTTGGGTCTTAGGCTTTGGGTATTAGGTGTTGAGCCTAAGACCTACCCCCTAAGACCCAACGCCGTTTTTGGTGTCCGCCATGACTCTCTCCGAGATCCTCCGTCAGGCATTCGCCACATTCCAGGCTCACAAGATGCGGACCTTTCTCACGATGTTTGGAATCGTGTGGGGGATTGCCTCGGTGATCATCCTGGTAGGACTGGGGCGCGGGTTCAGCGTCGACCAGAAAAAGCACATGGAGAGCCTCGGAAAGGACTTGGTCATCATGTGGGGTGGGCGGACCAGTTCGCAGGTGGGTGGACGCGCGGCTGGGCGTGAGATTCACCTCAGCGTCGAGGATGCCGATTTGATTCGCGATGAGTGCTATCTGGTCAAAAACGTTAGCCCGGAATTGCGGCGAACCATTCCGGAAGTGAGCCAATACAATTTGGCCAATCGCGGCGTTGTGGGCATGTGGCCGTCGTACCAGGATTTCCGGTCACTGCAGATTTCGGAAGGCCGGCTGATTACTGAGGATGACGAGCGCGAGGGCCGGCGCGTGCTGGTGCTGGGGTCGAAGGCCTACCGGCAACTCTTTCCAGGACAGCCCGCCATCGGCGCCAGCGTTCTGGTGCAGAGTGTTCCCTATTTGGTAGTGGGAACTCTGCAAGAGAAAAAGCAGAACTCGAATTACAGCGGCCCGGACAACGATTATTTGTTTGCGCCATATTCGGCGGTGTCGCGCGATTTTCCGCCGCCGACTAAGCCGGGCGCCGGGATTACACGCGGCTATCTGGATGACATCGTCTTCGAAGTGGGTGATCCCGAAGAACATGAGGCTGCGGTCCTGCAGGTACGGCGCACTCTGGCCCGCGTGCACCACTTTGATGCTCTCGACAAGGACGCGTTGTTTATATGGGACACGATGGACGGCGCCAAGATGCTGGATAAGATCTTTGGCGTTGTGACCATATTCTTCGGCTGCGTGGCCATCGTGACGCTGTGCCTGGGCGGGATCGGCGTGATGAACATCATGCTGGTATCGGTGACCGAGCGGACGCGCGAGATTGGCACGCGCAAGGCAATGGGCGCGACCAAGCGCGACATCCTGCGGCAATTTTTCGCCGAATCCGCGATGCTGACCGTGGTCAGCGGCATTCTGGGTCTCGCCTTCGGAATGGGAACGTGTGCGGCCATGGAAGCGCTGCCGCTGCCAGACTTTGTCCCGCATCCCATTGTTTCCTGGATTTCGATTGTTGCTTCGATCTTGACACTTTCGTTAATCACCGTGACCGCGGGCATGTATCCGGCCCAGCGCGCCGCGGATATGACACCTGTGGAGTCACTACGCTATGAATAACTATCGAACTCTCCGCTCTGCTACAGTGTCCAGCCGGTCTTCAATTGCACTGTTTGTGATCGCGCTGGTCGTGCTTTTCACCTCTACGGCAGTTTTTGCCTCAACACCCCAAGGCGCGTTCGAGAAAACGCTCACGGTGAGCGGCCCCGTCAATCTTGAGGTGCTCACCCGTTCCGGCGATATCACGGTTCGCGCCGGTTCGTCCGGATCCATCTTCATTCGGGGAAAGATCTACGTTGGCAACCGCTGGTTCGGGACCAACCGGGAAGCCGATGTTCACGAGATCGAACAGCATCCTCCGATTCGGCAGGAGGGCAACAACATTCACATTGATTACGTGGACGTGCGCAACATCTCGGTGGATTACGAGATCAGCGTGCCCGCGGACACCGTCGTCCGCACGCGCAGCGGCTCGGGCGATCAGATCATTGAAGGCACGCATGGCAAGGTGGACACCCAAACCGGGTCGGGCAACGTGAAGCTGACAAATCTTACCGGCGAGATTCGGCTGCAGACGGGATCGGGCGACGTGCGGGCACATCAGATTTCGGGCTCGGTAAAAGGTGGAACCGGGAGCGGCGATGTCGAGGTCGAAGAGACCAGCTCGGGCGACGTTGACCTGCGAACCGGGTCGGGGACCATAACCGCGCGCGGCATTCACGGCGGCTTCCACGGCGAGACCGGCAGCGGCGACGTTACGGCCGAAGGCACGCAGAGCGGTTCATGGGAGATTCATACGGGCTCGGGGAATGTGCATGTGCGCCTGCCTGCGAACGCCGCCTTTGACGCGGACATTTCCACGAGTTCGGGAACGATCGACGTCGGTTCGCCGATCGAGATGACCGTGCAAGGGCGCGTGGACGATACGCACCGGCAGATTCACGGCAAGGTCCACGGTGGAGGACCCCTGCTGCGCGTGCGCACGGGATCGGGCGATATACATATTCAGTAGCTTCGGCGCGCGCAGCAATTTTGCCACGGATTTTCGCGGATGAACACGGATAGGGCTGGGCTTCTGCGCTGTGAATCAGAAACCCAGAGTGCGTCATTAGATTGAATCCGTGTAATCCGGGTTAATCCGTGGGCCCGGAATTTTCGGTGTCTACGAGAAGCAACTCATGTATCTGAAAGAGCTCATTTCGCAGGGCTGGCAATCGCTGATGCGCGATCGCATGCGCTCGACGCTGACCATGCTGGGCATTGGCTGGGGCCTGGTGTCGGTGGTGCTGCTGCTGGCCTACGGGCAGGGGCTGGGCGGGTGTGTGCTGCACGCGTTTTTGAACATGGGCAACAACGTGATTGTGATGTGGCCCGGGCAGACCAGCATGCAGGCCGGCGGCCAGCGAGCGGGCAAGAAGGTCACCTACGAACTGGAGGATGTGGAAGCGATTCGCGATGAAGTTCCGATCGTGCGAGCGGTAAGCGGCGAGATCGACCGCGATTTCGGCTTCAAGATCGGCACGCGCGTAGTGTCGATCATGGTGCGCGGCGTGGACATGCCCTACGGGCAGATGCGGAAACTGGATCTGGCGGATGGGCGTTACTTCAACGAAGGTGACTTCGCCGACCACCATCGCGTGGTCATTCTCGGCTACAACGCTGCTAAAAAAGTGTTCCAGGGCGCACCCGGAGCGGGACAGCATGTCGAAATTGGCGGGCTGGATTTTGAAGTGATCGGAACCATGCGCAACAAAATTCAAGACTCGATGTATCAGGGTCCAGACAATGAGAACGGCTTTATTCCGTTCGCGCTGATGCGCGATCTCAAGAACATTCGCGATCCCGACGAGATCATCATCCAACCGACCGCGCCCGAACTCAACAAAAAGGCACTGATGGCCGTGCGAGAAGTGATCGCGCGGCGGCACCACTTCGATCCCAAAGACGACAAGGCCACGCCGGAGTGGGACACCATTGAGGACCGCGCGATGATCAACGGATTTTCGCTCGGGCTGCAGGCCGTGCTCGGACTGATTGGCGTCTGCACGCTGGCGGTAGGCGGCATTGGGGTGATGAATATCATGCTGGTGTCGGTGACCGAGCGAACGCGGGAAATCGGGCTGCGAAAGGCGATTGGAGCGCGGCCCCGGCACATTCTGGTGCAGTTTCTGCTGGAGGCGCTGGTGCTCACGTTTGTGGGCGGGGTGATCGGGATGGCGGTCGCCGAGTTTCTAACCTGGGCGATTCCGCCCATGCCACTCTACGACGAGTTCTATAAGACCACCGATCACGAGGGCGCAATCTTCCTGCACGCTTCGATGAGCGTAATGATGATCTCGTTCGTGATCCTGTCGCTGGTGGGAATCGTCTCCGGTTTCTTCCCTGCCCTGAAGGCGTCGCGGCTGAATCCGATTGAAGCGCTCAGATACGAGTAGGCGGACGCGCCTTCAACCTTCGATCCGATGAACTGAAGTCAGCGCGCTAGTTGGTTCTGCGATTCAGGTCACACGACTCAGCAGGCGCTTGCGGAACCGCAGCCTTGAGGCAGTCGCTTCAAAGCGGCAATCGTCTCTTTGGCATTCTCTCGGATCACCGGATCCTTGGATTGGTCTCGAATTTCTTGCACATATTTAATAGCCGCAGGGATCGTGGCGAACCGCAGACTCTGAGGGCCTTTGATCTTCCATTCTTCTGGGCCGGTAATGCCCGTCGTTTTGTCTCGTTCGTCGGTCCCCACTTGTTGATGCGTGCGAACCATGGCAAAGAGCCGGCCCATCATGATGCTGCCGGCGTATGCCGGGGGCTTATAGCGAAGAGCACCATCGATGGTCCCGAAGAAGTCGTCCCATTTGGTCTCGACTTCTGCCTCGTCTCCATGCATCCAATTTTCCGCAATCAGACCTCCTGTGGATACGACCTGAATCTCACCATTTCGAGGGTATGGGTCCGATCGTTCGTAGAGTTGCGAGGCCCTTTTCCAGCCCTCGGGCGTCAGAAGGGCCCCGCGGGCAACGAGCTTTTCGTATTGCCGGATCACCAGTTCGGTTGGTTTTGGCGGTGCTCGATGTGCTTTTGGAGCTTGAGCGGTCGCGGGGATTAAGCCAAGCACCAGGATCGAGGCCATCGTGCCTGACTGCTTGACCATGCCGAATCGATCCCAGTGCGACAAGAACGCCATGACCACGAGCATAGATGCTCTTCTCTTCAGCACACAATATTACTTTGGCCAGACTCTGGAAGGTTTTGAGCCGTCTCGCCCATTACCTCCGTGCCTTGACGCACAATTTCCCGTCCAATTAACCTCGCAGTACCTAGAATTTTGTCTTCCAGCGAGGGAATGTTGGCACATCGTCCGATCATTACTCTGACCACCGATTTTGGAACTAACGATCATTTTGTAGGCGCCATGAAGGGCGTCATTGTCGACATTGTGCCTGACGTTCAGATCGTGGATATTTCCCATGCCGTGCAGGCCTTCGATGTGCTCGACGGCGCGCTGGCCATTTCCCAGGCGTATTCGTACTTCCCGAACGGGACGATTCATATGGTGGTTGTCGACCCGGGCGTGGGCACGACGCGGCGGCCGATTCTGGCTTCTAGCGACGGCTATCATTTCGTCGCGCCCGATAATGGCGTGCTCTCCATGGTGTATGCGAAAGAAGAGCGCATTCACGTGCGGCATATCACTTCGGAACATTATTTCCGGCAGCCAGTAAGCAATACGTTTCACGCGCGCGACGTGTTTGCGCCGGTGGCGGCGTATCTCGCCAAGTTCGTCGATTCCCACAAATTCGGAGATGAGATTGAAGATTACGTGCGCTTCGCGGCACCCAGGCCAAAAGCCGCGGGAGAGAATCGCTTGCGCGGCGTGGTGCTGAAAGTCGACCGCTTCGGCAACCTGATCACCAATGTGACTCCCGAAGACGCTCCTGCGCTGTTTGCGGAGTCCGCCAAGTTCAAGATTGTGGTGGGAAGCCGCGAGATCACTGACATCCGCAAAAACTTCGCGGAGGGCGCACCGGGGGAAGTCTTTGGCATTCTCGGGAGCATGGGATATCTCGAGATCGTGGCCAACCGCGCGGCCGCAGCGCAGATCACGGGAGCCGGCAAGGGCAGCGAAGTCAGCATCTTTTTGGGCGAAGCTGCAGCCGCGGGCAAGGGAGCGTAGCAGTTCTCAGTTCTCAGTTCTCCAGTTCTCAGTTCTCAGTTCTCAGTTCTCAGTGACCCCAAGCCTCTTGGTTTGCGTAGAACTGGGAATTGTGCTCTAAGAACTCTTCGGTTTGGGATGGACGTGGCGCTCCATCTCGCTGGTCCACTTGAGAAAGCGCCAGAGCTCGCTACGCTCGCGCCACATGAATTCCCAGAATTCCACAAAGCCAATCTGCGTCATCTTGACGCCGGTATAGGTTTCGATGCGCCACAGGAGATAGGGGCTCCGCCACGGGGCTAGGCGATGGCCTTTGGTGGCGTTCCACAGAAAGCGGAGTTTGTAGCGCACACAGTCATCATACCTGCCAGGTCAATGGGCACGGAGAAGAATGCTGAGGCAGCATGTTAGAATCCAGTTTCTGCCTGAGATTTTCCCGCATGCCTGACGAAGACGCCCGCCAAAAGGCCGAGGATCACTACTATGCCGCACTCGATCTGATGGCAGATGGGTACCTCGAAAAGGCTGTCGCCGCTTATCAGGAGTCTCTGGTCGCCGATCCAACGTTTACCGAAGCCATGCACGGGCTGGCGCGGGCCCTGCAAGACTTGCAGCGCTACGATGACGCCATCGCTGTCGCTCAGCGGCTGGCGGAAATCGATCCTGATGACGTGCTCGCGCACACCAGCTTGTCGGTGCTGTATCAGAAGAAAGGGATGATTCCGGAAGCCGAGGCGGAAGGCGCAAAGGCGCGGGTTCTGGGATGGAAGCAGCAGTTAAAAAAAAGCTAGCTTTTGGCTGTTAGCTCTTGGCTTAGAGCCTTCCGATACGTTCCATTGTACGAGTAGGGAAGCGAAAAAGCTAAAAGGCTACGAGCGAATAGCTAAGAGTGCCTTACAGCCCGTACTTCTTCATCAAATGCCGGAATGATCGGTAGGAAATGCCGAGCACGTCAGCCGCTTTGGTCTGCACACCGCCGCTCTGGTTGAGGGCATTCTGCAGCAGAGAGCGCTCGATGCCCGCCACGTAGCTTTCCATGCCGAGGCCTTCAGGCAGGTTCACATCGCCACCGATTTCCGGCAGTGAGCCGCCGCCGGCGGAGGCTGCCGCAGCGCGCGCTTTGGGGCGTTCCGCCGGAAGCTGGACATGCAGTTCGTCGGTGGTCTCCAGGGCAACGGCGCGCTCCACGGTGTTCTCCAACTGGCGGACGTTGCCTGGCCACTCGTAGCCACACAGGGAGTCGAGCGAAGGCGCATGCACGCGCAGGATGCTGCGGCCCGCGGCAGCGGCATACTTTTTCAAAAAGTGGTTCACCAGCAGCGGAATGTCTTCCCGGCGCTCGCTCAGAGGGGGCACGCGAATGGGAATGACGTTGAGGCGGTAGTAAAGATCTTCTCGAAACAAGTTTTCGGCAACGGCCTTGTCGAGATCGCGATTGGTCGCGGCGATCACGCGCACGTCGATGGAAATTTCGCCGGTGCTGCCGACCGGCCGCACGGTGCGCTCCTGCAGGACGCGCAGCAACTTCACTTGCATGGCCAGCGTCATCTCGCTGATTTCATCGAGGAAGATGGTGCCACCGTCGGCCACTTCGAATAGTCCGCGCTTGTTCTGGTTCGCTCCGGTAAAGGCGCCTTTCAAGTAACCGAAGAGTTCGCTCTCCAGCAGAGTTTCAGGAAAGGCTCCGCAATTGACGGAAACGAAGGCGTCGGTGGCGCGTGGCGAACAGACGTGGACAGCGCGGGCGACGAGCTCTTTTCCTGTGCCGCTTTCGCCGTGGATCAAAACGGTGCTAGCTGTGGAGGCCACGGTTCGAACCGTCTGCTTGAGCTTCTCCATGGCAGAACTGGAGCCGATGATGTTGTCGAGCGAGTTGCGGGTGGCCGCGTCGCGGCGCAGCGCGAAGTTCTGCTTGCTGAGATTGAGTTTCTCGACCGCGCGGTTGATGGCCAGTTTGATTTCGTCGACCAGCCCGGGACTCTTGCGAATGTAGTCGGTCGCCCCTCCCGCCTTTACGGCTTCCACGGCGGCTGCGTAGTCATCGACCGCGGTAATCAGAATGACGGCGGAGTCGGGCGAAACCCGGTGGGCGTGGCGCAGCACTTCGATGCCGTCGATGGTCGGCATCTTGATGTCGGTGATGATGACGTCGTAGAGCGCGCCGTCGATCTTGTTTTTCGCCAGTTGCCCGGCTGTAACCGTCTCGACGCGGTGTCCCTCGCGGCGCAACGAGATGTCGAGCATTTCACAGATGGAGCGTTCGTCGTCGCAAACCAGGATGTTAGCCACGCCCACCTCCTGCGGCTGCGACCAGTGCGTGAGCCTTATCCGGCGTGTTCTCAGCGGTGCAGACGGGGCGCCCGGCTTCGAGGCGGTGCAACCTCAACACGAAGGTAGTTCCCTGCCCGGGCTTGGATCGCGCCCAAACTTTGCCGCCATGCGCCTGCACAATCTGGTAAACAATGGCCAGCCCGAGCCCGGTGCCGCCCTCGAAGTTGGACTGAAAGGGCTCGAAGATTTTTTCGATTTGCTGCGGACTCATGCCCGCTCCCGTATCGGTAAATCCAACCTGCCAATCCTCTCCAAGGGATCTCGACCGTGACAGTGAGCCGGCCTCCGCCTTGGACGCCTTTCATAGCGCGTACGGCATTCTCACAGAAATTCCAAAAGACCTGCTTGATCTTGTCCCCGTCGGCCATCGTCCAAGCCGGGCTGGCGGTAAACCGTCGCTCGATCGTGATGCCCGTTTTCTCCGCCGTCATACGATGATCCATCAGGGTCAAGGTATCTTCGACCAGCTGAATGAGGTCGACTTTGTCGAAGTGATATTGTTTGGTGCGCGAGTAAGCCAGGAAGTCGGTAATGATGCTGTTCAGGCGCTGCGACTCGCGGGTCACAATGTCGAGCAGGCGGCGGTGATCCTCGTTCATCTCGGGGACGCCGGAAAGCATGCTGACCGAACCGGCAATGGACGTCAGCGGATTGCGGATTTCGTGCGCGATGGCCGCCGCCAATCGGCCGACGGCGGCAAGACGGTCCTGCATCCGCACTTCCCGCTCCAGGCGTCGAATTTCGGTGAGATCGTCGAGCACGTAGACGTATCCCAGCTCCCCGCGCTCCGGCACGGTCAGGGTTGCCACCCGAACTCGAACCGTCTTGCGGAATTTCGTAGGAGCGTCGAAACGCACCTCGCCGTGGGCCTGTGGCGATTCCACCGTAGGTAGAGCATCCAGAAACAGCTGATTGACCGGCGCACCCAGCAGTTCCGCCGGGGTGCGCTCCAGAAGGTGTTGCGCCGCGCCGTTCACCAGGGTGATCCGCCCGTCGAGGCCGGTGGTGATCAGCCCGCTGCTGATGGAGTGGATGATGTTCTCGTGCAGCGCCTGCAGACTTTCGAGCGCGCCGCTGGTGTGCTTCAGTTGTACGCCGACCTGCCGCAGTTTTGCGGTGAGCAGTCCGGCCAGGTAGGCCACCGCCAGGAAGGCGAAGAGATTGACGAAGATAATTGCTTGCAGCGTCTTCAGGCCAGGGTGCGTGGTGCAGTAGGACGGAATCACGCCATAGTAGTTCAGTTCCAACACCGTCCCATAAAGAATGAAGGCCAGGGCAGCCACCAGATGCGCCCACACTCGCGGTAGCAGCACGCTGGCGACAATGATGACCAGGGGATAAAGGAAGTTGAGAGAACTGTCCCATCCTCCGGTTTCGTGAATGACGAGGCTAACCAGAATCAGATCGGTCAGAACCTGCAGGGAGGCCTGCAACCGGTGCTCCTGCCACAGGGAGAGCAAAAGCACGTAGAACAGCGAGAGGCTGTACCAGAAAAGAATGGTGCTGATGAACAGCCGCATGGGCAGCGGCGACGGACTGAACTGGGCAATTGCCAGTTCAATGGCGAGCAACAGGGTCAGGATGAAAATGCGAACCCGAACCAGCCAGACCAGCCAATTGCGCTCATCGAACGTCGATTGCATTGCGATCCCGGTGATACGAAACAACAACCGCGGCGCCGGTGAACGGCGGCTTGGGTCTTAATGTCTCAGGTCTTAGGTCTCAGGTATTTGGGAGGTTAGGCCCAAGAACGGAGACCTAATGCCCCACACCGTTTCTTGTGCAGGAGGCCGTTGCTGTCACGCAGCGGGTGCCGGCCCCCTACCGTTCGACTTTCTAGCCAGCCAGCTTTGCGATCATGGCAAACAGCGGCATGTACAGCGAAATCACGATGCCGCCGATCATGATGCCCAGAGTTCCGATGATGGCCGGTTCCAGCATGGCCAGCATGTCCTTCGTGGCGGCATCGACTTCCTCTTCGTAGAAGTCAGCAACCTTCTGCAGCATCGAGTCCATGGCGCCAGTCGCTTCGCCAACGCCGATCATCTGCGTGACCATATTGGGGAACACACCGCACTCCCGCAACGGGTCGACGATGGTGCGTCCTTCTTCGATGGCTTTGCGCACCTTCATCAGCGCCTCTTCCAGCACGGCGTTACCGGAGGTCTTGGCCGTGATGGTCAGACCCTCGAGAATGGGTACGCCCGATGTGATCAGCGTGCCCAGGGTACGCGTAAAGCGGCCCACGGCAATCTTGCGCAGAAGGGTCCCGATGACGGGGAGATGGAGGAGCATCTTGTCGAAGTAGTAGCGGCCGCGGGGATGCTTGCGAATCTGCTTGATCCCGAAGACGAACGCGATGATGCCCACGAAAAACACCCACCAGAACGATTGCACAAATGCGCTCATCCCCATGACGACGCGAGTGGGGAGAGGTAGATTGACGCCGAGTCCGGCAAACAGGTTGGAGAAGATCGGCACCACCCACTTGAGCAGCGCGCCGACGATCAAGACTGCCATGCCGACGACGGCGATCGGGTAGATCAGCGCCGACTTCACCGCTGCTTTCAGGCGCACCGCCTTTTCCACATAGGTGGCCAGGCGCTGCAGAATGATGTCGAGAATACCGCCGGTTTCGCCGGCCTCGATCATGTTGGTGGTGAGGTCGTCGAAGACCAGAGGATAGCCGCGCATTGCGTTGGCGAGCGTAGCGCCGCCTTCCACCGTGGTCCGCACGCCGGTCAAAACCTTCTGGAAGGCCTGGCTTTCCTGGTTGGCCGCCAGGATTTCCAGACACTGCACCAGCGGCAGGCCAGCGTCGATCATGACGGAAAACTGGCGGAAGAAGATCGCGATCTCCTTGGTCCCGACCTTACCCGAGCCGAATGTGGGCATGGAAAATTCTTTGCCCTTTTCGCGAATTGCACCGGGTGTGATGCGCTCGCGCCGCAGCGCCTGCGCCAAGGCCTGCTTGTTCGACGCCATCCGCTCCCCGGAAATCTTCTGTCCGGATGCGTCCTTGCCGGAAAATGTAAAGACTGGCATGGTTTAGGTTCTCCTTACTGATGTGTCCTGCTTGGTGAAAACTGTGCTCGTCATATTCATGCTGCAATCGCCCTAGTGCTTGGAGGGAGCAGCGCCTCTGGCCAGAGTCGTTCCTGCCGTGGTCGGCCGGTTTATCAGACTGGCGCCCCGATTAATCATTTCCTGCAATTCATCCATATTGCTGGTACGCGCCATGGCGGTTTCTATCGAGATCTGTTTCTGGAAATAGGCCGTGGCCAGCGACTGGTTAAAGGTCTGCATCCCAAATTTCTCTTGTCCGGACTGCATGGAGGAGTAGATCTGGTGAATTTTGTCTTCGCGAATGAGGTTGCGCACGGCCGCGTTGGGAATCAGAATCTCCATGATCATGGCCCGGCCTTTGCCGTTGATCGTCGGCAGCAGGCTTTGGCACATGATGCCTTCCAGAACCAACGACAGCTGAGCGCGAATCTGCGGCTGCTGGTGCGCCGGGAACACGTCAATGATGCGGTTGATGGTCGAAGTTGCCGAGTTGGTGTGCAGCGTGCCAAAAGTCAAGTGGCCGGTTTCGGCGATGCGCAGCGCCGACTCGATGGTTTCGAGATCGCGCATTTCGCCGATGAGCACCACGTCCGGATCTTCACGCAGCGCGGCGCGTAACGCGTCGGTGAAGCTCTTGGTATCGGCGTGAAGTTCACGCTGGTTGACCACGCAGTTCTTATTCATGTGCACAAACTCAATCGGGTCTTCGATGGTCAGAATGTGGTCGTGGCGCTCGCTGTTGATCTTGTCGATCATGGCCGCCAGCGTGGTCGATTTGCCCGAACCGGTCGGTCCCGTTACCAGCACCAGCCCGCGGGGTTTGTCGCAGAGCTTGCTAACCACTGGGGCCAGACCGAGTTGATTGAAGGACTTGATTTCAAAAGGGATCAACCGAAATACTGCCGCCGTGGCTCCGCGCTGGTTGAAGACGTTGGCGCGAAAGCGGGCCAGTCCCTTCAAGCCAAACGAAAAGTCGAGTTCGAGGCTTTCTTCGAAGCGGTGTTTCTGGGAATCGGTCATGACGCTGTAGGCCAGTTGCTTGGTCTCGGCTGGCGTCATCTGCGGCAGATCGAGCGGCACCAGGTGTCCATGCACACGGATCTGGGGCGGCGAATTGGTGGTGATGTGCAGATCGCTGCCGTTCATCTCCAGCATTCTCTTGAGCAGATCGCTTAACGACAAACCCATTTGAGATTCCTTCCCTTTCAGTTGCTGCTGCTTCAGTTGCTACTTCGTTTCCGAATTAATGAATCGTTTCGCGTGCCACTTCCTCGAGCGTAGTCATCCCCGCCGCAACCTTGATCAATCCACTCCGGCGCAAGGTAATCATGCCGCGCTCGATGGCCTTCTTCTTTAACTCGACGGCCGAGGCGCCCACCAAAACCAGCTCCCGAATTTCGTCGTCCACTTCCATGACCTCGTACAGACCGCAGCGGCCCTTGTATCCCGTGTTATTGCAGACTCCGCAGCCCTTGCCCTTCTGGATCTTCACGGTCTTGGATTCCTCGGGAGTGAAACCTGCGTCGATCAACGTCTGCCCAGGTACATCCACCACCTCGGTGCAGTCCTTGCAAATGCGCCGGACCAGGCGCTGCGCGCAAATGAGATGGACTGACGTAGCCACCAGGAACGGTTCAATACCCATGTTCATCAGGCGGGTGATGGTTTCCGGTGCGCCGTTGGTGTGCAGCGTAGAGAGCACAAGGTGGCCCGTGAGCGCGGCCTTGATGGCGATTTCCGCGGTTTCGAAGTCGCGGATTTCGCCGACGAGAATAATGTTGGGATCTTGTCGCAGGAACGAGCGCAGGGCAGCCGCAAAGTTCAATCCGATCTGCTCTTTCATCTGCACCTGGTTGACGCCGCCCAATTGGAACTCGACGGGATCTTCCGCGGTCATGATGTTGGTGTCCGGCTGGTTCAGGCGCGAGATCGCCGAATAGAGCGTGTTGGTCTTGCCCGATCCTGTCGGTCCCGTGACCAGCACCATGCCGTACGGCTTCAGAATGGCTTTTTCGAATTTCACCAGCGACTCGGCTTCGAAGCCGAGCTTGGTCATGTCGAGGCGCAGGTTCTCTTTGTCGAGCAACCGGAGCACGATTTTTTCGCCCCACAACGTGGGCAGCGTGCTGACGCGGAAGTCGAGCTGTTTTTTGCGGCCGCCGATGTTCATCTTCAACATGATGCGGCCGTCCTGCGGCAGACGCTTTTCGCTGATGTCGAGCTTCGACATGATCTTCAGGCGGGAGGTGATGGCGTCCTTCAACTTCATCGGCGGGGACATGATGGACTGGAGCACGCCGTCAATACGGAACCGGACGCGGAATTCCTTTTCGTACGGCTCAATGTGGATATCGCTTGCGCCCCGCTTTACCGCGTCGCCCAGCACGACGTTGACCAGCTTGACGACGGGGGCTTCGTCGGCCGCTTTCTCCAGTTCGGCCAGCTCCATCTGCTGCTCTTCCGATTGCAGTTCGACGTCGCTATCGCCCATCTCCGACATCGACTGCATCACGGTCTCGAGATCTTCTTCCTTGCCCCCGCTGCCGTATGCCTTTTCAATTCCCGCCAGGATGGAGCTTTCCGAGGCGACCACCGGCTCGATATTGAAGCCGGTCATGAACTTGATATCGTCCATCGCGAAGACGTTGGTGGGATCGACCATCGCGATGGTGAGCGAGGCGCCCACGCGGCTCAACGGAAGAATCTGATAGCGCTTGGCGGTCTCGAACGGAATCAGCTTGACGACCGCAGCGTCAATCTCGAAGTAGGAAAGGTTGATGGCGGGAACGCCATATTGCCGGGAGAGAAAATTGGTGACGTCTTCGTCCGTAAGAAAGCCAAGCTTCACCAGGGCCGACCCTAGGCGACAGCTCTGTTCCTTCTGGACCTTACTCGCTTGTTCCAACTGCTCTGGGGTAATGATCTTCTCTTTGACGAGAAGGTCACCCAGCCGTTGAGACATACCCAGATCTCCTATCCACGTGGGTGGAACGATGCCGCGCACTTGTGCCGGCATAGCGCAAACAGCCGGCCATCATGGGGAGAGACCCGGCTCAATCGCGTTGACATAAATTGTCAACGCAACTGGATTACTGCACCAGTAACTTTGGTACTTGGACCTGACGAGGAGTTGCTCCCGCAGGGTGGTATTTCCGCTGAACTCCGCGCCAAATGCCGCTTTTCTCGCGGCGGATGGGCCATCTGCCTGCTCAGGTACATGCACTTCAGTAAGTTTTAGTCACTTTTTTGGGGATGGCGTAACCACCGACAAGGGCGGGCAATTAGACTCGGGTTGAGGAATCTTTAATTTGTCGCGCGCCTGCAAAGAAACGGAAGATGAAGTTCTGCAGTATTATCGCGCGCTTTTTCGTGTGTGGGGACCGCAGCACTGGTGGCCAGCCGAAACCCCCTTCGAAGTCATCGTTGGGGCCTACCTGACGCAGAATACTGCGTGGACCAATGTGGAACTTGCTTTGTCAAACTTGCGCAAAGCGCACGTGTTAAACATCGAAGGAATTCGGAAACTGCCGCTGGGCAGACTCGAGCGCCTGATTCGTCCGTCCGGTTATTTCCGCCAAAAAGCGGCGCGGCTCAAGACGTTCGTCGCCTTCCTTGACGAGAAATACGGCGGCTCGCTGGATCAACTTTTCGCTCAGCCGACCGATCCACTTCGCGAAGCGTTACTCGGCTTGAACGGGATAGGGCCAGAGACTGCGGACTCGATTCTGCTGTATGCGGGAAATCATCCAGTCTTCGTCGTGGACGCCTACACCCGGCGCATCCTTGATCGGCACGGCATTCTGCCGGAGAAAGCGGATTACGAAGAAATTCGAGAGATGTTCCAACGGGCCTTAGCGCCGGTGGTTCACCAGCAGGAGGTCATGTCTGCGAATGTAGCGCCGCCGGTTGAATCAGGCTTGCGCGGTGCTGCTCATCCACCTTCAGCGATGAGCACAGCGGCACGCACAGCCCCGGTGCAGGTCTACAACGAGATGCACGGGCTCATCGTGGGAGTGGGAAAGAACTATTGTGGGAAATCACAGCCCAAATGTGACGAATGCCCTTTACAGCGTTTCCTGCCTGGCGTTAAGTGATTAAGTTAAGCGATGAGTGAGAGCCTTACGCGTCAAGAATAGGCAGACCATGCTCAGTTCGTGCCGGCAACTTCGCTTCCTGGTCCTGTTTCTGACCGCAACCGTGGTCACACCTTCCCTCCCATTGCGGCAAGCAGCCGATCAAGCCCATCTGCTCGTGGGCGCCGCCGTTCGCCCCTCTATGTTTTCCGAAGCTGCCTACTCGGCCACGCTGGCTCGCGAATTTAACATGATCGAGCCTGAGGATGTGATGAAGTGGTGGGTGGTGCGGCGGAACCCGGGTACATTCGACTTCCGCGAGGGCGATGAATTGGTCCGCTTCGCGCAGACTCACGGCATGAAAGTTCGCGGACACTGTCTGGTGTGGGATCACAATAATCCCGAATGGCTCGCGCAAGGCAACTTCACGCCGGCTCAGTTGTCCCACGTGTTGCAAGAGCACATCACCACGGTGATGAAACACTACGCCGGCCAGGTCTTCGCGTGGGATGTGGTGAATGAGGCTCTGGATGAGAAAGGCCGCGTCAAGGATTCTCCCTGGTACAACCAACCTGGCATCGGAATGTCTGAAAAAGGCACGGCCTATATCGAGCAGGCCTTTCGCTGGGCACGTGAGGCCGACCCGGAAGCGCTGCTCTTCTACAACGAGGCGGAGGGCGAAAGGCTGAACCGTAAATCCGACGCCATCTACGCGATGGTCAAGGATTTCAAGCGTCGCGGCGTCCCCATCGATGGAGTCGGCCTCCAGTTGCACATCTCGCAACTCGATTTCGACACCGCGCCGATTGCCGCCAATGTCGCGCGTCTGACCGCGTTGGGGGTTCAGGTCCACATCACGGAACTCGACGTATCCCTGCCCTTGGACTCCAGCGGCGTGGTCCAGAACGATGATCTTCTTCGCCAGGCTGAGGTATATCGTGGCGTGGTTCGGGCGTGTTTGCAAAATCCGGGCTGCACCGCGATTCAAACCTGGGGATTCACCGACAAATATTCGTGGATCGGATCTCATTCTCACGGTACGCGCGGCGCTGCGCTGCCCTTTGACCGCGCTTATAAGCCCAAGCCCGCTTACGACGCTGTGTTTGAGGAGATCTCGAGCCAACGGAATCGCCGGCAGTGAGGAACAGCCCGCCGTAATTGCTCGTGTGGGGCCGGGTCTTTCACCCGGTCCCACACACGCTGATCCGCTCCAACACACTCGACTGGCCCCCGCACTTCACCCGATAACTGAACAGTGTCGGTCAGCGGCCATGACGCTTAGGTCCGCGACTGAGCATCTATAATGAATTGCACGTTCTGGCGTTCCGCTTTGCTCTGCACAGGGCGCCTAGACGCGGAAATCCCCGTGCCACAGACAACCGCAATTCCGCCGGAGAAGACCTCGCACCGCAAGCAGGTCATCATTCTGCTCGCGATTTCTGTATTTCTGTTGCTTGTGATTCTGGTTTCGCAAACTGCTTTTGACCTGACTTTCCTGCGTCCCGGGAACAATCAGGACATTGTTGTCTTTGCAGCACTCTCGGCGCTGATCTTTCTGTTGTTCGTCGCGCTCACCTTTGTTCTGATGCGCAACCTTCTGAAACTCTTTGCGGAACGGCGCCTCGGAGTGCTGGGCTCGAAGTTTCGTACGCGCATGGTCGCCGGTGCGCTTCTGCTGTCTTCCCTGCCGGTGATGGTCATGTACTGGTTTGCCTATGGATTGATGAATCGCTCGATCGATAAGTGGTTCTCGACTCCAGTAGAAGAAGTGCGGGCCGATACGCACGCTATGGCTACGCTACTGGCGAACTACGCCATGCAGAACGCGCGGGCCGAAGCATCTTCCATTGCGGCGGCGCCGGAGATCGAGCGCGGCTTCTCCGGGCACGGGTTCTCAGGTGTGGTGGACGAGTTTCAGCACCACGAACGGACACTGCAAGGGGGATTCGCCTTGGCGGTTCGGGACGGCAACGCAGAGGCGAGTTTCAATCTACCGGCGCCTTGGCCAGTCCTGAAGTCCAGGCTGCCGCTGGCCGAAGCGGCTTTGGGACATCCCGCTCAATTTACGTGGCAGCAAACAGACTACACGTTGGGCAGCGCTCCGGTCGAGGGCGGAGGCCTGATTCTGCTGGCGATTCCTCTTCCGCGTGAGTTTTCACAAACCGTGCGCCAAGTCGAGGCCAGCCAGCAACGCTACTACGATCTAGCCCGCGAGCGGAAACTCGTGCGCCGCACCTACATGGGCTTGCTGCTGCTGCTTACGATGATTGTGCTCTTCGTCACCACCTGGCTTGCGTTATTCCTGTCGAAGATTGTGACGCGACCGCTGTCCGCGCTGGCGGAAGCCACGCAGGAGATCTCGCGCGGACGCCTCGACTATCGCGTTCCCGTCAGCACCGCCGACGAAATTGGCGACCTGGTGCGCTCCTTCAACCGTATGGCGGAGGATCTGGAAGGCAGCCGGCGCCAGCTTGAAACTTCCAGCCGCGAGCTGAGCGCGGCCAACGCGGAACTCGACCAGCGCCGCCGTCAAATGGAAACCATCCTCGAAAGTATTCCTACCGGCGTCCTGTCGTTGGATGCCGGACGGCGCGTGACCCACGTCAATCAGGCCTTGCTGCGCATGTTTCATCCCGACGCCGGACACGACGGGGGAGCTCAGATTCTCCGCGGAGCGTCTCTCACAGATGTGTTCCCGGCCGAAGTTCTAGAAGATTTCGAACCTCTGCTGCGGCGCGCGGACCGCATGGGAATGACGACCAGCCAGATGCAGATGCAACTGCCGCGGGTATCGTTGAACGTTGCCGTGACCGTAGCTACCCTGAGGCATCAGGGCGAGGGCTCCGGATATGTCGTCGTGTTCGAAGATCTCTCCGACCTCCTGAAAGCGCAGAAGCAGGCCGCATGGCGGGAAGTGGCGCGCCGGGTGGCGCATGAAATCAAGAATCCGCTGACGCCCATCGCTTTGTCGGTGGAACGCATTCAACGGCATCTCGATCGTGCTACGCCAAATGATCCCGCTTCGCTCGGCGTGGTACGGTCTTGCGCGGAAACGATTGCTGGGGCAGTCGAGACGGTGCGCCGGCTGGTAGACGAGTTCTCCACTCTCGCGCGCTTTCCGGTGGCCAAACCGCAGCCCGCCGACATCAACGAAGTCATCGAGAATGCGCTCTCCATGTTCAACGGCAGGCTGGACGGAATTGACGTTCACAAATCACTGGCTTCCGATCTGCCGAAGGTCATGGCCGATAGCGAAGCGATCAAACGCGCCGTAGCCAACCTAGTGGACAATGCGGCCGAAGCGTCGCAAGATTCCGTGGTGCGCGAGATTGAAATTTCGACTGCATTGGTGGCGACCCGCGACGCGGTGGAGATCACGGTGGCCGACACAGGCCACGGCGTGACCCGCGAACTTAAGGAAAAACTCTTCTTGCCATATTTCTCCACCAAGAAACGCGGAACCGGACTGGGCCTGGCCATCGTCAGCCGCATCGTTGAGGATCACCATGGCTCGATCCGCGTGGAAGAAAACCGTCCGGTCGGCACGCGGTTCATCGTTGAACTTCCCGTTGTGCTCGAACCCGCTCCTGCAGCGGCCACCACCCAGCATGCATAACATCCTCATCGTTGACGACGAAGCCGGAATACGCGAGTCCCTGGTCGGCATCCTGGCGGACGAAGGATACGCCGCGTCTTCTGTGGACAGCGGCGAGGCCTGTCTGGATCTGCTGCGCAAGACCGCATTTGACGTAGTACTGCTCGATATCTGGCTGCCCGGCGTTGACGGTCTTGAGATCCTGGAGAGAATTCGCGAGTTCGATAATCCTCCCGAAGTCATTATGATCTCCGGCCACGGAACCATTGAGACCGCGGTGCGCGCGACGAAACTGGGTGCCTATGACTTCCTGGAAAAACCGCTCTCCCTTGAAAAAACTCTGATCCTGGTCAAGAACGCCATCGAATCCAAGAAGCTGCAGCGGGAGAACGTGGACCTGAAGAAGCAGCTTCAGGTGAAAAGCATCATCGTGGGCGACAGCATCCCGATGAAGGCGCTGCGCCAGCAGATTGGCCTGATGGCTCCAACTAACGGCCGGGTTTTGATCTATGGCGAATCGGGCACGGGCAAGGAACTCGTGGCTCACGCGATCCACGGCCAGAGCCTGCGCAAGGACGAAACCTTCGTCGAGGTCAACTGCGCCGCGATTCCCGAAGATCTGATCGAGAGCGAACTGTTTGGACACTACAAAGGCTCGTTCCCCGGCGCGGCCGCTGACAAGGAAGGCAAGTTTCAGAGAGCTCACGGCGGAACTCTTTTCCTCGATGAAGTCGGCGACATGAGCCTGAAGACGCAATCGAAGGTATTGCGCACGCTGGAGGAGCAGCGCTTTACGCCCGTGGGCAGCGATGAAACCATTACGGTCGATGTTCGCGTGATCGCCTCGACCAACAAAGATCTGGATGAAGAAATATCGCGCGGCAACTTCCGGGAAGATCTTTTCTACCGGCTCAATGTGATTCCTTTTTTTGTGCCGCCGTTGCGCGAACGCAAAGAAGATATTCCTCTTTTTACGCGGCATTTCCTGAAGGAACTGGCGGCGACCTATGGACGCCGGCCGCGGGAAATCAGCGATGACGCCATTGAAATACTCATGCGTTACTCCTGGCCGGGCAACGTGCGCGAATTGCGCAATGTGATTGAACGCATCGTAATCATGAACCCGACGACCACGCGTTTCGACGCCAAACATCTGCCTCCGCTGGTGTACCGCGAAGGCAGCCGGCGCGCGCCTAAAAGTGAATTTTCCACGCTGCATCAGGCGCGCGACGCTTATGAGCGCGATTACATCCTCAAAACGCTGGACCAGAACCACGGCAATGTGAGCCGCACGGCGGAGGTGCTGGGCCTCGAGCGCAGCCATCTTTACCGGAAGATGAAGGCGCTGGCAATTGCGGCGAAAGAGTAGGGACGGCGTCCGGCTTCCGCTTCGAACTGCTTTTGCGGAAGCCAGAAGCCCTTTTTCAGCGGCGCTTTAGCGCTTCCAACTCTTCCAAGGTTCGTGGCCAGTCCGATCCCAAGTGCCGAGACAGACTCCGATCCGCCAGAACTTTGCCGCCCGTCTGGCAACGCGCGCAGTAGTTCGTTTCCTTGTCGGCATAACGAATTCGCAGAACCTTGTCGCCACATCTCGGACACGGCTCGCCATAGCGCCCATGCACTGCCATCCCCTTGCGAAACGCAGTGACTTTTTCGGGGAACTCACTCTTCGCTTCAGCGCGCAGGCGGTCTACCCAGTACCCGATCGTGTGCCGGGTCGCAGCGAATAATCTCTCCCACTCGTGCGCTTCCAGTTTTTGAGTGAGCGTGATAGGAGACAGTTGCGCCGCGTGGAGGATCTCGTCTGAATACGCATTGCCGATACCACTCACCAGACGAGGGTCGGTAAGCGCCCGCTTGAGTGTGTGGTTTTCGGCCGTGAGCGTTGTGCGAAACAAATCGAGGTCGCTGGAAAAAATGTCGATTCCTCCAGGATCGATGGAGCGCAACCTATCTTCGCCGTGAAGAACGTGCAACGAGGCGCGGTGTTTAGTGCCGGCTTCGGTAAGAATCAACGAACCATCGGGGAAGTCGAAGGCTGCCAGACTGCGGCGGCCGACGAGCTTGGTTTCCGGGTCCCGCCAGTGCAACCGCCCACCGATCATCAAATGCAGTGCCAGCCAGAGATTGTTCTCTAATCCGATGACAATGCGCTTACCAACTCGCCGCACTTCGCGGACAATTCGGCCCTCCGCGCTCGCCAGGGGCGGTTGCGCAGTTCGCAGCAGGAAGGCGCTGTTCAGCCGAATGTGAGCGAGTGGCTGACCGACTATGCGTGGTTCGAGCGCGCTGATATAGGCGACGATATCCGGCAATTCTGGCATGGATACCAGCTTGCACGGCGCAGCCATACTTTGGCAATGTCGCCGTCGGCCGCATCGAATCTCGGTTTGGCGAATCTAATGCACCATGCGGGTACGAAAGCGGCTCATCGGCTTCATTGTGATTCTCCAGTCCATTCTTTTTCTGACGCATTTTCTACTCTATGAGACATGGACGTTTGAGCCAGCAGCGGGCCATTCTCCCGGGGCACTGTGGATCAGGCTGATCCTCGGCTTGTTGTCGGTGAGCTTTGTTGCCGCTTCGCTCGTTGCCTTTCGCTATACAAATGCTGCTGTGCGCTTGTTTTATAGGGTTGCTGCCGTTTGGATAGGTCTGCTCACGTTCCTCTTCGTGGCCGCAGTTTCCTCCTGGATTATTTTCGAGGCTGCGGGCCTGACTGGGCTACACGTTAACTTTCATCGGATGGTGGAGTTCCTTTTCGGTGTCGCCATAGTGGCGGGCCTCTACGGCGTTTTGAATGCAGGCTGGACGCGAATCACGCGAACGACAGTGCAACTCGCAAACTTGCCGGCGGTTTGGCACGGGCGAAGAGCGGCGCTGATGAGCGATGTGCACCTGGGGCACGTGCGAAATGGCAGATTTCTGCGACGCTTGGTTGCGAAGATCTTGCGGGAAGCGCCAGATGCGATTTTTATTGCCGGGGATTTGTATGACGGCACAGCCATCGACGCGGGCCGCGCCGCGGCGCCATTGAACGAGTTGACGGCGCCGCAAGGCGTGTATTTTGTCGCCGGAAATCACGAGCAGTTTGGAGACGACAGCAAATATCTCGGTGCGATTGCGGCGGCTGGGGTCCGTGTGCTCAGCAATGAGAAGGTGGAAGTGGAGGGTTTGCAGATTATTGGTGTGCCCTACCGGAATGCGGCGCAAGACGGGCACTTTGCGTCGGTGCTACGCGGCGTCGGCTTGGATCGCGGCCGCGCGAGCATCCTGTTGACCCATGCTCCCGACCGCCCGGACATCGCCGAAGCCGCGGGCGTTTCCCTGCAGCTATCCGGGCATACGCACCTTGGGCAGTTCATACCATGGAGTTGGATGGCGCGGCGCATTTACCGCCAGTTTGTGTACGGCCTGAGCCGGATCGGGAAGATGCAGGTTTTCACTTCCAGCGGAGCAGGAACGTGGGGACCACCCCTGCGTCTGGGATCGAATCCCGAGATTGTTGTGCTTGAGTTCGCCAGTTTATGAAATCGCCGTTACTCGAAGTCAATCCTCTCGAATCCCAAACCCTGCAGCAGGCTGGTGATCGTCGAAGCCCCATTCTGCTGGGCGGTTCGTAAAATGCCATCGGCCATGGCGGCCAACAGCAACTGACGCTCCGCCTCCTGGCGCACTTGCGTTTCCAGATTCGGGTCGGTGGGTACCAACAGACCCGTTTGCCGGGAATACACGCGGGTCTTGGCGCTGTCGACCCGGGTGCTGAACACCTGCGGCGCGGGGAGATGCAGATGAACCTGCTTGCCCTCGACCCTGACGTCGCCCGGCTTTAGATTTGAGAAATCAATTCCGGCGACAACCTCGCCGTGCACCAACATCAGAAGGCGATCTCCGGCGATAAAATCCGGGAAGATCGGGTTCTCTTTCGCGCCAGAAACGATCTTGTCCATCGTGTAGACCACCGTCTCCAGCCGCTGCAGGCGCTGAATGCGATCAACCACCGTGGGCTGGCTTACATCGAGACTGAGAGTTCTGCCCGTCACCGCTGACCATAAATGGCTCAACAGGGATCGCCCCGAATTTCGCGAGAGCATTAGCCATCCCATCGAGCCGACAAATATCACCCCGAGAAACAGGCCGAGCACGAGAGCAAACACCACGGCCGCGCGCGATCGAGCAGGTTTGGGAGATGGGGGAACATCAGGATCGTGAGGCATCTCGTAAGGTTATCACCCGCCGAATCGCGGATCAGGTAACGGACTACCTTACAAATAGGATGGGAATCTGGAAAGCGGCCAACCAACCTTACGGGAGCGGTTGCAGCGCCTGGCAAGCGGCTTCGCTGGCGATCGCGGCGCCGGTGGGGTCCACGCGAATGGTTGCATCCTCGAACGAACAGAAGCTGCGGATCCCCGTCTGGTTGGGCGTGACCGGAACCCCCGCCGCATAATACTGCGAGTTCGGAGGACCGCCCGCGCCAACCGCAGTGAAGTTATAGCCGCTCTTATAGCCACTCGCCAGCGAGTTCTCGATCAGGCACCCCGTCGCAGAACCGGGAATGCAAGGAGACGTTCCCCCAAGTTGCGCCAAGCTCGGAGCATACCCGACCGCCGGAAAAGAGGAGCTATAAGTGATCTCGGCGGTGTTGATGGCGCGGATTGAGCCCACTGCCGAGGACTCGTTGGCCGCCATTTTGGCGCGTAACAAGTTAGGAATCGCAATCGCCGCGATGATCAGAATAATCGCGACCACGATCAGAAGTTCGATGAGTGAGAAACCTTGTTGCTTCCGCATCAAATTGTCCTTCGCCTCAAAGTTCGCGCGCGGCACATCGGGCGCGCCGCCGCGGAGAAACCTATCGCTTCACCATGTGAATCTCAGTGCCGTTCTTATGAAACTTCACCTCATCCATCAGTTGATTGATGAGGAAAATCCCGCGCCCGTGATTGGAATAGAGATTCTCGCCCACGGTGCAGGTGGGAATCGTCTGGGGATCGAACCCCAGCCCGGGATCACGAACGATAATGAGAATGCCGCGCTGCTCGTCACAAGCCACCACGCATTCTACGATTTTGCTCGGATCTTCCTTAGCGCCATGAATCACGGCATTGGCCAGCGCCTCTTGCAAGGCGAGTTCAATGGCATCTTCCTTGCCGTCGATGCATTTCATGTCGCGCACAGACTCCATAACCTGTGCCACGACCGGGTCCACGGACTTTCGATCGGCCGCCAGCGTCACTCGCACCCGCAGGATCAGCTTTTCTGGATCGAAGTCATGCTCCGGAAAGTGCTTCTCAGAAGAAGCCCCAGCTTCCATGGTTGGCTCACTCGTCCTGTGTCCGCCCGTGGAGCGCGGCCTGTTCCGATTTTAGCGGCACCGCTCAAATCCCGCAACGGCAGGCTCGTTTGAGGCATTCGCTGCCATAGCACAACTTTAATCTTCTGTGGGGCGGCCGCCATCGTCAGCGATGCTGATGGCCTGCCCCGCCTGCTCTTCCGCGCTATGTTCCGGCATGCTATGTTCGGGCGCCCTGTGTTGCAGCATCCTGTGTTCTAATTGGCGGCGCCAATCGAGTTCTTCCACAAAGCGGCGCGAATCGCGCCATCCCGGTTCCGCTTTTACGTAAAGTTCGAGAAACACCTTGGTTCCCAGCATGCGTTCCATCTGCAAACGGGCCGACGTACCGATCTTCTTGAGCATCTGGCCGCCCTTGCCCACCAGAATTCCCTTCTGGCCGTCACGCTCGCAATAGATCGTCGCAGAGATCCGAGCGAGCCGCGCGCCTTCCTCGAAGTTGTCGACGATCACCGTGGTCGCGTAGGGAATCTCTTCGCTGGTATTCACCAGGACTTGCTCGCGGATGATCTCCGCCGCCATGAACCGCGCCGGTTGGTCGGTGATTTGATCTTCGGGAAAGTATGCCGGGCCGGCGGGGAGTGCCGCGATCACCATCTCCAGAAGCGTGTCCAAGCCCTTGCGCTTCAGCGCGGAAATGGGGATCACTTCGCTGAAGTCATAGAGCTTGCGGTATTGCTCGATGAGAGGGAGCAGTCTTGATTTCTCGCGGATCAGGTCGACTTTGTTCAGGAGTAGAAACGCCTTCGTCTTCGGCCGCCGCAGCAAATCGAGCGCAAACTGGTCGCGGGGATCGAACTTACGCGTCACATCCATGATCACCAGAACAAGGTCGCAGCCCTCCAGAGCTTCGCGGACTTCGACCATCATCTTGCGGCCCAGAGAACTGTCCGGCTTGTGGACCCCGGGTGTATCGATCAGCACGATCTGCCCGCCGCCCTTGCCTTTGCGCTGGGGAACGTGGACCACGCCTTGAATGCGGTTCCGCGTGGTTTGAGGCTTGGGCGAGATAATCGCCAGCTTCTCGCCCACGAGCGCATTGAGCAGGGTGGACTTGCCCGCGTTAGGACGGCCGAGAATGCAAACGAAACCGGAGCGGAATGGCATAGGGAATCAGCTTCTAGCTTCTAGCTAAGCTTTCACCTTCATCTTAGGGTACGAATCGCGCCGTTTTACACAGTCGACGACAGAATCCTGTGAAGGAATTGCTAAGTGCCAGAAGCTGCATTTCATTTTTCGTTAGATACCAATTGACTAGAACGTAGGCCAAAGCGAATCTTGCCGGATTATTCAGGAATTCGAATACTTCCATCCTCGGCCACCGGGAAGGATGGGTTCCAGGCGACCTCCCATAGAAACCCGTCCGGATCAGAGAAGTAGCCCGAATAGCCGCCCCAGAAGGCTTCCTGCCCAGGCTTAAGGAGCTTCGCGCCTGCGCCCTCAGCCTCTTCAAGCACCGAGTCAACTTCAGCACGATTGCGGGCGTTGTAGGCCAGCGACATTCCCCGGAAGCCGTCGCCGTCGGCAGTAACATTCGCATCCTTCGCCAGTTCGTGTCGCGGAAACAGGGCCAGGGCCATCCCTCCCGCCTGGAAGAATACGATGCCTTCAGCCTTGGCCATGGACCGCCTCCATCCAAGGCGCTCATAGAATTCCCTGCTGCGCCTTAAATCTGCCACGCCAAGAGTGATTATGCTGACGCGCTGCTCCATTTGCGCCCTCCTCGGTCGCAGGGTATACCAGTGTCTGGGTGAGTCGTAAGCAAATCTCTCAGAGGCCGTTGTGCTTCTGGATTTAAATCAATTTCAACTGCTGGGGCTGCACCGCGCTGACTCGTACGCGCTCCACTTTGCGGTCCGTGGATTCCAGGACCTCAAAGCGTAGACCATCTTCCTGTACCACCTCGCCCTTGCGGGGAATTCGGCCGGCGAGTTCGCTGACCAAGCCCGCTATGGTGGCCGACTCTTTTCCTTCCGGTTTGCAGCCAAAAAGTTCATCGAGGCGGTCCACATCCATTCCGCCCGCAACGATGAACGAGCGCTCACCTTCGCGCACGATCTCCGGCTTTTCATGGTCGTCGCGGATTTCCCCTACGATCTCTTCCACCAGATCCTCGATGGTGACCAGTCCCGCGACGCCGCCATATTCATCCACCACAATCGCCATGCGGATATTCTGCTTCTGCATTTCCCGCAGCAGATCACTGCCCAGCTTGCTCTCTGGCACGAAATAGACGTCGCGCCGCATGATCGTCTCCACGATGCGGACGTGCGCTTCGCTATCGGGCACTTGCAGCACGTCCTGCGCGTAGACGATCCCCTTAATATTATGGATGTTGCCTTCATAGACGGGCACGCGCGAGTAGTGCTTAACGCGCAGTAACTCGATGAAGTGCTCGACCGTAGTATCCGTGGGCACCGCAAACATCTGCGGACGCGGCTTCATGGCCTCGCGCACCGTCTTGCCGCTGAATTCCACCACCGACTGGATCAGGTCGCGATCGCCCTCCTGAATAATGCCCTCTTCCTGGCCCGCTTCGATCAAGGCGTCGACCGCCTCGGCCGAGGTCTCCGGCTGTTCGGTAGTGTTCTGCTTGGTCAATGAAGCCACCGACTGCAGGAAGCCCAGCACGATCGTCACCGGCATCACTGTGTAGATCAATATCTTTAGAACCAGCGTCCAGTGAATCAGCCACTCGCCCTTGGTGCGCGAAAAGAATACGAAGGGCAGAAAGCGGTTGCACAGGATGACGATGAGGATCAGGCTGATCGTCGCCTGTAAGATCTCGTAGATACCCCAGGATGGCTCGCTGAAAACCAGAAAGCCAATGAGCACAGCTATGGCCGCCATGGTGAGCTGCGTAAGCACTGCCATGGACAGGGATGCCCGAGCCCGGGCCACTCCCATTTCCGGTTCAATCTTCTGCTCAAATACGTCGATGTTGTCCTGGAATTCGCGGGAAAGGAATTTCCCGACTTCCTGATAGACGCGATCCACGTAAGAGACCAGCGTCAGCAGTCCCACCAGCAGCAGAAGCGCGACGGCGACGGCGTAATTCATGCCATCCTCCGGGCTCCAGTGGCGCTCGTCGTGCCGCGCCGGAGTTTCGAGGATTGTTTACCGGAGGGTTGGACTCTTTCGGGCTGGACTCTTTCAATCAAGGCAGCCGGCAGCCTAAGAGCCCGGCGCAATTTCGCTTCCTTGCGCGCCATTGCACCATTATCGCGCTCATGGTCGAAGCCCGCCAGATGAAGGATTCCGTGCAGCGTCAGAATTTTAATTTCCTGGGCGGCGGGATGTCCGAGGGAGGCGGCATTTTGCCGCGCAATGTCGGCGGAGATGGCAACATCCCCAGCCAGCTTTGCTCCCTTGCGGGATTCCGAGATGGGGGAAGTTGACGGAAACGACAGCACATCCGTTGCCTTGTTCTGCCGGCGAAACCGCAGGTTCAGCGCGCGTACGGCCGCACTGCTGGTCACCAGCACATTTACTTGTCCCCTCAGGCCCACGGCCCTTCGCGCACGCAACACGAAGCGCCCCAGCGCGTCTTGGTTCAATCCCGCGACTTGCTTTTCCAGAATCACCAAGCTGTTCTCGACAACCTCTCTTCGGAATGCGGCGCAAAATCAAACAGGAGGGCCCAAGCCGGGCCCTCCCGCCAAATGTGTGCGGCACTATCCCTTGGCTTCGGCGGACGACGCCTTCTCCGCGTGCGCCGCAGCTGCCGCCTGTTTTTCAGCGCTTGCCGCGTCAGCATGCCTGGGCTCGGCCAGCAAGAGCATCTGCTCCTCGGCGACGCGCGTCTTGTGCTCGTCGTAGGCGCGAACAATGCGCTGCACCAGATGATGACGCACCACATCCGTTTCGTCGAAGTGCACAAACGCCAGCCCGTCCACGCTTTTCAGCACATCCATGGCTTCCAGCAGCCCGCTGCGGCGCGCGTTGGGCAGGTCGATTTGGGTGACGTCGCCGGTGATCACCGCCTTCGAGTTGAAACCCAGGCGGGTGACGAACATCTTCATCTGCTCCGAGGTCGTGTTCTGCGCTTCGTCCAGGATAACGAACGAATCATTCAGCGTGCGCCCACGCATGAAAGCAATGGGAGCGATCTCGATGACGTTCTTCTCCAGGTAGCGATCCACTTTTTCGGGATCGAGCATGTCATACAAGGCGTCATACAGCGGGCGCAGATAGGGATCAATCTTGTCTTGTAGAGTGCCCGGCAAAAATCCCAGCCGCTCGCCCGCTTCCACGGCGGGACGCGCCAGGATAATGCGGTTCACGCGCTTGGCCAGCAGCGCGGAGATCGCCATCGCCACGGCGAGATAAGTCTTGCCCGTGCCGGCCGGGCCAATGCCAAACACCATGTCGTGCCCCTCGATGGCTTCGAGGTAACGGCGCTGGTTGCTGCTCTTGGGCTGCACGGTGCGGCGTCCGAATGAACGCTGGCGTCCGGCATCTGCCAATCCGCGGAGGGTCGTGTTGGGATCGGAGGTCAGCACGCGCAGCATACTGTTGAGGTCGCCATTGTTAAAAGTGTAGCCGGAGCGCTGCAGGGTTTCGTAGTCGGCGAAGACCTGCTCGGCGCGCGCCACGTCCCGCGCCGCGCCTTCCAGTTCGATCGCGTTCGACCGCAGATTGATGGTGATGTTGAGGCCGTCTTCCAGCAAACGCACATTCTCATCGCGCGTGCCGAAAAACGTCTCGATGTTGGGACTAACCCCGATGCTCTTCTTCATGCTTGGGTCGATGCCTTTGGGTTCATGCTTGTGTAGGTCCGGGTCGCTGACCCGGACGAGCCGGGTAAAGCCCGGCGGTCGCGGACATTGAGGTACACCTTTGCCAGCTCCACGTCAGGAACAGAGCAGGGTTTCGCTTGGAGACAGGACCAACCGGAATGCGCATGCCCAGAAGGCAAGTCACTACCATTAGTTAAAGCCTACCCCGCGGCGAAGTGGTAGTCAATGGGAGGCGAATCTCACGACATGACAGGAAAAGTATCGCGAGCGGACGCCGACACAGCTCTGGTCCGGGCCCATTCGCGCAAGGCAGCGATCTCCTCCGCGCGCGTGGTCGAAAGCGGCACGGTTTGCGCCAAGGCCTCCAGAAGCGACTGCGTGGCGAGCAGCTTCTTCTCGGAATATGCGGCATAGAGCGCGCCCTGCACGGCGGCATCGATCTCGGCTCCGGAATACCCATTCGCGGCAGCGGCAACTTTTTCCAAATCGAAATCCGCCGGATTGCGTTTGCGCTTCGCGAGTTGAATCGAGAAGATCTGCTTCCGCTCGGCCTGGTTGGGCAGATCGACGAAGAACAGTTCATCGAAGCGGCCCTTGCGAATCAACTCCGGCGGCAGCACGGTCACGTTGTTGCAGGTCGCGGCCACGAATACAGCCGCCTTGCGGTCCTGCATCCACGACAGAAACGATGCCAACAGGCGCGAGGAAACGCCAGCGTCGGCTGACGCGGAATCGGGGCCGCTGCCGGCAAATACCTTTTCCAACTCATCGATCCAGAGGACGCACGGAGCGAGTCCCTCGGCGACCTGAAAGACTTTGCGAATGCGCTTTTCCGTCTCTCCGATAAATTTGTCGTAGACCGCGGACGTGTCGAACTTCACCAGCGGCAACTGCCACTCCCCGGCCACCGCGCGGGCGCTAAGCGACTTGCCACATCCCTGCACGCCCAGAATGATCATGCCGCGCGGCGGTTCCAGACCAAATTCGCGTGCCGCATCTTCCCACGCACCGCGACGCTGCCCCAGCCAGTGCTTCAGGTTCTCCAAGCCGCCCACGACAGCCATGTTGTCGGAGGCCTCCACGAACTCGAGCATGCCGGAATGCCGCAGCAGTTGCTTCTTGGCATCAAGCACATCCGTGACGCTCTCGGGGCACAACGCATACCGTGTGACCACAGCCTGAGAAATGGCGCGCTCGGCCTCTTCTTCCGTCAGGCCGCGCAGGTTGGCCGCCATCGCGTTCACGCCAGCGGCGTCGAGTTGCAGTTTCAACGTGTAGGTCTTCGAGAGCCGGGTGAATACGTCGTGAATGATTTCGTGCAGGCGGTCGCGATCGGGCAGCGGGAGATCGAAATATTCCACCAGCGTGGTCAGTTCCGCGGGCACGGCAATTTCGGGCGCGGTGATGACCACCGTCCGGCGGTTGGTGGCGAATTTCTGCCCCACGTCGCGCAGCCGCCGCACTACGACCGGATCGTCCATGTGACGGTGAAAGTCTTTCAGGATGAAGACGGCTTCTACGGTCATCGACTCCATATTCGCCAGCGCCTGCACGGGGTCGCGCGTGTTGTAGATGGCAGTGCCGGTGCCTGCGGCAGTGCTGTCGGCTCCCAGGGATGACTTCACGGCTCGAACCAGTCTGTCCGCTTCCGCGCTGCCGGGGCTCAGTGAGGTTCGCGTTTGCGTCTGGCTGTGGCCGCCCTGACTCCAGATTGTCGTCCGGTCCACGCGGGCCTGCGCGGACATTTTTTGTCCTTCGGGCGGAGTGTTCGTCCCGGAGCGCAACAGGCCGTCGGCTATGCTCCACTCGAAGGTCGCCATGTTGAGTTCACTGCACGCCGCGCGCACCATGCTTATGGCGTGCATCTCCTCTGACGTTTCCATCACAACGATGGGGGTCGACGAGTTAATGAGCACCTTCAGGCGATCGAGTCCGTCTGTCATGTTTGGAACTGCCGTGTTCGAATTACCATGAGACCGGCGGTCGAGCTTCGCTCGACGGACAGCCGAGGGCGGCTGTCCCCACCTACCTCTCCCAAGTTTGACCGGTCGGGAGTGCTCCCCTATAATAAGGAATTCGGACCCACCCGAATATCTCTCTGTTTGAACGAAGGTAACGAACCAGCTATGGCAAATCATCTTTCGGCGCTGAAACGTGCGCGCCAAACCGAACGCCGAACCGTGCGCAACCGCGCGAACACTTCCACTTTGCGCACCCAGTTGCGCGTCCTGCGCGAGACCATCGAAAAGGGCGACAAGGCTGCCGCCGAACAGACCTACCGTCAGACCGTTTCCGCCCTCGACAAAGCGATCCAGAAAGGGACGCTGCACGAGAATACCGCCTCGCGCTACAAGTCCCGCTTGGGCGTGCGCGTCAACGCGATGAAGTAGGCGGTTGGCTCTCAGCTGTCAGCTATAAGAAAAATTAGGGCAGACCCATCACGGCGTCTGTCCTTTTGTTTTGAGATCCAACCGTCCGGCATATCCAATCTTTTTTCTTCAGGATCTCTAAAATCCTTATTTTCATGGGGTTGCGGTTCCGAGATATGGCTGGGACATAGGCAAAATATTGAGGCGCAAGGACTTGCTCGCAAAATATTGCGGGATAAGGGGTTAGCTCGGGATTTGGAATAGCGGGCGGTTTGGCTTCCGTTCTGTTGGGGGAGCAGACATGCATGTTCCCAGTTTGCTCTTTCCGTATCCTGAGTAAAGGTTGTTCGTCACAAGATTCAGATTTCGCGCTGTGGAAAGCTGTGGAAAAAGGAGTGCGTCTGCAGCCTGGAAATCCTCAACAACCCGTGCTCCGATGCTGGCGCGAGCCCTCCGCAAGCTCGGCTATGAGGTAACCATCACCCCTATAAACCAACTTGCGGCCAAGCCTGTTGTCTAGGTCCTAGGACAGGATTTTCGACGGAGTGTAATCGCCTGCCAGAACATGCCGGACAAGCGCGGTGATCCGGAAAAGCGATGGCAGCTCTTAGTGTCGGGCGACGACGACGATCATAAAGGTCCCGGGCTTGGCTGTCGGACGACCCGTCGCTCCCGGTTTTTGTTCCTCAAATTCGGCCGTGGCCAAATACACCTTATGCGTCTCAGGGTCAATGTCCATTGTCCTGGCTCCGACTGGAGTCGCCACTGTTTGCACAATCTCGAACTTGCCGGGCGCACTCTCGCCCGCAACTTCAAGCTTGCCGTCTCGGCAACTCGCGAACGCCTGGCGACCGTCGAACCGCGTAGCATCCACGCCGGCACCGATCGGCAGATCCGCTAGCACCTTGCCGTCGTCCGTGCTCATCACAATCAGCTTCTGCGGATTTCGACATCCAATAAACAATCGCCGCTTCGCTGTGTCGATCGACAACCCCACGGGTGCGCCACCGGGAGCGACCGGCCAGTGTGATAATACTTTCCTTGCTTTGATGTCGACGACCGCCACTTCGTTCTTATCCACCAAATTCACATAGACCTTACCGGCACCATCGGAGACAAGAAACTCGGGTTTACCTCCTCACCGGCTCAGTCGATGCAACCGAGAATTACTGGGGATGTCCAGGGGGGCCGGGTGAGCACGGATGCACGACCATCCTTGCCGCCAGGATTCTATGGATTCCTTGGCTTCAGAAGCCTGTCGGTAGCCACTAAACTTTCGGCCCGCGGCACGGATCTTCACGTTTGACACCCGCCGCCTTTGCAGCGCAGCTCCCGCTCTTGCGGGAGCTGCAACTAAACCCTCTCGAAAAGCAGCCCGATGAGATTTAGCTAGAGGAAGGACCGAAAATGTTGAACAAAATGTTGAGCAAAATGTTCAGAAAAAGGTTCAAGATCGGCGATACCGTGAGACTGATTCGTTCTGGCCAGAAAGCCGTGATCATTGACAAGGGCAGCCTACTTCTGGCCAGGGAACACATCACGACTTTTGTTCTGAAGTTCGAAAACGGCAGTCCCTCCATGACGGTGATGCCGGAGGATATCGAGCGGGCAGCGTGACTGGCTTTGCCGCGCACACAGTGGACCTAAATCGAGTTGTGAGTCTAATGGCCTTATAGTTACTTAGCCCGAAGAGATTACGAGATGGGATTTGCACAGCAGTGCCGTCTCGTCGGGTCTGTGCAAATCTGCGTTTTCGGGGATGGGGTGCACTCCAAGGGGTGCCCTTCCCCTGCATCAGCAATACAGAAACCAGGCATCGTGGGACTTCGCCTACTCTTCTGCAGCGACAACGCTGCACATCCTGTGCGAATGGTTGCGGATGAAGTTTTCTGCCGGCTTCCTACAATGGGAGCCGTCAGAGGCGTCCTGCGGTTACGAGTTTAATGGCCAAACACGCGATGTTTTAAACCAGAATCTCGAACCGCGGGACGCGCTTTGCTTCCCAAACGAATGCTCAGATGAAGTCTGGAACAAGGCAGCAAAGAGGGCTCACTATAAGGGTTTCGCCGAAGCAAAGCCAGCCTCTGCAGGATGTGTGTCGTTAGCACATGATATGTCCGGTTGAGATAGCAAGTGATGTGTCCGCTTTGCAGGCGGCGAGGGTAGGAGACCATGGAAGGCATGGTGTCTTACAAGCAGGCCGCAGTGGAGCGAGCGATGAAGGTACAGGAAGTGATTTTGCGGGCGATGGCGAAGAAGATCACGTGGTGGCAAGCGGCCGAGATCATAGGGATCAGCGACCGACAGATGCGGCGCTGGCATGAACGGTATGAAGAGTTCGGTTTCCGGGGGTTGTTTGACCGGCGGCGGGGGAAACCGTCGCCCAAGAAAGTACCGCTGGCGGTGGTGGAGAAAGTGTTGGGGCTGTATCGGGAGAAGTATTTCGATCTGAACGTGCGGCACTTTCACGAGAAGTTGCAGGCAGAGTATCAGGTCGAGATCAGCTACAGCTGGGTGAAAGGGCTGCTGCAAGGAGCGGGGATGGTGGCCAAGGGGCGCAAGCGCGGGGTGCATCGCAAGTTGCGTCCGCGACGTCCGTTGCCCGGGATGCTGCTGCACATCGACGGCAGCGAGCATCGCTGGTTTCAGGATGAACGCTGGCACGACTTGCTGGTCATCCTGGACGATGCCAACAGCGAGATCTACTACGCGCAGTTGGTGGAAGAAGAAGCGACAGCGACGGTGCTGGCGGGGCTGAAAGAAGTGGTCGAGCACAAGGGTGTGTTCTGCGCCTTGTACAGCGATCGCGGCAGCCATTTCTGGCTGACGCCGAAGGCGGGAGAAGCGATGGATCGGCACCGCCTCACGCAGGTGGGGCGTGCCATGCGCGAGTTGGGAGTGCGGATGATTCCCGCCTACTCACCGCAGGCGCGGGGACGGAGCGAACGCAGCTTTGGCACCTGGCAGGGCCGGTTGCCGCAGGAACTGCGGCTGCATGGGATCGGGACGGTGGAGGCGGCGAATGCCTTTCTGCGCGAGCATTACATCGGAGAGTTCAATCGCCGCTTCCAAGTCGCCAGCGCGCAACCGGGGAGCGCCTTTATGCCCTGCCGAGCAAAGGATTTGGAGCGCATTTTTTCGTTGCAATTCGAGCGCACGGTGAACCGGGACAACACGGTCAGCTTTCAGAACCTAACGTTGCAGATCGAACCGGTGCGTTGGCGGGGCACGCTGGCGGGATGCACCGTGATCGTGCACCAACACCTGGATGGAACCTTGAGCCTCAGCTATGGGCCGCACGCCTTCGGTCGCTACGACGAGCGCGGCGGTCCGATCCTCAACCCAAAACTGGCGGCCGGCAAGGCCGTGGAAAAGACGCGGGGTGGAAAAGTCCAAAAGCCGACTTTCCCACCCCGCGTGGAAATCCCGCAAAGTGCGCGGGATTCCCACTTTCCCACCGCCTCGGCGGCGGCGGGAGATTAACCAAAACCGGACATTACACTTGCTACGAAAAGCGGACGTTTTAACTTGCTAACAACAGAGTCGCGAAATCGCACAACCGGGCCAATGAGCGAAATTCCCTGTGGCTGTTGAATCTGTCACCACTACGCTTGCCAGGTAATCGATCGTAAGCGTTCGAGCAACACACCTGTTCGAGGAGTCTACAGCGATTTCAAACGTGCCCTTGTTCTCCGTCTAGGGGGTTACGAGAATCGTGCAAGCGTGGGATATGAAGTGCAACGCGTACTAGAACCGCGCCCCCGATCGCTGCGATACAGAGCGAAATAAAACGTCGAAACCGGACTGCGCGTTTGCCCTTCAGAGAAAAAGGCGCGAAAGCTCGCCTGGGGCGTTCGGGGAAACGCTTTCTCCGGTCCGGTCACCTCGCTGGCATAATCGTGATATTCCGAAAAGCGACGTGCCCGGCCTCACTACCCTGCAGATAGATCGGTCCGGGTAGTGCTTCGTGACTATCCAAAGCCCCGCCTGTGATGCCCGGAATTTCCTGCTTGTCAATAATGGTCTGACCATTTTGTACAACGGTGACGACGCGTCCAACGAGCGTGATGTCGTAGGTCTGCCATTCTCCCGGTTTGCGCGGCTGTTCCGGCGAGGGGGCCAAGAAGCCATATACGCCTCCGGTCCGCATAGTCGGCCCTTCTGGTTCCGGATCGTCTTCGATCTGGAGTTCGTATCGGCCGCGCAAGTAGATGCCGCTATTCGATCCTGGTGCGCAATTGAATTCGACGTGCAACTTGAAATCTTCAAACTTGGCATCGCTGATAAGTTCAGGACCATGTCCCGGACTCACCAGCGTTCCGTTTTCGACCTTCCATGTCGGCGTTGCGTTCGGATCGCTCATCTTCCACCCGCTCAAGTCCCTGCCGTTGAATAACTGTGTCGGGTTCCCCCACTTCGGAGCACTCTTTCTCTTCAGGGATGGGGCTCTCTCGCCTGTCCATTGCCACGGCGTTCCATCGGGCCCGGTCGTGGTCCCCATCAGGGTCTTCGCAGATAGCGTGCCCTCAAAGACCATATCGTCTTTCCTGTCTTCCTCCTCCTTGGGCGACACAAACGCTATCCGGCCATTCGAGAGCTCAATTTTCGGGAGCGGCCGCGCGTGCCCCCAACGGCTCACCAGTCGAGCTCGGAGCCGCCCATCTTCCTGGGTTATCTCCAACCACGAGGGATATTCGCGAAGCGGAGTCTTCAGGGTCAAATCCCAACGTCCCAGAAAAGACTGAACCGACGCATGTGTGGCCGCAGGGTTCTTTTGGTCGGAATACACCTGCATACAAAGCATCAGGATCAACGTTGTCAGCCCGAGAACTCTCCTCCGACGACTCACGTTGCTACGACTCCCCTCCACCCGAGTTACAAAATTCGTTCTCTCTGCCCTCAACTCCGACAAACTGGACGCCGGTCCCTTTAGATTTGTCATGAATTTCCACCTCAGCGAGGGATTCTAATTGATCGACTCGGTTTCCTGAGGAACTGGTGCTCACCTTACACGTTACTGAGCGTTCCCGTTTGAGCGATCTGTCAGAATCTCATTTTGTTTGCCATCGTTAAAACTGGCAAAATTGAACACGCCATCAGTTCGATCGAGAATCCCCTTCCTACAGCGTGGGCCAAAAAGCGCGCACGGTTCGACCACAGTATGAGACAATCTTGTGAATAAACGGCCGTTGGAGCCGAATGCCGCCATTGATTTCCTCCCAATCCCCTAGCCCTCTTCGTCGGCGCGCCGGGCTAACCGCCATTTCAATGATCTGGTGTTCCCTGTTTGCGGGTCGCGGAATGGGCCAAAATCCCTTGCAGGAAACGCCACCGCAAGGGCAGCAAAGTGGTATGAGCACTGGTGCGGCTCACGCGCCGGTCAAAGATGCACAGTCACGCCCGATCACGGCTGGCGGTTTCGTAGATGGGGCTCCCGTGGTCTTCAGTGATATCACGCACGCGGCTGGCGTCGATAAGTTTCGGCACAGGTCGGGAACTCCGGAAAAAAGCACCATCCTCGAGACTCCCGGCTCGGGTGTTGCCTTCTTGGACTATGACAACGATGGCTGGCTCGATATCTATCTCGTGAATGGGTCGACATTTCCTGCTCTTAAGGGAAAGGAAGCTCCGCCGCGCGCGATGTTGCTGCACAATAATCATGACGGTACGTTCACCGACGTGACTGAGAAGGCTGGAGTTGCGAACGAACGCTGGGGATTTGGGGTCGCGGTGGGTGACTACGATAACGACGGCTGGCCCGACATTTATGTCTCTAATTTCGGAAAGAATCGTCTTTATCACAACAATCATGACGGCACCTTCACCGACGTGGCAGAAAAAGCTGGCGTCACCTTGGGCACTTGGTCCGCCGGGGCGACCTGGGGCGATTACGATCATGATGGTTTGCTCGACCTCTTCGTGCCGGGTTACGTCAAGTTCGACCCCGACCATCCACCGATCCCGGGCAAGAACGGCATTCCCCCTGGCTATTGCCAGTTTCGTGGGATTGAGGTGATGTGCGGTCCCCGCGGGTTGCCCGGCGAAGGGGATCACTTGTTTCACAACAATGGCGACGGCACGTTTACCGACGTGAGCATGAAGGCGGGCGTTTCCGATCCCCGGGGATATTACGGCCTGTCTTCAGTTTTCGTAGACGTGGATGATGATGGCTGGGTCGATCTGCTGGTCGCGAATGATTCTGTGCCGCGATATTTGTATCGAAACAAACACGACGGCACTTTCGAAGATATCAGTTATCTGTCTGGATTCGCGTTGAATGATGAGGGCCGCGAACAGGCGTCGATGGGAATCGGAGTGGGCGACTACAATCGCGACGGGAAAGTTGACTTTTACGTGACAAATTTCTCCGACGATTATAACACCCTCTATCGTAATGACGGCGAGGCCAGTTTCTCTGACGTCAGCTTTGCGGCCGGAGTCGCCAACCCCGTCATTCCCTTCCTCGGGTGGGGAACGGGTTTTCTGGACTTCGATAATGACGGGCTTTTGGACATTTTCGTCGCCAATGGGCACGTTTATCCTGGTGTCGACAAGCAAGATTGGGGCACGACGTTTGCTCAGAGGCCACTCCTGTTTCGCAATCTGAACGGATCCACATTTGAAGAGGTTCCCGCGGCGACGGGCAGCGGGTTGGCCGATGTCGTCTCCGCACGCGGGGCGGCATTCGGCGACCTGTTCAACGATGGGCACATTGACGTGGTTCTCAATGTCATGGATTCCTCCCCTGTGCTTTTGCGAAATGTCATTAAGAATTCGAATCATTGGCTCACGCTGAAGTTGGTGGGCGGACCGAAGAGCCCGCGCGATGCGATGGGAGCAAGAGTGTTTGTCAGGGCCGGGGGGGCTCGTCAACGAGGAGATGTTTTCAGTGGTGCGAGCTATGCTTCCAGTTCCGATCAGCGGCTCCATTTCGGGCTTGGCGCGGCCACGAAAGTGGATAAGGTCGAAGTCGATTGGCCAAGTGGCTTGAAGGAAGAAATACATATTCCCTCCGTCGACCAGATTTTTACGGTGGTCGAGGGCAAAGGAATTGTCACACCGTGAAGCAGCACCAGCAAAGCACTCGGCATCTTCTGGCGGCGGGCTGCTTGTTTTCTCTACTCACATTGCCTGCCCTCGGGCAGCTGCCATCCACCCAAGCCTCTGCCGGATTCCCAGGAATGTTTGTTGACGTCACGCAACGGCTTGGCATCAACTTCCAGTATCGGGCTTCGCACACCTCGAGGAAATATCTTCTCGAAACGATGGGCGCGGGAGTCGCGCTTTTTGATTACGACAACGACGGGCGTCTGGACATCTATCTTGTGAATGGAGCGCCACTCGCTGATCCCACCCCCAAGGGAGCGATTCCGCAAAAGAAGGGGCCAGAATACTGGAATCGACTCTACCACCAGAAAACAGACGGGACGTTTGAAGACGTCACAGAAAAAGCAGGCCTGCAGGGGACTGGGTATGGCATGGGCGTCGCTGTTGGCGACTACGACAACGATGGCTTCGAGGACCTTTACGTTACCGCCTATGGTGGAAACAAGCTTTACCACAATAATGGTGACGGGACGTTCGCAGACGTAACGCAGAAGGCCGGAGTCGGTGGGAGTGGCTGGTCTACGAGCGCCGCCTGGGTCGATTTGGATAATGACGGCTTTCTTGATCTGATTGTTCTGCGCTACCTGGATTGGGATTTCGATGACGTCTGGTGCGGCGAACACAAGGAAGGTTTTCGGGCTTACTGTCATCCGGATTACTTCAAATCGATTTCACCGCTGGTGTACCACAATAACCATGATGGGACGTTTACCGAAGTCTCTCAGAAGGTGGGCCTGGGCAAGCCGGGCAAGGGACTAGGCTTGGCGATTGCCGATTATGATCGTGACGGCCACGTCGACCTTTTTTTAGCGAACGATTCGATGCCCGAATTTCTCTACCATAACAAGGGAGATGGCACGTTCGAAGATCTAGGTCTAGTTTCTGAAGTCGCGGTCGACATTGACGGACGGACCTACGCGGGCATGGGCGTTGACTTCGCCGACTACAACAACGATGGCTGGGCCGATATTGTCGTGACGGACCTTGCCAATCAGCGCTATGCGCTCTACCAGAATAATCACGATGGTTCGTTTAATTACGCCAGCAGCACGGCCGGAATCGGCCAAATGACGCTGGCCCACTCGGGGTGGGGCATTCGTTTTTTCGACTACGATAATGATGGCTGGAAAGATCTCCTCATCGCCCAGGGCCACGATTTGGATACCATCGAATTGACCCATCCGAACCTGCGGTATCGTGAGCCGATGCTTTTGGCTCGGAACACCGGTCACGAGTTTGTGGACGTTTCGGCGCAATCCGGCGATGTCTTCCATCAGGCTTGGGTATCCCGTGGATTAGCAATTGGCGATCTGGACAATGACGGCCGACTCGATGCCATCGTAACAACGAATGATGGTCCGATTCACATCCTGCATAACGAAACGCAGACGCAGAACCACTGGATTCTTATGAATCTCGTGGGACACAAAACGAACCGTGATGCGATCGGGGCAGAAGTTACTATCTGGACCGCCGGAGGATTTCAATCTGCCACCGTCTCCACAGCCGGTAGTTATCTTTCTGCGAGCGACAAGCGCGTGCATTTTGGATTGGGAAAGGACGACGTCGTCCAGAAGATTGAGATTCGGTGGCCGAGCGGCATCGGGCAGATATTGAAGGACGTTCGCGCGGATCAGATTCTCCGAATCGAAGAGCCTGTAAATTCCAAACCGTCACCGAAATGACGTTTGTACACAGGTCAGATATGCGTGTCTTCGTGGCAGTGATTATGATTGCCGGATTGCTTTGGCTGTCAGCCTTAGCTGCGCAAACGAACGACGACTTCGAGCATGGGCTGTCAGACTTTCGAGCTGGGAACTACTCCTCGGCAGCAGCCAGTTTTGCCCGCGTCGAAGCGGCTTCTCCCGGCTCGACAGAGGCACTTCTCTACCAGGCCAAATGTTTCATTCATCTCGAAGACTTTGCGGGAGCGGAGAAAGCGCTTCGGAGCTACCTGATTGCACATCGCGAATCTGCGGACGCGACGTATCTGCTCGGCTTTGTGCTGCACCGGCAGAACCGGCCAGCGGAATCTCTTGCTGTCTACACCCAGGCCGCAGCGCTCGTGAGGCCAAGCGGCGATGATCTCAAGATCGTCGGTTTGGATTATGTTCTTATGGACGATTATCCCGACGCGATCAAATGGCTGGAGAAGGCAGTGGAGTTGGATCCGAATAATAAGGATGCCTGGTATTGCCTCGGGCGTGCCGACTATACGAAGGGCCGACTTCCGGAAGCGCAGAAGGCGTTTCAGAAATTGCTCGATCTCGACCCACAAAATGTCAGAGCTGAGAATAATATGGGGCTGATCCTGGAAACCGAGGGTCAACCTGCCGCGGCCATAGAGGCCTACCGCCAGGCCCTTTCGTGGCAAGAACAGAGTTTACGTCCCACCGAGCAGCCTTACGTCAATCTTGGAAATCTGCTGATGGAGCAAGGCCAGATCAAGGAAGCACTTGAACCTTTGCAAACAGCAGTCAAGGTTGCGCCGGGCAATGCATATTGTCACTTGAAGCTCGGAGCGTATTACCGCAAGACTGGCCAGTTGGACGGCGCACAGCGAGAGTTAGAGAAAGCAACGCAGCTCGAACCCAACAACGCAGCAGCCCACTACCAGTTAGGTCGCTTGTACAAAGATATTCGCGCCATGGATCGGGCCAAGGTGGAATTCGATCGTGCGGCTGAGTTGCAGACCCATGCTGCACGATCGAATCTATCTCCCGATCGCTGAGCCTCAGAACAACCTTACTATCTATTGCGGATTCTGCGGCGGGACGGGCGCTCCTGGAACGCTCGGATGGTCCACCCGGAAGCGCTCCAGCTTCTCCTGGGATTTCTTCGCCGCCTCATCTTTGAGTTGCTGGTAGGTTGCCATGGCGTTTCGAGCTTCATCTATGCGGTGCAGACGGCGATACGCGGTTCCGAGTTGATACCAGGCCTGCTCCACGACGTCAGGATCGGTATCCGTCTTCACGGTACGTTCGAAATGAGTTGTAGCGGCCTCATCATGGCCCAAGAGCATTTCAGCGCGGCCTAAGTTGTAGTCGAGATGGACGAGGTCGGGTCTTTCGCGCTGCGCCTCTTCGATTAATTCCTTACCTTTGGTACCGTCACCTTTCTCGACCGCGATTGCCCCGAGTTTGTACTTCGCCAGAATATTGTGCGGATCGATTTCCAGTTCCTTCTTAAACTCGGCTTCGGCCTCCTCGATCTTATTCACAGCGCGGTATTCCGACCCGAGCTCTTCATGCAGTCCCGGTTGTGTGGGGGCCAGCTTGATGGCAGCTTCGTATTCGGTGATGGCGTCGGTATGCCGCTCGGCCTCCGAATTGGCTTGGGCGAGCACGCGATGCACGAGCCACGACTGGGAATCCAATTTGAACATGTGGGCATAGCTGTTCTTGGACACCAAAAGATGCGCCCGGCCCCGGTGGTAGAAAATGTCTTCGTCGTTCGGATTGAGCTTGGCAGCCTTGTCCAGCGCCTCGGCCGCATCTTCAGCCTTGTCTTGCGCCAAGCAAACCACTCCCAGCCACATCCAAGCAGATGCGTCTTTCGGGTAACTCATTGTTTCTTTGGCGACGGCGGCGTGGGCCTTGTCAAGATGATTGAGCCGGAATTCGGTGATGCCAAGAAACAGATTCGCGCCATGCAAATGAGGTTTCAGTGCGAGCGCCTTCTGGAAATTGGTGATTGCTTCCTCGTAATGCCCACGCTCTTCATTCACCAGCCCCAGATTGAAGTGAGCCTCGGCGAAAGCGGGAGTCTGCCGGATGACGGCAGTAAAGCCTGTGGCCGCGGTATCCAGTTTTCCCGCCCGCATGGCTTCCGCGGCCTGCTCGAATTGGGGGGAGGGAACGCCTGATTGCGACCAAAGTAAGGCAGCGGCCAGCAAGAAAGCCGTTCCTAAGAGCAACCCGGAAACAATGCGGAGCCAAGCTCGAGACAAAACTTTGCACCCAAACAAGAGTGTTTTCATAGCGAAAGCAAGATTTTAGCTCTTTCTCTTTTGCTTAAACGACAAAGGGCTGGATTTTCATCCAGCCCTTCGGGTTCTTTAAGTTTGTACCCGCCTCAGAATTCAAAGCGCAGCGTGGCCTGGATTTGCCTCGGGGCATTGATCACGGAGTGGCCGCCACCTCCAGGGACGCCGAAGAAAGAGTCCCCTGGATTTCCGTCAATGCCACCGAAGGTGTGTCGGTTGAACGCATTGGGGATATCCAGTTTGAAGAGGATGTCTTTCCCCTCGCGAATGGTGGTGCGCTTAAGGATCGCGAAGTCTTCATTCTTATATCCCGGACTTCGCCACCAAGATACAGCCGTGGGGAGATTCCCGAAAACATAGCCACCCCCGGTACTGATAGAAGCGGCGCTGGGATCTTCAAAAGCAGCGCAGTTCACGGGACTTGGGTTGCCGGGAACGTTGGGCGAGAAAAGGCCACTCGATTCTTTACAACCGCTGTTCCATGTGGCATTAAGAGCTGGCGACCATTGCACGGGGTGCGAACCGAACACCGATTGTCCCGGAATCAGGCTGTAGCGATAGTTCCCACCGCTGTATGGATTTGCAGTGGCGTATTCGTTGATCACAGCAGGCGACCCGCTCTGGTAGCGGTGAACTCCACTGATCTGCCATCCACCTGCAACTCTACTGGCAACACCATGATTCAAATACTTCTTCCCGGGCCCGATTGGGAGTTCGTACATGTAGCTGACGACGAAGGCGTGGGGAATGTCCTGATAACTGACGGCCTTCTCGCCTCTCAGGTTGTACGGGTTCTGTGCTCCAAAGACGTTCGAATTGAATCCTGTCTCGGTGGAGAATGAAGAGTCCGCATCCGTGATGGTCTTAGAGTACGTGTACGACGCCAGCAGGTTCAGTCCATTACGGAAACGACGCTCCAGTTTGGCTTGCAGGGCGTTGTAGGTCGACTGCCCTAAATTCTCCAGACAGCAGTTGCTTGTGATACCGCCATACTGCGGGAAAGGCCGCAGCAACTGGCCAATAGTGTCGTTGCCACTTGGACCCCAGCCTGGAACGAACCAGGAAGGCACGGAAATTCCAAGCCCACTGAGAATCGCTGGTCCATTGTGCCCATCAGAGCCATCGACCAGATACTGGAGGGAGCCTCCTAAATAGTTGTAGGCCGGATTCGGTGTGTTGATCTGCGCCAGGTTTGATCGCAAACGGGTGGCATGTTGTCCAATGTAGCCCATGCTGAAGATCAGATCGGGGGCGAGTTGGTGCTGAATTTCCAGATCCCAGTTCTGCACCATGCCTGCACGACCGTAACTCGGGGCCACATAGTAGAGCCCGTTTTGGGTGAACGTATTCAAGGTTGGATCTTGAGTGTTGCTGGGAAGTGCGTAAGAGGGGAAGCCTGCATCCAGCGACTGAACCGGAGTGAAATGATCCGGGTTTTGGAAGTTCGGGTTGGCTGTGGTTCCGCTGCTCAGGTTATCACCGAAGTCGGAATAGGTCAGGGGAGCGTAGTAGATGCTGTACGCGCCACGAATCACGATGTCGCGCAGCCTGTTCGGTGCGTAGGCAAATCCTATCCGCGGGCCGAAGTCCTTGAAGTAGGTCTTGGTACCGGTGGCACCCTTACCGTAAACCAACGCCCCCGACTGTCCGGGCGTGAGAGGATTGGCGGCTGTTAAAGACAGAACCGATTGTGCACCGATGGCCTCATGTCGTGGCGTCTCGATGTCCCATCGCAACCCGAGATTCAACGTCAGATCCTTCCGTGCTTTGAAGTCGTCCTGCACAAAAAGGGCATAGTAGTTCTGGATCCATCGCGGGAAGTGCGACGATACCTGCAGGTTCTCAATGTCAGGTTGGCCCAGCAGGAAGCTGGCGAACGGGTCCCCTGTATTGCCCGTGTTTGGATTTTGGCTGGGAGGAGCGAACGAAGTTTCGTTGTTCGCGAATGTGTAGGAGGGGGACGACACTCCCGCGTTCTCGAGCGAATATTGATAGGTGCGCCAGTCAAAGCCGACGCGGAATGCGTGAGGGCCTTTTGTCCAGGATACGTTGTCGGCCACCACAAGTGCGTTCGGCACTTGAAGGGCATAGTTATTGTCACTCCACGCGCTGTAGGAAGTGCCGTACTGAGCGCCATTGAATTCAAATTGCGGGAACGTCGCCCCGCTTGCCCCCGTGATGCCGAGTACCTGTTCCCAGTCGGATCCGTTTACACTCGGCGCCAGACTGGCCGTATACACTCGATTAAATCCGACTGTCAGGTTGTTCAGTACGGAGGGGCTGATAATGTAATCCCAACCGAAACGCAGGTAATGCGTGAAATAGTAGTTGTAATAGTTGCCCGGCGTGAGCGGAGCCGGCAGGTCGAAATTACCGCCGTTCAGGAAGTTCTGTTCGCGGCTGCTGTAGGAGAAAAACAATTTGTTCTTATCCGTTAGATTCTCGTCAATTCGGAAGCTCGTCTGGGTTGTCACTACGTGATCGAGGGTTGCGGGATTGAGATAATTCTGCTGCAATCCGGCAACACCGTTGGCGGCAAGACCGGGGAGATTGGGCTGCGGCAGATAGCCCAATACCTTTTGTGCCACCGGGCTGATACTCGTGATCTTGTTGTTTGCAAAAGGCATGCGACAGGTCTGGCCACCGACTACTTGCGTCGTAGAGGGGTCAAAGATCTGTCCTTGCAGCACTTGCAGGCCAGTGCAAGGATTGATGACCGGAAGATGCGTATTCGGGTCAACGACGCCGGGTCCCAGAAGCGCCGAGAAATCGCCGCCGCGTTCGGCAGCCGTAGGCAAGGTTTCCAAGTCGTTTGATAGACCGCGGCGGTTGCGATACTGCTCCCACGCGAAAAAGAAGAAAGTCTTATCGTGCCCGTTGTAAAGCCGCGGAATGCGGACCGGTCCGCCCAGCGCGCCTCCAAAATCGTTTTGTCGATCTCGAGGTTTGGGAGCTCCGGTGAAATCGTTGTCCCAGGAATTGGCGTCCAGAGCTTCGTTCCGGAACAATTCGAAAATGCTACCGTGATACCGGTTCGTTCCTGACTTCGTTGTAAAGCTCTCGACGCCGCCGGAGGTGTGGCCGAACTGCGCCGACGGAGTCGAGGTCGTTACTTTGAACTCCGTGAGGGCCTCGACCGAAGGCGCCGTCTGGTCGAATGCACTGCCGGAATCAGAGCGCTGCACGCTCGCGCCGTCCAGCAAGATCTCTGAGCCAAAGTTCTGACCTCCGGAGATCTTCGTCTCATAGACCCCTGCCGAGGCGTGATCGCCGGCCGTTCCCTGTCCGATCGTCCCGGGTGTCAGGAAGATAAAGGTTTCTGGGGACCTCACAAAGCTCTGCCCCGTGGAGTTCAGGGACAGTGGCAAGTCGTGGATCTGCTTGTCCTCGACGACCGTGCCCATATCGGAGCTCTCGGTCTGCACGGTGGGTGCATCTGCCAGAACGGTCACTTCCTGCTTCACGTCACCGAGCTGTAACGTGACATTCAGGGAGGCGACAGTATTGATCTGAACCTCGACTCCCTTTTGCACGGAGGTCTTGAAGCCATTCAACTCGACCGTGATGTCGTAGCGACCAATGGCCAAATCGCTCATCCGGTACCCGCCCGAAGATGACGATACCGTTCTGTAGATACTGCCCGTTTCCACGCTCTTCAGCGTGACCGATGCTCCGGCCACCGCCGCTCCGGTAGTATCCAGCACCGAACCTGCAATTGAGCCGCGGTCCGACTGCGCCGTCGCACCGCCTGTCAAAAGCAAACACAGGGCTACGAGGCCCAGTCTTGCACGCCAAACACAATTCATGTTCCAGCCCCCAGATTTTAAGGAACACATTCATTTGCTTGTTTTACCGTGCGGTTTTAGCCAGCCACCGCCGGCCATCTAGCTAGTAGAAACAGATTAATGGAAAACAACTACAATAGAAAACAACTACGAGGAATGGGTCAATAATACTTTCGTACAGGGGTTCGCTGGAGACAGAGACCGGCAGTCTGAACCCCTCTCAATCCCCGCCATCTCGATTGTCACTCGAGCGAGATAATTCCTCGTTGGAGTGCGACCGTTGCGGCCTGAGTTCGGTCCTTCACATTGAGTTTCTCAAGAACGTGACTCACATGCAGCTTAACTGTGACTTCCGCGATATTCAGCGCACTTGCAATCTCTTTGTTTCCGAATCCCTTAGCCACCATGCGGAGGACTTCGACCTCACGGCTGCTAAGAGAGCGATGGGAACGGCGCTCCTGCAAATGCGAAGCGACTACTGGATCCACATACCTGCGTCCGTGGTGAACCTCACGGACCGCACGCAGCAATTCTTCGCGGATGATGCTCTTCATGATATAACCGCGAGCGCCGGCCTGCATGGCGCGGTAGATTTCCTCTTCCCCGGAGTGAGTGGAGAGCATGAGAATGGAGGCATCCGGAAATTCGCGAACCAACGCGGCTGTACAGTCGGTGCCGCTCATTCCTGGCAGTCGAAGATCCATGAGCACCAGGCTGGGGCGGTGTTTACGATAGGCGTGTAAAGCGTCTTCACCACTGCCCGCCTCGGCTACCACTTCCATGTCCGGCTCAACATTCAGAGACGCGGACAGCCCCATCCGGACCATGAAGTGATCGTCAACCACCAGAATACGTATCGGCTTTGAGTTCGTCATCGATCGCTGCGCTTGGAGTCAGTCGGACTTCTACCGCAATACGCGTCCCGCTTCCAGGCTTGCTCTCAATCTGCAACTGACTACCCATAGACTGGGCGCGTTCCCGCATATCCAGGAGTCCGAAATGTCCGGTGCGGGAACCTTCATCAGAGGAAAATCCTCGACCATCGTCACTGACCGCAAGGCGAACAGAGTCGGGAGCGTAACACAATTCAATCAAAATCTGTGTTGCTCGCCCATGTTTCACAGCATTCGCAACGGCTTCTTGGCCAATGCGCAGCAGATTCATCTCAACGGACCGGGGCAGGCGCACGCGGGTGCCCTGGATTTTCGCTTGTACCTGCGCCTGGTTGTGCGGTGCGAGCGGTGCAACGATTTGCGCCAGAGCATAGACAAGATCCCCGTCTTCCAGCAATTGGCAGCGCAGGTCCCATACGGAGCGGCGTGCTTCGATCATGCTGTGCCGGCTCATGTTGCGCGCCGTTTCCAACGCCTGCTCGGCCACGCGTGGCGCCTGCCGAAAACAATCAACCGCCAGATCCAATTGCATGGTGATGCCGGCCAGTTCCTGCTCCAAGGTGTCATGCAGTTCTCGCGCGATGCGGTTCCGCTCCCCGAGCACGCCGCTGCTCCTCAGTTTCTGACGAAATAGCGCCATCTGTTCGCGTAAACGCCGCCCAAGGACGACAACCCACACGACAACACTGAGCAAGATACTTCCGGTGATTCCCAAGACCCAGAGGGTGTGAGTCAGATTCCACCAGGACGGTGTGCGGGTCACAACCACATCGTCAGGCACGCGCAGCAACATGCGGAAGGACTGCGGAGTCTGCCAGAGTCCCCCACTCCGGACCAGACAGATACCAGTAATCTGGACTTCACTGTTGAGCGGGATCGATAGCATTCGATCTGCGGGAGTTCCGCCCGAGAGCGCTGCGTCGAAATAGATTTCTCCGTGTTGCAGCAGGAGCCGCAGGCCATCCGCCTGAGGCTGCCGGTCCACCAACTTCGCATTCGTGGTCACGACCACGCCGTCGAATTGCTCCCAAGGCTGATTGAGATCAAGAGCCACGGGCTCCGGAGCTTTGTCATGGTCCAGGCGATTGAAGAAAGCATCTTCCAGGATTGGCGCTGATTCACCCATGATGGGGAAGCCCCGCACCTCCACGAGATCGCCAATCTCGAGTGGCGTGTCCTGTTGAGTCAACACGCGAAGACCTTTGCCCTGACTTTGCAAAAACAACGCATGCCCCACTTGTTGGTATCCAACGATCCCGCGCACGCGCACACGATGCCGAATGCCAGGACCGGGGGAAAATCTCAGTAAATCGGATAATGAAGCGTCCGTGGCCGGAGCTTCGATCTTAAGGAAGTTTAAGCGCGGAACGTAGAACAGTATCCCCGTAAGTTGCCGGTTGGCGTTGTACAGGCTGCCGCATACACCTTCAATCAGGACTTCGCTGTCGACCCACGAAGAAAAATCCTGTTCGTGGGGAATCGGAACACGGACCTTGAACTCGCCCCCTTCGGAAGCCACGCGCATGGCCAGGGCGGGCTCCCGCCAAGAGCCTCGGTCGATGGCCGCAGACCGCACGATCCCTCGCACTTGTGTCCATTGACTGTCCTGTTGGCCATTTGCCAGCTCGGAGAAGGGAAAGAGTTGTGGTCTGGGAAGCACTCCTTTGCCCAGCACACGCAACTTTATTTCACGAATGACGGGAGCGAACTTGCCCGGCCCAGTTACTCCTTCGATTTCGACTAACTGGCTGAACAGGTGGGGGAACTTGGGGGAGACGCTGCCCTCCACATAGACGCCGGCCGTTGCATCCTGAACAAAAAAGTCGGGCTCCGGAGCATCCATCGTGATCACACCCCGCACGAGCACTGGATAGCCCAATGAGGCCTGTTCAGGACTCAGGCGGCGTATTTGATCGACATGGACAAGAGTAGGGAGTGGCTTCGCAGCAGGCCCAAGCTGCGCCTGAGCTCGTCCGCCGCCTGGCCCCACCAATAAGACTGAGACTAGGATTAGGCTCAACGTGTGTGCGACTGGCGCACATGCCCAGCGAACTCGCATTCCTCCATCCGGCATGAATACCAAGTGCAAGGTCAAACAGTACCTGCCTTATCGACGCGTTTACCGATCCCGTGCTCGCCCTAGGGTAGCCGAATCCAGCGGCGGGGGAAAGCTCGGGGATGGACAGCAAGAGCATTCCTCGCAAAAGAGGACGTCCAGGTGATTTGACATGCATGAGATTCTTGTCGGCAACCATTACTCCTTAGGGTAATCGGTAACCAGAGGCAAGATGTCGGAACTCGAACCCACAATTCAAGGTCTTGGAACGAATGGTCGACTCCTCAATGATGCTCAACTTGCCCATCTTTTGTGGATATCTGTTGCCTGCCTTTTCCTCAGTAGCTGCCCTGGCTCGAACCAGACTCCGCAAACCTCATCCGGCGGCCCGAGTGTGCAGATCGTCGAAACTACCGGTGACCGAACGATGCTGCTGCAAGCCCAGCCGAGTGTCTCTTTCGGAAGGAGCGGACGTTCCAGCGGTCTCGTCATCACCGTGGACGCCACAACTCAGTATCAGCAGATGGATGGAGTTGGCGGTTCGCTGACCGATTCTTCCGCCTGGTTGATATGGAGCAAGCTCAGTGCTTCGCAGCAAACTACGCTGATGCAACAACTTTTCAGTCCGAGCAGCGGCATCGGTATCAGTTTTCTGCGCCAGCCCATGGGCGCAACCGATTTCTCGGCGAGCGGTAACTACAGTTACGACGACATGCCCTCGGGCCAGACGGATCCAAATCTCACCAACTTCTCAGTAACGCACGATGCTGCTTACATCATCCCATTGGTCAAGCAGGCTCTCTCCATCAATCCGAACATCAAGGTCGTTGCGCTGCCCTGGAGTCCGCCCGCCTGGATGAAAACGACCGGAACGATGAATGGCGGGAACATGAACACGGCCTACTTCCCAAGCCTGGCGCAGTATTTCGTCGACTTCGTGCAGGCCTACCAGCAGCAGGGCATCCCCATCTATGCCCTATCCGTGCAGAACGAGCCCCTCTACTCGACTACGGGATACCCGTCCGAATATCTCGCCGCGAGCGACGAGTCAACATTCATCGCAAGTAATCTGGGACCTGCCTTGAGCACTGCCGGACTCGGGAATGTGAAGATCTTCGCCTACGAACACAATTGGGACAACACGGCCTATCCGGAATCGGTGCTCGGCAACTCCGCCGCGCAGTATCTCGCCGGCAGCTCGTTTCACTGCTACGCGGGCGATCCCAGCGCGCAATCGACCGTGAAAGCAGCTTTTCCCGCGAAGGACATCTGGTTCACAGAATGCTCGGGCATTACTTCAACGAGCTTTGCCGGCGACCTGGTTTGGAACGCCGAGCACTTGCTGATCGGCGCCACGCGCAACTGGGCCCGGAGCGTCTCCCTTTGGAATCTAGCTCTCGATCAGAACTCTGGCCCCAAGAACGGCACTTGCTCCAACTGCCGAGGGGTAGTGACGATCGACGACAGTGTTTCGCCGGCCAATGTCACTTTTAACGTGGAGTACTACATCCTGGGACATCTGGGAAAGTTCGTCCTCCCGGGCGCGCACCGGATCGATTCGAACACTTTCGGCGCAGGCAGCATCGAAGATGTCGCTTTTCAGAATCCCGATGGATCAATCGTCCTGCTCGTGGTAAACTCCGGCAACAACGCCGCAGCGTTCACCGTGAGTTTCAAAGGCCAGTCATTCAATTACACGCTGCTGGCCGGGGCTCTTGCTACCTTTAGCTGGAAGTAATCTGCGTTCTCTCTGGCGGGTCAGAGTGAACTTTCCCCCTCTGGACCATTCTCGCCACCGGGAGCAGTAACGAATTCGGATCTTTCAAAAACCTCGTCGAGAGACCCAGAATTGTCGGCGACCACCTTCATCCCCGCCCTTTGGCGTGAGGTCAAGATAGTTGTAGGCCGTGTTCATAAGGTCGATGCCGGCGCGCATGAGTTGAATGCGTGCTCAGCCAGCATTTTAAAGGGGGGAACGAATGCGCTCACCGGATACTCCCGGGTCTCGGAGTCTTCGTTCTTGCCCTCGACACCACCTGTTTGATTCCTTTGCCAGCTGGCAGGGAGTCAACCGGGAAACAGAGGAACGAGGCCGCGGCCTCGCTGGTCAGGATTATGGAAGGATACGAAGCTTACCGGCGCGGAGAGAGCCTCTCACTCTCTATTTTTTATCTAGATATTCCCCGGGAACATCATCCTCCGGTACCTCATGCGTGCGAACTTCCCTCTCATCAGCGCCCCCAGCGTCTTCCACGCCCGTCACTACGCCAGCTTCGAACGCGTTTCCCTCCTCGAGCAACTCGTCGACACTCTCCGAATCCGCACTTTGGACGTTGGATAATCCCTGCAGATCTCCCGATTGGCCGGAACGCGCTCCGGATTCCTCCGGTGAGAATGCCACCGTATCCACGCTCTGGCTTTTCGCCCGAACCTGTTTCTTGAGCGCGGTCGCCGTCTTCGCGCCGATTGTCTTCTTGCCGACGGCCTTCGTTTTCACCGTCGCCTTTTTCTGAGCTGCCTTCTTCGCCAACTCCTTCTTGGGAGTTCTCCTCTTCATAGCCAGTTTCTTTTTAGCCGTCTTCTTCATCGGCGTCATCTTGTGACCGGCCGTTCTCTTCGACTTCGTCTGCTTCTTCTTAGTTTTCTTCTTAGCAGCCATAGGCGCAGTTTACCACCGGCACATGTTCGCCACGAAACCGAGTTAGCTGTATGGCAAAGACACCGATGGCTGCTCCGCCCTACACGAGTACGTGCTCTCCGGCCTGAAATCTCGCGCTGTCAAGAAAGCCCTTGCTACATCTGTTGGAGGAACCTCGGAGCGCTCTGAAGGAAAACAATCGGGTCAGTTCCCCCACTGCGGTTGTGGTTCCAGTCCCCACAGAAATTCCGCTGCACTTCTGCTTTCCGCGAATCGAGCTTCACTTCATGAGCTGCCGAATATAGCTACACACTGTGAGAAGTTGAGGGTTATCCATGCGGCCTATGATGTTGCGGATGACCGATGCCAACACCCGGGTTGTAGCTGCCATGCCGAGGTTGGCTGACTGCTCGACGAAAAAACCCGCCTTGGCAAGCTTCAGCGGTCTCAGAAAGTAGTATTCCATGCCGCTGTCGGTCAGTTTCACGACGATGTCTGCCAAGGCATCGCGATGTTGCGTGCTGTCTTTCGCTTTTTCGAGAGTGGTGAGGACTGCGAGGGTCTTCGCGCGGAGGCTCTTTGAGTGGTAGAAGCGAAGGAATGGTTGGGCGGACGGGGAGGAGGCCTTAACCAGCGGCTTAACACGTGGCGGGGCTGCTAGCTTGGAGGGTCGCTTGGAGGATGTAGGCATCGATCATCTCCTTCGATCATAAACGCGAAAGTGTATTTTGGTGTGACGTGCGCTCGCGTGTGCCGCCTAACTCCTGTTTAGGCTGACCCGGATAAAACCGGTTCTCGACGGCCTAAGACCCTACCGCCGGGCTGGCCAGGGAAAGAAGCCCAACGGTGACCTCGGCTCTCGGCCGGGGTTGTTCATGACGTCCGAAACTTCCAGGAGATCTTCGCACTGCTCACGGGATTAGACCACATCTCAACCGCCCGGACAACGCCACTGATAGCTGACGGGAACACCCCTTCCCACCAACAATCCCGCCTGACGGGACGTAAACGGGCTTCGCGGAACTCTGGGCTGGGCCGCGATTCGGCGGCACCGCACTTCCTCCAAGCCGACTTGAACTAAGCCGCTTTGCGACGGACGCATTCGCGTGTTGCTGAGCCGACGATCGGAGGTGATCTGAGCTAGTTTGTGGCGCAGAGGAGGAACTCTCTGTGACCCATCTACGCCAGATCATGCTTGAGGAGCTACGGCGCCGCAACTACGCCGAGTCCACCATCCACGCTTACATCCACACGGTCGAGCATTTCAGTCGGCACTTCCATCGTTCGCCCGATCAGCTTGGCCCCGAGCATATTCGCCAGTATCAGGCCGCGCTGTTCACGCGCTGGAAGCTGGCCCCGAACACCGTAACGCAGCGCTTGGCCGCTTTGCGCTTCTTCTATGTACAGGTGTTGAAGCGCGGCTGGAGCGTTGCCGAAACGCCGTATCCGAAGAAGGTTTTGCACTTGCCGCAGGTGCTGAGCCCGGAAGAAGTCGCACGTCTAATCGACGCGGCAGAGTTTCCGTTTCATCGCATCCTGCTGATGACCCTCTATGCCACCGGCGCACGTCGCGCAGAAGTGGCCCATCTGAAGATCAGCGACATCGACAGCCAACGGATGGTCATTCATATCCGGGGCGGCAAGGGACGCAAGGACCGCGATGTCATGCTCAGTCCCAAGCTGCTCGATGCATTGCGCATCTACTGGCGCGGGCTTCGGCGCAAGCCCACCGACTGGCTGTTTCCCGGCAATCGATGGCATACGGCGAGGCATCCTGTCTCCACCAAGGTTCTCTGGAGCGCCTGTCAGCAGGCCGCCGATCGCGCCGGCCTTGAACACAAGCACATCCATCCCCATACCCTGCGCCACTGCTTTGCCACGCATCTGCTCGAAGCCGGTGCCGACCTGCGCACCATCCAGATGCTGCTGGGGCATCGCGACTTGGAGGAAACGACGATCTACCTGCATCTCTCCCGGCGCCATCTCAGCGCCACCGGCAGTCCGCTGGATGCACTCCCCATCCGAGGAGAAGGAGAGCCGACACAGAGCGCATGAACCGGCCTCCTCTGGAGGTGGCCGACATCGTTCGCTGTGCGGGTCAGTCGTTTGTTGAGCGCAGTCGCCGCTGGATCACTTGGCAGCATCAGAAGATTTTGCTGGCCATTGCTCGTTGCCGCACCGCCGCGCTGGGTGGACATCGCGATCAGTGCTCGGACTGCGGACATTCTGCCATCTCTTACAACTCGTGCAGAAACCGGCACTGCCCCAAGTGTCAGGGCAACGCCCGCCTGCGCTGGCTCCAGGCGCGGGAGCGGGAGTTGCTACCCACCCGCTATGTGCACGTCGTCTTCACCCTGCCACGGGAACTCGCTCCGCTGGCCTTGCAGAATAAACGGCTGATCTACAACCTGCTGTTTCGCGCCAGTGCTGCAACTCTGCTGGAGATCGCCCGCGATCCACGCCACCTGGGAGCCGAGATCGGTTTCTTCAGCGTGCTCCATACCTGGGACCAGCGACTACAGCATCATCCCCATGTCCACTGCGTGCTGGCCGCCGGCGGTCTCGCTCCGGACCATTCCCGCTGGATCTCATCGCGCCGATCCTTCTTCCTTCCCGTCAAAGTGCTCGGCCGTGTCTTCCGCGGCAAGTTTGTCGCCGGACTCAAGACCGCCTTTCATGCCGGCGCACTCCAGTTCCACGGACGTCTCTTACCGCTCGCGGAACCGCGTGCCTTCGCCTCGTGGCTGCGGGTACTGTTCCGTCACGATTGGGTCGTCTACTCCAAGCGGCCTTTCGGCGGGCCGGAACATGTGCTGCGCTATCTCGGTGCCTACACCCATCGTGTCGCCATTTCCAACAGCAGACTCGTCTCTCTGGCCGAGGGCAATGTTACCTTCCGTTGGCGCGATTCCGCTCACGGCAACAAGAAGAGGATCATGACTCTGACTGTCGATGAGTTCCTGCGCCGCTTCCTGCTGCACCTGCTGCCTCGCGGTTTTATGCGCATCCGCAACTTCGGCTTCCTCGCCAACCGGCGGCGAGCAGAACTCTTTCCGCTTTGTTTGCGGTTGCTCCAGCCATCCGATCAGCTGGCAGTATGTGCCGCTTCGCTGACCACGCTCCCCGCTCACTCAACATGGAACTGTCCGCTCTGCGGCGGAACCATGCAGGTTGTCGAGCGCCTCTCCGCCGCGCAACTTCTCCTCCGATCTCCCCCTCATCTCAGCCGGTGTGCCTCATGAATCCACATCTCCAGCCTCGAATCTCGCTCGTGCTTCGGCGCGCACACTGGTTCTGTGTCTCCCACTCCTCAGAATGCTGTATGGTGGCGCGCTCCAGACTCTCTGAGGTGTCGCCCCACGACCATTCTCTCTGCCACCAGCAACTGAAACGGAAGCGCACCGACAGCAAGCACCATCTCGCAAACAACAACGACCGGCTCATCGGGATACAAATCCCATAGTCCCCTGGGCGGCTTCCTTCAAGTCGCTGTATCTGAAGCGCCCCTACACAGCGACTCAACTCCCAGCTCTTCGCTCGGGGGCGCTCCAGATACAGCACTAGGACTTCTTCCCCGCTGCGGTTCCGATTCCGCACTGAAATTCCCTTGCACTTCTGCTTGCCGCGAATTGTGCACGTTACCTCGCGTCCCATCCACCCTGATTGTGGCTGTTCGTACACTACAGACCTCGGGAGCCAGACTGCATCGCGGCTTGCGAAGTGGCCGGAACCGGATGAGGGTCTTTTTGGGCTGGTTTCGCCGAGCCTGACGGTTGCAGGCGCTCCTTCAGCAGTTGTTCCCCGCGCGCGAACAGATCCTCCTTCGAAATCCTGCCGGCATCGACGTCGGCCAGAATCGAGCGCTGGGCCTGATATTCCCGATTCTCAATGCCCACCTTGCTTTGCAGCATCCGCCAGGCCTTACGACGCTCCACGCAGAAAAGCACAAGTTGCCGCGAAATCGCCCAGTGGTCCACGTCTCCGTTCGCTCCCTGGGTTTTGATGTAGACGCCAAAATCGGGGACGAAGGCACGGTGCTGGGGGTTCAAGTATCGGCGGTAGACAACGTCCTGCTGGGTGATGCGGACCAGCACATTCTCCAGCGGGATTAGGTTGGCCGCGTTCTCTTTCTTAATTTTCTTCAGGTGGTTGCGGAATCGGGCCTCGGTGGTGCACCAATGGGCGACCGTGTAGCGGTAAGGCTCGCCGCTACTTTTGAACTTTGTCTCGTACCAATCTGCTTCCAGGGAGGGATTACCCTTAAGATCGAGCGATTCCTTGTAAGTCTCTCCCAGTCGAGGATTGAAAATGAACTCTGGTGCGCCGCGCGAGTCGCGCACGCGCTGGGCCTGGGTGAGCGCCATGTCGTCGGCTACACCGTGCTCGGGCTGGCAGGTGGTAAAACACTGCAAGAACGCGGTGCCGCGATATTCGAGGCCGTCGAGGATGGCACGGTACAACTTGGGAGCGTTGGCGATTGAGATCTGGGCCACAAACGGAGATCCGTGTCCGGCCAGGAAGGTCTCGGCGACCGTCTTCTTTTCGACGCTCTTCCCCTGGGTCGCCGCTCCGAACACGTTCATGTCGCTGCCACCGAGCATGGGCGTGGAGTCGGAATTTTGTCCACCAGTGTTGGAGTACACCTGCGTGTCGAGCATGAGGACTTTGACGTTAGGACGGTTCTGCAGAATCACCTTCGAGGTGTTCTGATAGCCGATGTCGCCCATGCCACCGTCGCCGCCGACGGCCCACACCTTGGGCAGCTCCAGCACTTCCTGATCGGTCATCAGGGCATCGCTGAAGTGCGTAAGTTCGTAGTATTCGCGCGGTGTGAAGACTTTCTCTTCGCGCTGGAGCAGCGCATCGGCGAGCCTCTCGGGAATGACGGAGTGCCTTGCGTGATCCACGATGAAGCTTTCGCCGAAGAGCCAGGCGACCGTTACGCCGTCCTGGAAGAGCGAGTTCATCCACGGATAGGGGTGAGGGTTGTTCGGGGGCGTGGAGCCATAGACGGTGTTACAGCCCGTGTGCGCGGCCATGGCCATGACGCACATGCCGTTGGCCAAGCGGCCATCGATGGCCTGCAGATCCTTATGATTGAAAGCCTCCTGCCGCATGACCGCCACGATGGCGTTCACTAACTCGTGGTCGGTGATGGAGCCATGTCGGGCAATGCGTGCTTTGGTGTCTTTTTCATCCTCACCGCCCAACCCCATGAGCAAGTGAGCGACGGCTTGGCGCAACAACCCATACTCCTCGAGGCTCTTGAGTTTGAGTGCGGCGAGTTTTTCGAGGCCAACTTCTTCGAGTCGGGAAGCTTTCGCGCGGAGCCGATCGGCCTTGGCGTGGAAGATAGGCCGCATGTAAGCCTCGGTGACGCAGGCCACCGCGCGCAGAACACTCTTCTCGCCGCAGCCGGCGCATGCGCCGTCGCCGGAAACCAAGGCGTCGTAATTGCGACGAACCATCAGCATGTTCCGAAGAGTGGCGGTCTTGGAATCCTGCGGGTGGGCGTCGTTGTAGAGGCCCAGATACTTCTGCGGCGTGTCGGGCAGAAGACTGAGGAACGCGGTTCCAGTCTCGTGCTCGGCATTGACCAGTTCGGTTTCCTGCACCATCTTGAGGGCTTCATGTTCACCGCATGCGGTGACGCACGCGGCGCATCCTTTGCACAGGTCGGAGACGAAGATCGAGAAGATGCCGCCACCGCCGGGCGTTTTCCGCTCCGGAGTAGAAAAGATGGCGTTTGCCTTCTGGTAGGCCATGGGCACGCGGTCGATGATGTCGAAGAACTGACGTTTGGCTTCGGAACAGAACCCATCGACCTCGTTCATGACCTGGCGGAGGATCTGGGGCAGCGGCTCGGCCGAATTGTTCGCGATGGCATCCCGCATCATTTGACGCGTGCGCTTCTCGATCTCGGGCAGCGACCGCAGCATCTTCTCGCGCTCGCCCGCGTCCCCGACATAGTGCGCGACCGCAGTGTGCAGAATGGTTGCCATGTCTTCCGAACAGTTGGGCAACGCGGTATCGGGGCAAACGGCGATGCACTCCATGCACTGCGTGCAGTTTTCGGGAATGAAAAGTGGCGTTTCACGGCGCGCGACGTACTTCGAGGCCGTGTCGCCAGTGCCGGCGGCCATGACGCCGACCGATGCAAAGGGAGAGGACGGTTGGTTGTAGCCGAGGCCGGCGCGGAACTCGGCGTTAAAAGTCGCCACCCGGGTTACGGGCGTGCGCTCGTGCTGGCCCGGGGGCACAGGAGTGGAGCGGCATCCAGCGTGACCCTCATCGCCATCGCTCCCATCGATGACTGGCAACAGCGCCACGCCACGCAACGTGGACCGGTCGCAAGCGTTGAGTTCGCCGATGCGGATTTCGCGGACGCGTTCAAAGCCCTGGGTCATGACCTCCATGTTGGAGTTCACGACGGCATCGCCGAATCGCCCGAACTTCTCCACATACTGTTTGCGAACGACTTTACGGAACTGCTCGGTGGTGATGCGGAACTCGGAAAGAAGCGGAGAGACCGCGAAGAACGCGCCCAGGAAGGCGTTGCCCTGCATGCGAAGTTGAAGGTCAGCACGATCGGTAGCCTTGCGCGCGATCTCGAACCCTGGCAAGGTGAACACGCGGATTTTCTTGTCGATGATCTGCTTGCGTGCCCAAAGCGGCAGCCGCTCCCAAGCCTGCTCGCCTTCTTCCTCCGACTCCCACACCAGGCTGCCGCCCTCGGACATGCCGTCCAGCGGGTTGGTATGCGTGAACGCCTTCGGATCGCAGCACAGCACGACCGTGACATGCCGAAGATCGCAATTCACGCGAATCCGCTCGGGCGCGGCGACCATGAAATACGCCGTGGGGGCGCCCTTCTTTTCCGATCCGTACTTGGGATTGGCGCTGACGTGAATGATCTCTTTGGGATTGCCGAGATCATCGACAATCTTGTCCCGCTCGTAGAGCAAGTCGTTCAGATCACCGATTATCGCGCCGAGGTTCTTGCCCGTCGTGATCGCTCCCCATCCGCCAATCGAGTGAAAGCGTACAGCGACGGCGCCCTCGGGCAAAAGTGATGGCGCTTCGTTGGACCTCACTTCGTACGGGTGATCGACGCCCAGCACGAAGAACGAAGTTCCTTCCGCCGCGCGCTTACCGTCCTTGCGGGCGCGGGTGCCAGTCGCAAATTCGTATGCGCCGAAGATGTGCTCCGGCCGGAAATCCCGCGACCCCAGGCCGTAGATGCCGGAGAAGAGCCGCGGCATTTGCTCAGCCGTGATCGCAGGCAGTCCTTCGGCGGCAGGATGGCCGTCGGTCTGCAAAGCCTTGTTGAGTGCGGTCCGTATGTCGCGCCCCATGGGATTATCACCGGCCATGGGTTCGTCAGTACGCTCGAGGACGATGACGTTCTTCTTGCCCGCGAGTGCTTGGACAACCGCCGCTTCCGGGAACGGCCGAATGACGTTGAGGTGGATGGAACCAACCTTCGCACCTCTCCGCGCACGAAGATAATCCACCGCCGCTTCAATGTTCTCCGCGGCTGATCCCAGCGAGACGAATACCGTCTCGGCGTCGTCAGTCTTGTAGCGAGTGATCAAGCCATAGTAGCGGCCGGTCAGTTTCCCGAATTCTGCGTACGCCTCTTCCAGGAACTGCAAGATCGGTTCCGTGAAGTTGTTCCGGCGTGCCGCCACGCCTTGCATGTAATGTTCCTGATTCTGCACCGGCCCGAGGAGTACGGGATTAGTAAGGTCAATCATTTGCGGCACGCGGCGCCGCTTCGGCCCGAAGAGAATCCGCTGGCTTTCGGTCAGGCAGTCGATGATGTCGTCGGGCGCACCGAGATATTCGCGGATCAGTTCCGACTCGTGCTTATAAAAGGTCCGCTCCAGGTGCGAGGTGAGAAAGCCGTCCTGGACGTTCATGCCGGGCGTTAAACTCAGCTCCGTCACGCGGCGCAAGATGAGCGCCTGATCGGCGGCTTGCTGCGCGTCTTTGCCGAACAGGATGATCCATCCAGTGTCGAGTGCGCCATAGACGTCGTCGTGCCCGCAGTGCACGTTGAGCGCGTGCTTGGTTAGCGCCCGGGCAACGACCTCCAGGACCATCGTCGAGCACTTGCCTGGGGCGTGGTAGTACTGTTCCACGCCGTACAGGATTCCCTGGCCAGACGTGAAATTAACGACACGTTTTCCGCACACCGAGTGCGCGATAGCTCCGCCCTGAGCCGCGTGTTCTCCTTCTGCTTCCACGGCCACCGTGCTGCGGCCGAATACATTCAGGCGGCCTTCAGCGAAGGACTGCTGGTAGAGTTCTCCCCCTTCGGTCGAGGGCGTGATTGGGTAGAACACGCCAGCATCGGCAATTCGTGTTTCAGTGTGGTAGGAGACGAGCTGGTTTCCGTTTGCAGTGACCCGTATCCCAGGATAGCGAGGAGCGGCGGTCATAAATCCCTCCGCGTACGGGCACCTCCAACTGAGGTGTCAGTAGATTGTTTTGTTTACATTCTAGGCCTCGCTACACGCACCCGCAACGCCAGTTTCATCGGCAGCGGTTGATCGGCAAAACTGATACGCGGCCTCGAAACCGGTCTTGTGCGAAACGACAGATCGGTTCTGGGCGGATGTTGACTTGGTCTGGACACCGATACTCGCGTGCCAGATGTCCGGAAGTCCGCAAGGCCCGAAACTCGTATTTGCATGTTTCCGCTTGCGGAATTCTGCGCGATCGCCGCGCTCCGGATGCAACCGTAATAGTCGCTACGCTGCTGACTTCTGCATGTCTCTCATGTAGCTTTCCATCGATTGTGTCAACTGGGAATCCACTTCGTCCGCTATCGTCATGACGTCCGGTAGCAGCAAACTGAAATCCAGATGATTTAGATTGCTCTGCAGCGTCCCAAATATGGTCACCTGAAGTATTCGCGATTCGTGGACAAGCATTGCCGGAGTGTAGCCCTGCAGATATCGTAGCTGGCCGTGAGCGGCGGCGGATTGGGAATCGCTGGCATCCATCTCGTTCGTGGAGTCTTTGGCATGCCTTAGGCGAAGGGCTAGATCTTCGACCAGTTTTGGCAGGTGTCCGGTACGTTCGGCGTCGCTAAGCGGAAGCCAGCTTAGTTGCTTATTCTGTTTCGCACGCGTCAACCACCCTTCGACGATACTAGTAAGGCAGCGCTGCAGGATCACGCCGACTCTCTCTTTACTCGACCTTTACGCAGGTCCTCGAGTAAGCATTCTGTCGCGGACCAAGTCGGCGAGCCTCCCGACTTCGAATGGTTTTACGATGATTTCGTGCGCTTCAAGAAGTATCGCAGCCATGGCGCTCTGCACGTCGGGATAGCCACTGACCAGCAGCGTAAGTGCCTTCGGCTGGGAGTGTCGCATCGCGGTAACCACCGTAAACCCGTCACCAGGATCTGGCATGTGCAGGTCCGTAATAAGCACGTCGAATTTCTCCGTAATGATATGCCTCAGAGCCTCGGTCACGCTGGCGGCCGCGACTACGTCAAACCCCTGTGTTCAAGTGTCGCGTGCATCATGGCGCGAACGGCATCATCGTTATCCACGAGGAGAATTCTATATGTAACGGGTGGTTCGGAAGGAATCATATCTACGGCTTCTCATTCGGTAATGGAAGTATTCCTCAGATTAATTTCCGGAAATGTATAAAAAGGAACAGTTATTCAAACCGACAACGATGTACTGTTGCCTCAGTTAAAACGCTGGACGCTCGGTCATGGGTTAGTGGCGGAAAAACGACCATTCGGATCCTCACGACCGAGTCACTTCATAATTCGCGAGCAGAAACTCTACGGCCGGACTCATGCGAGCCCGGTCTTTTTCTGTGTCGACGTCAAGAAGATCATGACGCCCGGAATCGAAACCGTCCGCCGACAGCTCAGCCGGACCGACAACCGGAGCCGAATCGTTCGCCGGCAGCACAGCCGAACAATCGGGCCGAGCCCAACCGGAATGAACTTCCTCAGCGGCCGCTGACTCCGCTTCCGAGCGAGCGTTCCCAGCCCGAGCGCACGACTCCTCCGTCGGAAGCACGGCCTTCAGCGCAACAACCACAGCACCCGCAACCCGTGCCTATAAAGGCGGGAACAACAGAGGAAGTCTCAGGACGAACGGCCGAAACAGGCCGAGAAACTACCACAGTAGCGAAAGTTGCAGGACTTGGATTGAATACGCTGGGCATCCTGAAGTTTCAGGGTACCCCTTTTTTTTAAACCCTAGTCGTGGAGAACGACATTGAGCAGCGAACTGTGGACCTGCAGGGCGCCCTCTGTACCGCCCGCATAGTGAATAAAACCCAGCTTCCTGAATCGGTTCATAAAGAAGCTGACACGGGAACGCGTGGTCCCAACCATCTCAGCCAACGTCTCCTGACTGATCTTAGGTACCACGGTTTCCGGAATGCCTTCCTTGCCGAAATGAGCGAGCAATAGCAGGACGCGGGCCAATCTTTTTTCGCTGGAGTTGAAGAGCTGGTCGACCAAATCCTCTTCGTAGCGGATATTCCGCGCCAGCAAATAAGCCACGAACATCTCAGAAAGCGCAGGTTCGCGATGAAGCGCGTCCATCATCGTCTTCTTCTCCACCCGGAGAATCTCGCAATCGGTCATTGCCGCGGCGGAGCCCATCCGTAACAGCTGACCCGCCAGCGAACCCTCCCCGAAGAAGTTTCCCTGGTTTACGATCGCGATCGTTGCTTCCTTGCCGATCTTGGATACGACCGTCAGCCGCACTTTGCCCTTTTGGACATAGAAGACAGCGTCTGCCCCATCCCCTTGCGCAAATATCGTTTGCTTTCTCGGAACAGCGAGGATCTTCCTGCCGTCTCCGATGGTCGCGAGGAAGGTGTCGGGGTCGAATCCAGCGTTTTTCCTGGCTGCCACGGTAGGTTTCATTTCTTTCAAGTGTAGCCGCCGGAGGTCGATTTAATACCCTTAAATCGTGTCGACCTCACGCGGAACGGACTCTAGCGTACCATGCTGGGTTCAACAAGAGTGGTCACTTTTGAGCAGTTTTCCTTTCCGCACGGTCTCACAATGGGGACTACAAGCAGACGGACAATCACACCGCTATTGATTTAAGGGAGTTATGTCACCAAGCGTTCAAGTTGGCACGATTTTGATGAAGGAATGGCCCGGGATACCGCAACTTCTTGGGCTGGAAAGTGAACCCTGCTCGGGGGAATGGAGTCTGCTCAAGGTGCTGGATGGCTTCGCTCTCGATCGCAAGATCCATGCTGCCGGATGGAACTTTTTTTTCATGGCGACAGAAGTCAAGGCGATGTTCTTTGGGACGGCTGGAGCGACGAAGATCCAGGACGCATTGAAAAGAATTCTCGGGAAGGTGAAGCAGCAACATTTTAATGGCCTTGAAGTGACTGCAATTGTTGCCAGTCGTTTCCTGGGTGTTCCGTACGTGACCGTTTCCGCGCACTCGCGCCATATGCAGCAGAGTTGCTACCTTGACAGTCCCGAAGCACGGCAGACGTCCGAGCACGACGCGGAGTGGGCCAAAGGTTGAGCGTACCTTTCGGTCCGGGAGAGAGACGTATGAAACCCGACGAGAAGCAAAATCTCGAGCGAATTCTTGAATCAGCAATTGTCATCTCTTGGGCTGATTTGATGCGTGACGCCCAAACCGGCCTGATTCATATTGAATACGCATTTGCTCCAACTGGCACTTTGGATTACCTGAAGGTCTGGTCATCCATAACCCGAGGCCACTGGCTCCTGGCGTGTGAGTACTGGATGTCACCTTCCGCATTCCACGGTACCGGCGTGCACTTCGACAATGGATACGAGTCCGAAGGCCTGGCTCACATTTTGGAGTTTGTGATGCAACACCAGAGCGAATTCGTCCTTCCCACGAACCGTGGCCGGCAGGGACTACTTCAGATTTCAACGCCTACTCAAGAAGAAAGCGCGGCAGCGAGCGAGTCGGTAAACGAAGCCTTCGATCGTCTCGGCTCAAACCTCCCCGAACCCGCGCTGGCCTGAGCCTCCGGGCGCTTTACTTTTCCAAGCCCGCTAAGCGCCGATCCCGATGCGGTTCGGTGCGGGGCAGGCCAGTACTAAGCTCGCATTTTTCTCCCGGTTTTGCACCACACGTAGGGCAACGAACCGCCAAGGCTAGTTTCTGTTTGGCTTTCATGACTACACAATGCACCGTTGGTCGCCAACAAGATGGTCAATAGTGACCAGTTCTCAAGTCCTCTTCGTTGAATACTGACAAGAGGCAAATTTCAAACCCAGCGCTGGTGATGCTCTCGGGTCCATCTGGCAATTGGCCCCTTGCGGCACCGATTTTCATCGAAGTCAGGAACACAAATGTCGCTACCCAACACAGTGGTACCGAAGGCCCTCTTGGAAGTCGTCGGCCCGCGCCCTATGATGCGGGATGGGGCGGCCGCGCCTCGTGCACGATTGCAGTCGAAACCATCCCTGCCCAGTCGAATCGCGGTGATCGGCAATTATCTTCCGCGACATTGTGGAATCGCCACGTTTACCACCGACCTGTGCAGCGCCCTTTCCGCAGAGTACGGGACTGCTCGACTGTTGGCGCTCCCGGTCAACGACACCGAAGAAGGATACGACTATCCCGCCCGGGTGAGGTGGTCGCTCGCCCAGGACGACGTGACGTCGTATCAAGAAGCCGCTGAATTTCTGAATTTCAACAACATCGACATGGTGTGCCTGCAGCACGAATACGGAATCTTCGGTGGTCCGGCCGGAAGCCATATTCTGCATCTACTGCGTGCCCTGAAGATGCCCGTGGTGACAACACTGCATACAGTTCTGCGTGAGCCAGATCCCAACCAACTGATGGTTATGGAGGAGATCGCAGAGCTGTCCGACCGCCTCATCGTCATGAGCCAGCTCTCATCCCAGTTCTTGCAGGAAATCTTCAAGGTGCCTGGCAGCAAGATCGACATGGTCCCACATGGAGTTCCTGACCTGCCATTCCTGGATCCCAATTTTTACAAGGACCGCTTTGGCGTCGAAGGAAAAGCGGTTCTCCTCACATTCGGCCTGCTCTCGCCGAATAAGGGAATCGAAAACGTAATTCAGGCATTACCGCAGATTCTGTCCAAACACAAGAATGTTGCCTACATCGTCGCAGGCGCGACTCATCCTCACATCCTGCGTCGCGAGGGGGACAAGTATCGAGCCTACCTACAAGCTTTGGCGAAGGAAAAGGGAGTGGAATCGCAAGTGATCTTCCACAACCGCTTCGTCAGTCCCGAGGAAATGGTTGAGTTCATTGGCGCCGCAGACATTTACGTTACACCCTATCGCCACGAAGCGCAGGTGGTTTCCGGCACGCTTGCCTATGCACTGGGGGCGGGCAAGGCGATCATCTCCACTCCATATTGGCACGCGATTGAATTGTTAGACGACCGTCGCGGCGCGCTGGTGCCCTTCCAGAACCCCGGCGCTATCGCACAGAAGACGATTGAACTCCTCGACACTCCCGCGATACGCCACGCCATGCGCAAACGCGCTTATCTGTTCGCCCGGGAGATGGTTTGGAAGCGAGTGGCGCAAGGCTACATGGAAAGTTTCGCGAGGGTGCGCAGCGACCGCATGGAAACACCCAAAGTGCAGTTCTCAGCCCGGATGACCCCCAAGCTGTTGGATCAGTTGCCTGAGTTGAAGCTGAATCACTTGAATCAGATGACCGACGACACTGGAATGCTGCAGCACTCGATCTTCACGATCCCGAACCGCAGAGAGGGATATACAACGGACGACAATGCCCGCGCCCTTATTCTTTCCGTGCTGCTCGATCATCTGGAAAAAGATCAGCTCCCGAAGGATCAGGTCGGGCAACCCGATCCCCCTATCTCAAATTCCGCTGGACTTTATCTGTCGTTCCTGGAACATGCGTTCAACGCCGCGAAAGGCAGATTCAAGAACTTTCTCCGTTACGATCGCCGGTGGAACGAACCCGTGGGCTCCGAAGACTCTCATGGGCGTGCATTGTGGGGGCTGGGGACGGTTCTAGGCCGATCCCACGATCAGGGATTTAGGGGCGCGGCTGGGCGCTTGTTCGAGTTTTCCCTGCCCGCAGTGCTGGAATTCAGCAGCCCGCGGGCGTGGGCCTACACCCTGCTCGGAATTCAGGAATACCTCACATCGTATCCCGGAGACCGCGACGCGCAGAAAGTACGATCCGCCCTCAGTCGTCGACTGCTCGAAATGTATGAGTCGATCCGCGGCCCCGATTGGAAATGGTTCGAGAACGTTCTAGCCTACGGAAACGCGAGATTGCCGCAAGCCCTGCTGATAGTAGGTTGCGCATGCTCGGATGATCGTATGCTTTCCGCCGGCCTCGAATCTCTCGATTGGCTGCTGGAACTGCAGCGGTGCGAAACCAACGGCCACTTTGTTCCGATCGGTTCGCAAGGCTTCTATCGCCAAGGCGGTGAAAAAGCCCGCTTCGATCAGCAGCCGCTTGAAGCTGCCGGCGCGGTTTCTGCCTGTTTACAAGCGTACCGCGTAACTGCTGACAGGCGCTGGCACAGCGAAGCTTGGTCGGCTTTCAACTGGTTCCTCGGCGACAACGATCTGCAACTTCCACTCTATGATTCCGTGACCGGTGGCTGCCGGGACGGCCTGCATCCCGACCGCGCCAATGAAAACCAGGGAGCAGAATCAACGCTATCGTTTTTGATGGCACTCCTCGAAATGCGATCTCTGCAAGAGTCTGAGCCAGTGGATATCGCGTCATGACCATACCAGCGGAAAAATCTATGAGCCTTCTGAGCACTCGCATCGAGCCACTCCTTCTTCGCCATTCCACGAACCCGATCCTGACGAGTAAGGACTGGCCATACCCGATTAATAGTGTGTTCAACGCGGGCGCAACGCTACTCGCGGATGGCACGACCCTGCTGCTTTGCCGCGTGGAAGATCGACGCGGCTTGTCGCATCTCTGCGCCGCTCGCTCTCGAAACGGCGTCGACGGATGGCTAATTGACAGCGAACCAACCTTGATGCCCAGCCCGAAGAACTATCCGGAGGAGATCTGGGGCATTGAAGATCCTCGCATCACGTTCGTCCCTGAACTGCAGCAATACGTCGTCACATACACGTCCTATTCGCGCGGCGGTCCCGGCGTGTCTCTGGCTTTAACCAAGGACTTCCGCAGTTTCGAACGATTTGGCGTAATCATGCCACCGGACGACAAAGACTCCGCCCTTCTGCCTCGGAGAATCAACGGATGCTGGGCGCTGATTCATCGTCCCATGACGACCCTCGGGTCGCACATGTGGATTTCTTACTCTCCCGACTTGCGCTATTGGGGCAGGCACAGGCTCATGCTGGAAGCCCGCCGCGGGGCCTGGTGGGATGCCAACAAGATCGGCTTGTCGCCGCCACCCATCGAGACATCCAGAGGATGGCTCGTGTTCTACCACGGAGTGCGGCACACGCCTTCAGGCTGTCTATACCGTTTGGGCTTAGCTCTCTTCGATTTGGAAAATCCGGAGAAGTGCTTGCTCCGAGGAGACTCCTGGATCTTCGGGCCAGAAGCAGAGTACGAACGCCACGGCGATGTGGACGATGTCGTATTTCCGTGCGGGTACACAATGGATGCCGATGGCGATACGCTCAACATTTACTACGGAGCCGCGGATTGCGCGATTGCGCTGGCTCGGGCCAGCGTGCGCTCGTTACTCGATTGGCTCGATACCAATGGAAGTTGCGAACGCCGCCAGCGAGCGCAGGATTAATGAAACCACTGAGTTGGATTCTCCAGTTTGTTTTTGGCTGCCGGCACCGTCACGTCAGCCGTGTGTTCACGATCAAGCACCGCACATACCGGGTCTGCTTCGACTGTGGACGGGAATTCGACTTGCCGGACGCGGATGCGCCAATACGGTCCGACGCTTCCCCGAACGCCCGCCTGGGAACGAATCCTCATCATGCACGCTGAAGCTTGCGCGCTTGATCCTGTCACCGTATCGCAACCTTGATTCTTCGCATGTGAGCTATCTTGCTCAGACGCGCAGGCCCAACACCTGTCATCCTTACTCATCTTCTGAGTGTGCAGACGGAGCCGCGACCGCTGATTCGCAGCTCCTGTGTTTAGGTCGCCGGAGTCGTGTCCTGATCAGGTCACGCAAAGCGGCCGCATCCAGCGAATCAGCATTCTTCATCCGTGTGTATGCCGCCAAACCTTGCGGCCAACACGATTCGGCTTTAAGGTTCCCGAAAATCGAAATCAGGGCAATACCTCCAGGCGGATGATGGGGTAGCCCGAGAAAAGGAAGATCAAAGATCATGCCTTTAATTCAGCTCCTGGAAATTCTTGTCGTGGTGGGTGTCCTCTTGTGGCTGGTGAATCGCTTCATTCCCATGCAGGGATCCATCAAGTCGATTCTCAACGGCGTCGTGGTCATTGCCGTGGTTCTGTGGCTTCTGAACGTGTTCGGGCTCTTTCACTCGCTTTCCCGGATTCACATTGGCACATAAAACGATGGAGCAACACCTCGCAGCTAAGAAAGCCGAAGGCCTCAACCCAAGATAGATATAACGCGACACCGCAGAACATCTTCCTGAAGGAGATATTGTGAAGACTAGTCTTTTGTTAGCCGTCGGAATCACCCTCAGTCTGAGTGCATTTGCTCAGACCAGTTCGCAAACAACCCTAACCGTCGAGCCGATGAGTCCGACGCCCACATTCCGGGTGACCGTCATCAGCCGCAGTGTGCAGGCGGTTAACTATCAGCATCGCAGCGGGTCCTCGAAACTGGATTTCGCGGGCACGGACCTGATGCCCTCCGCCAATGGCGTTGCGGAGATCAACAGCAAGCGAGGCTCCATTGCGATCGAAGCGGAATTCGGCAATCTCCAGAAGCCGACGACGTTCGGCAATGAGTATCTGACTTACGTCCTGTGGGCGATTTCGCCCGAAGGCCGCGCCGTGAATCTGGGTGAAGTGTTATTGGGCGGCAACCATCGCAGCAAACTGGACGTGACCACGGACCTCCAAGCCTTCGCACTGATCGTTACCGCGGAGCCTTACTACGCCGTTCGCCAACCCAGCAACGTGGTCGTGCTCGAGAATGTGGTTCTCGAAGGCACCAAGGGAACTACCGAAACGGTAAATGCAAAGTACGAACTGATGGAACGCGGCGGCTACATTCCCACCGGCTACAAGTTCGACCCAGTGGTTCTGAACGCGAAGTTGCCATTGGAATTCTTCGAGGCGCGGAATGCATTGCGCATCGCTCAATCCGAGGGCGCCGAGCAGTATGCCAGTGACAGCTATCAGCACGCCGTTCAGTTAATGAACACGGCGGATGCCGACGCCACCGAGAAACATATCGACAAAAAGCCGCTGATCGCAGTTTCCCGCGAAGCAGTACAGACGGCGGAAGATGCACGCGCCATCGCAGTCAAGAAAATGGACGATGTCCGTCTGGCAAACGAACGCCAGGATTCGGCCGATGCGCAGGCGAGATCGCAGCAGCAGGCTGATGACGCGACCCGGCAGAAGGATCAAGCTGAGTCCGACACAGCAAAAGCTGAAGGAGCCAAAGCCCAGGCAGAATCTGATACCGTGAATGCCCAGGCCGCCAAGGCTCAGGCTGAGTCGGATGCGGCTAAGGCCCGGAATGATACTGCGGATGCACAAGCTGCAACCGCGAAGGCCCAATCAGACATGGCGCAGAGCCAAGCTTCGTCGGCAACGGCGCTCTCGGCAGCGCAAGCGGATGCCGACCAATCGCGCGCAGATACGGTGAAGGCGCAGCAGACCGCACAACAGGCGGAAACTGATAAAGCGGCCATGCGTACCCGATTGTCGGAACAGTTGAACTCGATTCTTCAAACTCGCGACAGCGCGCGCGGGCTCATCGTCAGCATGTCCGATGTCTTATTTGACACCGGAAAGTATTCCCTGAAGCCGGGAGCACGCGAGAAGCTGGCGAAAGTCGCCGGGATTCTGCTCGCCTACCCTGGGCTGAACATTGAGGTCGGTGGCTACACGGACAATGTAGGCGGCGACGAAATGAATCAGAAGCTGTCGGAGAATCGTGCCGGCTCTGTGCGCGACTACCTCGTGCAAGAAGGCGTATCGACGAATTCGGTTTCCTCCAGAGGTTTCGGCAGCAGTCTGCCGGTAGCCTCCAACGATAACTCCGCCGGCCGGCAGCAGAATCGGAGAGTGGAACTTCTCGTATCCGGCGAAGCCATCGGCGACGCCGTCAATTCGACCCCAGGGAACTTGCAATAGAACAAGCGGTACGCGGGCGAGGTCGCACGCGTGCCGCAAAAGTATAAATGGAGGCAACAACGTATGAGACTAATTGGAGCTATCAGTACCGCAGTTCTGTCTTTGATCATCGCGGTTCCGGCGTATGCGCAGCAGGAGCAGCAGGACCAGCAGGAGGAACAGAAAGCCAGGCCTGCCCAGGACGAGAAAAAGGCGCAACCCGAAAAATCCGCAAAGCCAGGAGACAAGAACGTCCAGCAGGAAGAGAAAAACACGCAACAGCAGGACAGGAACAAGAATCAGGAAGAAAAAAGCGCGCAACAGCAGGACAAGAACAACAAGCAAGAAGAAAAGAACGCGCAGCAGCAAGAGAGGAACAACCAGCAGGAAAATAGAAACGCACAGCAACGCTCGCAACCGTATGAGCCAGCACAGCAAGCGCAGCGCGGCAATGCCGGCCGCATTCCAGACGACCGTTACCGCGCCAATTTTGGACAGGAGCATCGGTTTCGTGTCAGCCAATCCGATTACAGTAATCGCCGCTTCCAATACGGCGGCTATTCGTTCGGATTCGTTGACGCGTGGCCGAGCAACTGGCTCTACACCCAAGACGTTTTTGTAGTCGAGATAGACGGGGTGTATTACCTGTGCAACGCGAGCTATCCCGGCGTCAACATTGAACTCAGCCTCACACCATAGCGGCCAATCCGCTTTGCCGTGGAGCGAAATCAAATCAACTTATTATCGGCGCGAGTCCACTTTCTGGGACTCGCGCCCTTCCTTTTCTGGCTCCGACCAGCAATCGTGGAGATCTCGTGTGTCGGAAGATGCGCTCCACGGCTCTCACAGTGCCCGCTTCTTTGCGACACGATTCATCTTGCTTCTCGGCTACTCCTGTTCTCACTGAGCAGTTTTGACCATTAAGAAACCGACGGAGAGCCTATAACCAAATCTGGCTCCTTCAATCTTGAGTTGCGGAGTGCAGCCTGAAGAGGCGAACCTATGAAAATAATTGGAATTACCGGCACAGCCATTCTTTCTTTGCTTCTCGGAATCGCGGCTCCAGCTTACGCACAACACGAGCAACAGGCCGAAAAGCAAGACCATCCCCAGCAGCAACAGAGTAAGCACGAGCAAGCCAAACCGGGACAGCAGCAGCAGAAGCAGGAACAAAACAAGCAGACCCAGCAGCATGCCCAGCAACAGCAGAAGCAGGAACAGAACAAGCAGACCCAGCAGCATGCCCAGCAACAGCAGAAGCAGGAACAGAACAAGCAGACCCAGCAGCATGCCCAGCAGCAGCAGAAGCAGGAACAGAACAAGCAGACCCAGCAGCATGCCCAGCAACAGCAGAAGCAGGAACAGAACAAGCAGACCCAGCAGCATGCCCAGCAGCAGCAGAAGCAGGAACAGAACAAGCAGACCCAGCAGCATGCCCAGCAACAGCAGAAGCAGGACACAGAACAAGCAGACCCAGCATGCTCAGCAACAGCGGGGCAATGAACGTCCGCAGCGCACTCAGGAACAGCAACGCGTCCAGCAAAGCGCGTGGCAGCAGCATCGCTCCCAGCACTGGGATTCCGACCATCGCAACTGGCAGCAGCGTGGCGGATATCACGGCTACCGCATCCCGGACGACCGTTTCCGCGGATACTTTGGGCCGGAGCATGGGTTCCGCATCTACGGCCTGCCCTTCATGGTTGTGGGCGGATACCCGCGCTTCCAGTATCAGGGCTATTGGATCAGTCTCGTTGACCCGTGGCCGGAATACTGGGGGAATGACTGGTATGACAACGACGACGTTTATGTCGCCTATGTCGACAACGGCTATTACCTGTACAACCGCAGGTATCCCAACGTCGGAATTGCGATCAGAATCTCGATGTAGCGGTGTACCCGGTGCAGCCTCGGGAGAGGCTGCACCCCTCATGAATACGTGACACGGAGGACAACAATGCTTGGAACTATATTGATCGTGATTTTGGTTTTAGCACTTCTTGGGGCCCTGCCCCGGTGGTCGCACAGTCGGCAGTGGGGTTACTACCCGACCGGAGGAGTCGGAGTGATCCTCCTGATCGTAATCGTTCTCCTGGTTCTCGGACGCATTTGAGCCATGTGGCACACCTTCATGTCGAAAGCCGCCAACGCCGATAGTTGGCGCCAGTTCGCCATGCGTGTAGGGACAGTTCTTCTTATCGTGCTCATGTCCTGCAGTAACTCGTCCGCGTACTCCGTTCTGACCCACGAAGAAATTGTCGACCTGCTCTGGACTGATCAGATCCGGCCTCTCCTGCTTAAACGATATCCTGGACTGTCCGAAGACCAGATCACCCAGGCGCATGCCTACGCCTATGGAGGCGCGGTCATCCAGGATCTCGGCTACTACCCCTTTGGCAGCAGGGAGTTCAGCGATCTCGTGCATTACGTCCGCAGCGGCGATTTCGTCCGCGAGTTGCTGCTCGAAAGCCAGGATGTCAACGAGTACGCCTTCGCGCTGGGCGCCCTGTCGCACTATGCGTCCGACATCGCCGGCCACCCCGCGGTCAACCAGTCTGTCGCAATCGGGTATCCGAAGCTCCGCGCGAAGTATGGCAAGTCCGTCCGGTATGCTCAGGACAAGACCGCGCACTTGAAAACGGAATTCGGGTTCGACACGGTGCAGGTCGCCAAAAATCGCTACGCTTCGCAGCAGTACCACGATTTCATCGGATTCCAGGTGTCCAAGCCCTTGCTGGAACGAGTCTTTCCCGTCGTGTACGGAATGCAGTTGAAAGACGTGCTGACCCACGAGGATCTGGCGGTGGGTTCGTACCGTTTCGCGGTCAGCCGGCTGATTCCGGAGATGACCCAAGTCGCGCTACAAACTCACAAGAAGGAACTGATGCGCGAGACGCCGAATTTCGCGAAAAAGAAATTCCTGTACCGTCTTTCGCGCTCCGACTACGAAAGGCAGTGGGGAAAGGACTATAAAAAGCCGGGCGTGGGTACCCGCATTTTATCGACCCTTCTGCGATACATGCCGAGGGTGGGTCCGTTCAAAGGGTTAGGGTTCAAGAGCCCGACTCCTCAGACCGAGGACCTGTATTTCAAGAGCATCAACGCGACCGTCGATCACTACCGGGCATTTCTCGAAGCAGTGCGCAGAGACGCTGTGGTGCTGCCCAATTGTGACTTGGATAGCGGCAACCCAACCAAAGCAGCGGAGTATTCACTCACCGACGACACCTACGCAAAGTTGCTCTCCCAACTGTCGAGTCGGAAGTTTGATCGGACGTCGCCGGACCTGCGCGAGAACATCCTGCAGTTCTATTCCGACCTCTCAGTGCCGATCGAGACGAAGAAGAACGGGGTTCGGTGGCAATCCGTGCTGACCGAACTGGACCAGTTGAAAGCCGTGGCGCCGCTGCCGACTGTCGGGGGCGGCCCCGCGCAGTGATCTCCCGTGCAGTTACTCCACTTCAAGAACGCAGCAATGAATGTGGTTCGCGACATGGAAAAGAACCACACCATGGCGTTTGCTGCGGCGCTGGCCTACTACTTTGTTCTTGCCCTTTTCCCTTTTCTGATTTTTCTTTCCGCGGTCGCCGCCCATCTCCCACTTCCGGACTTCTTTAACCAGGTCATGGGGCTGATCGCGCGAGTGCTCCCCGCCGCTAGCATGGGCCCGCTCAGGAATTTGATGAACGACACGATTTTGTCCAAGCACAGCCGTCTGCTGACGTTCGGTATTCTGTTAACTCTCTGGTCCGCATCGAGCGGGTTTACGGCTCTGATCGACGCCCTCAATACTGCCTATGATGTGTGTGAGACGAGGCGCTATTGGAAAACGCGAAGTCTCGCCATCAGCCTTACGTTCTCGGTTGGGTGTCTGCTCGTCATTGCCCTCGGTCTGCTGCTTGTGGACCCTAGCCTGAGCTCAAGGCTGACCGAAGCATTCGGGATGGGAACTCTCTGGCCGTATTTTCGATGGGCGATCGCAATTGCGTGCACGGTTCTGGCGGTTGAACTCCTCTATTTCGTTGCGCCGAACGTGAAGCAGAGATTCGTGAGCACGCTGCCCGGAGCGTTAATCGCCGTAGGCGGCTGGATCGGACTGTCTTACCTGCTCGGAATCTACTTCCAGGACTTTTCCGCGTACAGCAAGGGCTATGGCAGCTGGGGAGTGGCGCTCGCATTCAGTATTTGGCTCTACTGGACTGGCTTCGTGGTCTTGATCGGTGCCCAATTCAATGCCGAGCTTTTGCAGGAAGCTAGAGCGAGACTGGTGCCTGAAGCGAAACGGCGCGCGAAGCCTAACTTGGCCGCGTAAGGGGAGGAAATGTGACAGACCAAGAGTGGACGGTGAAAGAACTGATAGAAGCCCTGACAAAGTTTCCGCCAGATGCAAAGGTCTATTACGAGATGGGGCCAAACGGCGCAGGAACAATTGGAAAAGCGCAATACGTGAAGGCCCGGGGCGAGGACGACGAGATGGGAGTGCTGCTGGACCGATAGGTTCGTCCCAATGGAATTGGCAACGCAGTCTTCATTGCGGGATCGTGGTTCGGGAAAACGAAACTCCTCAATCGCCGGGACGATCTCCTTAGCATAGGAGGAGGAGGGCCGCCTCGCATACCAACCTTTATCGTTTGCCGGGTTTTGTTTCCACGGCCTCGGCAGCGGAGAGCTTCCGGTCTCGGTGTGGCTCGGTGCGCGGGGCACCCGTATGCAGTTCACAAGCTTCCCCGACTCCAGCACCACAAGTAGCACAAGGCACGGATAATATCTGTTTCGGGGTGAGTTCTTTGGTCTTCACAACCGCATAATGCAACTTTCTCATCCACAAAAATGCTCAATATTGCTCATTCTCAGCACGTTTAGGGAGAGCGCGCGGTGTCTTCTCGCTTTTTGTGTTCCTCGAGGGCTTTCTCGGCTTGGGTCGGCGGCGGATTCGGCTGTGCCTCGGGCGGTTGCACCGGTTGCGCTGGTTGGTTGTTGAGCAGGGTTTACCCAGTGGCCGGTCGGGCCGCTGTTGAGCGGCTTGCTGTTCGCGAACCTGTTCCGCCTGCTGCTAGCGAGCGGGCGAACTGCGCGGCATAGGCGCATAGGCCACCATCAGAACTTGTCGTGCTACGATACCGACATATGTTTGACACCCAAACCAAAAGGACTTGATTTTCAGGAGTCTTGCTATGCCCCGCGCCAAGCCGAAAGTCGTTCGCACCTCGCTCGCCAAGGCCCCGACAGGAATTCAGGGACTCGATGAAGTCACCGGCGGAGGCCTGCCGAAAGGTCGCGTCACGCTGGTTTGTGGCAGCGCGGGATGTGGCAAGAGCTTACTCGCGATGGAATTTCTGGTGCACGGCGCTGTTCGATACGGCGAGCCTGGCGTCTGCATGGACTTCGAAGAGACCGAGGCGAAGCTGGCGGCCAACGTCGCATCGCTGGGTTTTGATTTGCGGGAGCTTGCCAAACGTAAGAAGCTGTTGGTGGATTACGTTTCCGTTGAGCGAGACCAGATTGCCGAAAGTGGAGAGTACAACCTTGAGGGCCTGTTCATCCGTTTGGGCCACGCGGTCAAAGCAATCAAGGCAAAGCGCGTTGTCCTGGACAGCATCGAAGCACTTTTTTCCGGATTAGTGGACTCAAATATACTGCGAGCGGAACTCCGCCGCCTGTTTCATTGGCTGGAAGACCACAAGCTTACCGCTGTCGTTACCGGGGAAGCGGGAGAACACACGCTGACCCGTCACGGGCTGGAGGAATACATCGCCGACTGCGTGATCGCGCTGGACCACCGGGTAACGGAACAGATTTCCACCCGCCGGCTGCGAATCGTCAAGTACCGGGGCACGTCCCACGGCACCGATGAGTATCCGTTCCTGATAGATCGCGAGGGCATCTCGGTGGTGCCACTCACCTCACTGGCACTCGCCCACAAAGCACTGACGGACCGCGTTTCAACGGGGATTCCCGCTTTGGACGAGATGATGGAAGGTAAGGGCTTCTTCCGTGGCAGCAGTGTGCTGGTGTCGGGCACGGCGGGAACTGGGAAATCCAGCCTGGCGGCGAACTTCACCAGCGCCGCCTGCGCCCGTGGCGAAGATTGCCTGTATTTTGCTTTTGAAGAGTCTCCCAGCCAGATTCTCCGTAACATGGGTTCGGTTGGCCTTGACCTGGAGCGGTGGGTAAAAAAGCGCTTATTGCACTTCCACGCGATGCGGCCAACCAGCACCGGCCTGGAAGGACACTTGGCCGCTATTCACAAATTGATCGCCAAGGTTCGACCACGCGTCGTGGTCATCGACCCGATCACGAACCTGGTTTCGGTCGCGGGTACTTATGACGTTAAATCGATGCTCATGCGCCTGGTCGATTTTCTGAAGGTGGAACAGATCACATCGATGTTCACGAATCTGACATTCGCAGGAGACCCGCAGGAGAGAACTGCGGCGGCCGTCTCGTCTCTCATGGACACCTGGATTGTGTTGCGGGACAGTAAACCCAACGGACGACGGAGACGAGAGCTTTACGTTCTGAAATCCCGCGGCATGGCTCATTCGCGCGAACCTCGTGAGCTAATCGTGAGTGATAGAGGCATCGAATTGGGTATCGTGCTTACTGATCACACGCTGGGCACGACCGTCGCGGGTCCAAGCGCAGTCAGGTCCGCCAAGTAGGAAGCGTGGCCCATTCGAGCCGGGAGAAACCGAGCACCGACATGAAGAAGAGTTCACCACGGAAGCGCCGCCCAGCCAAGACCCACCGGAAAGACTTCTACCGGCTGCGGCTCTACATAGCGGGCCAAACCCCTAATTCGGTCGCTGCGATCGCCAACCTCAAGAAGATTTGTGAGGACAAGCTGCGGGGCAAGTACCGTATAGAAGTGGTCGACTTGCTGGAGAAGCCGCAACTGGCCAAGGGCGATCAGATCATCGCCATTCCGACCCTGGTAAGAAGGCTCCCGCCGCCGGTCAAGAAAATCATTGGGAATCTCTCCAAGACCGAGAGTGTCATTGTGGGGTTGGATCTTCAGCCGGTACGCTGAAGTGAGGGCTCAAATAGCAGATGTCTAACAAGCGAGCGCGTCCCGATGGCCGAGTCCTCCAAGGAGAGTTGCCCGGCAAAGTCGGTGCGCCGAAAGGAGCTCGCAGAAGCCTCGGACCTTCTCCACGCAAACAGCCGTCATCCACGCCACCGGATCAGCCAGCAAAGCTCCTCGCTCGGCTGAAAACTGCGGAGGAAACTCTACGCGCCATACAGTCCGGCGAAGTGGATGCTTTGATGGTTTCCGGTCGTCACGGAGAGCAGGTGGTTTCTCTGAAAGGCGGCGAGCCCGCGTATCGCATGCTGGTGGAGGCCATGAGCGAAGGCGCGGCGACTCTGTCCCGGAATGGCGCGGTGCTCTACTGCAATCGCAGGTTTGCAGAACTGATTCGCAGGCCACCTGGGAAAATTATCGGAATTGCGGTTCAGTCGCTGGTTGCGGAAACAGAGCGAGGCCGATTTGAAACTTTGCTTGCCGAGGCTGAGAAGGCGGTTGCGAAAGGTGAATTCAACCTGCGTTGCACAGACGGAAGTCTGATTCCGGTCTACTTGTCGGTTAACCGGTTTCGGGGATATAAAGGCCACGCCCTGGGCATGGTGATAACCGATCTGAGCGAGCAAAAACGCAAGCAGGCCGCGGAAATCAAGCAGGCCGAAGCGATGCACCGGCTCCTTCTGGAACACACGCTTTCGGCGCAAGAGGAGGAACGGCGCCGGATTGCGCGCGAATTGCATGATGAAGCCGGCCAGTTGCTGACCGCCCTTTTGGTCGGCCTGCGTACCCTGGAAGACGCTCGGAAACTAGCAGACGTTAAGGTACAGGGACATCGGCTACGGGAAATCACTGCCCAGGCCATCGACGAGGTCGGTCGGCTCGCCCGCGGGCTTCACCCAACGGCGCTGGACGATCACGGTCTGGGTGTTGCACTGAGCCGATACGTCACCGAGTACACAAAGACTCACAACATAGCTGTGGATCTCACACTTAATGAACTTGACACCAGCAACCTGCCGTCAGCAGTCCAGATCGCGTTGTATCGCATTCTTCAGGAAGCCCTGACCAACGTAGCCAGACATTCGGGAGCCAAGGCGGTCAGCATTAGATTCGCCCGTTTGGCCACGGCTTTGGAGGTTGCGGTAATCGATGACGGATGTGGCTTTGACGCTAAGGCCGTGGCTGTCTCCTCGCACCGCCTAGGGATTCAGAGTATGCGAGAAAGGGCGGCTATGTTGGGCGGAACGGTCAGTTTCACATCCCAGGGCAAGGGAACCAAGATTTTGGTGCAAGTCCCACTTGCCAACCAGGACTTCCAGCCCTCGGTGGGGCCGAGGAGCACTTGAAATGCCGGCGCGAACGCACAAGATCACAGTCATGATCGCGGATGATCACGCAATCCTCCGCGCCGGACTGAAAATGCTGGTCAATGCCCAGCCCGATATGGAAGTTGTCTCGGAAGCTCCCGATGGAGAGAAGGCGGTTCAAGCAGCACGGGAAACGAGACCGGATGTGGCCTTGCTGGACCTCACCATGCCTCGGGTTGGGGGTATGCAGGCGCTGCAGCAGATGGCGCGTAACTGCCGCGAAACCCGGGTGCTCGTCCTCACGATGCACGATGACCCTGCATACTTGCGATCGGCACTGGCTGCCGGGGCCTCTGGCTACCTGTTGAAAAGGGCGGTGGATGCGGAACTGCTTGCCGCCATACGAGCGGTGCATCGCGGAGGGATCTTCGTGGACCCGCGTTTGGCCAACGTTCTTGTCCAGGACCTGCTGGCGAAGAAAGGTACAAGAGCTGGGCCCAAACGCCCTGTAAGCATCCTTAGCGACCGTGAGTTGCAGGTGCTAGGACTCGTGGCGCGGGGTTACACCAGTGCGCAAATCGCCAAAGAGATTTTTGTGGGTGTGAAAACTGTCGAGACGTATCGTTCACGTTTTGCTGAGAAGCTCGGGCTTCGGACTCGCAGTGATGTGATTCGTTTTGCGGTGCAAATGGGTCTATTGACCCCAGAAACGCTGGAGAGCGAGCCGGGCCGCTCGGCTCGGTAGGAATTGTGTTTCATGCCGCCTTTCCGCCCCAACATCTAGTGCACCTGCGCCGTCTTGTCAGGGTTTTTCCCGACAAAGCCCCTCATTATTAGCAGCATCCCCGATACCCCCGCTTATTCCATTTGCAGCACACTACGTGCAGGCTGCAAAAGTGTAGCTTCCCCGTGGACCGAGGTCACAAACCGGTCAACGGCGATCGGAGAACAGAGCGATGAGAACGACATTGAATGCCTCCCCCCCGGGGCCGAGTTCGGGAATTTCTATGGCTGGGATCAAAAAGTTGCGTATGGGCTTTGACGCTGAGGCCTTTCTCGCAAAAGCCGGCGTCGGCAAGACGGTTGTGAATCTGAAAAAGAAAGACGCCGCCTTTTCACAAGGCTCCCCAGCTGACGCTGTCTTCTATATTCAGAAAGGCAAGGTGCAACTTACTGTCGTATCCAAGATCGGCAAGGAAGCAACCCTGGGCATATTGAGCGAGGGAGAGTTTTTCGGCGAAGGTTCGCTTGCGGGCCAAGCGCTCCGTATGGGATCTGCAACCGCCATGACGGACTGCGACCTTCTGCGCATTGACAAGAAGGAAATGATGCTCGGGCTTCACCGGGAGCACACGTTCGCGGATCTGTTTGTAGCGTATCTGCTGGCACGGAACATCCGATACGAAGAGGATTTAGTTGACCAACTCTTCAACTCCAGCGAAAAGAGGCTTGCTCGGATTCTGCTCTTGCTTGCCCATTTCGGCAAGGAAGGCGTGCCCGAGACTGTGATCCCCAAGATTAGTCAGGAGACGCTCGCAGACATGATAGGCACAACCCGGTCGCGGGTCAGCTTTTTTATGAACAGGTTCAGAAAGCTAGGCTTTGTTGATTATAGTGGCGCGAGCGGGCTGCAAGTTCATAGTTCACTTCTAAATATCGTTCTCCACGATTAGCTTCCGCGCCGAGATTCCAGAAAACGAAAGCCTTCAGACAGTGAGGAGCAAATCAGGCATTTGCTGGATCTAGGCCGGAGAGCAGCCCCATTTTCGTCGCGACCAGCACCTCCAACAGAGTGGCCGTGTTACGAACGCTTCCCGAGATGGTGATGAGTGCTTCTGCGACGACGGGATGTTGTTCCGCCAACGAGTCAAGACGGTCGCTCACGTTGTAGAGTTGAGTCGCTTCGTGCAGGATCGCATTCGAATGCATGGGGGGACGCGGCTTTCTTGAAAGCCTAAGGAGAGAAAACTTCAGATGGGCTGACTTAGCTCAGGGAACCTGAAAGAGGAGAAGATGCTACCACCTCAAATACATCATATCACGCGAGCGGTCCCGAAACGTCGGTGCCCCACGCGGGGTTGCAATGTGAAATGTGAGCCCCCACACGAGTTCACACCGACAAGATAGATTTCTTCTGACAAGTTTGCCGCCAATTCTCCCGCGGCAAGTGTGAGCATTTTTGCTCAGACCTCCTGAATCCTGATTTGCTAAGGTGGAAAGTGTTCTGGTGCGCCCGGCATATCTATGCGGATTTGCGTGCGAGTGCACACACAGCACGAAGCCAGGAGGCTGGCGCACTGGTAACAGAAATGAGGCTTGTCCCATGAAAAAAGTAATCTTGTTCTTTGCGATATTGGGTCTCGGTACGCTGTGCTGGGCAGGGTCCGCCCGGGAAGATGCCACCGACCGATTGAACAACGCCACCACAGTGTTGCACGAGATTATGGGGATGCCTGACAAGGGAATCCCGGAAGAAGTGCTGGAGCATGCAAAGTGTGTGGCCGTTATACCGCACATGGTCAAGGGTGGTTTTGTCTTCGGAGCTAAAGGAGGCAAAGGCGTAGCCACTTGCCGCACCGCGGATGGCTGGAGTGCGCCGGCATTCATCACGATTTCCGGTGGAAGCTGGGGGTTGCAGATCGGTATCGAGGCGGTGGATGTGGTACTGATCATTCAGAATGACAAAGGGATGCAAAGACTGCTGTCGAGCAATTTCCAAATCGGCGGGGATGCTTCCGCGGCAGCGGGTCCAGTTGGACGGCATGCCGAGGCCGGTACGGATTGGAAGATGGATACTGAGATCCTGACCTACTCCCGTGCCAAGGGTGCGTTCGCTGGGCTCACACTGGAGGGTGCATCGCTCCGTCAAGACAATGATTCACGGCGTGCGATGTATGGCCGCAACGTCACTACTCGGGCGTTGCTATTGGGCAAAGTGCCGGTTCCGGCCGCAGCCCAGCCGTTCCTTGCGGAAGTTCACGGAGCAAAAGTCCAAGCCATAGCCGCAGAGAAAGCTGAAGAGAAAGCTAAAGAGAACAATCAGAAGTAGGACGTGCAGAATTGGGCCGCCGCTGTTTGTCATTCAGCCGATTTCTGACGTTCAAATGGCGGCACAGTCCCATCACCGCGTGTTCCGTTTGCAAGAAGTCGTTTTCTCGCAGACGTTGGATGAGATTCACATTTAGGTGCTCGCAAATGAGCACAGGAGGTTGACATGCTTTGGACCGTTTTCATCGTTCTTCTGATCTTGTGGCTTCTGGGCTTTAGTCTGCATATCGGTGGAGGCCTGATCCACTTACTCCTGGTTGTGGGGTTGGTGGTCCTGGTTATTAACCTATTCAGCGGCCGGCGAACCGCGGGTTGAAGAAAGCGGTACGAGCCTTAGCCCCAGGAGGCCGGTACCTCTGTGCGCGCCATATTGTCTGGGACCGGGTGGCACAATCGTCTTATGCGGGCCTTCGTACGAGCCTGCGCTAAATCGCATGCAACTAGCGCATGCAGCAACCGCAGGAGCTCCAAGGCATTGGGAAGCGCATTCTGGATAGTGTCTCAGTTTGATTTTTGGCAAACTGAGACACTACCGCATTCTGGCGCAGTTTGACAACGGTTGCGCGGAAGCCTAGCATTGTAGTTGAGCGAGCTATCTCCTCTTACTCTTTCAGGTCCTCTGAACTAAGTCAGCCCATCTGAAGTTTTTTCCTCTTAGATCCCCCCGAAGGAGGACTGCGTTATGACACTATTGACCCGTTGGGATCCTCTCCGTGACTTGGCCACCATGCAAAACCGCATAAACCGCTTTGTCCGTGAATCGTATAGCCCCGAAGGCCCAGAAGAGGCTTTGACGACCACCAGCTTCGCACCGCCGGTGGACATCTATGAAGACGAGCACAACATTACCCTGAAGATGGAAGTCCCGGGCATCGACGAAAAAGACATTGATGTCCGCATCGAGAACACCACCCTCACCGTCCATGGCGAGCGCAAGTTCGAGAAGGAAGAGAAAGAGGAGAACTTCCGTCGCGTCGAGCGCCAGTACGGAAGCTTCACCCGCTCCTTCACGCTTCCCAGTTCCGTGGATCCGGCGCAAGTGAACGCCCACTATGACAAAGGCGTACTGAAGATCAGCGTTGCCAAAAAGGCCGAAGCCAGGCCCAAGCAGATCAAGATTAATGTGGGCGCCGAGAAGATCCTCGACGCCAAGGTCCACGGCAAGGCCGCGTAAGACAGTAGCTTGGTAGATAACTCGGGAGGCGGCTATCTCGCCTCCCGTTTGTTTCTCACCCCGAGTACACAGGAGAAATCATGACTAACATCAAATTCGTGGTAAGAGTCAGCCATTGCGCTACTGGTTCCCCCGCGTACGTGCAGCGGATAGATCGGACTCCCGTCCAGATGACAACCAACCGTAAGCTGGCCCTGATGATGGGAAGATTCACGGCCGAAGACGCTGTCAAATCCATCCAAAACTCCCGGTGCATCCCGGAATTAGTTCCCGTACAGGTTAATGCCTAGCAGCCCGTGGTGAAAGGTAAGTGTCAGAGCAAATACACGGTTGACAGATTGAATCCGCAGCCAGCGTGACTTCGCCACTTGACCAGCAAATTCTCAGGGCCTCCTGGAGATTGCGGAATATCAGCCTATTCGGCTCTCAATGCTTGCGTCGGATCGAGGCGCGATGCACGCCACGCGGGAACGATACATGCGAACGCGGCCACTGCGAGCAGCGTTGCGGCAACTGCGGCATAAACCGCCGGATCGAGCGGCTTGATCTCATAGAGCATGTCGCGCATCAGCTGGCCGGCTGCCAGGCTGGCTGCGAGTCCTACGACAAGACCGAAGACCGCGGGCCGCATTCCATCCAGCAACATCTTCCGCATCACGTGTTCGCGCTTTGCGCCCAGCGCTATGCGGATGCCGATTTCGGTCGTCCGCTGCGCTGCGATGTACGACATCACGCCGAACAGGCCTGCCGCGGCAAGGGCAAGCGACAGCGCGGCAAAAGCGACGAGCAGCGTCGTGTTGAAGCTCTGGTCCTGGGTCGATTTGCCGAGCAACTGGTTCATGGTGAGCACGTCGGAGACGGGCAGATCGGGGTCCATCTCCGAGACGATGCGCTGTACCGGAAGAGCGAACTGCCCCAGGTAGTGGCTGGAGCGAATCACGAGCGTGCCGACATTCTCGATGCCGGCATCCAGCGGGTAGTACTGCACCGGCCGCGGCGTTTCGCCGATTGCGTAGCGGGTATCGCCCACAATCCCCACAATGACGGCATTTTGCCCGCGTACGCGGAGGTGCTTGCCCAGCGGATCTTCGCCGGGAAAGTACTGGCTGGCGAAGGATTGGCTGATAACGACTTCGTTGGCGGCATCCAATCGCTTCCCGGCGTTAAATGTACCTCCGCGCACAATCGGAATGCCCATCGCGCCGAAGTACTTTGGATCGGCCCAGCGGCTTAGGGCAGACAGACCACTACCTTGCGGCAAGGGTGGATGCTCCACGATGCTGAAGGTCCAATCCATCCCATAGCCCTGCCCAGGGACAGACGTCACAAAGCCTGCCGCGTCCACTCCGGGCAGAGCGCGTACACGATCGAGCAGCGTGTCGTAGAAGTTGGCTCGCAGGGCGGGGGTGGCATAACGGGCATCCGGCAGGCCCAGGTGCATGGAGATCACGTCTTGCGTGATGCAGCCCATGTCGGCGGAGCGCAGCCGTTCATAGCTCTTGAGCAGCAGCCCGGCGCCAATGAGCAGGATCACAGTCAGTCCGACTTCGAGCGTAAGCAGCACCTTGCGCAGCGTGGCCCGCGCGCTGCCCCCGCCCACCGAACGCGATGCCTCCTGGAGCGCGCCGAGAATGCGCTTGTCGCTGGTGCTGAATGCAGCGATCAACCCGGAAAACAGAGCACACAGCACGATAACGCCGACCGTAAACACCGCCACCACGCCATCGATGTGGATGGATTCGACGCGGCTCATGTCGTGGCGAGTTCGCGTCAGCCACTGAAGCGCGGCGAAGGCGAGCAAAAGTCCCAGTGCGCCGCCGGCGGCCGAAAGCAGCAGGCACTCCATGAGCCGCTCGCGCATCAGACGTAGCCAGCCCCCGCCCAGTGCGGTGCGGATCGCCAGCTCTTTGCGCCGTGCGGCCGCGCGCGCCACCAGCAGATTGGCCACATTGAGGCAGGCGATCAGCAGCAGGCAGCAGGTCGCCTCCAGCAATACATAGAGCGGCTTCTTGATTTCGCCTACCATGTGCTCGAGCAGCGGACGGCTCCTGGCGCTTCGAAATACGAATGGGTCGTTGAGGTGCTCATTGTGGATGCGCTGGGAGATGATGCTCAAATCGGCCACGCCCTGCGACGCGCTGACTCCCGGCTCCAGCCGCCCCACAACGCGAAACATGTGATTGCTGAACGAGAGCATCATGTCTTCCGGCTTGTCGTGGTAAACCGGTGTCCATAGCTGTGTGGACGGGTCAGGAAAATCGAACCAGGCGGGCATAACACCGATAACGGTGTACGGCTGGGCGTCCAGATCGATCGTCTGGTTCAGGATGGCAGGGTCACTGCCGAAGCGACGCGTCCACAGGCCCCAGCTCAGCAACACCGTGCCATTGGCTCCGGGGCTGTCATCGGCCTGCGTAAAATCGCGGCCCAGCGCGGGCTGCACCCCCAGCGTGCGGAGCATATCCCAGGAAAACAACGCACTCTTCAGCTTCTCCGGCAATTGCCCGCCGGAACCGGAAAGCCCGACCCGGATACTCTGCGCGAGCCCGAGACTGCTGTAGCTGCGGTTCTGGTTCTTCCACTCGGCGTACATGCCGCCGGAGACCACGTTGGAACCGGCTGTGTCGTCTTCATGAAGACCCGCCTCATAGAGCATCACGAGGCGATCCGGATCATGGAACGGCAAGGGCTTGAGCAAAACACCACGCACTACCGTGAACAGGGCGACGTTGGCGCCAATGCCCAGCGCCATCACCAAGATGGCGATGACGGTAAAACCGGGGGTGCGACGAAGCGTGCGCAGACTAAAGCGCAGATCGCGTGCGAGGGATTCAAGCCCGTTCCAGGACCAGATGGCGCGAGTCTGTTCACGAATAAGAGTAGGATTGCCAAAGGCGCGCAAGGCCGCGTAGTGAGCCTCTTCTTCAGAAATGCCTGCTTCCCGTTGCTCCTCTTCCTCCAATTCCAGGTCGGAACGCAGCTCCCGCTCCAGGTCTGCATCTCTCTTCTTGATCTGCCACCATTTCATGTCAGTTCTCCTCGGCGGCGGGCCACATCACGCGCGCCACGGCTTCGGCCATCTGCTTCCACTGCGATTCTTCGGCCAGGAGCTGCTTCCTGCCTTTATCAGTTAACCGGTAGTACTTAAATTCCCGATTTCGGTCCGGCGCAGTCTCCCATTTGGAGACGACCCACCCCCTTCGCTCCAGGCGATGCAGGGCGGGGTAGAGCGAGCCGTGCTGCATCTGCAAGAATTCATTCGTAGTCCTCTGAATGTGCTTCCCGATCTGGTGACCGTGAGCAGGTCCATAGAGAAGCGTCCTCAAGATGAGCATGTCCAGCGTTCCCTGGAGGAGCCCGACCCGTTGCTGCGCTTGCTTCGCCATAGAAGACATTCTACCCTCAATCTGGTAACGATGGTAGACACTCGACTATCGGATCGACGAAGCCGATGCCATGATCAATAAAACAGCTGGCGAGAACGAAGCCTGCCGACGGCTGGTAGCGATCCCTGGGCATCGGATCTGTGACGGCGACTGGTTGTCAACGGACGAAGCAGAGTGTGGATTCTCGGATGACGACTTCATGCCAACGCGACATGGCCAACTTCCGGGAACCCAAGCCAGCCGCTGGATTCTACAAATCGCAGTGTGATCCGGCGGAGGAGATCATGCTGGAGCCGGCCTTTCATTGGGCGCGAGGCGACGCCTCGGTCGGATTCTCCAAAGCGGTCGTATGTTCCAATTGCGACCACCTCAAGTTCTACATCGACGACAAGCTGATTGCCGATGTCGACCCGGACCGGACGCAATTTGCGCATCTCCGCTATGCGCCCTTCGTCCTGGAAATGGGGGAGTTGTTCCACAAGTGGGGAGACCTGCGGATCGAGGGTTACATCCAGGGTAAACAAGTGATCTCGAAGCGCCTCTCGGGAACGGGTGTGGATGCGAAATTTCTGCTTATCCCCGATGACACCGAGTTGATCGCTGATGGTGCGGATTCCACTCGGATAGTTCTGCGCGTCACTGACGAGTTTGGTGCGGTTCGGCCATTTGCGAACGACTCAATCAGGTTTGAGCTGGAAGGCCCCGCCCAGATCGTAGGCGACAATCCCTTTTCTCTGATCGGCGGGACCGGGGCTGTGTGGATTCGAGCCCAGGAAAAACCGGGCAAACTGCGGCTCAAAGCTGTCCATCCGCGATTGGGCGCTCAACATGCGGAAATTGAGATTGTCCCCAGTCGCGAGGAAGCCGTCTAGCGGCGAATCAGTTCATCCAGATGGGGTGTTATCTTGCGCGACAGAGCAGTTAAGCTGGCACAGTCCACGCATCGCTCAAATCAATTCCGGACGACTTCGACTAGCGTCGATGCCCGTCCAACCGGCTGCTCCGGTCGCCGAACTCCCCATCGTGATTCGACGTTGGCTCCAGCCGGAACTGGTCCCCCAAGCTCCGCACCAGCGAGTTCAACCCGCTGGCCAGTGCGTCCCGGCAACGTTCCACCGACTTCCGCGCCAGTTCATCCAGGCTTTGCTCGAAAGCTTCCAGCGTTCCCGCAGCCTGCACCCGCATCGACTCGGAGACCGCGTTCTCAATTTCCTTCTGGATAAATCCCAGCCTCGCGCCCGCTTGCTCCACCTGGTTCTCGAGCTTCTGGGTGCTGCGCGTTCCGAGTTCCTCGAGAATCACATCCACGGTGCTCTCTAGTTGCGTGCGCGCGCCGCTTACTGTATTGCTGGCCATCTTCGAAAGCCTTATATCCAGGCCCGACTCCAGCCCCCGGACCGACTCATCCAGCTTGGCAATCCTGCCATCGAGATCGGCAATCTCCGCCTGCACCCTCGACGACTCCGACGCAACCGTGGCCTGCAAGTGCTCCAGTTCGCTCCGGCGCGCGTTGTGCTCGTTCGCCAGCGTGCGCTGCTGAATCTCGAGAAGCTCTTCATTGAGCCGCTTTAAACGATTGCCCGCATCTACCACGTGCTGGTGAAATTCTCCCATTTGGCGGCGCGAGTCGTCCCGCAAATTCTCCACCATGTCGGCCGAGACTGCTTGCACCCGTTCCTCCACCACCCGCAAGTCCTCCGACACCTTCTCCCGGAACTCCGCATGGCTCTCCGACGTTGTCTGCTTGATCGCGCTCTTCGCCTCTTTCAGCACCTGCGCCGACTGCGACCGAGCTTCATCTAGGACACGCGGCCCCAACTCTTTTCGCAACCGCAGTTCCACCTGATCCTGCAATTCGGGCGGAATATGCGAGAGCGACACCTCGAATTTGCTGCGCTCTCTGGGCTGCTCCGCTCGCGCCAATCTTTCGCGTAACTCTGTCACCTCGGTGAGCAGCGGCTTCACTGCCTCTGCCACCAAGGCGTGCAAGCGCTCGTCAGCCACTTGCTCATGGAGATTGTCCAGCATCGTCTTCAGAGATGACGGAATCTTCTCCGCCGGCGGGCTGATGGTCTGAACATTCTTCGCCATCACCTTTGCGGGAGGCATTTCCCCGGTCGGCTCCGCCGGCGCGGGCAGTCCCGCCCAATCCTGCGGAAACGTCTTCAAACCCCAGAAGTTCTCCGGCCGATCGAGTCGCGCCGCCAGCCTCCAGCCTTCCCGCTCCGAATCGAGCGGCTGGCAGTACACCACCTTGGCTGTCGTTTCGCGCCCTTCTTTACTATGGAAGTGCACGACCACTCCCGCATCTAGCTTCACCTGGGACCGCATCGAGCAGCCATGCGCGTTGACCACCAGGGTCTCGCACACTTCGGAGAACCGGGCGCCCGGCTCCAGGCTCGTAACCAGAATTGGAACGTTGACCGGCACTCTCGAGCTGCGCCGAAGGCTGGTGGGGGAGTACGAACTTTGCATAGTCACTGCCCTCTTTCGGAGGAGTTTGCTCAGCCCCTGCTCTGCGGAGGGCCTTAGCGCACTACGTTACCCCCAATCCGTCCATCGCGCTTTACCCAGGAGTGTCGTTCGCGGATGGCCACCCGGGCAAACGCAAGCTGTCTTTGGTAACCACGCCGCAGTCGGTTTCTTTGCGGAGAGTCGGCCCGATCGTCTTTGGGTCGGACTCGCGCAGCGTTCGTAGTCCATTTTCTCCGCGGTAGACCGGTCGCAGCATTCCGGTGCGCAGCAACTCGGCCAGCTTGCGTGCATCCACCTTGTCGCTCTTGCTCCCCTCCTTTTCCCACCGCTCACACTCTGCAGTTACATCCAGCTTCAACCTTGGAAGCAGGGCGCTTTTTGATAATGCATTGATCTGGTAGGGGTGATAGTGGCCTTCCCGCCGCGCGAAAGCGCTTCTCGCGAAACGAGGCCTTCCCGGCATTCAAGTCCGCGCGGGAGTGCGACGAAGCCACGCTAGGAGGTCCGCACCCCGGCCTTTCATCTTGATGCGGATAAAAGCCAGGGCCAGCATCGCTAGAGAAATGATCATCAGTCCGACAGTAGCCCCGCCAATTCCCATCATGTGCTTCGGCAGGATCGAGACCCGCCCATAGACGAATTCAATGTGCACCCAGTACACGAGCAGCGACGCCTGCCCGAGCAGGATGAGTGGGCTGAATCCCCACTGGCCTGCTCCCCACCCGCACCAGGCATAGCTCGCGGTCAGAATCACCAGCAACATTCCCACGCGGATCAGGAAGAAGCTGGGACTGGTATGCCAGTAATCGTAGGTGGAGTAGAGTTGGCGCGGTTGCGCGTCGAGCCACCGGGCGAATACGATCAACACGCCTCCAGCTAAGCCCAGAGAGAAAAATGCTCTGGGTCCCTGCTCTCGGGCCCACGAGCTTTGCAGGATGAACCCCGCGGCCAGACCGGCGAAGGCGAAAGCCGTCCACGGAAAAACGGGAAAGAGACCGGCTTGCGGAGTTCCGAGATTGTGTACGCCATTGACGTAGGATTCCAGCGGCCACGGAAGCCAGTCGGGACGCCAGGTGGTCCACAAGAGCGGACTCATCAGGGATATGAGCAATGCGGTGCCGGCGGCGGTCAGCACCAAAGCCAGGCGCGTTCCCGGGCCGCGTCTCACGGCCAGAACCAGCCAGCAGACGATGCTCATCAGCATCATGGAAAGCCCGATGGTGTTGAGAATGTCGACTCGCAGCAGGTCGCTCTTGGGCGCCCATCCCCAGGCCACGAGGAACTCCTGCAGGCGAAAAAGCAGGCCGAAGCCGAAAATTTCCGCGCCGCGGCGGATGGTCGTGCGGGCAATCTGCGCCGCCGGGAGATTTTTCTGGCGCAGTTTTTCCGTGACCAGGGCGAACGAGATTCCGGCGAGAAACAGAAACAGCGGCGCGGGAAACGTTCCCCCCAGCTGCGAGTACATGAAAAAGCGGCTCTGGCGGCTCTGGGGGCTGAGCCAGGAATCGTAGCAGTGAGTCTGGAACATCAGCAGGCAGGCTAGCCCGCGCATCCAATCGATGTAGGCGAGCCGGGATTTTGGGGCGTCTGGCAGGGGCATGCGGCTATGCATCGGCAGTATACGGCAGCGGGGCAGGATCCCCCTGGTTTTCAGGCTTCTGATACTGATTTCACCGCCAGTTCCATGAGTTTACCGCTGCAATTGGCGCAACTTTCGTCGAACTGCCGGGTTTTCAACGTCGTACCTTTGTCATCTTTTGTGGACCATACAACCTTCTGTACAACTGTCTGATCGAATAGGGACAAGCCGTTATAAACTTGAAACATAACCAGTATGCCGATCTCCGCCGGAGCTTCCATGCGAATTGTGAAGTCGATCGTCCCAGCACTCTTGATGGCCAGCTTGTTCTCCACTATGAGTTATGCGGCCGTGCCGAACCGCATCACTGGAGAGATTAACCCTAGCCAGATGGCAGCCGTGAAGGGCAACGTTCATGGCCTTGCCCAGCCGAGGTTCGATCTCGGTCGCACCGACGCCAGCAAATTGCTCCACGGGGTCACGCTGGTATTTCATCCCTCCACTGCGCAGCAGCAGGATCTCGACAACCTGCTCGCCCAGCAGCAGGATCGCTCGTCTCCGAATTATCACAAATGGCTCACGCCAGCCCAGTTTGCCGATCGTTTCGGCATGACCCGAAGCGACATCCAACGCGTCGTTGCCTGGCTACAATCTCAGGGTTTCGCCGTAGGCTCGGTAGCCAACAGCCGCAATGAGATTTCCTTTGAGGGGACCGTATCGCAGATTGAGGTAGTGTTCCAGACCGAGATACACAATTACTTGGTCGACGGCGTGATCCATTTCGCCAACGCCACCAACCCCTCGGTGCCTGCCGCACTTGCGGGATCGGTTCTCGCCATCGGACACCTCCACGACTTCGCTCCCAAACCGAGAGCCCTGGCTCGGCCGCATCTGACTTCCTACGTCAGCGGCAATCATTACGTAACGCCCGGCGACTTCGTCACCATCTATGATGTGGCGCCGTTGTACAGCGCTGGCATCGATGGCACCGGCCAGAAGATTGCGGTCGCCGGACAAAGCAGCGTCAACGCGACCGATCTCAGCAATTTCCGCAGTGCGGCGGGCCTACCTGCGAGCACTCCGCAAATGGTGTTGTACCCAGGCACGACCTCCACCCGGTGTCCGGGCGATGAGGGCGAATCCGATCTGGACCTTGAGTGGTCGGGTGGCGTGGCCAAGAACGCCTCTATCATTTTCGTGTACACGGGCCTGATCACTGCCAACGGTGACACCTGCGCGGGAAACCGCACCTATTCTGTTTGGGATGCTCTCGACTACGCAGTGCAAAACAAGGTCGCCCCTTTCATCAGCACTAGTTATGGCTATTGCGAAGGCGGAGCGACAGGTCAGACGGGAGTGGGCCAAGCTTTTGCTCTTCAAGTTCAGGGATGGGCGCAACAGGCTAACAGCCAGGGCCAGACCATCGTGGCCGCGTCCGGGGATGCCGGTGCCGCGGATTGCGATCCAAACAGCACCGACCCAAACGGCACCTCGGCCACACAAGGGCTAGCGGTTGATGTTCCCGCGGCCATTCCCGAAGTGACCGGCATGGGCGGCAATGAGTTCTCAGGCGACAGCCCTACCTACACCACCAACAATCCTCCCGGCGCTAATCTGCCATACTGGACCGCGGCTGGCAGCACCACCGATACCATTTCCTCGGCTCTGGAATATATTCCGGAGGTAGCATGGAACGACACTACTGCTGACATCGCAGCGGGCAGCGGTTTCGCGGCCTCGGGTGGGGGTGCCAGCATCTTTTTCGCGAAGCCTACGTGGCAAACGGGCACTGGCGTGCCCGCCGACGGCCAACGCGACGTCCCGGATCTTTCGGTGGCTGCGTCCCCCAATCACGACGGTTACTTGCTCTGCTCCGAGGACGGCTCCAACGGCTCGATCCAACCTAGTTGCACAGCCGGTTTCCGCACCGGCACCGGTGGTACCTTCACAGTCGTCGGTGGCACCTCGGTGGCTGCGCCAACGTTTTCGGCGATCCTGTCTCTCATCAACCAACAGCTCGGCAGTCCTGGATTAGGGAACGTCAATCCCAATCTGTACACGTTCGCTGCCAGCACCTCGTCGCCTTTCCACGATGTGACCACGGGCAACAATATCGTGCCCTGCACGAGCGGAACTCCGAATTGCCCAGCGACCGTGCCTTTCCAGTTTGGTTTCAGTGCAGGTCCCGGCTACGACCAAGTCACCGGTCTCGGCTCAGTAGATGCGGACAAGCTGGCCACCGCCTGGGCTGCGACCACCACGCCGTCGTTCACACTCGTTCCGACGGTCGCAAGCTTCCAGGTGGCGCAAGGGTCGAGCGTTGACGCTACGGTCAATGTAACGCTCGTCACCGGCTTTACCGGAACGATCACGTTTTTATGCACTGAGCCGGCGACCCTGACGGAGTCGAGCTGTACCGCGCCCCCGCAGATCAATGCATCGGGGCCGGTGAGCTTCCACATCACGACCTCCCTTCCCACTGCCTCCCTGCAACCTTCCGAGCGCGGCACGGGGATTCTTTACGCGGTGCTGCTACCCGGGTTGTTGGGCATCGTGATTACGGCGGGATCGCGGCGATCGCTGCGCGGCATTCGATTCCTGGGGCTCATCCTGGTCCTGGGATTCTCGACGCTGTGGCTGGGATCGTGCGGTGGCACCAGCAACTCCGGCACTAACATCTCGACCCCGGGAACACCCAGGGGTACTTACACCATTACGGTGAGCGGCTCTTCCACAGGGGTCCCGACTGTCACGTCCACATTCCAACTGGTCGTGCAGTAACGCCAATTTCACAAAAGGCATTGGCGCTCGCAGTTCGGATAGAAGCACGTCGTCCGTGCGCAAGCGCGCCTGCACGGGAGAATAGAATTCTCCTCCGCGCAGAAAGCTTCCGGGGCTGCCGGCCTCGGGCATGGTTCATCAGACTGCGGCGGAGCGAAAATTGTCACCCACGCATTTTTAATTGGATGAAGTTTAATTTGTTCAAGACCGCGGGCGTCGCGGAAGGTTAGTCTGTTTCCAGCCCAATGGGGGTTCCATGAAAAACGTTCTTCTTTCCGCCCTGGTTCTGATCGCTTGCTTTGCTCTTCTGGCGGCCGCGCCCGACGAAAAAACGCCCAAGCCGCAATACGACGAAAAAGGCCAGCTTCTGCGCCCTGCCGACTACCGCGAATGGATGTTTCTCTCCGCCGGATACGGCATGAACTACAGTCCCGGGCCCGGCAGCCACGAGATGTTTACTAACGTTTTTGTACAGCGCTGGGCCTACAACGAGTTTCTGAATTCCGGCAAGTGGCCGGAGCAGAGCATGTTCGTAATCGATGAACGGGATGCGGCGAGCCGAAGTTCGATCAACCAGAAGGGCCACTATCAGACCGATCTGATGGGCTTGGCCGTCGAGGTGAAGGACTCGGCGCGCAATCCGGATAAGTGGGCCTACTATGGCTTCGACGCCGACGGCCAGATTGCCGGGGCTATGCCCAAAGGCAACGGATGCTGGTCATGCCACGACGCGCACGCCGCGGTCGAACATACATTCGTGCAGTTTTACCCGACACTCAAGCCGATCGCGAAGAAGTTCGGCACGTATAACGAAGCGCGCGAGCAAGTAACCGACGCGAAGTGATCGTGTGGGGCGGACACTCCCTTCGGCAGGGCTCAGGGCAGGCTCTGTCCGCCGCAGTTGACTTTGGTTTTGATCTTGAACTTGAAGCATGTCTGCCAGCTATGTTTAGCAGCCGAGTGTCCGCTCCGACCTGAAGTGCAAGGCCTCAGCCACGCGCGCCGAGGGTTCATTTCTGCGCTGGCGGCACGTACTCCTTCGGCTTGGCCGAACCTTCGCCGAAGAAAAATTGCTCCATCTGCTTGACGATGACTTCCTGATCCTCCCGCCGCGCCGGGTTCAGCCGATACTCATTGAGCAGCATCTTGCAATGCTCCATCCACATCTTCCACGCTTCCTGGGAAACGTTGTCGTAAACTTTTTTCCCCAAGTCGTTGTCGAACGGAGGCTCATCCAGCCCCGGCATTTCTTTCTTGAACTTCACGCAAAAAACAGTGTGCGCCATAATGTCCCTCTAAAATAAATTAAGAGCGAATCTAATAGTTAAGCCGAATCTCCATGCTTCGAATCAGCCCGTCGCGCATCTCGTACACATGCTGCACCATCTGATCCGCGACGAGCTTTCCACTTTTATCGTGAACCACCTGATGCACGTCAACCGCGATCCTTCCGTCCGCTTCCGTTGTGAAATTCTTCGGTTCCACGTGCGAATCCAGCAGCTCAAACTGACGTCTCCAGTAGTCCCGCACGGCTGCCGTGCCCAGCACGCGGCCGCCCTCCATGCCGTTCGGCCAATCAACGTCAGAACGCATCAGCGCGAGCACGGTCTCGATTTCACGCCGGTTGAAGGCCGCGTACGCCCTATGCAGCAACCCGATCTCCGCTGCCACGGTTTGCAGTTCCGCCATAAACGCCTGAAAGATTATCTTACACGGACTTCGCCCCACTGCTTGCCCGTTGCATTCGCCACCAGAGCAACGCCGCGATTCCCCACATCGCCAGCAACGGAATCAAACTGGCGAGTCCCGGCAGCCCGAGCAGTTGACCAAGGTTGAACGCCGCATAGCGACCGCCCGATCCTGTTTCCGCCACCGTCAACATGGAGTCGCGGTTCAGCGCCACTTGCCCCGACCAGAATGCCGGCCAGACCGAGTGCACAATCGGACAACTCTCCTGCATGGACAATTGCGAAGTCGTCGAGACCACCATCAGCGCGAGCATCACGCTGCACAGAGCCAGCCCAACCAGCACTCGCCGCCACACCGCCGTAGCGCGCCCCCATGCCACAGCCAGCCCGACGCATAGCAATGGAAGGCTCGCGCCAGCGTACCGCGGACCGAACGACAGCCCTGCCTTCCACCAGTAGAACGAAGCGTTGAACAAGAAGTAATACGAAGCGATCGCCATCGCCGCCAGGGCCGCAGCGCGATGAGCATTCTCTTTCCATAGCAACCATAGGCCCACAGGAGCGGCCACTACCACCGGCGACGCGACCAGTAGCCCGCGTGAGCATCCGAACAGAATTTTCAGCAGCCGATCCGGATGAGGGTAAGTCAGCCCCAAATACCCTTGCCGCTGCATGAACGAAAACGAATTCGGATCGTAGTAGGAATAGCTTGGACGAAACGTCCCAAACACCGCGTGCAGATAGCCGAGCAGTACAACCACGCAAATCCCTGCCCCGAGGCCGACGCCTGCCGCCACTCGGCAGCGAGTCGCATTCCCGCGCGACCATGCCTGCGACAGAGCCAACAGCGCCAGCATCGCCGAGGCTGGAGCCGCAGGATATTCCGTAACGGTTGCCCAACCCGCGGCCAGTCCCACCGCCAGTGCCCAGAAAAAATCCTCGCGTGCGCTTTTACTCTCGCGCAACTGCAACGCCGATGCAAAGGCGAAGACCAGGCAGGCTCCCACCAGCGCATGCGCCCAGAACAAACTTGCATACGCCCACATGGGAGTGCCCAGACACATGACCAGCGTTCCAAACGCAGCCCCGCTGGGACCGCCCCCGAATCGCAAGCCGAGAAAAAACAGGCACACTCCCGCCAGCGCGGCCGGCAACGCGACCGCACCCGCGCTCACGAGGTACGACAGCGCAATCTCGCCGCGCGCTGAATCTGGATCCACTCCCACCATCCCCAGCGCGGGCCTGGCGGCCAGGGCAAACGGCACGGCGAGAAATACCAATCCCGGCGCCTTATCGGAATAGTAATGTCCCTTGAAGTGCGCCTTGTCCTGCGTGTTCTCATGGTAGGCATCGATTTGCAAGGTATGTCGTTCGACGATCGCGCGCAGCAAATCGAAGCGGGAGTTCTGATTCCATCCCCCGCCTTCATAGAAGTAAATGAATGAGAAAAATGTTACGAGGCCGAGCAGGATTGCGGCCTTGCGATGGAAAGGAGATTTCTCTGAAAGGGGGCTCATCGAATTTTCCGGGCCTCAAACGATGCGCCCTCAAGCCCCGAAGCCGTGCCATCCTGCCCACGGCTCACGATGCACGAACGCACTCACGGCTTTCCCGAAGCTAGCAGATATTGCGCGACAATCTTCTTGGTTTCCTCGTCCATCGCCGTCGTGGAATCCGCAGAGCCCTTCGTCCCCGCGGTCACTTTGCTTTTCACTCCAACGTACACCGCGTCATAGGTGGTATCACCCAGATTTTCCACCCTGTGCTTGAATGGCGGATACCAGCGCGCCTCGCCGGGCTTCGAGAAAACTTCCCGCGTCTTCCCGTTCTCGTCGGTAAAGCGAAGGTGAGCTTCCGTGAGGAATACCACCACACCACCGGGATGGTCGTGCAGCACGGACTTTTCGTGCGGTCCGTAGTGGACCGCAACCACCTGGACTCGATCGTTTTCAAAGTCCAGTCGATAGTGCTTTGGTTCAACCTTGGTGGGATCTTGCCCCAGCGTAAGAGCTGTGGCCACACACACGAATACTCCCGCCCACAATAGCTTCGCTCGCATCCCTGCCCCCTGTCCCAGTTGCTGTTTTTCTTGTCAGAACCTACGCCACTCTACTTCCGGCTTTGGAGAGTGTCAACGACTGGGACCGAGGATGCCCCATAATGGTAAATCGATTGGGCAACGCGTAGCATTTTGGTGCATCCAAGCATTTCTTGCCAACCGCGATCCCCCAGAGAACGGCTCTTGGAAGAACTTCCCGCTATTAAGCGACTAAGCCGCACATCAATGACAAAGCGCGAATGTGTTTTGGGTTCATTACTGCCTCCATTGGTTGGCCTCGCACGCTGGAAAAGGGCTAGTTGCGATCTTGGAGACGTGGACGCTACGTTTTCTGCACGCGATGAGGATCGCGCGGCAATGCCGATGCCAGGACGAGTGCTGCTCCGGCGTAGAGCAATGTGTCCGCGACGTAATTTAACGCTTCATTGATCTCCGGCGTTGATCCGCCATGGGCGAGGATCAAAATAGGCAGATATAGGAATAGAGTGAGGGCGGTCATTAATGCGCCAATCGAGGCTGCGGCTATCCGAGATTTTTTGTTCAGGGCCAAGCCGATTCCAGCGGCCAGTAGGACCGCTCCTGCCAGGTATGCCCATACGCTGGGGAATGGAACCCATGATGGCGAAATCAGTTCCAAAGGAACGCCGGGCGCAAACTGTGGATGAAGAAAATGTTCTACGCCATAAAAGATCGCTGCAACCGCTACGACGATGCGCCCAAATAAAATCATCCATTTCGATTGTTGCGGCGACGAGGCGCGACTATGCAGTCCGGCGAGAGCCCATGCCCCTGCGGCAAAAGAGAGATCTCGTAGCGCGAAGACCCACGCGAATCGATCCTTGGAATGCGCGAGCGCATTCGGCATATAAATCATGCAGACAAATAGAAAGAACATCAATCCGAGCAGGGTGGACGACAAGCGTACGAACTTCCGCACAGTAAGACTAGTAGCTGCTGCGAGCAGCGCGCATCCGACAAAATACGGCCAGAACCAGTGGATCGGCATCCAGGACGGGGCCATATTCTGGATATACGTCGGACCGCCGTGGAAATGCTCGGGCGCGAATACAGCGAGTGAAACGGCGATGAAGACACAGCCCAAGGCGATGAGCTTGTCCCAGCCGCGAGCCGCGCTGATCTCTTTTCGAAGTATAAAAACTCCGGCGACAAGATAGATAAGCCCGGCAAAACCCATCCAGAAATTTGTTGCTGAAAGCATCAGAACGTCTTTCGCGAAGGTGCTGCGGCAGAGATTATATCCCGGTCGCCGAGTGTTGCGAGAAGAGATGGGTCAGGATGTCCGATTTCACCGTACAAAATCTGTGCAGAATGGTTGGAACGGTGTGTTGTACTTGGGCAATATCGGTTAGGTCGCAGTGGTAGTAGACAGGCACGGTCGTGCCCTCCGACGTGAGCCTCTTGGTAAGTTGCTGCGCTGCTTCATCCTAAATGTCCAGGAAGGCTACTTGCGCGTTCTGCATCGCGAAGGCTTCGACAATCGCCTCGCCTATGCCACTCGCACCGCCGGTTACGATGATGACGCGACTGCGAAGGCTTGGGTAGCTGGCAAATCCCCCAGTCTGTTCCATGCTGCTTTCCTTGGTTCATTTTCGACGGTTGATAAACTGAGAATTTACGAGGCGGCGCTCGCGTCTTGAGCATCGGGTCTCGGCCCATCACCAAAAAAGGCCACGAGAATGACGGTTGGAGTTTGGTGGGCCCACCAGGATTTGAACCTGGAACCAACAGATTATGAGTCTGCTGCTCTAACCGTTGAGCTATGGGCCCGTGAAACCCAATCTAGCATATTCGCAGACCGATAGCGCACGAGCCTTGCTCTCTCTGCGGTAAGCGCAACCCGCCTCCTCGTGGCATCAGGTCATAGACGCGCCCCGAAAATAGCTCGTCAATTCTGCCGGCGCGTGACCGCGAACCAAAAGAAAAGGCGTCCCCGCAGGGACGCCCGAGCCTTCGCTCGAAAACCTCAAACCCCGGCAGACCGCTGCATCCTGCCGCTCACCGCTTTGGCCAAATCCTGCAACGACGGCACCGACTCCGGTTCCGTCACTTTCCGCTCCGGCAGCGGAGCCCCGCTCTTCAACGACTCGACCAACATCTCAATCGCCATGTCCGTATTCGGGCGAATAAAAATCGTCGCCGCCAGCGTCCCATTGCGCACCCACGCCTGACCGGTCTTGGGCATCCCGTCGCAGCCTGTGATCGGGATCTTCATCCACCGCGCCCGTTCGCTCTCGGCGATTTCGCTAAACGCTTTTCTCGCTCCCATGGCCATGCTGTCGTCCTGCGCTCCGACCAGGTCCACGTGGCTTTCCTGAGACGTCCGCAATCGCAGCCACGAACTCACCGTGCGATACGCGCTCTCCTCCGTCCAGTTCGCCCGCATCGTCTTCACCTGGATGTTCGCCGGCTTGGTCTTCAGCATCCCCGCCGTTCGTTCTTTCGCCGCAGAACTGTTCGCCGGCCCCTCGATATACAGAATGGATCCGCCATTCGGCAACAGCGCTGCAAATTGCTGCCCCTGAATCCTACCTACCGCGTCGTGATCGGAACTGATGGCAAATACCGGAACCTTATAAGCACGACGCAACTCCAGGATGTAGTCCACTTCATGATTCAGCACCACCCACCCAATTCCCGCGGCCGCGGCCGCGCGCGCCACCTGCGGAAATGCCGTCCCGCCCGCGGGCTCGAACATGATTGCGTCGGGTCGCGCCACCGCAGAATCCTGCACGTAATGCAGCAGTTGCTGGCTTTGCGCCAGAGCATCATTGTCCGCGTGAATGATTTTCACGTCCACGCCCAGGCGCCGCCCAGCCTTTTCCGCCGCTGCCGCCTGCTCCTGCTGATAGTCGTTATCGTTGTTGGTGAGGGAAACCACAAAGGTGAGACGTTTCATGACATAAGCCCCTATGCCGGATCATAATCCCTAAATTTCTATAACGAATGTAACCAGGGTAACCATGCGAGCCTGCGACACGCTCAGAAGAAGATCGTGAGAATTTTAGGGAGGTAAAAAGTCTGATGTTCAAGCGCCGGCCGCGGTGCCCTTCGCCGCTTCGCCCAGAAAAGACTTCAAATTCGTATCCAAGGTTTCCCGATTCGCATCGGACAGGCCCACGAAACGGAAGGGCTGCATCCACCCTTGTGTCGCCCACATGGGAAACAGCATCTGCGCCTTGCCGCGAATCGTAGCTTCGCGAAGGTGAAAAATCAGCTCGACCTCCAGCTTTTCGTCCAATGGCTTTTCCAGATGAATGACTCCGCCTGACGTCGAAAGCTGATGGAGCGCCGCTCTCACCGAGCGCCGGTTCGGCAACCGCACCAGTGCCAGCACCGAACCGCGCAGCTTCACGCGAAACGGGCGATCGACCGGTTGATTTTCATTGGTGGACACAATGCGCGCCATCGATTTGACCTGTTCGGCCATATGCCAAAGTATGGCAGCGTAGGTAGAGTTGGCGAAGTTACGAAAGAACAAGACGAGAGATTGGTTCTTTGATTGCCACGTTCGGATGACGTTTTCTACTTCCGACCAGGATGAGCTTCGACGCCCTCGGAGAAGAGATTGTAGGGCCAGACTCTCTTGTTCACACTCAGCTTGGGAAGGCTCTCCGTATCGCTCTTGGCCGCAGTTGGAGCAGGAGAACTGTCCGCCGCGACGTTCCAATCTTCCGGAGGATCCGCAATTCCCCAGACATTTCCGTGGGTATAGAGCGCAACCCCAATCAGAAAATATTTGCCGTCGTTGCCCAGCGGTAAACAGTTTGCCACGCGCCCGGTCACACTCCCTCCGCCGGGCAGATCGCTCATCATGATCGGGGTCTCCATTTGCAGCGCGCGGGAACTCCGAAATCCGCATCCCTGTGCGCTCACGATCAGCACCGAACACTTCTCGGCAAATGGCCGCTGTCGATCCAGACTGGTTACGCTAACCGGAATTTCCACGCGGATCCGCGTGCTGCGTCGAGTCACTTTTTGTGTCAGAATTTCCATCGCCGAGGCATCTCGCTGGCCATGATTTCGGGGAGAGGTCGCACGTCAATATTGTGACAGACTCGCCTCGAATCGGATGGTGACCAAGGTAACTCAGAAATCGAACACGCGCAGAAACAGCCGCCTCGTCTGTCCCGCCAGAGCGAAGCCCGCGCTGGGAAACAGGAGGCCGCCCTCGCAACCACTCGATCCCCCGCTCACCGCTTGGCATTGAGCCGGGCCTGCTGGATCCCGGCTCGAAGCCCATCCTCCACAACTCGGGCGTACCCAGCCTCGTCCATCGTCGACATCGTCGCCGCGGCAATCCCTCCCGGCGTAGCCGCTTCGTGGAGCAACTCGCCAAGACTGAGCCCGCTTTCTCTCCAATAAGAAATGGCATCACTCAGCGCATGCGCCGCCGCCGTCAACGCCGTCGCGCGCCCCAGTCCAGCGCGCTCCCCAGCCCTCGCCAGAGTTGCCAGCGCGTGATACCCGTGGCTGGACGAGTATACCGCCGTGAACGCATCAAACTGGCGTTCAGGAATTTCCACCACAGCCCCCACGCGTTCAAAGAATTCGCGCGCGCTCCTCCGTTCCTTCTTCGTGACGCTCCGCTCAAAGCTCAGCCCCGTCAACCCGCGGCCCACGCGGCAAACTGGACTCGGCATCGCGCGCACCCACCGCGCCGCCAGCAGCCCACGTAATCTGCGCAGCGGAACCCCCGCAGCCAAACTCACGCAGAGCTTCGGTGCGGAAACGCCGCAAGCCAAAATCTCCTGAAGAATCCCTGCCACCGACGCCGGCCGCACTGCCACAATCAGCATCTCCGCCCGCAACACCGCAGACTTCAAGTCGCGTGCCATCTGCACTCGCGCTTCCCGCCGCAACGCCCGCATCTTCTCCGGATTGCGATCGTAAACGACAATCTCCCGCTCATATCCAGCGAGCCGCAGCCCCGCGACTAACGCGCTGGTAATCCGCCCTCCCCCGAGAAACACGGCAGCCTTCGCGCTCGTCACCGGCTCGCCAGTCCTCCTGCAGTCTCTCCGCCATCCATGGTGTACACATGCCCCGTAGCAAACGCCGCGTCCTCCGATGCCAGATACGCAAACAGTCCCGCAATCTCCTCCGGCGTGGCGTGCCGCCGCAGGGGAATTTTCTGATTCACCTCCGCCAGCATCGCCTCGGAATATTCTGCGCGCTGCATCGGCGTCAACACGTATCCCGGAGCCACGGCGCACACCCGCACCTTCGGCGCCAACTCCAGCGCCATCGACCGCGTCAGCTCAATCACTCCCGCCTTGGTCGCGTTGTAGTCGGCGTAATACGGATATCCCATCACTCCATTGGTCGACGCGGTTTGCAGAATCACGCCGCTGTCGCGCTCCCACATGTGCCGCGCCGCGGTCTGCGCCACGTAGAACATCCCGGTCAGATTCACCGCGATGACTCGCTCCCACTCTTCGGGAGTGATGTCGAGAAACTTGTGCCGGATGCTGATGCCCGCATTGTTGATCAGCACGTCGACGCCATCCATCAGCCGGATAGCCTCGGCAAACGCCGCTTCCACCTGCATCAGGTCGGTGACGTCGGCGATGATCGACTCGCCCAGTTGCGGCAACTCGTGCTTAATGTGCTCGCAAGCTTTGGCGTCGCGATCCAGCACGCACACCCGCGATCCCTCTTCCAGAAACCGCGCCGCCGTCGCCGCGCCAATCCCGCTCGCGCCGCCCGTGATCAGGACGCGCTTGTCTTTTAAGCCTCGCATAGAGTCTCCCTTCTGGGTGAGGAGACAGTGTATCGGACCCGGGTGCCCCATCCTAGCCGCGCTTTTTGCGGCTAGAGCCTGCCCTGAGCGAAGTCGAAGGGGTGGGGATTTTGATTGTCATCCTGAAGAAGCGCGTTGTTCGCCCGACTGAAGGACCTGTGCACTTCTGTCGGAAGCCTGAGGTCCGACGCCCGATTCTTGATTTGTCATCCCGAGCGAGGCGCTCTCCGCCGAGTCGAGAGACCTCGGGCTAGCTTCACGCCCACCCCCCACCCTCACACCCTTTGCATTCCCCCTCCCTCAGGTGTACAAAGGACGCGTCAGCTAGGGGGTCCCGCGGCCAATGCCGCTGGACCCTTTTTAGTGTATGGTCTCTTCCTTAGGAGGACGTGGTGCCGAATCCGCTGCCCCAGTTCGTCTCGTCTCTGAGCAAGTACTATCGCGCTGAGGATCACTACCCGCTCATTGCATCGATTCTCCGCGACACACCAGAGTCCGAACTACGCCAGCGCTTCGGGGAAAACCTGTATGCGACCGGCAGGATGCGATATCTGACAGTCCAGAACCGCACCGTAATCAAGGACAAGCTAGTTGACTTCGTCCACGAGGAAGACGGCTTCACCGAACGCGTGAAGATGGTGATGTACTTCCTCTTCATGTTTCGCGATGCCCGCTATCGGCAATTCATTTGCGAAAGAGTCGGAACGAAAGAAGGAAAGTGGAAAACCGAAATATTCCGAGATACTGAATCCGAATATTTCAAAAATGCCGGCGGGCGTAAAGCGTTTACAAATTTACGTCAGTTTCTCTTTCAGACCGGCGTGCTTAATGAACACGCACTCCGAGCTCACATTGTCTGATCCGCTTTTCGGCTTCTACACTCACTAGGCTAGACCGATGGACCTCCAGTGCATGGCAGAATTGGCGTTGGCCTACAAGGCCGCACCGCAAATGGCCAGGGCAGTCAGTGAGGCATGGTGCGCTCGCGAAGTGTACTGTCCATCCTGCGAATCCAACAGCCTGACGCGATCGAAGCCGAATACAAAAGCGATTGATTTCACTTGTCCTGAATGCGACCAGACATTCCAACTGAAAAGCATGAGGAAGTGGAATCCGAAAAAGGTTCCGGATGCAGGCTATGAGGCAATGGTGGCCGCTATCCGCTCGGACAGAGCACCAAATCTCTTCGTTCTCCAGTATTCCAGCAACTGGCGGGTGGAAAACCTTTTGCTGATTCCCAGAGCGTTCTTCACCGAAAGCGTTATCGAGAAACGTAAGCCCCTCAGTCCCGAAGCGCGACGTGCGGGTTGGATCGGCTGTAACATCCTGCTCGGCGAAATTCCCATAGATGGAAAGATCGAAGTCGTCACTTCCGGCCACCCGATTCCTGAAACGAGGGTTCGGGATGAATTTTCTCGCGTCCGAAAGCTGGCTGAACTCCCCCCCTCACTCAGAGGCTGGACTGTCGATGTGCTAAACGCGATTAGACGCGTCGGAAAGCCACAGTTCTCGCTCCGGGAACTTTACTCATTTGAGCGTGACCTAAAAGAACTTCATCCGAACAATCGGAATGTCCGACCAAAAATCCGGCAGCAGCTTCAGGTCCTTCGCGATTTGGGGTTGGTCGAGTTCTCGGGACTCGGGCACTATACCGTGCGCAACACAAGGTGATCCGCGTCCTTACGAGAGGCATTGCGAGGACCAGCCAGCCACTTGGGGAAGCACGTCAGCCAAAAGCCTTTTAGTGAACTCAGTGCAGGCCAGTGCACCATCGTCGTCATGCTGCCAGATGATACCGATGCCCAAGGTCTCCATATACTCGACAAGCCAACTAACACCGCCCACAGGGCAGTGTTGAGCAACGACACAGAGTCGGCAATCGGACCCAACTCTGTCCCGATATAGATATCGGTACTCAAGCAACTGATAGATTGCTTCGCGCACTCGCTCTCCGGCCTTGTCGCGAGTACAGGACTTGGCTTCGAAAATAACAGATACTCCCCCAGACTGAACCAATAGATCAACGTCACAGTTTGTCTGAGGCTTAATCTTGTTAGCCGCGCAGACATCAACGATGGCCTTCTCTAAAAGCCAATGCTGCATGTCCGATCTCTCCAAGTCCACTCGATGTTGATGTCGTAGGTGTTTACCAGGACCGCTTTTCTTGTCTGACCGTTTCACGAGTACTCATCTCCGTCTGCTCGGTTGTACGCCGAGACTTATGAGAAATATCGGCGAAAGTGCTCATGCCTATTAACAACTCTTTGCTTGAAGTCATCTGAGATCTCCGCGAGATCCCACGGTCATCGAGGTTCTGCGAGCCTAGGACTTCGAGTTAAGAGCAACATCGTTTGGCACAAGATTCGTAAGGATGGGGGCTCGGACGGCCGGGGCGTTGGATTCTATTTCCGAAACGTCACTGAACTCATATTGTTCGGGGTCCGCGGCAAGAACGCGCGTACTCTCAAACCCGGCCGAACACAGGTAAACTACCTATCCAGTCGCAAACGAGAGCACTCACGGAAACCCGATGAGCAGTACGAGATCCTGGAGTCCTGCAGCCGAGGACCCTACCTCGAACTGTTCGCACGAGGCGAACGCGAAGGCTGGGCCAACTGGGGCAACCAAGCCGATAACTCCTACGAGCCCACGTGGGACACCTACTCAAAACACTCGCGTAGCACTGCTGTTCTGCCGTTCGGGGCAGACTAGAACAAAGCAATGGGCCGGTAGTGTCCTAAGAGTGCAATGTTGACACTACCATGGGGCCCACCAATTCTTTTTCCACAGCCTTCCACAGCCCCACCCTGTGACGTACAACCTTTACTGAGAAATCTCAACAGGCCACAATTGGGACATGCCGCAAAGCTCTCCCAATCCCACCCTGATTCCCAAAACGGAAAGCACTTCCACCGTAGCCGCCCGCATTAAGTCCTTAATCCGCAATACTTTACTCGCAAGTCCTGAGTTTCCAAGATTATACGCGGATGTCGTCATCTCCTCCGCCCCTAACACCAATGAAGCCAAGATCTTAGCTCACAACTACAAAAAAATTGTCGATCGAATCAATGATCGAATGAATAATGATCGAATGAATAACGAGAGGACCAGCACGAATATGTCAAACGTCAAAACCTGCACTCATATCCGAGTCACCGGAGTCCGTTGCGGCTCCCCCGCTCTCCGCGGAGAGCAATTCTGCTACTTCCACCAGCGCATGCTTCGCACCGTCAAGGGCCCGGACTCGCGCGTCCATCACGCCGCCCTCCTCGAGGACGAGGAATCCATCCAGGCCTCCCTCATCGAGGTCGTCAACGCCCTGCTCCGCGGCACCATCGAACTCAAGCGCGCCGAACTCGTCCTCCGCGCCCTCAACACCGCCGTCCGCAACGTCCGCCGGGTCAACTTTGCCCACGCCGGTCGAATGGTCACTCAGGTCCCCGACTACCCCGCCGCGCCGGCCACCGAAGTTGACGAGATCGCCCGCGCCGAAGCCGCCCGCCAAGCCACCCGCGCCGAGATCGCCCGTGTCCGCGCCGCCCATCTGGGACCAGCGAATGTGGGGAGAGAATCGTGTGGGGGCGGGCCTTTGACCCGTCCAGGCGGCCATGAATTACCGGGCCGCAGCGCACTTGCACCCAACCCGCCCCGAAACCCGGCCGCCGAAGTCACCGACCGCAAGCCGCCACTAAGCGTGAAGGCCATCGAAGCTCCGAAGGAGCGCAAGATCGCAGCCCACCGCGCAAGCGGTGGGTGAGCAAGGAGGAGCAAGCCCCAGAGGGGCGAAAGAAAACATGTCGCACCCCAGTTCGCTACGCTCACCGACCTGCTCCGCTCGGGATGACAAATGGATTAGAGGGTAATTAAATCGGTTTGCCGCGGAAGAAGTAGACCAGTTCGATGATCAGGATGACCACCACCATCAGCTCCAGCACGAAGGCGCGGCTCTGGTTGAACTGCTCCACCATGAAGCGGTAGAGATCTTCGGCGGTCTGCAGCTTTTCTTTGACCAGGTCTTTGTAGTCAGGCACTCCGACCTTGGACGCGCACAGCTTGTAGAGGCGCGCCGAGAACATGTCGCTGAGGAACTTGATGGCGTTGTCGGCGCGCTCGGTCAGTTCGTTGACGTCGAGCAGCACGGTGTGCAGCTTGGACGCGGCATTCGCCGTACGCCAGCGCGACCACCATCCCGTGCCACCGACTTCGAGGAAGTCGTAGACGTTTTCCAGTTCCTTGGTGAGCAGTTCGTCGTAGTGGCGGAACTCGAGCAATTGCGAGTTCGCGTACTGCAGAAGCTGGATCGCACCCTCGGCACCCGCAGGAGTGTCATAGATGAACGCCGCGTTCCAGCCAATCACCGCCAGATCGTTGGGATAGTAAGAAATCCGCGACTGCAGAATCTCCTGGCGCTCGCCTTCGGAAAGCATGGACATCTCGCCGCGCACCACCTGCGCAATCTGATCTCCGTGCGCAGCAAGCAGGTCGTTCGCCGACAGCGCGCCTTCGATCTCGCGCACGTGGAAGATGAAGTAGTCCTCTTGCAGCCACTCGCCATTCTTCACGTCGTAAGGTTTCACCAGCGCTGGAGCCGCCCGTTCGAGCTTCTGCTTGACGATGCGCGTGGCGAGCGTTTCAAAGTTGATGTCGGAAGTCCAGCGGCAGGAAAGTTGCACCAACGTATCCCAGCCACCCGAAAACGGCAGCTCGAAGACCAGGCTGACGACTCCGTAGTCGTAGTACTTGATCTGCCCCTCAAGCCGCTCTCCGCTCTCCAGAATCAGCGGCTCAAGCCTCTCCTCCACTGGAGGACGCTGGTAGCGAACGTATCCCGGAGCCTGATGCTTGAAGCTGGCGTCCGCCGTGCGCGCGCCGAAGATGTTGCGCAGCACGTCGAGCCGAATCTCCTCGCAAACATCGAACTGAATCAGAACCAGGACCGACCCGCGTAACGGCGCTGCAGCGGACAGCGGAGCTGCCAACTGAGCCTGCGCGGAGGCCGCCTCATTGCCGACCACGGTTGTGAGTTCGTGATCCATAAGAACCCGTCGCGGATTCGAGCGAACAACAGATTCCTCCCCCTTCGCGCTGCTCAGGGTCGGAATGACAAACCTGAGACGCTGAGGAAAGATGCGCGACGAAGAAGCAGAGTCCATTGTCCCAGAAAGCCGGCAGTTGGACCATAGGCGCGGATTCGCTTTAAGCTAATGTGAGGTGTAAGTGGATGATAACTCAGAGGCTTCGGCCGAATCGCCAGAGCAGCAAACCCCCTGCAGCCAGCGCTCCCAAGCCCAGTCCAGCGCGCTTCATCGAGGAGCGGACCTCGGCCTCTCGCTGGCCAGCCAGCCGTGACTCCGGGAACGGATCGTCGGCAAGCTGAGAAGGATCGAGAGCCATCTGCAGGACTTCGGCCAAATGAAGCGCATGACGCCCAGTTCCCTGCGCGATCTGCTCGCGGCAACTGAATCCATCCGCGATGATGAGCCAGTCCGACGGCGCCTTCCGGACTGCGGGCAAAAGTTCGAGTTCGCCGATGGCCGCGGAGATGTCGTACTTATCGTGCTCGAAGCCGAAGGAGCCAGCCATCCCGCAGCATCCCGGAGCGGGAGACTGGAAATCGATGCCGATGCGCCGCAGCAGCGACTCTTCGGCGGTCATCTTCATGATGGACTTGTGATGGCAGTGTCCGTGCAGCAGCGCCTTGCGTTCGAAGCGAGGCAGTGGAGAATTTACGGAGTTGCTTTCGAGAAACTCGCTGAGCAGAAACGTCTGCCGCGCCAGCGCTTGCGCGCGTTCGTCGTGCGGGAAGAAGTTAAGCAGTTCGTCGCGGAAGACTGCGACGCAACTTGGCTCCAGTCCGACGACTGGGATTCCTGCTTCGATCTCGGGCGAAAGTGCGTCGAGGATATCGAGCAGCAAGGATTCCGCGCGGTCAAGCATGCCGAAGTCGTAAAGAGGACGGCCGCAACAGAGATTCGCCTGCGGAAGGATCACTTGGTATCCGGCAGTTTCGAGAACGTCGACCGCGGCTTTGGCGGTTGCTGGCAGGAAGTAGTTAGTAAACGTATCGGGCCAGAGAAGAACGGTGCGGCCCTCAGGGGCTAAAGCCCAACTCGATTCGTGCACGTTACGCGGCCCTGGAGAGCCGCTCTTCCACCCGCTCTTCCACGGCGGAGCAATTGCCGGGCCTTTTTCCGCATGCGTGCCGATTCTTCCGTGGGTGCGCCGAAACCAACTTTTGAAAGTTTCGGGTGCGAAGGCGGGAATGTTGCGTTGCTGCGGAATCCCGGCAACCAGCTTCGCGATGTCGCGCAGGAATGGTAACTGCGTGGTCAGATTGACGAGGCCGGGAACGTTCGACGCCAGGCGCGCCCACAGGTCGATGTTGCCGAAGGCGTAGGCGCTGCGCGGGCGGACGCGGCCTTCATAGTAATGAGAGAGGAATTCAGCTTTGTAAGTCGCGACGTCGGCGCTCACCGGACAATCGCTCTTGCATCCCTTGCAGGCGAGGCAAAGATCGAGCGACTGCTTGACCTCTTCGCTACGCCAGCCGTCGCGGATGACTTCGCCTTGAGTCATCTCCCAGAGCAGGTGAGCGCGGCCGCGAGTGGAATGTTCCTCTTCGTGTGTGGCGCGCCAACTGGGACACATCACGCCGCCTTCTTCGCGACGGCATTTGCCCACGCCTACGCAGCGCAGAGCGGCGTGCGACAAGCTGCCATGATCGGCGGGAAACTGGAAGCGCGTCTCCGGATCCCACGGAGCGTAGTTGGCGCCGAGGCGAAGATTCTCGTCGAGTTTGTAAGGATCGATGAGCTTGCCCGGATTCATTTTCCAATCCGGGTCCCATGCGGACTTGAACTTGCGGAACGCCTGCATCAATTCCGGGCCAAACATTTTTGGAAGCAGTTCGGCGCGGGCTTGTCCGTCGCCGTGTTCGCCGGAGAGCGAACCGCCGTAGCTGACGACAAGATCGGCAGCCTCTTCCACGAACTTGCGGAACTTGGCGATTCCATCTTTGGATTGCAGATCGAAGTTGAGTCGCGTGTGCACGCAGGCGTGACCGAAGTGACCGTAGAGCGAGCCTTTGTAGCCGAACGCGGCCATCATCTTGCGCAGGTCGCGAAGATAGCCGCCCAGTTTTTCGGGAGCGACAGCGGCGTCTTCCCAGCCTTCCCAGTTCAGCGGTTCTCCGGGGACGTGCGAGGTCGCGCCGAGACTGGCCTCGCGAATCTCCCAAATGCGCTTGGCTTGCGGGCCCGCGTAGAGGCGCACGTTCGGAGGGCTGGCGCTGCGGTTGAGCGCGTCAATCAGACCGCGAGCTTGAGACTCGGCTTCCCGCGCCGTCTGGCCTCCGAACTCGACCATGAGCCAGCCTTCGCCTTCCGGAAGAAGAGCGAGTCCTTCGGAATTCATGCGCTTGGTGCGCGTGTAATAGACGAGAAGATCGTCGAAGCCTTCGAGGCCGATGGGTTTGTGCGCCATGATTTCCGGGACATGATCGGCACACTGATAAATATCAGGATAGGCCACGACCAGCAGAACGCGTTCTGGAGGACTCTCGACGAGGCGACAAGTGGCTTCGAGGATTGTGGCACAGGTGCCTTCTGAGCCGACGAGCGCTCGCGCGACATGAAAGCCACTTTCCGGCAGCAGGTAATTCAGGTTGTAGCCGGAGACGCGGCGCGGAATGCTGGGAAATCGCTGGCGGATGAGATCCGCGTATTGTTCGGAAATGTTTTTCAGAGTGCGGTAGATCTGGCCACGGCGTCCGGATTCGGCGCTGATGCGTTGCAGATCGTCAGCGGAAGTCGGGCCCACTCTCATCTGCACGCCGTCGAATGTGACGATTTCGAGTTCCTCGATGTTGTCGTCGGTCTTGCCCGCCATCACGGAGTGGACGCCACAGGAATTGTTTCCGATCATGCCACCGATAGTGCAGCGGTCGTGGCTCGCAGGATCGGGAGCGAAGGTGAGGTGATGCTTCTCGGCGGCATTGCGCAGGTGATCGAGCACAAGGCCGGGCTGCACGCGAGCGATGCGGCGAGCGGGGTCGATCTCGAGGATTTTTGCCATGTACTTGGAAAAATCCAGCACGACGGCGACATTGCAGCACTGGCCGGCGAGCGATGTGCCGCCCCCGCGACAAAGCAGCGGCGCTCCAAATTCGCGGCAAACAGAAATTGCGGCTAGCACGTCGTCGGCATCGTGCGGAAGAACTACGCCGATGGGAACCTGGCGGTAGTTCGAGCCGTCGGTTGCGTACAGAGCGCGGCTGCCCTGGTCAAAGCGAACTTCACCGCGAACGCGCGAGCGCAGAGCTTCGGCCAGTCCCGAAGCGTCAGTTCGTGAGGACTTCGGGACCGGTACGGAATCTGACACTCTATCTTGCATGGGCCGGGTTTCTTAGTCGGAAGACTTCTTGCTCACGTTGGTGATCTGAAGCTTGGTGGTGTCGCCACTGGCCTGGATGTTGACGGTAATCATGTTCTTCTGATTATTGGAAACGATGGTGCAGTGGTTCCGATCAGAAGTCGTCACCATGGCGCCGGGGAACCTTGATTTGTAGAAGCTGCAAACCTTGTCCGGCGCGTCGCTGGTTTCAAACATGGCCGTCACAGTGCGGATGCCGCCAAAGGCCGCGGAGGATGCGCCGTTCCGCTGAACTTGCGCTCCTGGATAGAGATCCACCCCCAAATCTTTGGCGGCCTGGTCCGGATCCTTGGACGTTTCCACCGAGCCGAACGGGGTCTCCACCTTCACGTGATCGCCATTCTGAGACACGTGAGAGCTCTTGGCGATGCGATACCCGATGATACCGACCGTCGCAATGCCAAGGATGCCGATGCCGACGATCACGGCAACGACGATGAGGATAACTTTGAGAGCGCTGCCGCCGCCCGTGGGAGCCGGAGCAGGCGGAGGAGCCGTCGACGTGACGCCCGGAGAAGATGCGCCGACAGCTACGGCAGCACCGCACTTGTTGCAGAACTTTGTTCCCGGGTTCAGAGTTGCGCCGCAAGAATTGCAGAACGCCATAAATCACCTCGTGCTCACGTGATGGGAAAAACGACGGCGCGAGTATACCGCAGATTGGGAAGCTACGGAGTGATCATCGCCCAGCAACTGCCGGGCTGCACCCGGCGGACAGCCGAGGGCGGCTGTCCCCACATGGATCTCTTATGTCGCCTAGCTCCAGGTGCGCGTGCCGTAGTCGGCCATGGAGAGGGCTATAAGAATGAAGAGGAAGAAAACGGTCGAGATGACGACCAGCTTGAGCAACTTTTCGTGAGCGCCCTTGATGTGCATAAAGAAGAGGGCCACGAGAAGGGCTTTGATGGTGGCGATGGTCAGAGCTACGGCGGCATTGAAGCGGCCGAGTTCGACGAACGCCGCCTTGTAGGTAAGGAACGTACACAGGAGCAAAGTGATCCAGATGCCAAAATACATTTTCAGCGGCGAGGATTTTGAGTTTTCAGACATATAACGCCTCAGACATAACCAGCATTATGGGTGCCGGTCGATCAAGTAGAGCAACGGGAACAGGTAGATCCAGACAATGTCGACGAAGTGCCAGTAGAGTCCACATATTTCGACGGGCGTGTGATATTCGGGAGTGAAGCGGCCTTTCCACGCCATGACCAAAAGCCAGGAGAAAATACCGAGTCCCACAATCATGTGCAGCGCGTGCAGGCCGGTCATGATGAAGTAGAGAGAAGAAAATTTCGGCGTGGCGCGGGTTGGCGTATTGATCAGGATGTCGTGGAATCGGCACGTGATCGAAGCTGAAGGACGCGCCCGGAACGTGGTGCTCTTCGAACTTATCTTTGTACTCGATGC
>CAVPQE010000019.1:0-88362 GCA_963707205.1 uncultured Acidobacteriaceae bacterium
GAATGAATCTCTTACCAGAGAAATGGGACGAGCCGGAAGCGAGTGTGCAGGCAATATTCAGAGTAGCCGGGCAGTTCTTGGCGAAGAACCTTTTCCTCATTGAGCAGGCGAACAACGATGAGTGGGATGAGGAGGGCAAAAACAGGTAAGGCGAAGTACGAACCGAGCGCCACGGGCGTGAACAACAACCATATATCCACGCCCATATACATGGGATGGCGGACGATGCCATAGGGTTCAGTGGAAATCACTCTCTGGTCAGCCTCGACTCGAATCGTACTGGCAGCGAAACTGTTGCTCTTCAATGTCCAAAAGATCATCAGGTAGCCGCCGAGAACGTATCACTCTTTGCCGCATGGCGGGCACGGAGTCCTGCACTGCTTGCGTTTGGTGGAGACAGTGCCGTTGAACTCATGTCAGCGGTCGTTGTGCTTTGGCGATTCCGCGCCAGTGCTGCGCAAGAACACGCCGAGCGCAGAGCAGCCCAGATCGCGGGAGTGTTGCTGTTCGCCCTCGCCGCATGTGTTGTCGCTGCTTCCGTCACGATATTGCTCGGACACGGTGAGCCCAAACCAACGCTTCTCGGAATCGCCATTCTGATAGCGGCAGCCGTGTGCATGCCTCTGCTTGCAAGGGAGAAGCGGCGGCTCTCAACCGTGACGGGCAGTGCAGCCCTCAGAGCGGACGCAGCGGAGTCGGCACTCTGCGGATACCTTTCCCTAATCGCCTTGGTGGGATTGGTTGTGAATGCTGTTTGGCGCGTGGCGTGGGCGGACTCGGTTGCGGCGTTAGCGATTGTTCCGCTCGTGGTTTGGGAAGGGCGGGAAGCTATGCGGGGCAAGCCCTGCGGATGTTGCTGATCGCCAACGGCTTTTCGGCTTATTATTGACCGTCTGGTTTGAAAACGCTTCGGGATTTTCCACGATGGTGCTTTTCCTAGCCTTGGCACTACTTCTTGCGGGTCAGCAGAACGGCGGCTCGGCTGATTCCGCGACGAATATGCAGCAACGTGCTCATGAAGAATATGAGCGGCACAGACAGGCCGCTATCCGGATCAACGATCTTGCCGCGCAAGTTCAGTCGGAGGCTGATGCCGAAGGTATCGTTGAGGAGATCGCGGCTCTGTTCTCCAAGGAAACCCCGTCTGCGTGGCTCGCCATCGGCATCAATCAGCGAGTTGCGAAAGCCGAATACCAATCCGTTCGCCACTCTGCCAACCGCATCCCTGAGCAGCGCATTGTCGATGTATGGAATCAATACGTTCGCGAGATTGGAGCGCCGGAGGAGGCTCTTGTTACTGCCGCTGAGATTCATAACATGCGCGATGCAGAGTACACTGTGGCCGAGCATCTGTGGGGTCGCAGTAACCAAACGATCTGGACGATGCCGAACATTTACGCGGTAGGAACGGACGGCAAGGTCGCTGATGGCTGCCGAGCAATTGAAGCGATTCGGGTCATTTACGACCTCTATCGATTTCAGAATCTCCGCAGCGCACGCGACCGTGTGAAAAGGGGCGTGCTGGTGTCCGAGCAGATCAAGAATCACTCGGCGGGCTCGACGCCACAAACAAAGAGGGGTGTTCTGTTGGCAGCACATGCGGAGGAGAACCCAGTCCAGTCTTCGGAACGCCGCTACGTGCAAGAGCATGGCTCTCTTGCATACGACCAGTTACTCAAGCGTTTGTTCGACGAACTTTTCCCAGCCGAATGAGCCTCTCCTGTGGTGGTTTTTCTTTTGCGACTTCCTTTCCTTAGCTCATATACCAACCACCATTCACCGAAATCGTCTGCCCGGTCATGTAGTCATTCATCGCGAGCATCACCGCCACCGAAGCCACGTCGTCAACCGAGCCGAAATGCCCCATCGGAATAAGATTTGGGTTCGCATTCGGGTTGCTGGTTACCATATCCGTCTCGATCAGCGCGGGAGCGATGGCGTTGACGGTGATTCCCTCTCTTATGAACGCCGAGGCGCAAGAGTGCGTCAGCCCTATGATTCCCGCCTTGGACGCAGCGTAATGCGCCCCTACAGCCCCGCCTGTCTGTGCGGCAACAGAGGACAAATTGACGATCCGCCCCCATTTTCTTTGCCGCATCCCGCCGATCACCGCCTGTGTCACCAAGAATACAGACTTTAGATTGACCGTGAGAACTTCGTCCCATTCCGTTTCCGTGATCTCTTCCAATTTGCGCGGATGGGCGATGGCTGCGTTGTTGACGAGGATGTCGATGCCTCCGATGTTCGCCTCGACTTCCGCGACCATGCGCTTCACGTCGGCGGCGACGGACACGTCAGCCTGAACCGCGATTGCCTTCCGCCCCATCTCGGCGATTTCGCCACAGACCGCATTTGCGGCGTCGGCTCGCTCACGGTAGTTCACAGCGATATCAGCGCCCGCGTTAGCCAACGCGATGGCGACTGCGGCTCCGATTCCTCGACTGCCGCCCGTCACAAGGGCGATTCGATTCTTCAGGTCTTTCATGCCGTCATTGTATGCGCGAGGCAGGACTGCCTGTCCGTCCGCACGGCTGGCGGTCGGCTAGGGGTCGTAGAATCTAAGAAGAGGAGCAAGCCATGAAATTAAGCGTAAAGGGTCTGGCAATGGCATCTGGAATCCTTTGGGGATTTGCGATGCTGGGCACGGGTCTAGCGAACTTGATCTGGGGCGGCTATGGTCAGCAATTCCTCCAGACAATGGCGTCGGTCTACCCCGGCTACCATGCGACTCGCAGCATTGCAGAGGTTATCGTCGGGACTCTCTATGGAGCCGTCGATGGTTTCATCGCTGGGGCAGTCTTTGCTTGGCTCTACAATCAGTTTGCTAAGCCCGGCAACTGAGTGACAAACGGGCTGCTGAAAGCGGAGGCTGCTAAGATTCGCGTGTGAGCGTTCGCGAGCCATCCAGTCGCTACCTTGAGCCGGAAAAGGCGAAGCGTTTCTATGACCGCCTTGGCTCTGGGCAGGATTGGCAACGCTTTTACGAGAATCCCGCTACCAGCCAACTGATCGCACATGCTGGTTTCGGCTCAGCGCATTCCGTCTTCGAATTCGGCTGTGGCACGGGGGCATTTGCCGCAGGTCTCTTGCAACACAGTCTGCCCGCTGACGCCCGCTACGTCGGGGTTGACATCAGCAGCACAATGGTTTCGCTTGCGCTGTCGCGTCTGAAGCCGTGGTCAGGACGTGCACGTGTTTATCAGACTGACGGTTCCCCCCGCATACCTGAGCCAGACAGCAGCTTCGACCGCTTCGTTTCGACCTACGTCCTCGATCTACTTGCCCCCGACTTCATCGAGCGACTCTTGTCAGAGGCTCACCGCGTGCTCGTGCCCGGAGGCAAGCTCTGTCTGGTAAGCATGACGTTCGGTGCGTCTCCCCTCTCCCGTGCAGTCTGCTGGGGCTGGCAACGCTTGTGGCGGCTCAGTCCGGGCATCGTGGGCGGCTGCCATCCCATCGAACTGTCGGACTATCTGCAATCCAACGGCTGGAGTCCCAACCACCAGATCAAGTTGACAAGCTGGGGCGTCACTTCCGAAGTTCTTGTAGCCTCGGCGAGCTAGCGTGGTTCAGTCGATAATCGCGTTCGCACAAAAGATATAATCACGAACACTTCTGCTCCATTCACCGAGGGTGCTATGAACTGGGCACGGCTTGCGTTGATCGTCGTCGGCACTGGTATCGTCTCGTCGCTCACCGATTGGTTTTTCGCTGGCGACTGGCTCCATCGGCGGTACACGTACCCGGAGATTTGGCGTCAGGGAAATGAAAGCAGAGCGATTGCCTTGACGAGTCCGCTGCCTTTCCTGACCTGCGGCATTTTTGCCTGTGTCGCCGCCCGGCTGGGTCTTCATTCCGTGGCAAGCGCGGTCAAACTAGCGGTTGCCGTATGGTTGATTGCCCCCTTGCCGCTGATCCTCACCAACGCTGCATTTATGAAACTGCATCGCGTTTTTGTGATGTCATACGCGACGGGTTGGTTAGTAAAGCTGGTCATAGTCGCGGTAGCGATTGGGTGGTTCCTGCACTAATCTTCGTCTGTGCGGAAGTCACTGTTCGGAGGAGGGGAAGGTCGCGATCTGCCATAATCTCCCGGCTCGGATGCTGCCTCGTTAGTCGCGTCCCGAATTACTTCGGATGCGATTGCTCCATGTTGGAAACGCTGTACCAGACGATCCTCCACGATCCGTCACTTTGACGCTTGAACTCCGCAATGAAGTTCGTCTTATGGGTCATCAGCACACCTGCACGACTGTTGTCTTCGTTATAGGTGCCACGGTAGACCGCCAAGTCTCCGCTGCTCGCAACATCTACGGTCTCGTCAATGAGACTGACTCTCCAAAAGGGGTCGTGGGCAAAGCCCGTCTTGAAGCCCTCTCTATCGGCTTCGACCCCAATGGTTGAGGGACTGCCGCATTCCATCGAGATGATATTCGGGGCGTCATAAGCGGTCGTCTTGGCTACATCGTGGGCATTGAGCCCAGCGACGAGTTGAGCGACGTCCGCCTTGATTGTTTTGGCGATTGCCGCAGTATCAACCGACACGGCTGCTTTCGGTGAAGCAGTCCCAGCAGCAGCGAAGGCAAGCAGAATTAGACTTGGTTTCCAACATGCAGAAAGCCTCATTGAACGCCTCCCGTCTTGACTTTCCCCGGTTCGGATGGGTACCCGCTTAGGCTAATGCAGACTTTCCCTCGCAGTCTATTGGGCTCTGAGCCTGTCGAAGCCTTGTCTGAAGTTCACGTCGTCTAATTGCTCACACCGAGAATGAATGAGTGCCAATTAGCTGTTTATTCGTCTAGCCGCAGCACTGGCGACTCCGCTCGGCAACAGACGCCATAACGCTGCCACAGCCGAAACCACGGGCTATGGGCGAGCGTCTCATCGTGCCTTCGATTGGCAGCCGAGATGTCGCTTGCGCTGAGCGGCCTAATGTCCGGCGCTTCGAACATTTCCTGTAGCTGCTCGATTTCGGCAATGATGCGTTCAACGTCCATGCCGTCTACAATATCTAACATAAGCACGGCAACGGTCAAACGGGACGGCTTCAATGACTTTTTGTTGGACACCGCGCTTATTTGATCTTCTTGCCAGTGATGGTGGTGTCGTAAATCCACAGCACGTATTTGTCAACCTTACCGTCTGGTGACCTCGTAAAGGTCAGAACGCCGGGTTGCTCGCGCTGGAAGAAGGTGCTTGCCGAGAGTGGCAAATCTGCTTCGGGCTTCGGGTCATCAGGTTCCTGTTCCATCAGGCTGTCCCCTTGGCGAGTAATCTTCACAACTTTGCCCGGACTAAGCTCATACTCGCCCACGTAGGCGTCCAGAACCTCAGGAGCAACCTTTGCGGGCACGCGATTCGCGTTCGGGATTTCGCTCTCAGCGCGTGCCGTCAAGAGCCAGCGTCCATTCCGTTTCACGTAAGTTTCAACAATTCTTAGCTCTTCGGTAAACTCTTGGCCAGCAAACGGCACATGTGAGGTGGTGCGATAGACCATCACGGCGGCGTCCTTGTAACCGTGCACGTGAACATCACGTAGGTCGCTGCTGGTTTCCTTGAGAGTGCGAGCCCGTTCGATCAAGGTCTTCTTGTCATAGACCAAACCGTTGTCTGGAATCAGGACATCATCGTCGAGAAAGGCACTATAGGCCTTCACATCGTTCCGAGCGAGAGCCGCCCAGCGTTCGCGCAAGACGTTTCTGAGTTCAGATTCAAGTTCTGTTGGTTTCGGCGACTGTGCCGTCGTTGATCCGGCAATGGCAAGGAGGGTAATGAGAGTCGTACACATCGCGGCTGTCGTTCGCTTCATGGAAAGCCTCTCGGAGACAAAGACGGCAGCCATCGTACACTTTCCTGAGCGGCAGTTCGAGTGCGTCAGAAGGTATAAAGCGATGAGCCACGTTCTCCACGACTACAAACGCGAGCCGCAGATATAATCCAGTGCGATGACCAAGAAGATTCTGGCAGCCGTGGTGAGCTTGCTGGTGACCGCCGCTACCGTCGCCCAGAACATGCCTTCCAATGCACGACCCCGTGCCTCGGACTTGGGGCTGAAAGTCGGCATCCTCCCTGCCGGGCCGCTCGACGCCATCACGGACGTTGCTGGCGTCGAGGTCGGGCACACGACCATGATCCGTGGCGAAGACGTTCGCACTGGCGTGACCGCGATCCTGCCGCATCCCGGCAATCTGTTCCGCGAGAAGGTGCCGGGCGCGGTTTTCGTCGGCAACGCCTTCGGCAAGCTGGCTGGTTCGACCCAAGTGAACGAACTGGGCGAGATCGAGACCCCGATCCTGCTCACGTCCACCTTGAGCGTGCCGCGTGTGGCCGACGCGCTCATCGACTACATGCTGGCTTTGCCCGGAAACGAGGATGTCGAGTCCATTAACCCGCTGGTTGGCGAAACGAACGACGGCTATTTGAATGACATCCGGGGACGGCACATCACGCGGGAGGACGTTTTCGCCGCCATCAAGAACGCCAAGACTGGAGCGGTCGAAGAAGGCTCGGTTGGCGCGGGTACTGGGACGGTGGCATTCGGGCTCAAGGGCGGCATCGGAACTTCCTCCCGCCGCTTGCCTGCGAAGCTGGGCGGCTACACGGTCGGCGTCCTCGTCCAGACGAACTTCGGCGGCGTGCTCACCATCGCAGGTGTTCCCGTTGGGCGAGAACTGGGTCGCTATTACCTGCGCGAAGAGCTTCAGCAAAGAGGCAGTGGCGCAGACCGGGGAAACGGGTCGGTGATGGTCGTCATCGCGACCGACGCGCCCGTGGACGCACGGAACCTGAAGCGTATGGCGGCAAGGGCAATGCTGGGGCTGGGTCGCACGGGCGCTGCGGGGTCGAACGGCAGCGGCGACTATGCGATTGCGTTCTCAACGGCACCGCAGGTGCGCATACGCTCGGAGGACAAGGCGTCAACCCGGCACATAGAGTTGCTGGCGAACGACGCGGTGTCGCCCTTGTTTCTGGCGGTGATCGAAGCCACTGAGGAAGCGGTCTACAATTCCTTGTTCCGGGCAACGACGATCACTGGACGGGGGCACACGGTCGGGGCGCTGCCGATTGAGAGAACCACTGAGATATTGAAGAAGTACGGAGCCATCAAATGACGAGCAACGATCTGAAAGCCCGCCTGTCTCGCTACCGCCAGATCAAGCTCAGCGTGGTCGGGAGGAAGTCCGGCAAGACGATCTCGATTCCAGTCTGGTTCTTCGAGTCGATTGGGGGACAACTGGGGGACAATTAGACGCGCCCTGAGAATTCGTAAGCGATTCTAGGCCAACGAGATGTGGGATTCGACCGCTTGGCTACCAACCAGAAGGTCGGGAGTTCGAATCTCTCAAGGCGCACCATACTCACTTAGAAAATGGATGAACCCCTGACGGTGGGAATTGTTCGCCTTTTGTCCGTGTCCCGCCGTCGCAGTACACTACCTTCCCAAATGGACGTTTTGCTAGATTCGAGCGCGATACGGGCCAGCGGTCTGAATAGCCCCGCCTTTGGGTCCCTTCAAGAATACCTTTCTCGGACAAAAGCTCGCTTACTTCTTCCGAGTGTCGTCCTTGAAGAACTTTGCGCTCAATGTCGAAGGGAGATAGAGGAAGCTCGCCAGAGAGTCAGCAGCGCCAATGAGGATTTGAAGCGTCTCGTTCCGGGTTTTGCACCCGCGAAGAACCCAAAGATTGATGTTGAAGACGCCGTTGCAAGCTATAGGGCCCAACTTGAGCGTTCTGCAGCCAAGGTAAAAATCGTCGAGAACTCGCCTGGAGATTTCAAAGAACTGGTTCGGAGACTGGCAAATAGAATTCCGCCAGCGTCTCCGAAGGGCGAGGAGGCAAGAGACGTGCTCGTATGGCTCTGCGTCCTCAGCACGGGCCCACAGCAAGAAGTTGCATTCGTCAGTGGTGACAAGCGGGCATTTTTTGACGTAGGGTCTCTTCGCAAAGGCTTGGAGAGGGACCTCAAAACCGTACCCGGTAAGGTTGAGGTCTACCTAGGAATCGATGAATTCTTGAAAGCTCACCATCGCCGTGCCTCGTGGGTGGATGAGAATTGGGTGACGGAACAGGTCCAAACGCAGCAGGTTGAAGAAGCGATCGAAAACTACATCAGGGGTCACGAGGATCGTTTCCTTAGTCGGTATGGCGACAGAGGAGAGAACTTTACAGGATATGCAAATCTCATTCAGGTAGTCCAGTCCGAGGTACAAGATTTTTTTGTCTCCGATATGACCGCTGGTGCACTCTTAGTCGGAGTAACTCTCTGGGCAGAACTTGAGATCGAAGCTGAATACGAAAGTGATCTGGACTGGCCAAGAGAGGACTATCCGACCACACGGCTGAGGATGGTTCACCGGGAGGTTGTGACACAGCTTGAGTTGGAAGTCATCGGGCGAAAAGTAAAGCGCGTCTCTGTTAGCGATATCGAAAAACAATGATTTGCCATAAAAAGCCTCGCTTCTGGCGAGGGCATCCCTGAGGATCAGGGAAGTAGCCCCAGTTGGTGGGAATGTGCGGCGTTATAGGGTGTGCTATAGGGTCCTTCATACGACAACAGCTGCGACCAACGTGCGCTCTGTTTGCGCTCTGTTCGCATGTCTTAGGCTGCTTTTCGTGGTCTTAGGTGTCATCCGCTGACCTGCATGTTGTTGAAACTACGTTCAAGTGTTGATTCGAGTCCTACCTGAGGAGCCAATTATCCTACCTTTGCGTTAAACCTCTACCGCTAGCAGCGCGATGGATCGTTTAGAATGGGTCAAGACGGAATCTCTTTTGTCATGACGGACGATACGATCACGATTTCGGCGGGGCCGCGCTTTCGAGCGGCAATGATCTTGGCGATCATTGCGGATGCGCTGCAGATTGCCGTGTTTCCGCTATTCGTCGAAGGGGCGTTGTCGCCTGCCGATGACGTGCTGGACTTCGGGGTGGGGGCGTTGATGGTTCATCTGTTGGGATGGCACTGGGAATTTCTGCCGTCGTTTTTTGCCAAGCTTGTGCCGGGGGTCGACTTGGTTCCTTTCTGGACGATTGCGGTAGTCAACGTGTATCGCAAGTCGAAGCGGATTGCGGTCAATGCGGAGGAAAATCGTCCGTCTCGGCCGGCGTTGGACGGTCCTCAACATTCGTGAACCGAATCCCTTAATGATCTTCCCCTCTTCCGCGAGATGATGTTCTGCTCGCCCTCTCGCCTCTTGCAATTTGCTACAATCCTCTCGCCATGACGGATACGGTTTTGGTTCCTGCGAAGACGGCTGCCAGCGCTAAGGGTGATGGAGCCAGCGTGGATGTGAGTGGCGCTGGCAATCGGGTGTTCCTGGTGACGCTGGCGATCACAAAGATCATCGAGCAGGAGTCGCTCGACCTCAGCATCTACGGTTCGGCGGATGGTGCGGTTTGGGGTGCGAAGTCGATTGCGGCGTTTCCACAGAAGTTTTATTGTGGAGAGTGGCCGCTGCTGCTCGATCTGACGGCGCATACGGACGTGAAGTTTGTACGAGCGCACTGGGAAGTGGCGCGCTGGGGGCGCGGGACGGAAACGCCGATGTTTGAGTTTGGCGTAACCTTGAAGGAAGTGCCGGCCGAGATTTTGAAAGAAGTCACGGCTGAGGCCAAGGCGATGGCCTAGGAAATCGCTGATTTCAGATTGTTGATTGCAGATGGCAGATTGAAAACGGCGGCAATCCGAGATCCTTTCAATCAACAATCTAAAAGCAGCAATCTGCAATTCTCCATCCTTTATATTGATTTCAGAATGAAAAACGAGTCGCAGGTGAGGGTGCGTCCGGCACGCAACGTGCGCGGCAGTGTGCGACTGCCGGGAGACAAATCCATTTCTCATCGCTATGCCATGTTGGCTGGAATCGCCGAGGGAGCGTCGCGGCTGGAGAATTATTCTACTGGAGCGGACTGTGCGAGCACCCTGGGTTGCATGCGTTCGTTGGGGGTCGAGTGGGAGCGCAAAGACGGGGCAGACAACACCATCGAAGTGAAGGGACGCGGCCTGGCGCTGGCCGCATCTGCGAGCGCGCTCGATTGCGGGAACTCGGGTTCTACGATGCGCATGTTGAGCGGGATTGTGGCGGGGCAGAAATTCAGCTGCGAAATGGTGGGTGATGAATCGCTGTCACGGCGGCCTATGGAGCGCATCATCAAGCCGCTTTCCGCGATGGGCGCGCAGATTGGATCGCACGGGGGGAAGCCGCCGTTGCGCATTACGGGCGGGGCGCTGAAAGCGATCGACTACAAAATGCCGGTGGCTAGCGCGCAGGTGAAATCTTGTTTATTGTTTGCGGGATTATTTGCGGAGGGGGAGACACGGATCGAAGAAGCGATGCGCACGCGCGATCACGGGGAAGTGGCGTTGCGAGCGTTTGGGGTGAAGCTCGATCGCAGAAGTGTGGGACAGGGGAGTGAAGTACGCATTCGCGGCGGGCAGCAGTTGCGGGGGATTGAAGCCCGCATCCCGGGCGATCTCTCGAGCGCGGCATTTTTTCTGTGCGCGGCAGCTTTGTTTCCAGGATCCGCGCTGACGATCCCGAGTCTGTTGATGAATCCGACGCGGGCACGGCTACTCGACATACTGATGCAGATGGGACTGCGGATCTCGGTGACGCAACTGAATGAGATTCACGGCGAAATGGTGGGAACGCTGCAGGTCGAAGGCGGCGCGCTTAAGGGCACCACGATTGCCGGGGCGGATTCGGCCGCGCTGATTGACGAGATTCCGGTGCTGGCGGCGATCGCGCCATACACGGAGCAGGGAATTGAGGTGCGGGACGCCAAGGAACTGCGGGTGAAAGAATCGGACCGCATCGTGGCCGTGGCCACCAATCTGCGTCTCATGGGTGCGCAGGTGGAAGAGCGCGAAGACGGGCTCACGATTCCCGGAGGACAGACGCTGCACGGGGCAGAGCTCGACTCGTTTGGGGATCACCGCATTGCGATGGCGTTCGCGGTCGCCGGCCTGCGAGCGAACGGCGAAACGGTTATTCGAGGGGCGGAGTCGGCGGCGATTTCTTATCCGGCATTCTTTCGGATGTTGGAAGAAGTGGCGGAACGATAATCTCGTCTTGAAGGCGTCATTCGAATTCGGCGCAGGTTAGCCGGAGTGCGTGGCTTTTCCTAGCGTAATGTCCTCCGCGCGAGATCCTTCGCTCTGCCTGAAAAACGGCTTCGCTCAGGATGACACCATCCGAATAAGAATTCACCATCAGAACAGAAAATGCACCCGACGGCATGAGGCGGCTCACCAACAAACTCTCAAAGTAACTTCAGGGCCATTACTCCGGTGACCTGTCTTCTCCTCCCAGTCCATAGAAAAATACTCAGTAGCGAGGGATCCTTTCGCCTCGGCGACTTTCATGGGTTCACTATTTTTCTGGGGGCGAGTGTATGCGTTCTAAGTGGATGCTATGTGTCATCGTCGGCTTGGCTTCGGCGGCTTATGCCAAGGAGCCCAAGCCTTATCAAACTGGAAAGCTCGTGCAGATGGATTCGGTGCAGTGCGGAACGGCAGAGAAAGACGCGACCAGCTTCGCCGGGGAAGTGTTAGGCAATGATTCCGGCAACAAGAAGACTCAGGAAGTTCTCTGTCAGGAGTATGTTCTGCAGGCGGAGAGAGTGATTTATCGCATTCGTCCGCGGGATGAGAAGCATCCCGTGCTCTTGCCGGTGGGCGAGCAGGCGCAATTTCGCTTGCAAAAGGACAAAATGTTGTTGCGTGTGGAAGATGAGGGCGGCAAAGAGCGCGAATATATTGTGGTCTCGATGACTCCGCGCTCCGACAGCAGCACGGCCGATGCGACTCCTTCGCGGTTGAATCATCTGCAATAATGAAATTGCATTAGGGCGAGAGAAGCGGCGCGGAGCCTTGATCCGCGCCGTTTTTGCTGTTCTTACACAATCGGATTTTCACTGAACTTCTACAGGATTTTTCCCCGCGGTGTACTTGATGTGCCGCCCCGTCTCGTCCAACCTTGCCGGATCAAAATCGCATCCATACCGGTACCTGCCGCTGTGCTCTCCGCTCGCTCTCTGCCGTTGAACCGGGAGAAGTGTGCCAGGGCACAAACTTAACGAGGAGTGAATGAAGATGAAACGTTGTTTCGGTTTCTTTATAGCGTCGATATTCTTGGCCGTCCCGATGCTGATGGCGCAAGACTCGGACCATGCCGAAGTGGGTGCTTTTGTCGACTACTTCCGGCTTAACAACAATGCCGCGCCCGTCAGCAACTTCCTGGGTGTCGGTGGACGCGCGGCCTTCAATCTCAACTCCAGTTTTCAATTGGAAGCCGAGATGGCTTACGATTTTAAGAAGAACTACACCAACACTTTCACCAATGGTGTCACGAGCACAACGGTGAACTCAAGCTTCCGAACCCTGCACGGATTCTTCGGACCGAAATTGCAGACGGGGTCGGGACCATTTCGCGTATTTGTAACGGGCAAGGTTGGATTCGACAACTTCAGTATCAACCATCAGAATGCACCTGCCGGTTTCACCAACACGGTCGGCCTAACCAACGGTGCGACCTACTTCGCCGTCTATCCTGGTGGTGGAATTGAGGCCTTTGTGGGACCGATTGGTCTGCGCGCTGAAATTGGCGACGATATCTATTTCAATGGGGGCGCGCACAACAACATGCGGGTTACGTTTGGTCCGCAGTTGCGGTTCTAAGCACGGTCCAATGGGTGCGAGGCGGCGAAACGCCTCACTTCTCGCAAAAGACGCGAGAACTGGGGCGTCCGCTACCGGGCAAAGTGTGACCTGTATCACGGCGCGGGTTCAGAGTTCCCTGCATAGTAAATAGTTCAAAATGCGGATCTTTTCCGCCGGCAGGGACAAGTGGATGCCAGTCCACAACGCTTCGTGAACCCGTGGGTCGTCACGCTCTCGGTGATGCTGGCGACCTTCATGGAAGTGCTCGACACCACGGTCGTCAACGTTTCGATTCCACACATTGCCGGCAACCTGGCTTCGACCAACGAGGAAGGTACGTGGGTGGTCACGTCGTACCTGGTCTCGAATGCCATCGTGTTGCCGATTTCTGGGTGGCTGGCAAACCACATGGGGCGGAAGCGGTTGCTATTGACCTGCGTTGCCGGGTTCACGGTGACGTCTCTGTGTTGCGGCCTGGCCACTTCGCTTACGCAGTTGATTGTTTTTCGCGTGCTGCAAGGGCTGACGGGCGGCGGACTGCAACCGCTGGCCCAGGCGATTCTTCTGGAAACTTTTCCCAAGGAACGGCATGGTCATGCCATGGCGGCTTTTGGCATCGGCATTCTGCTGGCACCGATCCTGGGGCCTACGTTGGGCGGATGGATCACGGACAATTATTCCTGGCGCTGGATCTTTTATCTGAACCTGCCGATCGGGGTTCTATCTTTGTTCCTGATGAACAAGTTTGTATTCGATCCGCATTATGTGAAGCGCAGCGGCGCCAGGGTGGATCTTTGGGGAATTGGGTTTCTGGCGCTCGGGATCGGTTCGCTGCAGATTGTGCTGGATACGGGGCAGCGCAAGGATTGGTTTTCTTCGCAATACATTCGCACGTTCGGCGCACTGTGCGTGATTGGACTAGTCTCGCTGATCATTCGCGAGTTGGTGACCGATCATCCCGTGGTGGATCTGCGGGTGCTCAGGAATCGGTCGTTCAGCGCGGGCGTGTTTCTGATCAGCATGCTGGGCTTTGTGCTCTATGCGAGCCTGGTGTTGCTGCCGCTCTATTTGCAGACGTTGATGGGATATCCCGCGTATAACTCTGGGCTGGCGCTGTCTCCGCGGGGCATTGGTGCGCTGATCTTCACGCCGTTGGCGGGACACTTGACTACCAAGACGGACCCGCGGCGGCTGCTGGTGGTGGGCATGGTGCTGGGTTCGGTCACCATGTTTCAGCTCTCGGGACTCAATCTGTATGCAGGGTTCTGGGATATTTTCTGGGCGCAGGTATTGCAGGGAGTGGCACTTAGTTTTCTTTTCATTCCGCTGATGGCGCTGGCGATGTCGCACATCTCGCCGGAGAAAATGGGGAATGCCACCAGCATTTTTAATCTCATGCGCAATATTGGCGGCAGCTTCGGTATCGCCCTGATGACGACTTTTCTAGCGCGGCGGACGCAGGTGCATCAGAACCATCTGATCGCGAACATTACCGCCGGCAGTCCGCAGACGGCAAGGCTGCTGCAGGGGCTGCGAGCGAACTTCTACGCGCACGGGATCGACGGGGTGACGGCATCGCGAAAGGCGCTGGGAGCAATCTATGGCATGGTGCAACAGCACGCTGCCATGCTGGCGTTTGTCGAGGCATTTTGGGTGATGGGCGTGGTATTTCTGCTGATGCTGCCGTTTCTGCCCTTGCTGCAATATTCCAAGCTCGCGCGTTCGCCGAGAGCTATACAGGCTGAGCGAGGGGGAATGCGTTCCGCGAGCGTCCTAGAAATCGAAGTTGGTTTCGGCGAGCAGAGCGTATTCCCAGAACTCGGCGAGGAAGACGCCCGGGGGGAAGAGAATCATCTCGTGCTTCATCATTGAGGAGCAGTTTTCGGCGCGGGAAGTCGGCTGTTCCATATTCCGGAGTGTCTTGGAACCCTTACCGGACGGGCTGTTGAGCGCCGCGCGCATGTGATAAAGTATTTTCCACCGCAGGGCTGGCCGTGGGGCTGGCCGGATCCTCAGGTTTCGCTGTTCCGAAGGAGTAGCCATGACCACACTTCGCGATCTCGTGAAAGACCGCAAGCTGTATTCCGTTGAAATCACGCGCACTGTGCTGGAGGCAGCGCGTTTCATGATGGAGCACAACATCGGTGCCCTGCCCGTAATGCGCGACGGACAACTGGCGGGCATCCTGTCGGAGCGCGACATTATGAACCGCGTGGTGGCCGTGGGGCGCACTCCGGGAACCACCGCCGTGTCAGAAGTGATGACCGCGAACCCCCGCGCGGTTTCTGCCGATGAGAGCGTCGAGGAATGCTTGTTCATCATGCGGGAGTTTGGATTTCGCCATCTGCCCATCGTCGACGGCAAGGATTTGAAGGGACTGGTTTCGCTGCGCGATATTCTCATGCATCAGGCTGCGGAAATTGAGCGGGAGTCGCGGAAAGCAGCGTCGTAACAGCGGCCTCCCGGCTTTGCGGCTTCCGGAAGGCGGAAGGCGGAAGCCGTCTTATTGCCGGCGTCGGAGGATCACTTCCCCGGGCTTGGGCGGAAGCTTGAAGGGAAATTCGAACATCTTTCCAGCGAGGGGCACACGCAGGATTAGTTCTTCCTGCTTTTTCCATCCGCTGATCCACTTACTGTCGGTGCTGAACAGCACCCACCCGCTGGTCTCGGGATTGCCAGGCCCTAACTGCGTGGGCCGCAAACTGTTCTTGCCGACAAACTCCTGCAGCTCGGCCGAATCTTTCAGGAATGCCCGCACGTAGGCTTCTTTCGCCTCTTTCTGTTCCGGATGTTTTGCCACCGCGCGCGCGGTCTGGTGATCCAACTCGTCGGCGTCGTTCTGCACTTTTTGGGAGAAGCCATCGGGGTCGAGGGCAGTCTGGACCACGCGGAAATGCTTCACGAATTCGAGGGAAATCTGTTCCACAGCGAGATCGAGCGGTGCCTGGCCCTTGTAACGTACGTTGAGCAGCACGGCGAAGAAAGGTTCATGCCGGCGATGAACCTTTTCCAGTTCCTGGGAATCGACGGCCATGGTGATTCCGACGTCGCCGTACCACAAACCGTAGTAGTAGCGGCCGTCGTCGCTGCGCGAAAAAGTACAGCCAGGACGCTCCTCATCCCAGCGCACAGCAGGAATCTTTGGCTTGTCGTTGCGGGAGGCGGCGCGGCCGGAATCCGGCAACAGCAGGGAAGCGATTGCCAACGGCACGAGCAGCCCAAGCGGCGCGCGATGCCAGGGCCGACGCATGGCTTAGATTGTGGGCGCGGTTACGGTCAGGCTGAGCGTGGGGTTCGCGCTGTTGCTGGAAGTGGTGTTGCTCGAGACCACGCCATTGGCGTCGACGCCGATCACGGTGAAGGTGTAGGTGTTGGCGGGAGTTATTCCGTTCAGGGCCGAGGTCGTGATGGTGATGTTGCTGCATGCGGGCATCAGGAACAGGGCGCCACTGATCACAAAGAGAGCCAGCAGGCCCCAGGCTTTCCGCGATCGCTTTCCGCCCACGGCGGCGCCCAAGCCGACTAGAGCCAGCATGGGTAAGGGCATCCAGAGAGCGTAGAGGCTTCTGCGATGAGCAACGGCGCCGACGATGGTAGGACCGTTTGTGCTGATCGTGATGGTTGAAGTGGCGGGGACACCGTTGATCGGCACGCCGGTTCCGCCCGAAGGGTAGGAGAACGAGCACACCGGAGGGATCGCGACTAGGGGAGTGATCGTAGCACACGCCAACGTAATTCCCTTATTAACGCCGCTAATGCTGGGGCTGCTATAGCCGTTGATGGGATTGATGACGATCACTCCCTGGGCTCCGCTGCCGGCAGGGACGCTGTTGGGCACTATGGGGCTTTGCACATTGATGGTGAACTGAGGGGTCACCGCGAGCACGGTCAGGTTCTGCGGCGGGGTGGTGTGCGTGGTGGAAGGTCCAGTGCCAGTGATGGTGATGGTGTAACCGACGGTGGTGGTTTGGAGGGTGGTCGTGATCGTGGCCGAAGCGCTGGCGGGAGGAGTCACGGTCGCCGGACTCACCGCACAGGCTGGAGTGGAAGTCGTGGTCTGCGTCGACGAGACCTGGCAGCTCAGGGCGACCGTGCCGGTGAAGCCGTTGATGGCTCCGATCGTAATGTTGGAAGATGACGTGCCGCCGGGGGCAACCGCATCCGGGGAGAAGGGAGCGGTCTGCAGGGTGAAGTCCGCCTGGGCAGACGCCGAGGAAAGCAAAGTGAGAAATACCGCGATTCCAAACAAAATCGAAAGCGCGGCGTGCCCGGCCCGGATTTTCAAATTAGGTTTCAACGGGTTGGATGGCGACGATTCGAGTTTCAACATGAGCAGATTCAAGTACCTTCGATTCCTAGGACAACCCAAAGGCTGCCCGGCGCCCAACTTCCGAGGACCGCTGGGCAAGATCAATCCGGCGATACGGTGCGCAACTTCGCGCCTCATTTTATCGCAGATGTCTCGCCCGGGACCACGCCGGCACAGTTCTTGGGAACATTCCCACGGAATCTTCCATACTACCATCACGCGGCGACGAGGCAGAGGTGGCGGACGTAAAAGTGTCTTAGCTCCATAATTCTGTCACCCCCTAACGGCAACGTGAAAATGTCACTCCATGAGAGGAAGGACGTTCGCGTTGAGTCAAAAGGAACTGCAACGAGTGAGTGTGATTTCCAGTTGTCTTAAAGGAGACCTGGCGTGTGCCAGAGCCGCCGCACTGCTCTCGCTTAGCATTCGTCAAGTCCGTCGTCTGAAAAGACGTCTGCGGGAACAAGGGGAGGCGGCTCTGGCGAACGCCAGCCGCGGGCGCCCCAGTCCCCGCCGTCTGCCCGACCGGGTGCGCCGCTCCATCCTGCGTCTGGCCCGCACCACCTATGCCGGCTTCAACGATCATCACCTCTGCGAAAAACTCTGCGAGGTCGAGGGCTTCTGCCTCAGCCGCGAGACTCTGCGCCGCTTATTGCGGCAGGCCGGCCTAGGATCGCCCCGCCAACGCCGGGCTCCCGCCCATCGCCAGCGCCGTCTGCGCTCCCCCCGCGAAGGCGAACTGGTCCAGCTCGACGGCTCTCCCCATGATTGGCTCCAAGGCCGGGGCCCCGGGCTTACCGCTCTGGGCCTGCAAGATGACGCCACCGGAAAGATCCTGGCGGCTCAGTTCTTTCCCACCGAATCCGCCTTCGGCTATCTCTCCCTGCTCCGCCAACTGCTGCGCCGCTACGGTGTCCCCCTGGCTTTCTACGGCGATCACAGCAGCATCTTCGTCCGCAACGACGACGCCTGGTCCATCGCCGAGCAACTCGCCGGCAAGCGCGATCCCACTCAGTTCGGTCGCGCCCTGGAACAACTCGGCATCACCTTCATCGCCGCCCGCTCGCCGCAAGCCAAAGGCCGCGTCGAACGCCTCTGGGGCGTACTGCAAGATCGCCTCTGCAGCGAACTCCGTCTGGCGCAGGCTTGCGATCTGGACTCGGCCAATGCCGTCCTGACCCGCTTTATCGCCGACTACAATCGCCGCTTCGCCCGTCGTCCGCGGGAAACCGCAACTGCCTGGCGTCCCGCCCCTGAAAATCTGGACCGCATCTGCTGTTTCGTTCATCCCCGCGTGGTCAGCAACGACAACGTCGTGCAGTGGGAGGGCCGTCGCCTCCAGATTCCTCCCCAAGGCCGCCGCTTCAGCTTCGCCGGCGCCAAGGTCCACCTCTACCACGCTCTCGATGGACGCATCGCGCTCTACTACGGAGAAACCAAACTCCAACACACCCTGGCTCCGCCAGGGTGACATTTTCATGTTGCTGTTAGGGTGACAAAATCACGTTGCTACAACAGGTGGCGGACGTAAAAGCGTAACGGCCGACTCCCGCGTGGTCAGCGTGGGACAACCGCTCGTTCGGCAAGGTCAGGGCACGCTCGGCTGTCGGGTCGGGCCGAACGCGCGATGCATATTCATCTAACTGACTGCCGATACCAAAGCTAGTCGAGCTTCGCTCGACCGGACAGCCGAGGGCGGTTGTCCCCACACGGCTTTGCTGTCTCCACATGGCCTGGAGCGTGGTTAGTTAACGGTAAACGTGAGCGCCGGTGAGCCGGTGACAACGGTTGAGCCGCTGGTGCCTGTAACGGTGATGGTGTAAGTGCCAGTGGGCGTGCCGGTACTGCCACCGCCGCCGCCGCTGCTACTGCTGCAAGCCGGCATGAAAAGCAGTGCGGTGAGCAGCAATCCGAGCATCAGGAAGCCGAACAACTTTTTGCGGCGTGATCCGGCCGCTCCCAGGCCTGTGCCTAGCAGGGTGATTCCGCCGATGGGCAGCAACATCGCGTAGAAGATGCCTGGCGATCGGCGGTCCAACGGGCGCTCGAGCATCGCGCTCGACGCGGTCGTGGCCAAATTGAGCGTCGCAGTGGCTGTGCTGTTGGCAGGCGGAGTCACCGAAGCTCCGGGGTTGCTAAACGAACAGGTCGGTGCCTTTGCGACCACCGGAGCGACAGAACAAGCGAGAGTGACAGCGGAGTTGAAGCTATTCGTTGAGGTGACGGTGATGGTAGCTGTGGCCGACACGCCAGGGGCTCCGGAGGCTGGGGACAGAGCGCCGTTGGTTATGGAGAAGTTCGCGGTTGTGGCCCCTGTGGAATACTTCGCCACGAAAGCGTCGCCGGTGCCACCCGCTGTCGTCTGCTCTGCGGAGGCGGTCGGGAAATCTGTCGAACTCGTGCTGCCGGTAACGTAGATGTTAGCGCCAGCGCTGTCGACGGCAATTCCGGCCAGCGAGCCGCCACCGCTCGACGTAGAGGTGTTTTCGTTGAGGGACCCTCCTAGATATGTGGAGAAGAGGAGCGAGGACCCACCTGTGCTGATCTCCGAGACGAAGGCGTCGTTTTGTCCATTGTTCTGGGATTGGGTTGGGCTTGCAGTCGGAAAGTCGGTGGATCCGGTCACTCCGGTTATGTAGGCATTCTGTTTGCTATCCACCGCGATCGCGAGACCGGCGTCGCCGCCGCTCCCGCCCAGGTAAGTGGAATAGAGTAACTGCGTCCCAGCAGGGTTCAACTCCGATACAAACGCGTCCGAAGTGCCTTTTAAGGTAGCTTGCAGTCGAGAGACCCCCAGCGGGAACTTCGTGGATGAGGTAACCCCGGTCACATACGCGTCCCCCGCACTGTCGACGGCAATTCCTGAAGCTTCATCGTTCGATTCGCCACCCAGGAATGTGGAGTATACAAAGCCGCTACCGGAGGAATTGACCACCGACACAAAGGCGTCGTATAAGCCGCCGTTGCAATTTTGATCGGTGCCACACTTAGGCTGGACCACTCCTGTCGTCGTGAAGAAGGATGGACTTTTGGTGGCGCCAGTGACATAGGCGTTGCCCGAACCGTCAACCGCGACCGTCGCCGCGAAGTCGTTGGAACCTGCGCCGAGGTAGCTGGAATAGATGACCGTGAGCGTGGCTCCACTTGCACTCAACTTGGTGATGAAGCCGCCCGCAGTCTCCGACGGAAGAGGATTATGCGTTGGGAAATCGGTCGAGGTGGTTGAGCCCACCACATAAGCGTTTCCGCCACTATCTAGAGCGAGGCCGGTGGCCACATCAGTTCCAGTGCCGCCAAGGAATGTGCTGTACATCAATGTCGATCCAGTCGAGCTTAGTTCGAGTACGAAAGCATCGAGGACGCCTCCGAACGTGCTCTGGGATGCGCCTTTGGTCGGGAAGTCGGAGGATTTCGTGCCGCCCGCCACAAATGCGTTGCCGGAGGCATCTACCGCAATCGCATTTCCGCTGTCATCGCTGCTACCGCCGATGTAGGTCGAGTAAAGCCGGGAACCGGTGGTTGCGGAAAGCTTGGTAACAAACACATCAAAGCCGCCTTTGTTGCTTCCGTAAAGGGCGCTGGTGGTGGGGAAGTCGGTGGACTTTGTTTGGCCGGTCACCCAAGCATTGCCGTTGCCGTCAACGGCGATGGCGTTCCCGTCATCCTCGGCGGTGCCGCCCAGATACGTGGCATAGGTTACAGATGGATCAATCACCAGTTCGCGGCGGTGATCATAGTTGCCCAGTTCAAAGCTCACTTGATTGCTGGCCTGCAGGACAAAACGGGCATCGACGGGCTGGCGCGCTCCATCTTTCTGCTGGTACGCGACTGGCTTGTGCAACAGTACGTTTCCCGCGGAGGAGGCGAGTATCAGATTTCCTACATGGTCGGTCGCGATGTGGGTCGCGCCGGTGACGCCCATCCGGATCGGGGCTGGACTGGCGCCGGGGGCGACAATGAAATCGAATTCCAGTTGCTTCTGCACGCCGTAATAGGCCATGTTCACGCCGGGATAAGCGTCCCGGTAGGAGATGCGCGCATATTGCGGAACGTCTGTGTGCCACTGGCTGCGATCATTGCCGATGAAGTAATTGCTGCGGCCTGGCAATTCGTTGGCCGCGGTGATCGGCGAGTGCGGATTCGCGCCCACGAGGTGCAAGCGGATCGCAGCGGTCCGATCTTTGTCTGTGTCTGTCGACTCCGCCGCCGGCTGCTTTGTTCCGGCCGGTCCGTGGTTGCGGGTTAACTGTCTGGACGCTGCTTGCGATGAAGAATGCAATGCCAAGACCGTTTCGTTGGCGGTGAGGAACACCGTGTATCCGTTACCCCGTGCCATGTAGTTTACCTGAGGATCGGTCTGGCCCTGGTTCGCTTCAAAAGCGAGGGGAAGAGATTCCATACTGGCGAGGATCCTGGCGCCGTTTTTGGCGGTCAGCGCCGACGCCTGTGGGGAGGCTGCGGCAGCGTGTTGGGCGGGCGTGGTTCGGCGGTGCAGTCGCAGGCCGCCAGCGCCTGCGACTCCGAGGGCAGCTAGCATGACTCCTGCGATGATCCAGCGGGCAGGCATGAACTCTTTCGGGGTAGATGGCTTCGACAAGACGATCCTCCTGTGATGAAACCCTGTAACACCGATCTGTGCGAATAGACTCGGCCAGAGGGCGAACCAATCCTGGGACCACGGGCCTCTGTGCCTGCGTCTGCAAAATCCAAGTCAGTGGGACTCAGGCGAGAGTATGGATTGGTAAACAGACGTTGTCAATCTGCCGTATAGTGCAACTGAGGTACCAATCGGCCTTCCCCGGCCAGGCGGACAGGAGTGTCTACCCCACAAAAGCAGACCTGACCCTCAGTTTAGGGTACTGTGACAATCACGCCGGCACACGGTTTCGAACCGCGCCTGCGGTAGCTGTGGGATACGGCTGAGTCGAAATAGATCGCGTCCTCAGGCTCAAGGAGAAATTCCTCGCTGGCAATTTTGACGGTCAGCGAACCCTTTAGAACATAGAGGAATTCGACGCCGGCGTGCTGGTGGGGCTTGAGTTTTTCGATTGGCACTTCTTGAAAGTCGGCCAGAAATGCGCTCAACTTGCGCTCGGTGGCCCGGTAATCCAGACACTCAAAGTAGTACTGCACATCCTGTGTGCCCGGCCTCTCGGGGAACCGTACCCGCTCATCGCGGCGCACCACGCCTACTATCCGGCGCTTGCGTTCATCGGTGAAGAAGTAATCGAGACCTACCCCGAAGACCATGGCGATGCGCAACAGTGTGGGCAGAGTGGGAAACAACTTTCCCCTTTCCAGCTTCGAGAGCAATGCCGCCGAAAGGCCTGTATGCTTGCCCAATTCCACCAAGCCCATGCTTTTGCGCAGGCGCAGGGAGCGCAATTTTTCGCCGATCGAATAACGTCCCAAACCCTCGGAAATCGTGTTAGTCATGCCGGTGGTCATTTCCCGATAATAAAACAATTATTCGCTACAGTAAATTCCCGGGGCAAAGAAGAAAAGCCATGCTCGAGACGAACATGGCTTTGCCACAGCCCGCAGTCTGCTTACTGAGGCTTCTTTTTATTGAACAATCCCATCACAGTGTTGACAGGATTCTGCTGGCCGGTCGTGCCCTTGCCGCTGAGGGCGTTTTTCAGGAGGCCGGTCGCCAGTCCTTTCACGTCAGGCATGAACTTGGGATCGGAAGTCGTTCCCGAGACTACGAACGGAATGGCGCCCATTCCGCCGACAGCGGCATTCAATTTGAACGCGAGTTCGTTGGACGGGCTCACGACGCCGGCCCCGGTGACCACGCCGATGGCCGGAACGGTGAGATTGATATTGTCGGCGCGGGTGCCATCGGGAGCCACACGAACATTGGAGCTGAAATTCTGAATGGTCGTGTCGTTGCCGGTGGCGTTGCTCTTGCCCGACAGCGCAGAAATGGCGGAGAGTTTCGAGCCCAGGTTGAAGTTGGCGAGCGTGGCATTTTGCATTTTGACGCTGCCGGTTGTCACTAATTTATCGACCGGGCCAACAATGGTCATGTCGGTATTCAGGTCGCCGCCTTTCAGTTGGGACTTCGGGGGCAACACCACGCCCAAGGCGGGGAGCATAGCCTCCAGATCATTGACGGGCATGCCTTGCCCGTTGAGTTTCAAATCGACCGAAGTGACTGGGCCGTGAGCGTCGTAGGTCCCATTCAGGTGCGCGACGGCCTTGCCCATGGCAATTTCGCATTGCGGGATGGTGCCCGTTTGCTTGGCCAGATCAAAGTTCACGGTGTAGGTCACCTGCACCGGTCTTCCCGCGGGCGATCCCTTCTTCACTACCTGCAGATTCGTGGCTTTCAACGTGCCGTTGGTTTTGGCTTCATGGCCGTCGGAGGTGACGGTTCCGTCGAAGTCGGCGATGCCTGAGATCCCGGCAGCGGGATCAATGAAGCCCGACTCGGCCAGGTTCATTTTCTGCACGGTAACCTTGGCGTCGAGCGGAGTTTTAGCGGCGTCGTTGGCGTCGATAGGGCCAGCCTTGCCGTCGAGTTTCAGGCTGCCGTTCCCCGGGAGTTGCGCCGTCACTTTGAACGGAAAGGAAGAGGTGAAGGAAAAGTCGGATAACTCAATATCAACTTTATCGTAGACGCGGGGCTTGTCCGACGATCCCGCCTGCGACACCGTGAGACGCCCGTTACTGACGTTCAGCTTGGCTACCGACAAATTCGGATTCGTGGAAGGAGCTGAGGTTGCGGGCTGCGAACTCGGATTACTCGAGGGGGCCGCGGGTTTCGGATTCGGATTGGCCGTGGGAGCTTCGGTTGCGGGTTTCTGCTCCGACGTGTTATTTCCGCCCAGGCTGGAGAAATTCCACTTCTCGCCGTCCGCCGATCTGACCAGGCTGATCTGCGGCTCGTTCAACTTCAGGTTGGTGACGTTGAGCGTCTTGGAGAAAATCAGCGGGATCAATTCCACGCCCACCTTGAGCGACTTGGCTTGCACGAACGGAGACTGGCTGAAGGCGGGATCGTCCGCGATGGAAATGTCGTCCGCACCGACGCTGCCGGTAAATAGCGAGAGCGAAAGATTCCCCACCTTAACCTGACGTCCGAGTACGTCGGTGAGTTCCGACTCGAGTCTGGGCCGGAATGAGTTTGCGTCTATGAAGAAGGGAATGGCGATGACGATGAGGATCAGCACGCCAATGATGATGGCGACGATCTTTAGAGTGCGGTTCATGATTCATACCTCCTGCCAGAACGGCATATGGCGGTTGCGTTTACGGCGGGAACTGGAGAGAGAGGCGTTGCAAAAACGCCTCTACAACGTCGAGTGTATCACTGCGGATCCTGCAGCAGTTCGGGGGACGGGACCGTTTCCGTCTGCTTCTGCTGTGCGGCGCGGTGTTCGATACGCACCGAGGCTTCCAGTTCCTTTCTGGCTTCTTCCTTGTGTCCCAAGCGGAGCAGCACTTGTCCGCGGACGTAATGGAGGTCGGGGCGTGCGGGATCGAGTTTGACCGCCGCATCCAGCTCCCCTAAAGCCGGAGCAAACTTTTGCTGACGCTGATAGATCTTCGCCAGGCCCAGATGGGAATCCACCAGCCGAGGATCACGGCGCAGCGCCTCGCGGTAGCTTTTTTCGGCATTGTTGTCGTCTTGCATCAGCCAATAGGCATTTCCGAGTTCGTCGTAGTTGAGGGCTAGATCCGGCTCAACCGCGGCGTCTTTCAAAAACTCCTCGCATGCGCGCGGATAATCCTGTTTCTTGAGGTAGGTCAGGCCCAGGTTAAAGTGCACGAAAGGGAGCTTGGGATCGGCCTCGGCGGCCGCTTGAAACTCGGTCAAGGCCGAATCGTATTGCTCGAGATTCAGGTAGTACTTGCCAACAAACATGCGGTATTCAGGTGAACCATCGCCCAGTTTGATGAGTTGTTCGGTGGCGCGGTTGTCGAGTTCTTTGCGGCCGGCGCGATGGGCGGCGTTCGAAACCACGTACAAGTAGGGCAGATGTCGCGATTCCTGCGGCCAGAGCGGCTCCAGGGTTGCGGCCGCATCGGCCCAACGCTCGGCAAAGAAGTAGGACAGCCCCAGCAGATAACGGGGCTGGGGCGCGTCGGGTTGATCGCGAACGACGGACTCGAAGGGCTTCGTCGCTTTCAGGAATTCATTCTGGCGGTAGTAGGCGAGGCCAATATTGAGCCGGATCCCCGCGACTTGCGGCATCAAATGCTCGGCTTTTTGCAGCGCCTCCAGAGCCTTAGTCCACTGCTTGCGTCGCATGTAGACCACGCCGAGATTGGCATAGGCGCCTCCGGCTTGGGGATCCACTTGAAGTACCTGGCGGAAGTCGCGTTCCGCTTCATCCAGGCGGCCCTGCGTGAGGGCCTGCTGGCCGCGCTGGAAAAGTTGCGCGAGATCGGAGGGGTTCGTCTCAGCAGACGAAGGCGAGGCTTGCGGCGGAAGGGCCATCGCCATTCCCGCCAGCAGAAGCAAAACAAATCCCGCCAGGAGAAGCAAAACAAAACATCGCGATGTGATTCGAACGCTTGACACTGATAGGACTCTCTGCTGTAGTGTCCGCCAGTGTAGGCTCTCAGTTCAAGCGGCGACGTGAACGCTGAGATTGCTGCGCCGTGGCCTTCGGCCCGACGGACAGCCGAGGGCGGCTGTCCCTACATGGTTTCAGAATTGCGGCGCGTCTTCGTTCCGGTGCGAGGGTTGTAATGGTGACCATTCGGGACGTGGCGAAGGAAAGCGGATTTTCCTCGACCACGGTGTCGATCGTGCTCAACAATGCGCCCTTAGCCCGCTACATCCCTGCCGTTACGAAGAAGCGGATTGAGCGAGCGGCGCAGAAGCTAGGATACCGGCCTAACCAGTTCGCGCGGTCGTTGCGCAGCAAGCGAAGCCACACGGTCGGGGTCATGGTCTTCGACATGACCGACCCGTTCTGCACGCTGATTCTGCGCGGCATCGAGAATACTCTCTACCAATCGTCCTACCTTCCCATTCTCACGGACGTGCACAACGAGCGCAGCCGTTTCGAGCGGTATCTGGAAATGCTGCTCGATCGGCGCATCGAAGGTCTGATTGTTCTGGCCAACTGGCTCTTCCTCGATATCAATCTGCTCGGCGATCTGGAGAAGAGCAGCATCCCAACGGCGATGATCGGCTGCGAACTGAAGACGGACTCGATCAGTTCGGTGATCGTGGACAACGAGGTCGGCGGCCACATGGCGCTCGAACATCTGCACTCGCTCGGCCACCGTAAAATCGCATTCATCCGCGGTCCTAAGGCGCTCACCGACAGTTCGCCGCGCTGGCGCGGTATTCGCAGCTGCGCCAAGGAATGCGATCTGGAACTCGATCCCCGTCTGATTATGGAGCTCCCTGAATCGCGCGATCCCATGTCGAGCTTTGAATCGGGACATAAGCTCACGGAAGAATTGATTCGGCAGAAGCGTCCGTTTACGGCGCTGCTGGCGTTCGACGACATGAGCGCCTTCGGCGCGATTCGGGCACTGAGTAAGGCGGGCGTGCGCGTGCCCGAACAATGCTCGGTGATCGGGTTTGATGACGTGGCTACCTCGGCGCTTTACACGCCGTCGCTCACCACGGTGCGCCAGCCCATGGAAGCGATGGGGGCGTCGGCGGTGGGCATCGTGGTCGACGGCATTAACGGTGTGCTGGAAAAGCGTGAAATCAACGCCACGCATCGCAAGGTGGTACCCGAGTTGGTAGCGCGCGAGTCGACGCGAAGCTTGCTGTAGGCGTTCTTCTCTGGCGGGCGCGGGCGGAGGTTCTAGGAATGGGCAGGGGGGCGATTTTACAAGAAGGATGTGATGCGGCTCACAAAATCTCGCTTTTTTCTTGACAGAGACCGCCGCATAAAAGCAATATTCATACGTTTTAATACACCCGTCTCGGGTCTCAATCCGCCGGGTAGAAGTGTTCGTCCCAAAAACTGAAGCCCCGAGCCGTGAGGCTCGGATAGCACGGCAAAGCCGACCGAACTCGCGCAGGCCAACGCCCGCGCCAACGGGGAGAGCGGACCATGAAATCACATCGTGTGTTGTTGCAGGTCGTGCTGTTGTTCGTAACGTTCTGCGGAGCCGCCTGGGCTCAGACCGGATCGATTACCGGAACGGTGAAGGATTCTTCGGGAGCCGCGATTGCTGGCGCCAACGTTGTGGTCACTAGTCCCGAGCGCGGCATTAGCCGCCAGATGTCGACCAACTCCACTGGCGAATACAACGAGTCGGCGTTGCCCACCGGTTCGTACGACATCATCGTTAGCGCCACCGGCTTCAAGAAGTACGAAGCCAGGGGCGTAGTGCTGGATGTGGCGCAGAAGGCGCGTGTCGACGTCACCCTGGAGGTAGGCGCCATCACCACCGAGGTCATCGTTCAGGGCGAAAACGTCGCCCAGGTCGAAACGCAGTCCTCCGAACTCGCCGGAACGGTGACGGGAAAAGAAATCACCCAGCTCGAACTCAACGGGCGAAACTTCACGACGCTAGTGAGCCTCGTACCCGGCGTGAGCAACCAGACTGGCATGGATGAGCCGCAGGTCGGCATCAACGGCAGCGTCGCTTTCAGCATGAACGGCGGCCGCACCGAGTACAACAACTGGGAACTCGATGGCGGCGACAACATGGACAACGGCAGTAACGGAACGTTGAACGTGTATCCCAGCATCGACGCGATCTCCGAGTTTAAGGTTCTGACGTCGAACTATGGCGCCCAATATGGCCGCAACGGTTCCGGGACAGTCGAGGTCGAAACCAAGGGCGGGACGAAGTCGTTCCACGGCGATGCCTACGAATTTGTGCGTAATGACATGTTCAACGCGCAAAACTACTTCAATAGCGTGGTCGCTGGAGGGACTGGTATCGCTCCTCCCTACAAGAAGAACGATTTCGGCTATACCATCGGTGGGCCGGTCTATATTCCGGGGGTTTACAACAAGGACAAACAGAAGACGTTCTTCTTCTGGTCACAGGAGTGGCGGCGCGACCGGCTTCCTGCAACCTTCAACACGCCGGTGCCGTACAGCGCGGAGCGGACGGGCAACTTCTCCGATTTGTGCCCTGACCCATCAACCTCAACAACCTTCCAGCGCGGCAACGCGAACGGAGCAAATTACTATCCCGACTGTCCGGGCGCGACCTTAATCGATCCAGTATCCCAAACCTGGAACATTTTCCCGAATAATCAGCTCACTCCTACTGCGACCGGAACGGCTCTGCTACCGCTGATCCCCTTGCCTACGCTAAATACTCCGGGCGCGGCCATCTACAACACCAATGTCTCCCTGCCGACGAACTGGCGCGAAGAGCTGGTCCGAGTCGACCACAACGTCAACGATCACAATCGTGTCACGTTCCGCTACATCCACGATTCCTGGACAACTCTCGAGCCCGGTCCGATTTGGGATTCCGCGTCTTTCCCCACGGTGCAAACTTTCTTTGACGGGCCAGGAATCAGCATGGTGGCCCGCTTGACCAGCACGATCTCGCCCACGCTGCTTAACGAATTCGTGGCCAGCTACACGACCGACCACATCTCTTTTAAATCTCAAGGGGCTTGGCAGCTTCCCTCAGGCTTCGCCATGGGGTATCTCTACAACAACGGTGCTGCGGGCAAGCTGCCGGCCATCAGCGTAGGCTCGTCAGTCGGCCCGGCATACGGGGGCGGATTCGCCGAGGATCCAGATGGAATATGGCCTGAGGGGCCCTATAACTCCAATCCCACGTATACCTACCGCGACAACATAACCAAGATCGTCGGACGGCACAATTTAACGTTTGGTGCTTATTTTGTCGCTGCTCAGAAGAACGAGCTAAGCAGCGTCCAGGTGAACGGCTCGCTCAGCTTCGACAAGGCGTCCGCCGGCGTTACCATTCCTAGTACCGGTCTGCCTCTGGGTACCGGCAACGCTTTCGCGGACATGCTGTTGGGGAACATTGCAAGCTTTGCGCAAGGCAGCAACCAGTTGAAGTTCTACAACCGGTACAAGATCGTCGAGCCTTATTTCCAGGATGATTGGCGAATGACCGACCGCCTCACTCTTAACCTTGGACTGCGTCTTAGCCTGTTCGGAACTTACCGCGATCGTTACCACCATGCTTACAACTGGGATCCCGCGGTATACGCGGCCAACGCCTCCAGCGCGGCCCAGCTTGACGCTACCGGTCTCATCACAGGCAATTTGGGTGCACTAATCCCAGGTGTGGGCAACCCGCTGCTAGGTCTGGTGCAATGCGGCGGCACGGGTGGAACCTACACCATTTCGGGATTCACAGAAGTGGTCGGCGCGAACTCGAACCCCGGTTGCTTGAAGGGACATCTGTTCAACCCCGCTCCGCGTATCGGCTTTGCCTACGACGTGTTCGGCAACGGCAAGACCGCCATCCGCGGCGGCTATGGCATCTTCTATGAACATGCCAACGGGAACGAAGCCGATACCGAAGGAATGGAGGGACAAACTTCGCCGTTGCTGCAGAGCGCGACGCAAAACAACATTCCTGGCTATTCGAACATCGGAAATACGGGATTGACTGGAGTAGCTCCCACCTTCCCCTCCAGCTTTCTCTCAATTCCAAACGCAGCTATATGGCCGTACATGCAGCAGTGGCACCTCGACATTCAACACGAACTGTCGGGGCATGCCGTGGTCACCGTCTCCTATGTTGGCAGCAAAGGCACGCATCTCGGTCTGCAGCGTGACTTGAACCAGATGTACCCAGTGACAGCGTCGCAAAACCCCTATAAAGCGGGCCAACCCATCACTTCGGCCGACTGCGGCGGCATTACGTTTGACCCGTTGACTGCCATCGCAACTGCGACTCCGGGTTCGGGCACAACATATACTGCTCCTCAGACTGGCGGCTGGGCCAATAATTTGGCGGTTGCGTGCGGCAACAGCGCAGATCCCTATCGCCCCTTCAATGGCATCCACACCATCACTCGTTTGGAGAACCAGGCGAATTCCAACTACAACGCTCTCCAAGTTTCAGCTCGCAAGAGTGTGGGGTCTTTGAACGTAACCGCGGCTTATACCTACAGTCATTCCATCGACGACTCGTCGGATCGTTATGACGGAACATTCGTCAACTCCTACAACCCTGCATTGACGCGCGCCAGTTCCAACTTTGACGAGCGGCATATGCTGAATGTCGGTTGGGTCTATGACCTGCCATTCTTCAAGCAGTCCGGCCTTAGGCACTCGTTGCTGGGTGGATGGGAGTGGTCCGGCATCGAGTCTTTCTCGACGGGAATACCGGTGACGGTAGCGAACGGCACGACCTATGGCGACAATGCCGGTGTCGGCAACTCCGTGGGTACCGGTTCGTTCCCGGATCTGATTGGCAGTCCGAGCTCCGGCATTCCACCTGCGAGTGAGGTCTCGTCTTCGAGTTACTCCAAGTTTGCGCTCAACCCCGGTGCCTTCGCCGTGCCGCAAGGATTAACCTTCGGAGACGCTGGCCGAAACGATGTGCGCAATCCTTCTCGCCTGAACTTCGATATGGGAATTTTCAAGCACTTCGCGATCAAAGAAAGCACGGCGCTTGAGTTCCGGGCGGAAGCCTTCAACGTGTTCAACCATACGCAGTTCTCGCTCTCCGGCCTGGCCACCCCTATTTCGATGACTTGTGGCGCCGGAGCCAACAACTCGGCGGGCGATCCGAGTTGTCTGGGGCCGGGAGGCGCGACCTTTGGCGAAATCAGCAGCGCGCACCTCGCGCGCATTCTGCAGTTCAGCTTGAAGTTGCTCTTCTAACTCGCGCCAGTAGCAACAAAGAACCCGGCCTCGAACGAGGCCGGGTTCTTTGTTTTGCCCCCCGTTTGCTCATGTAAGTGACGGCCGCCTCGGCCGTCCCGCCCGGGCGAGGTCCGGCACCAAGGAAGGGTGAGAGCAAGGGCTAAACCTGCACCGTCTGGCGTGCGCCCACTGCCCGCAGCGCATGCTCCAGATCCGCGATCTGATCCTCCACGCTCTCGATCCCCACTGACAACCGCACCATCTGCTCGGTCACGCCCATCTTCTGGCGCTGCTCGGCCGAGATCATGGCGTGCGACGTCAGCACCGGGATCGACACCAGCGATTCCACGCCGCCCAGGCTCGTCGCCAGCGTGAACAGACGCATCGCCTCGCTCACCCGGCGCGCATCTTCGCCTGTGCCCTCGACCTCAAACGTCACCATGCCACCACCACCGGTCATCTGCTCGCGCGCAATGGCATGCTGCGGATGGCTCTTCAGGAAGGGATAATGCACGCGTCGAACTTTCGCGTGTTGCTCGAGGAATTCGGCCACGCGCAGCGCGTTCTCGTTTTGGCGCGCCACCCGGACCGCCAGCGTCTTTAGACCGCGGATCAGCAGCCACGCGGCATGGGGGTCCATGCAATTGCCCAGCGTGGTGCGCGTTTCGTGGATCTGCTCCATCAACTCGCGCCGCCCCGCCACTACTCCGCAAGTCAAGTCCGCATGCCCGCTCAAATACTTCGTGCCAGAGTGCATTACCAGGTCGATGCCGTACTCGGCGGGGTGCTGGTTGATGGGCGTGCCGAAAGTGCTGTCGATCATGCTGATCAGCTTGTGCTGCCGGGCCAGGGCCGCGGCCTTTTTCAGGTCGACTACGCGCAATGTGGGATTGGTCGGCGACTCAAGGTAGAGCAGTCGCGTATTCGGGCGGATCGCCCGGGCGTGCTGTTCGTAGTCGTTGGTGTCGACGAACGTCGTCTCAATGCCCAGCCGGGGCAGCCATTGCGAGAAGAACTTCGTCACGCCGCCGTAGATGTCGCGCTGCGCGACCACGTGATCTCCGGCCTTGAGCAAAGCCAGGATCGTGGTGGTGATCGCGCCCATGCCGGAAGCGAAGGTGCGCGCCGCGTCTACGCCTTCGATCGCGGCCACGGCTTGCTCGGCCACCGTGTTGGTCGGATTCCCCCACCGCGTGTAGTAGCGGTCGGTGGTGGTCACGCGCTGCTGCTCGTCGTTGTCGGTGACTTCGAAGGTGGACGTCTGGTAAATCGGCGTGCCGACCGGACCGTTTTTCTTTTCCAGGTCGGCCGCTCCATGGACAGCGGCGGTTTCAGGGCGACGAGTAGGGCGTTTCATGGGTGCCTCACTTCCTCCAGAGTAATTGCGCGGATTCGACCCGGGCAAGCGAAAGCGCGGTGCGCACCATTTATAATGCCCCATTCGCACTTATGGACTTGGGGTTGAAAAACCGCGTTGCGCTGGTGGCTGCGTCCAGTCAGGGACTCGGGCTCGCTACGGCTGAAGCCTTCGCCGCTGACGGTTGCCGCGTTGCCATGTGCGCGCGCAATGAGCAGACACTGCAGGCTGCGGCAGAGAAAATCAGGAAGCAGCACCGAGCGGAAGTCTTCGCAGAAGCGTTTGACGTTGCCGATTCTGCCGCGGTCAGCCGATTCGTCGCCGCAGTGGCAGGGAAGTTCGGCAGCGTCGACATTTGCGTGACCAACGCGGGTGGCCCGCCAGCCAAAGGATTTCTGGCGACCACGCTCGATGATTGGCAGCGCGCACTGGAACTGAATTTTCTGAGCACGGTTTATTTTGCGCGCGAAGTGATTCCTCATATGCAGCGGAAGCACTGGGGGCGAATCATTACGATCACGTCGATCACTACTAAACAGCCGGTGGCTGATCTCGTGTTATCCAACGCAGTCCGGGCAGCGGTGGTCGGATTAGTAAAGAGTCTGGCCAACGAGTTTGGCAAAGACGGAATTCTGGTCAACAACGTCGGGCCTGGTTTTACCGCCACCGACCGTCTGAAAGAATTGGCCAAGACGCGTTCGTCCGCCTCGGGAAAGAGCGAACAGGAGATTTTTGATGCCTGGGCCGCGGATGCTCCGCTGAAGCGCCTGGGTGAGCCTCGGGAACTGGCCGAGACTGTTGTCTGGCTGGCGTCGGAGCGCGCGTCTTACGTGACCGGCCAGACCGTACTGGTCGACGGCGGCATGTATAAGGGATTGTGAGTCCGTTTTGTTTATTCGGAGATCTTTATTGGGAGATCCATGCGATCGATCGCTGCAAGAATGTCTGTCATGAGCGGGGAAGGCGCACTTTCCGTCTTTGCCCGCGCCAAGGAACTGGAAGCGCACGGCCGCTCCATTATTCACCTGGAACTGGGCGAGCCCGACTTTCACCCTGGAAAGTCGGTGATTGAATCGGCCGCCAGAGCATTGGCTGAGGGCAAAGACCGTTACTGCGCCGTCGCCGGAGTTCCGGCCTTACGCGAAGAAATTGCGGCCTATCTTGCCCGCACTCGCAATATCACGGTTTCACCGGCCAACATTGTGCTCGCACCCGGCTGCAAGATCGCGCTCTTTCTTGCGATGATGGCGTTGCTCGAACCCGGCGACGAGGTCCTCTATCCCGATCCTGGCTTTCCCGGGTATGCTTCGATCGCACTTGGGCTGGGTGCGGTTCCGGTGCCGTTTACGCTTTCGGCCCGCAATCAGTTTCAGCCGGACTCTGCGGAAGTTGCATCCAAGATCACTCCGCGCACGCGCATGCTGCTCACGAATTCGCCAGGGAATCCCACCGGCACCGTCTACATCGACGCGGTGCAGCGCGCCCTGGCCGAACTCGCCGTCAAGCACGATCTGTGGGTGCTCTCCGACGAAATCTATGCGCGCATTATTTATGGTGGGGAATATGTTTCCATGCTGCGCTATCCAGGCATGGCGGAGCGCACGCTGATCATCGACGGATTCTCCAAGAGCTTCGCGATGACGGGATGGCGGCTGGGATATACCGTCGCTCCGCCCGAGGTCGTGCCCGCGTTGGTAATGTTGGCGGTGAACAGTTACACCTGTGTCGCCGAGTTCACGCAGTACGGCGCCGTTGATGCCCTTCGCGATCGCGAGGGCAACACGGCGCACATGGTGGGCGAATTCACCCGCCGGCGCGGGCAATTTGTGCGCGATTTGAATCGCGTGCCGGGTTTCCGCTGCCTTCCGCCAGAGGGCGCCTTCTACGCCTGGGTTGACATCACAGGTACCGGGATGTCCGCCGAGGATCTGTGCCGCATTCTGTTGGAAGAGGCCGGCGTCGCGGCCATTCCGGGCGCAGCTTTCGGCCCATCGGGCAAAGAGTTCATCCGTTTCTCCTTCGCGTCGTCGATGGCGACTTTGCATGAGGCTGTCGAGCGCATCGTGAGAGTATCGACCGCCTGGCAAGGGACGGTGGCTGTTCGATGAGGCTTTGGGTGGCGCGGCGCTTTGAGTGCTGCGATAACAGTCAGTTATGATTGAGGGCTTTTGGCCCTGAGGAATCTGCATGGGACTCGCAATTCGAGGAATATTTCTCGGTGCTGTCATCGGCGGCTCTGCCTTCGTTGCTGCGCAAGCTCGCCCCTTTCCCGGTGCTGACGTGCAGCAGATCTACCAGCGCTTGCTGCCGCAGATCGAAAAAATCCCGGCCTTTGACCACCACGCGCACCCCGGTTTTGCCGACGATCCCGATGTCGACGCTATGGCCGCGCCTCCCAATGCCAGTGAAGCCCTGCGCACGCGGGACGACAATCCTGAACTGGTCGCCGCCGCCAAGGCCTTGTTCGGCTATCCCTACACCGATTTTTCTCCCGAGCATGCAAGATGGCTGGTCGATAAAAAGGCGCAACTGAGGAAGCAACTCGTCGGCACCGCCTATTTCGATTCGATTCTCGACAAGCTCAACACCGAAAGTTCCGTGGCGAACCGCGCCATGATGCCCGACTACCTCGATCCCAAACGGTTTCCGTGGGTCTTCTTCGCTGACTCCTTCATGTGGCCGTTCAACAATGAGCGCGAGACGGGGCGCAATCCTGACGAGGGTGTCTACATTCCGCTGCAGGAAAAAATGCTGCATCGCTGGATGCAGCAGGAAAATATCAGCAAACTTCCGGCTAGCTTCGCCGACTATTTGAAGTTCATTAGCCAAGTGCTTGCGGACAACTCGAAGCGTGGCGGCATTGCGATGAAGTTTGAGGTCGCTTATTTCCGCCCCACGACCTTCGGCGATCCCACGCGCGCCCAGGCCGAAGACCTTTACCAGCGCTACGCCAGTGGCGGAATTCCAACCGAAAAAGAATACCGCACGTTTCAGGATTTCATCTTCCGCTATCTCGTCCAGGAAGGCGGACGCCTGCACTTGCCGGTGCACATTCACACCGCCGTCGGCATCGGAGACTACTTCAATCTGTCCCAGAGCAATATCATGAATCTGGAAAGCGTGTTGCGCGATCCGCGCTACGCCACCACAACTTTCGTGATGATTCACGGCGGCTATCCGCTGGAGCGGGAAGCCGTCTGGCTTGCCGCCATGAAGAACGTCTATCTCGATTCTTCCTTTGGCGAGCTAGCGCAGTATCCTTCCGCGTTCAAAGAGACGCTCAAGATGTGGCTGGAAACTTTTCCCGACAAGATCACTTTCGGCACCGACTGTTTCCCTTACAATCAAGTGCTGGGAGCGGAAGAGAGCTACTGGCTGGGCGTGCAGTCGTCCCGCACCGCGCTGGCCGCGGCTCTGGCGGAGATGGTTTCGGAGAACGAAATCACCGAAGCGCGGGCTTTGGAAATAGCTCATGCCTACCTGCACGACACAGCGGTGAAGCTGTACGGAGGCAGAGTGCATTAAACCAGCGTGTAGCGGCGCAAGAATGCAGCTTGCTGCATAAGCCGTGGAGCGCGGTGGCTCATTGGATCAAGCTCCATGGGGCGAAAGACCCAGCAGACAACAAACATGGCGAAAAAAAAGCTGAACACTAAATCGAAGACGAAGCCTTCCACCCGCGCAAAGTCCAAAAATACAGTTTCTCACTCGCGCGCCAAACGGGCCGTCACCAAACACGCTGCGGGCACTGCCGCGCTGCAATACATTCCCTGGCATACCATCCCGCTCGAAGAACTGAACCCGCTGCTGCAGCGGCAATTTGTGGTCGGGCAGGAAATTATGCTGGCGCGCGTGCTGCTGAAGAAAGGCTGCATCGTTCCGGAGCACAGCCACCACAACGAGCAACTGACCTACATCCTCGACGGGGCGCTCAAGTTCTGGATTGACGGCAAAGAGATCGTGGTCCACGCCGGCGAGGTCCTCTGCATCCCGGCGCACATGCCGCACAAGGCCGAGGCTCTCGAAGATACCGTCGACCTCGACGTTTTCAATCCTCCGCGTGCCGATTGGATCAACAAGACCGACCAGTATCTCCGGGAGAAATAAATCCGGCCCATGCCTCCTCTCTCCAGCTCTGCGCCGGGCGTGCGTCAAGCAGCCTTCCGCTTCCGGTGCATTGCTTGCGGCGATATGAGCGACAGCGCCAGCCAGAATTTCCGCTGCACACACTGCGGCGATCTGCTGGAAATCACCTATCCGCAATGGAAGGGAGCTGTGCCGGAAGCGCAGAACTTAAGAAACACCTGGCGCCAGCGTCGCCTTTCCCAGTCAGCCATCGATCAGAGCGGCGTCTGGCGCTTTCGCGAACTGCTTCCCGCGCTCGCGAGCGACGACCAAGCCATCACGCTGCGCGAGGGCAACACTCCACTGTACGAACTTCCGCAGTGCGCCCGCCTCACCGGCGTGCCGCGCCTGTTCGCAAAACATCAGGGATTGAACCCTACCGGCTCGTTCAAAGACGCCGGGATGACCGTCGCTGCAAGCTTCGCGCGCCTCGCCGGATTTCGCTGGGTCGCCTGCGCTTCCACCGGCAACACCTCTGCGTCCATGGCCGCCTACGCTGCTCGCGGAGGCATGCGTAGCCTGGTGCTCGTTCCCGAGGGCAAGATTTCCTGGAGCAAACTTTCCCAGGCTCTCGATTACGGGGCCGTTACCTGCCAGTTGCGCACCGACTTCGACGGGTGCCTGCGGCTGCTGCAGGAACTCGTTTTGCGCGCGCCGGTCTACCAGTTGAATTCGATTAATCCTTTTCGGCTCGAAGGTCAGAAGACCCTGGCGCTCGAACTGCTCGAACAACTCGACTGGCAACCGCCCCACCACATCATTGTCCCCGGCGGCAATTTGGGAAACAGTTCTGCGATCGGGAAAGCGCTCGTCGAAATGCGCGACTTGGGCTTGATTTCGCGATTGCCTAAGTTGTCCGTGATTCAGGCCGCGGGCGCCAACGCGCTGGTACGTACCCTGCGCGAGGCTGCCGGCAGACGCCTGATCAGCGTGCAGGCCGAGACCCGAGCCACTGCCGTTCGGATCGGTAATCCCGCCTCGTGGAAGAAAGCGGTTCATGTTCTCGAAGTAACCGGCGGAGCTTGCGAACAGGTCACGGAAATTGAGATCGCGCAGGCCAAGGCGGAGATCGGCGCCGAAGGGATCGGGTGCGAACCGGCATCGGCGGTTACGCTGGCTGGTCTGAAAAAGCTGGTGAAGCAGGGCTTTGTGAAATCCGGGGAAGGCGTGGTCCTGGTTTTGACTGGAAACCTGCTGAAGGATCCCGATTTCACTATGGGATTCCATCGCGGTGATCTATTCAAAGGCAGTGCGGAGGAAAGTGCGAGCGCCGCGTTGAATCCGTTACGCCGTCCGCCCATCGTTCTGGACGCCACGCTGGATGCGGTGATCCGAACGCTGGAGCGAGCTGAAAAGGCTTGATCGGTTTGGTAGTGCCGCCGTCCCGCCATTGCGCGGGCGAGACGCCCCTTCGGCAAGCTCAGGGCAGGCTCCGGCGACAGCCGGCAAGATGCCGGCGCTACGATTTGAGAATTGAATATGGCGTCCAAAACGCCCAAACCGAAACGTTCGCGCCTCCGCCTGACACTGCCGGCCACGTCGGCTAATCTCGGACCGGCCTTCGATGCTGCCGCGCTCGCGATGGATTTCTACATCAAGATCGACGTCCGTCCAGCCGCAGGATTTTCCATCGACGCTACCGGCCGCGACCGTGAAATTTGCGGAAAGCTTGAAGACCACCTCATCCTGAATACGTACCGCGAGGTGCTCGAGGCCGCGGGCCGGCCACTCACTCCGCTGTCTCTCAAAATTGCAAACGACATTCCCATCGGCAAAGGGTGTGGCTCCTCGGCGGCCGCCCGGCTGGCGGGCACCGCTCTCGCGGTGCACTTCGGCCGTCTGCGTTGGACTGATGCGCAGATCGTCGGCGAAGCTTCCCGGCGCGAGCACCATCCCGACAACGCCTCCGCTTGCTGGATGGGCGGGCTTACCGTTGCCCGCATGTCTGGCGAGGCCGAAGCTCAGGTAGTGGGTATTCGCCCAAAAGGGAAGTGGCCGCTGCTGCTCGCGGTGCCTGAGCAGAGTCTCGCGACGGAAGAAGCTCGTCGCGTCCTGCCCGCCCAGTATTCGCGCGCGGACGCGGTCACGAACGTGCAGAACTCCATGCTGCTGCTCGCAGCCTTCACCCAAGGACGCCCCGATGTTCTTTCCGCAGCTCTCGAAGACCGCATCCACCAACCCTATCGCGCGGCGCTCTGTCCCTTGCTCGGCTGTCTGCAGGAATTAAAAGGAAAGGATGGCGTCTTGGGAGTGGCCCTCAGCGGGGCTGGCCCGTCGGTATTGATCTTTCTGGATCCCCGCGCTTCGCTGCTGAAGACGCGCGGGCGCGTCGCCGCCCACCTCTCGCGAAACGGCCTGACCGCAGAACTGATTTCCACCTCGATCACTTTGCGCGGAGCACGCTCTTCGTTTGCGAAATCCTGATCAGCGGGTCTACAGAGAACACTGTATTTACCCGCACCTTTTTCCTCCGATAGATTCAAATTCCCCTCTTGCGAAACTAACCTGTGAAAACCGTGTTTTTACGATTATCAGAATCCGCGATTGTCCCCAGCAACCAGATGCCGGGGTTCCGGACATGCAGGCGGGGATTCGCTGGGCGGGGTGTGCTGAAAATGAAGTCGAAAACGCGTCAAGTTCGATTGGGAGATCGGCGGCAGTCCGAAAACGAGCAAGTCCGCAGAGAGATTCAAAGCTTCATGCATGCCCTGAAGTCGTATCCTGGTCGTTTCGCCCGGGAGCCCCACATTACTTTCGAAGAGCACCATGGCGGCCTGTTCCGCGCTGCCAGCGCAGTGTCGCGCCGCCGCGCGTAGTTCCTTATCCGCCGTAACGGCTGGCTGGAGGCACAATCCCGTTCATCCGCAGGTATTCCACCATCTGACCGTAGTGGTCGAAGCCGTGCGATGACACACTGGCAGCCAGTCCCAACCGCGTTACAGATCCCTCTCCGAAGGGGCTTTTCACCGTTCCCGCAAGATTTTTCTCGTTGATGGTCGCGATCGCCTGGTGCACGTACACGAAGGAGTCCCTCAGGAACTTCAGAATGTCGGCCTTGCTCGTGATTGACGCCGGCCCCGCTTCGTCACCAGTATCGACCGGCGGCTTCTGTTCCAGAAGCGCGGCTCCAAGTTCATAGTTCACCGCTGCCACGTGTTTGATCTGTTGAGCAAAGGTGCGCACGCCTTTGAACTCGCCGTTGGTGGGAGCGAATCCGAACTTATCTTCCGGCATGGCCTCGGCGGCCGGCACAAACTCATGCTCAAGGTTGAGAACTGTACTGTCCAATACCTCAGTGACCGAGCGATGTTGCTCTTTCGGCTTGCCCGCCTGCGCCGCGGCCGCAATCGTCAGCGCCAGCAAACCGCACAAGATGATTCCGATTTTTTCCCTCATGATCTCCCTGTTCTTTCCGCCGCAATCGCCCGAGCCATCTTACTGCATAGCGCAGCCGCTAGGAAAAATGCTACTCCCACAGCGACCGCGGATCCGCCACTCTCTGTCGTATTCCTCTGTGTTCCTCTGTGTCCTCTGTGGTTCAAGCTTTTGCTCTTAGTCCCTGCCCAAACGGCCACTCCCCATCCTTCCAAGCCCGAATCATATAAATGACCACGCCCGTCAGCAGGATGAGCACCGCATACCGCATCTCCTTCTGCCAGTTCACGCGATTAAACAGGATGAACAAAAACCCAGCGCTCGCCAGCAGGGCCGGCAGCGGATAGAGCCACATGCGAAACGGCCGCGGCAACTCCGGCTGCCGGATCCGCAACACGATTGACCCGACCGCCTGTACCAAGAATTGCAGGATAAGGCGAATCACCACCAGGGCCGCGATCGCATCTTTCAACCGCAGAAAGCAGAACGCCGCCGCCACCACTCCCAAAGCTAGCAGCGAAATATAAGGGAACCGGTACACCGGATGCACCCGGGCAAACGCGCGAAAGTAATTGCCATCTTTCGCCGCTGCATACGGCACTCGCGAATACCCCAGCATCAGCGAAAAGACCGATGCAAAAGCTGTCACGATTACCAGTACTGTTACAAGCCGTGCCGCCCAAGCGCCATATACCCTCTGCATGAACAACGACACAACATATAGGCCGCTGTTGTTCTGCCCCGCCTGTAGCATCTCCCGCCAAGGCACCACGGCCAGAATGCACAGGTTCATCATTAGATATAGACAGGCCACCAGCAGAATGGAAAGCAGCAGAGCGCGCGGAATATTCTTTCCCGGATCTTTGATTTCGTCGCCCAGAAAGCAGACGTTGTAGTAGCCCCAGTAGTCATACGTGGCGACGAGCATCGCTCCGCCTAGCCCAGTGAGGAATTGGTGGGACAATGTGAATGCACCCGGTGGAAAGTCAAACGCTCGTGCGGCATTGAAGTGCGTCAGCCCCGCGAAGATGATCCAGCCAATGGTTCCCATCACACCGAACCACAACACTTTTGTAAGCCGCCCGATCGCCGTGATACGCCGATAAAGCAGCAGCACCGTAAAGAAGCAAATCACCACCGCAACCGCCGTGCCCGGCGTCACGATCCAACTGGCCTGCAGCGGCCCCGCCCACGGAATGTTCAGCACCGCATTGTGCTCGGCATACACGGTCTCTAGCCCTGGCCAGTAGTAGGCCGCGTAGCCCGCCAGCCCGATACATCCAGTAGCAATTGAAAGCGGCGCGCTGAACGATACCTGCCAGATAAACAGAAACGAAATCAGCCGTCCCCATCTCTGTGGACCATACATTTCGCGTAAGTAGCGATAGGATCCGCCTGACGCCGGTAGCGCCGCACCAAGTTCCGCAGACACCAGCCCATCACACACCGCAAGCAGCGCTCCCAAAACCCATCCCAGCAGGGCTTGAGGGCCGCCCATCGCGCTCAAGACCAGGGGCATGGTGATGAACGGACCCACGCCGATCATGTCGATCATGTTGAGCGCAGTGGCGCTCCCCAGTCCCATCCCGCGGATGAGGCCCGGAGAACTCGAACCGCTTTGAGGGATGGATGACATTCGCGAGGAGTATAAAGCTATGGAAGAAGCAGGATCCTCCCGCTGACCTGGCGCTGTTCAAAGAGCGCATGCGCTCGTGCGGCTTCGGCCAAGGGATACGTTCGATCAATCTTGACGGACAGCTTGCGTTGCTTTATCCATTCCACGAATAGCTCAAGGTAATGAGGATATTCCTTGAGGTAAGGTAGTCCGTTGGTGCGAGTCAGAAACAGCGATCCCTTTTCCTGCAGGGTCATCAGGTCGAACGGAGGCACGTATCCGCTGGACTGCCCGTAGATCACCAGGTATCCGCCGGGCGCGAGGCTGTCGAGGTTCGCCGCGAATGTATCTTTCCCGACGCCGTCGAAGACGACGTTGACTCCTCGGCCTTGGGTGATTCTCCTTGCTTCCTTCGCGACGTCAGACTGCGTGGAGATGATGACGGCGTCCGCTCCTGCATCTTTCGCGGACTCGGCCTTCTCGGTGCTCGAAGTGACTCCGATCACCTGTCCGCCGCGAATCTTTGCCATCTGACACAGCAAAAGTCCGAGGCCGCCGGCCGCCGCTTGAATCAGGCACCAGTCTCCTGCTTTGATCGGATAGGCAAAATGAGTGAATGCGTAGGCGAGGAAGCCTTGGTTCATTCCTGCTGCGGCCTGCTCGAAGCTGATGTCTTCGGGAATCCGAATCAGGCGCACCGCCGGGACGACCGCGTGGCTTGCGTAGGATCCCCCGGCGAAACTGACGCGGTCGCTAATCGCGACATTCTTGACTTCGGGGCCGAGGGCCTCGACAATTCCAACGCCTTGACTGCCGAGAGTCGTGGGAAGATCGGGTTCGCCTGCGCCGGTGCGATGATAGAACGCTTGGCCGACCAAGTCGCCTCGCCGCTTCTGCACGTCGAGAAAATTAACGCTCGCGGCATGGACGCGAATCACTGCCTGCCCGGCGAGCGGAATCGGCATCGGGAGTTCTTCCAACTGCATGACCTCCGGTCCGCCGTAAGCGTGAATGCGAATGGCCCGCATTGTCTTCGCTTGCATTCCGACACCTGCGCGCTGCGCGTCTGCGGTGTGCATTGGATTATTTCTGGGTACGGAGAGCTTACTGGTTTTGGTGCCCCGCGCTCAATAGATTCACGTACAGTCGCACCGCTCCCGGCACGCCAGCCGGCAGCTGCCGGAAAAACGCATAGCCCGTGTAGATGTAAGTCCCCTTGCCATACTGCGCCCGCAGCAGGCCGCCCTTTTGCGCATCTTCTCCCGGATCGTGACAGGAAAGCAGCGGCGTGAAATGCTCGTCCCACTTGTCCATGAAGTACAAACCGCGCTCCTGCACCCAGCCCTCGAAATCGTGCGCCGTGATCGTGTTGGGATCATGGAAGACGGAATCATCGGGCGCCAGAATTTCCACCGGAGCTTCCTCCACCGAAACCCGCGCCCGGCTTAGTTCCGCAGGATAAGGAGTGAACTTGCCTGCGTTAAAGTCCGCAGTCCCCGTGTTGTACTGCACCACCAGCGTTCCGCCCGCGGAAACGAAATCGAGCAGCTTCTTATTGTTCGCGGCAACATCTTTCTGCGTGTCGTAGGCGCGAATTCCCAGGACGATCGTTCCGTACTGGCTGAAATCCTGGTCCACGATTTTCGCCGCGGGAATCAGCGCGACGTCCATTCCCACCTGCTGCAGCACGGTCGGAATGTCGTCCCCAGCGCCCATGATGTAACCGACCTTGAGATCATGGGGTGTCTGCACGTCCACAATACTCACGCGCTGCCGCGCCGGCTGGTAGTAGTAGAAGCTCCCCAGATCCTCGCGCGTGACCAGCGTGTAGCCTTCGCTATATTTCTCGCCGTCTGATTCGAGCACCGCGCGCACTGCGGTCCGCCCTTGCTGCAATCCGGTGGTGAAGACCTTGAACTGGAAGTCTTGTTTCTCTCCGCGCTTCTTTAATTCCACTGCGAATTGCGTCGGCTCCGAACGCCAGCCTGGCGGCAGCTCCAGCCGCAGCACGCCGCGAACCTCGCGGGTAAGATTGCTGGCTACGCCCACTGTGACGGTTGATTCGGAGCCGTTGTGCGTCGAGATGACCTGCGTTCCCGGCTCCAGCATCACCGAAAATGCCGGCACAATCGCCAGCGGACGCGCTCCCGGCTTCCCGGCGTCGTCGACGAATGGGGTGACCACGACGGCGGTGATTCCGTTGCGCGTCTGTCCCGCGCCTGTGCCCACCACATATTCTACCCGCGCCCGCAGCGCCGGAGGCGGGAAGGGAAGCGTCGTATATTTCTCGTTGTCGATGTGATTGACCGCCTCGGTCTCCGGATTGTCCCGATGCCAATATGGCCGCGTGTACGGTGTATCTTTCGGAACCCGCAACCGGAAATTTGCATGCAGATCGTCTCCCGCCTTGACGATCTCGGGCCGTACCTTCCCGCTGATCGTGTTCCATCCCGCCGGAACCTCCAACTTGAGGTGGTCGATCTCCAACGGCAGTTTCGATCCGTTGTGAAAAGTCACCTCCACCATGAACTCCTCTCCCGGAGAAACGGCGGTGACGTTTCGTGCTGCTTCAAGAATGCCTTCACCATCCACTCCCGAACCTCTCGGTGACATGGAATCGGCCCTGAGGCTCACGCCCAAGGCGAGATTCAGCGCGGTCTCTGCCTGTTGCCGCTTGTCAGCGATCCGCGTCAACAAATCGAGTTTCGCGGCGGTGCCCAACATACTTCCCCGTACCTCGCCCGTCACCCGATTCAAGTCGGCGACCACTTTCATCAGCGGCGCCGCTGCCGCCGAAGCATCGCTGCCTTTCGCTGAGGCTGCCGCCTGCTCCACCTGCTTCGCGATGTCAGTCAGCTCCTGGCGCAACCGCGGAACCTTCTTCTCTTCCGCTCCCAGCCCAGACGCCAATCCCGCCCACGTCGTATCGATCCCGTCAAAGAAACTCTTCTCGTGTCCATCCTTCCCCACGGTCGACGAGATCACCGAATCCACCAGCCGGTAAAACGTAAACCTGTCCCCCGGATCGACCGTCCAGTTCGCCGCTCCTTGTGACATCTGATGCCGCAGTCCTTCCATCGCGAACTGCACATACGACATACCCAGCTCCGCGCTGTGCTCGCCCGTATTTAACTTCAAGGTCCAGTCCGCGTCCGGACACGTTTGCGCCCCGAAGGCGCACACGTTTCCGATGTAAAACTTCTTCGCCTGCCAGGGCTCAAGCCCCTGCGCAATCTGCTCGGGGAAGCGCTTTGGATCCGCCGCGGCCCGGAACGCTTCTTTGGTCAGAATGCTCGACGCCTGATGATGCCCGTGCCCGTCCCGCGGAGTTCCAGAAAAGCGCGCCACCAGCACATCCGGACGAAATGTGCGAATCACGCGCACCATGTCCCCCAACGCTGTATCGTGTCCGCCCCACTTAGTGAACGTTTCCTCCGCGCTCTTCGAAAACCCAAAATCCGCCACGCGCGAAAAACGCTCTTGCACGCCGTAATACTGGTCCGACGCCAGCAGTTCCTCCGCCCGCAGCACGCCGAGCACATCCGATAGATTGCTGCCGATCTTGTTCTGTCCACCCTCGCCGCGATTCAGCGTCATCAGCAGCGTGCTCACGCCGCGGCCCCGCGCCTCCAGTGTCAGCATGCCGCCATCTTCATCATCCGGATGCGCCACTACCTGCATCAGCCGCGCCGTGGTCCCGAGCCGCAGCAGTTCCAACCGCAACCCAGCCGCGCCCTCATCCTGCGGGATCTCCGCTGGTATGCCTTGGTACAGCAGTCCGGGCGGATCGGCCAGAACGTCGAGGGTCGAGGACGGATGGTTAGCGGAGGAACTCGATGCTGCAGACTTTGCCGCCGGCGTGGCCCGTTTGTTCGCGGCGGGACTTTGCGTTGTCGCGATCAGAGATAGGATCGCAAGGAAACCAACAAACTTCGCGCCGAAAATGTGCGGGTGCTGAAAAATGGAGGCAATGCGGCGCCGAGCGGGCCGCAGCAGGCTGAAGGGTCCGGAATGTCTCACGTTACAAGGATGGGGCCTAAGCCCGCTCCGACGCAAATTTTTTCCTCCGAAATGTAGCGCCGGAATCTTGCCGGCCGTCCCCGAGAGCGTGCCTTAAGCCTGTCGAAGACGCGTGTTGCCCTCGGCACGGCGGACGCGGACGTACGCCTCTTCGGCTCCGCTCAGGGCAGGATCCCAGCAGCGGGACGGCGGCGCTACTAAACGTCGCACAAGTCCGCCGCCTGTCGCAGCGAAAGCAGCGGGTCACCCGTCGGCACGAATTCATGAGCCACATAACCGCGGAAGCCCGCGTCGGCGATTGCCCGCATCACCCCGTCCCACTGAATTTCCTGTGTTCCGTCCAATTCATGCCGCCCCGGGACCCCGCCGGTGTGGAAATGCCCAAACCACTGCAGGTTTTGTCGGATCGTATCGATTAAATCGCCTTCCATAATCTGCATGTGGTAGATGTCGTACAGCAACTTCACATTCGGCGAGTTCACCTCCCGCATCACGCGCACGCCCCACGCCGTGTGGTCGCACATATAATCCGGATGATTCACCTTGCTGTTGAGCAGTTCCATGCAGATCGTCACGCCATGATCTTCCGCAATTTTCTTCACGCGATTCAGGCCCGCAATCGTGTTGCGCGCGCCCTCCTCGTCCGACATGCCGCCCCGGTTACCGGAAAACGTGATCACGTTTGGAACGCCGGCCTTCGCCGCCCGCGGAATGTTTAGGCGAAATGCCTGCTCAATCGCGGCATGGTTCTCCACGCGGTTGAGAGCCTTCCCAATCTCTCCACCCCCCGCATATCCCATGGTGCACACCAGTCCGTAGCGGCGCGGGATTTCATACTGTTCCGGCTGTAGCAGGTCGACTCCCTGCAGTCCGATTTTCGCCGCGTACTCGGCCAGTTGATCGAGAGGAATGTGAGGGTAGCACCACTGACAGACGGACTGATGAATGCGTCCCTTGCGCGCCGGAACGGACGCATCAAAATTCGCCGCAAGCGACGGAGCGCCGATCGCTGCGACACCCGCAACCGAAGACTTCAGCAGCGCCCGCCGCGTAACCTTCCTCATAGACGGAACAAGAATGTTTTCTGAACTGAGAACCGAGAACTAGGAACTGCCTTATTATCGTCCTTCCTTCAGCACCGCCTGGCAGTTGGCCGCCGCCGTCAGCACTTCATCGAACGCCGTCTCTTTGCGCAACTCCTTCAGCATCGGATCATCCAGCAATGCTGAGTAGGCGCAATAGTTCTGCTGCACTGCGGCCTTCAGCAAACGCAGCGCCGGTTCATTCTGCCCGCAAGCCGCCATCAGAGAGCCCACGTGATACCACGCCTCGGCGTCCAGTTCCATCATGACCGACGCTTCGCTCTCGCGGAGAATCTTCGCCATATCCGTCGGACGCTGCGTCGCGGTGCACGCCTCCATCAAGTCGCGGTGATAGATGGGAGCCTTTGACATATTCTTCGCGCTCGCGCGCGCCTCCTCCACATTGCCCTCGGCCAGGTACACATAGGGCGTGACCCAGGCGGCCCACTCCGAGCCCGCATCCAGATGCACGAAGTCCATGGCCCGGTCCGTCTTGCCCATCTCCAGGAACGACCAGGCGCAGGAACGGAACGCGAAATTTCCCGGATCGAGCGAGCGCGCCGTGTTGCACTCCTGTGTCGACTGCTCGAGCATCCCCGCATAGCGCAGCACGTAGCTGAGCGCGAAGTGGGCGTCGGCGCTCTGCGGACGCCGCCGCACCAGATCCGTCGCTGCATCATAAGCCCGCCCCAGTTCACCCCGTTCGACCCGGTTCGTAATCAGGCTGCTGGCCGCCATCACACGGTTGGGGTCGAGCGTTACCGCCCGTTCGTACGCCGCATTCGACCGTTGGAACATATCTTCGCCTCCGCCGCCGAACGCAGAGTCGAAATAATATCTCTGTCCCAAGGCTTCCCACGCCGGCGCATAGCTTGGATCGATCCCGACCGCCCACTCCAGCATTTTGATCGCTTCCTTGTTCGGGGCCGCATCATGCGGCACGGCGATGCTGCGCAAATACAAGTCATATGCCTGCTGATTCTTGGGCCGCGATGCCGCCGATTCCGATGCCCCGGCCGCGCCGCCGAGAACCGGCAACAATCCATGCTGCACCTGCGAACTCAGTTGCTCCTGCAGTCCGATCAAGTCATCGGCCTTGGCGGCGACTGTGGTCTGCCACAGGAGGCGGTCGGTCGGCACATCGATCGCCTCCAGCGTCACCGTTAACTGGTCTCCCTGCTTGATGAAGTGTCCCTGCAACAGCCGCCCCACCCGCAGTTCCTGCCCCACTTTTTTCGGATCGAGATCCAGCGCCACATATCTTCGCGTGACCGACGATGGCCGCACCTCCAGCGTGCGGGAGTAAGTCAACACGCTCGTCAGCTCATCCGCCAGAGCGAACCGCAAATAGTCGATGGTGTAGTCGCCATTCAGATTCTGCAGCGGCAGCACCGCGATCGCATTTTTCTGCTCGGCGTTCGCTACTTCCCGATGCTTGAACCACCATGCTCCCACCGACGCCAGCACCGTAACCAGCAGCGCCGCCATCGCGATCACCAGGTAAGTTTGAAAGCGCGAATTCCTGCTAAAGGTTTTCGACGCCGCCCGGAGCATCGACGAATTACTGCCAGTCTTGATCGTTCCCGACTCGGACTCACGTTTCAACTGTGCCAAATCAGAGCGCATTTCCGCCGCACTCTGGTAGCGATGCGCGCGATCCTTCTCCATCGCCTTGCCGATGATCCCTTGCAACTCGATCGGAATCTTCGGATTCAGATCGTGTGGCGGCGTCGGCTTCTGATGCAGGACCGCATCCAGCGTGAGCAGCGAGTTATTCCCCAAGAACGGCTTCTTCCCGGTGGCCATCTCATACAGCACCACGCCGAATGAAAACAGGTCGCTGCGGGCATCCACGGTCTCACTGCGCGCCTGCTCGGGTGACATGTAGACTGCCGTTCCGGGAATGATCCCGACCGCCGTGAGCGATTGGTCGGCATCTTCGGAGCCCGTGTTATGTACGAGCTTTGCCAGACCGAAGTCGAGGACCTTCACAGGACCGGTCGGCGTGAGAAAAATGTTGGCCGGCTTGATGTCGCGATGCACGATCCCCTTGGTGTGCGACGCCACCAGCGCGTCCGCCACCTGCACTCCCACGTCGAGGACTTCCTCCAACTTCATCGGTTGGCCCCCGATGTGCTGCTTCAGGCTCTCGCCTTCGAGCTTCTCCATCACAATGAAGGGATGCCCGTTATTGTCTTCAATGCCGTGGATGGTGCAGATGTTGGGATGGTTCAGTTGCGACGCCGCGCGCGCTTCGCGGGTGAAGCGCTCCAGCGATTTGGGGTCGCCGGCTAGATTTTCTGGAATAAACTTCAGGGCGACGTGTCGCCCCAGCTTCAGGTCCTCCGCCTCATAGACCACGCCCATACCCCCACCCCCAAGCTTGCCAAGGATGCGGTAATGGGATACCTGCTGACCAATCATGAAAAAGTGGGACTCTGCTCGGCGGTAATGTTAGGCCCCCAGTCGAGTCCGGTCAACTCCCGCTGACTGCGAATGGGCACGCACAGGTTTGGACAGGGAAATCCATGAACCGCGGACCGCGGTCCTGGGGAATTTAATGAAATTACCCTTTCGGTGCCGCGCCGCAGTCGATTCCCAAATTTGCCCTCACCTATGTCCTTCAGTGAGATGCCCGTGAACGGAAACGCGGTTTACGCAATACTATTAAAAGGTAGGACGAAGCTGCTCGACGCCGAGTCGCGCAGAAGGAGGCATGAGTTCATGAACGCCCCTGCAAAGACTCCCAATCCCTGGCCAACGCCTGCGGCCGACCAGCATGAGGCCATCCGCAAGCGCGCCGAAGAAATCTACGTCCGCAACGGAAGAATCCCGGGCCACGACGTGGAAAACTGGGCGCAGGCCGAGCAAGAAATCCTGCGCGAGTCCGCCGAGTCCCCCACCCGCAAAGCCATCGTGGTCAAAGTGGGCGGCGCGCAATATATCGGTCAGTACAACCCCGATTTATGCGACGGCTACGTTCCCGGCGAGTTTGGCCCGGGTGTCTCCGTGCCGGTCCGCTTCCACGGGGACAAGATGCTCGTTCTACGCCCCAATGGCAAGGTACTCGAGACCATTATCGTCAAGAAGATCGGCTGAGATTCGCATAACGATTCTCTTGGATCGTCCTTTCAGCGCGGCGAACTTGATATATTGCACAGATGCTGAACCTGCTCTTTCAGGCTCAAAGGCGGCGCAGCCGGACTCTTACCTCGACGCTGTTCCACTTGGGGGCAGTGGGGCTTTTCTTCCTCGCGATTCTTGACAGTTCTCCCCTCCCAACCTTTGGCGGTCTCGATATTCTCACTGCGGTATTGGCGGCCAGTCACCGCAATCCCTGGTATGAGTACGCCGCCACCGCGACGGCCGGGTCGGTTGTTGGGGCGTACGTCACTTTTCGATTTGCACGCAGAGCCGGATCGGCTTATCTGGACAGGAAATTCAAGAAAGGTACGGTCTCGAAGTTTCTGAAGCTGTTTAAGAAGTGGGGTACCGGAACTCTGGTGGCCTCGTCGGCCATTCCTGTGCCAACTCCGACCAGCATGTTTTTCGCGGCCGCTGGCGCCTCGGATTATCCCCTGGGGAAGTTTCTCGCGGTCGTTGCCATTTCCCGGGCAGTCCGCTATTCAGCCATCGCCCTTGTGGCCGACCTCTATGGGCGCCGTTTCATCCGCGGGCTTCGGCATCCCCTGCAACACTGGGGCTGGCTGGTAGTTTCTCTTGCAATGATCGCTAGTTTGATCGCGGCCGGGATTCTAATCGGCCGCCGATTAGAAACAGCGCCCGCGAAGTAAACATGCTTGGATCGCAAAGCGCGGCGTCGAAACGGGACTCTCATTCCTCGAGGTAAAGTCCCGCCGAAGCTCCCACCCACTCCATATTCTTGTTGTGATCCACGCCCATCATCAACCCCCGCCCCATGCGGATGATCGTCAGCACCGGCGTCAGTTCGTCGAGCCACACATACATGACCCGCACCTCCGCCTTGGTCCCGCCAAACGGAGTCGCGATCGCCGGCTCAAAGTGCATTCGCTCCTGCAAAATGTAATACGGACGCTTCTCCGCTGGGATCGCCACAATATCTTCCTTTTTCGGAGCAATCACCACGCCCAGCCCGGCAAACGAATACAGCGGCTTCAGCGCATAATTCTCCAGATCCGAAGGAATCTGCTCCATTCGGTCCAGAAACCAGGTCTTCGGCACCGACGCATGCTTCAGGTAGGGAATGGAAAACTTGCTGATCCGAAAATACCAGTTCGGATGCCCCGCCCACTCCACATCGAGTTCATCGCACCAGTCGAAATTTAGCTTTACCGCTTTGCGCTCCAGTTCATCCACGATCGTCCGGTTATAAATCCGCCGGATCGGAATGCGCTTGCCATCGCGCTCATAATAAAGACGCGACCCTTCCTTCTTGATGTCGACTATGTCGACGGTACGCACCCCCAGCATCTTTTCGGTCAGCAGAAAATCCGGCAGCGTCTTCTGATGCGCCGGATCAATCTCCATCAAAATCACATTCTGCGGATCATGCGCCCCCACAATCGCGCGCCGCAGCAATTCGCGATAGGAAGCCGAATCGAGGCCGCTCAGAAGATATTTCAGCCGCGTATCCAGCCCATACACATCGATGTAAGCCTGCGTCAGCGGCCCCTGATATGCATACAAAGAAGGGAAGGCCTGCAACTCCACCAGCTTCGGCTGCAACTCCCCACGCGCATCTCGCACCAGCCCAAAATCCACCTGCACAAACATGGGATGCGGAGGTTCGTGGGGAACGTTGAACTCCGCGGGAACGGCTTCATCCGACTTCGCTCGATATGCGGGATTGTCGACCAACTGTCGAATCAAAGCCTGACCATCCGATGCCATCCGGTCAATCAGTGACTTGGGAAAGAAGCAAGGCGTCTCCGACAGGCGAAACTGTACATGCGTTCCGCAAGCGTCATCCACCCGCCGGAGAAACGCCTGATACTTCGCCGCCGTAAATTTCTGGTTGAATTGCTGACGCAAGGAAGGAATCATGAGAAGTGCCGACGCTGACTGCAACTATCTCAAACCTTTGTCATTTGACCGGAGCGAAGCGAAGTGGAGGAACCTGCTGTTCGCCGACACCGCCCAACTCGTGCAGCTTATTCCCACTGCGAAGAGCTAGAAGCTATTTCTAAGCTTCCACCAGAAACTTCCCATCTCGCATAATCTGCTCGTCATCCACCCAGATATTAAACTTCCTGCCCACCACATCAATGTGCGTCGTTGAATCCCACTGCGCCCCCGTGTGCGCCCCATAGGGATTCCCAAACGCAATATGCACCCCGGGATACTTCTCGTCCTGCAGAATCTGCCCAATCACGTCTTTCAAATCGATGTTGGTGCCAATGGCAAACTCGCCCACGCGATCGCTGTTCTCGTCGGTGTGGGTGTACTTCCAGAAATCCCTTTCCAGTTCGCGATTCTCCGAATGCGCCTCGGTCAGCCGATTCGCTTTGATCCGCACGGTCAGCGGATTTTCCTGCAAGTTGCCAAACTTCGCGCACAAATAATCGCCCACCACGCCGTCGATCACAAACGTGCCATTCACTTCGCCCGGCGTAGTAAATATTTCCCCACCGGGCAGGTTCCCCCACTTCTCCGGACTGATAATCCCGCTGGTCTTTAACCACTTGTAATTCGGATTCAAATCCGCCGTCAGATCGGTCCCCGCCGCCGTCTTCGCCCGAATCTGCGAAGCCTTGCGCACCATCTCGACAACTTTCTGGCTGAGCCGGTCGACCCGTGCAAAATCTGCCCGCATTCCCTCCAGCATGATCTGCCGGTTGATGTTCACCATATGCGCGTGGCGAATCTTTCGGCGGTTCACCACATCGGTCATCTGAATTCGCGAGCGCAATTCGTTGGTCTGCGCTTGCACCGCAAAAATCGAAACCTGGCTGGTTTCCAGGTCGTCCAGAATCTCGCGCGGCAGATCCTTCAGCGGACGCTCCGCCAACTCCTCCAGCACCCAGGCATGATAAGGCGCACCCAGCTTTTCCAGTTCACGTACAATCGACGCCGCAATCTCGATCGTCGCCTCGTCGGTAATCACGCAAACCTGCTCGTCAGCCTGCACGCGCAGACAAACGTCGACTGCGTTGCGAGCCCCCGGTGTGTACTCGGGATCAAAAGGAATTCTGAGGGTGCCCCATCCCTGTCGCGTCTTGGGCGACAGAGCCTGCCCTGAGCTTGCCGAAGGGGTGGGGATTTTAACTTGTTCCACAGGAATGCTCATTATCCGATTTTTCGAACGGCAACCGGCTCTTCTTCCAGCCCTGCTTGCGTCTCCTCAATAATGTAATCAACGACTTTTTTCAAATCCCCAGTCTCCTGAAACACGCGCAACTGCCGGTCTGCCCCGCTGCCTTTTTTCAGAATCTCGTGGATGTAATTCAGCTCCTCGCGCGAGCCCAGTTCATCCACCACATCGTCGACGAACTCCAGATACTCATGCACCAGATCCCGCGCCGGCACTTCCTTCTGCTTTCCGAAATCAATCAGTTTGCCGTCGAGTCCGTACCGCGCGGCCCGCCACTTGTTCTCCATGATCAAGGCTCGCCGGTATAATCGGAACCCCTGATTCGCTGTATAAAGCTTATACAGCTTGGCCACCGTAGCCTGAATCAAAGCGGCGAGCGCAATTGTCTCATCGGCCCGCATCGGAATATCGCACACCCGAAACTCAATCGTGTTGAAGAACGGATGCGGCCGAATGTCCCACCAGATTTTCTTCGCGTTATCAATGCAGTTGGTCTTGATCAGCAGCTTGATGAAGTTGTCATACTCGCCCCAGCTCGGAAAATAATCCGGAATATTCGTCCGCGGAAATTTATCGAATACTTTGCAGCGGTACGACTTTAGCCCGGTGTTCATCCCCAGCCAGAACGGAGAATTGGTCGACAGCGCCAGCATGTGCGGCAGAAAATACCGCGCATGATTCATCATGTGGATCGCCGTCTCGCGATCCTCAATTCCGATGTGCACGTGCAGCCCGAAAATCAGATTGGCCCGCGCCACCAGCTGCAAATCTTCAACAATATTTTTGTAGCGCTCGTCGGGATGAATCGCCTGCTCCCGCCAGTCTCCAAACGGATGCGTCGCCGCCGACGCCAGCCGCAATCCATTCTCCTTGGCCAGGCGCACCATGTTGCGCCGCAGCTTCTTGACCTCGGCCTTTGCATCTTTGATGTTGCTGCAGACTGACGTCCCCACCTCGACCACCGACTGGTGCATTTCGGCCTTCACCCGCTCCTGAAGAATCATCTTCCCCTTCTCCAGAATTTCGGCATGAATGTGCGACCGCAGATCCCGCGTCTCGGGATCAATGGTCTGATACTCCTCTTCAATTCCGATGGTGAAAGTAGGCTGCATTTATCTAAGTGTCATTCCGAGCAGGCTGCGAATTACCCCATCCTTGTCATTCCGAGCGAAGTCGAGGAACCTGCTGTTTGCCGGTAGTGCCACTGCTCCACCAGGCAAAAAGTAGGCCAGAACAGTATAACAACGTCCGAAAAGCATCCCGGGCCGCGATCCCCTTAGTCCCACTCTTCATTCTCCTTGACCCGCGCCTTCACGATCTTCCGCACCAGCGCATCCGGCAAGGGCTTATCCGACGGGAACTGAATCGTCCCCTTGGAAGTCGCGAAGCCCTTGAGTTCCTTCTCGAACTTTTTGATCACCCCTGAGCCCGTCGGGAACAAGCTGCAATGGTTCTTGAACGCCGCATACCCCACCAGCATTCCTTTGTACTTGAACATCGGAATCCGGTAGCTGATCACCTCGGTAGTCTCCGGCGGCACAACCGACCGAATCACCGCGCGAACGTGTTTCAAAGTGCTGCCAGCCGGTTCCGGAACACCCGCCAAATATTCGTCCACATTTGCTGCAGCTTTGCCTCTCATCGCAGAACTCCGACCTTTGGGATTCCTTTCCTTTGAGGTTTATGTGGGGATAGCCCCCGGGGCTGTCCGCTGAGCGAAGCTCGGCTGCAGTCGCTAGCTCTGTTTCGGAGTTTTCCCCCGTTTCCGTTCCGCCACCCACCCCGGTTCACCCTTGCGGGTCTTCGTCGTCCTCGGCCCCGCCAAAAACTCCGCCCAGCGCAATTCCTTCACCGGGCTCTCCCCGGTCACCGCCATCTTCACCGCCATCTCTGCAACTGCACTCACAATCCAGTCAAAATTCTTCTGCCCCACGGACGTAATCTCCGCGTCCGGCGCCGGATTCAAAAAGTCGATCGCATACGGCACGCCGCCCTCCACCGCAAACTCCACTGTATTCAAGTCGTACCCCAACGCCCGGCACAGCGACAACGCACCTTTTTCCATGCGATCACGAAGCGCATCCGACGAGGGCGGCGGATTCCCCTTCACATAACGCTCATGATGCGGCGCCCGCGGATCGTACTTCATGATGTGTACTTTTTCCTGCCCCACCACGTAGCAGCGGTAATATTCCTCAAATTCCACCCCATGCTGCAGCGTCATGCACAAATCGCCGGTCTGATTGTAGTGATGAAAAAATTCCTCCGGCGAATGCACCTTGTACACATGCTTCCACCCGCCCCCGGAATAAGGTTTCAAAAACGCTGGGAAGCCGACATAGTCAAACAATTCCTGCCAGTTCAGCGGAAAAATCAGATTCCGCATCGACTGATCCGTCGTGCCTTCCGGATGCTTGTTGTGCGGCAAAATGATCGTCGGCGGAATCGCCGCGCCCATCTTGTGCGCCAGCGCGTAGTTGAAAAACTTGTCGTCCGCCGTCCACCAAAACGGATTGTTCACCACAATCGTCCCGTGCAGCACCGCATTCTTCAGGTACGCGCGATAAAACTGAATGTCCTGCGAAATCCGGTCGATGATCACGGCATACTTCTTCGGCTCATCCATTCGAATTCCGCCGACCTTCACAAACTCTGCCTCCACCCCCTCGACCTTCATCGAGTTGATCTTCTCCACCAGAGCCGGCGGAAACGTATTCTCCATCCCAAACAGAATTCCAATCTTCTTCATCGCAAAATGCTCCATCGTCCCCAACTTGTCTCTCCTCACCGGGCTGAAAGCCCGGTGAGGAACCTGCTGTTTTGCTTTCGCCCGAAGTCCCTGCCCCCTAAAAATATTTCCCCGCCATCCTCACCCAAAGCGGCCAATCATGTTTCGAGTTATCGCCCCAAACGTCCAGCCAGTGGGGAATCGCCTTCGCGTTCAACATCGCCGAGAACTTCAAGTTCTGATCCAGGCAAATATCCCAATCCGCCGAGCCGAGCACAATCTTCATTTGCCGGTAGCGGCTCAAGAACCAGTCATCCGACATGCTAGGAATAAAATCCGGAGGATTGTTGAAGTAGCAATCATTGTCATAATACCCATCCAGGAACTGGTGGATATCGAACGCCCCGCTCATGCTCACGCAATGCGTCACCACGTCGGGATGCTTCAGCGAAAAGTTCACCGCATGGTACCCGCCAAAGCTGCATCCTGTCACCGCCAGCTGTGGCGCCTGGTTCTTCCACCGGATAAATGGCAGAAACTCATGCAGAATGTAGCGCTCATACTGCAGGTGCCGCAGCACCCGCACCCGCGGATGCACACCCTCGTTGTACCAACTCTCGTTGTCCACGCCATCGGGACAAAATACTTGCAGTTCGCCGCGTTCGATCTTCGGCGCGAGCGCCCCAATCATCCCCCGGTCTTCGTATTCGAAAAACTTTCCCATCGAAGTAGGAAAGACGAGCAGCGGCGTGCCCGCGTGCCCGAAAACCAGCACCTCCATGTCCCGGTGCAGTTCCTGGCTATAAGCCTTGCGATATTCGCGATTCATCGTGAAAAAAAGGCGGCCGGTCGCGGAGACGTTGCTGGCAACGCCTCTTTTCGCAGCCGAAGTATCTTACCGGATGGACGGCTGAAACCCTAGGGCAAGGAAGAGATGAAGGGAAGGAATGAAAAAGCGCCGCAAGTGAAAACGGGTGCCCCATTTCTCGCGTTCTTACGAGAAGTGGGGCTTTTCTCTCCTGGAGAGTCTACGGCCTTCCTTTCTGTAAAATAATTCCGCTCTACAACCGAACGAATGCCCGAACTCTCCCTCACCGAAGCCGACGTTCGCCGCCTCCTCGATCCCGCTCAACTCATCGCTACCCTCGAGTCCGCCTTTCGCGATCGCTATCCTTCCATCACCATCCCGCCGCGCACCCGGGCAGAGATCGCCCACGGGATATTCCTCGCCATGTCCTGCTATGACGCTGCCTCCGGCGCTCTCGGAATGAAACTGGTACTGGTTCGAGAGCAGGCTCGAAATCAAAGCGGAGATGAACCTCAGAACCCCTTCGACGACAGTGCTCCTCATCGCGAAGGCCGCATCCAGGCCACGTATCTGCTGCTCGATCCGGAAACCGCGCAACCGCGCCTAACCATTGCGGCCAACTACCTGACGGACCTGCGCACCGCCGCAACCTCCGCCGTAGCTACGAGATTTCTGGCACGCCCCGATGCCTCTGCGCTCGGCATCTTCGGAACCGGCCGCCTCGCCTGCGCGCATATTGCCGTACTTCCCCACGTGCGCAACATTCAGCGCGTGTTGGTCTGTGGACGAACTCCGTCTCGCTCTGCTGAATTTGTGCACAGAGTCTCCAAGGAAGTACCCGGGCTGACCATCACCGCAGCCGATGCGCGCACCTGCGCCGCCCAATCCGACGTGCTCTGTACTTGTACCTCGGCCTCTGCGCCGCTCTTCGACGGTCGCGACCTGCGCCCCGGAACCCATCTCAATCTCGTGGGAGCCTTCCGGCCGCAAACGCGCGAAGTGGATACCCATACGATCCAGCGATCGCGCGTCGTGGTCGATACGTATGCCGCCGCATCCGAAGTGGGAGAGCTGCTAATTCCTATGGAAGAAGGCGCCATCACGCGGGATCATGTCGCCGCAGATTTGCACGAGTTACTGAGTGGAAAGAAACAGGGAAGGCGCAGTCCGGAAGAAATCACAGTATTTAAGAGCGCAGGCTGCGCCCTGGAAGACATGGTCGCCGCCGAACTCCTGCTCGCGGCGCATGCCACTCAGAAAGGTTGACTGGATTATGGCGCAAGACCTCCAGCGCCTCTGAATGCACGGGGAAGCGGGCGAAAGAACCACGACACGATTACCTGAACTGATCTCAACGACCGCTCTCAGGCATACAACAGCCCATGCCCTTGCGGCCCTTGCCGTACGCGAAAGACTATCTCTTGTACCAGTAGATCGCCAGGGCGATGAGGACGACCGTGATGATCCACAGAATGATGTCTTTGCTACGGCTTTTTTCCTCGGCCATAGGAGGCAGTACAACACATCTGAAATTTCGGTTCAAGTGCCAATTGAACTCACCCGCGGCCACTTATGGTTTTGCTGCAGGATCCGTCCCCGCCCGCTTGTAGCCGGTGAACTTCACGATCTCGCGCATGTGGATCGCCTGCGGCTGGAAGTGCAGCGTGTCATCCATTCGCGTATACGCCGGGAACCAGTGCCGATCCGCCACCTGCCGGTAGCTTACAAACATGGGGCGAATATCCATCGGCTGATGCTTCTTCACGTGGACCACATCCGGCACGCTCTTGCCACACAGTTTCACGATCTGCAAATCATGGGTGTCGACCATAGGCCCGCTGCTGAAAATATCGCTTGCCCTTCTCTTCGTTCTTGGGCTCGACGTGGAATACGTAGGTGTCCAGTTCGTCCACGTGCTGCTGCCCGGCATAGGTCAGGTTGTATTGCGGCGCCTCCTCCGTCGTGAGCATCCACGGCATGAATACACGGATGTCGTCCATGTCATCCTGCGACAACTGAATGCCCCGCAGCGTGGACTCTCGGCAAACGTCACGTTCTCCGCGCGCTTCCCCTTGTCGTCATTCGACACGCTGGCGATCTCGTGAAACTGCCCGTCGACAGCTTTGCCGCTTAGCGTCTACACCAGCACGTCTTGGGTGAAGACGTAATGCATCCGTGCCTCCTTGATCGTGGTCTCCTCCGCGGCAGCTTTTTGGATCAGCTCCTGCGCCGTCATGTTCTTCGGCGGAGCCCTATCCAGCACCCACTCCCCTCGGAGCAATCGGTCTGCGCCCCCGCCGGTCAGCATCTCCTGGGATACTCCTGATGCTTCCTGCCTCCGCCACTTCCTGTGTCCAGAGCGCCTTTCCGCCCCATAGCCGCTATGCCGTGCCTTCCCTAAATGTGCAAAGTCTTGCGCCATCCCCCAACTACCCCTCGTAACCCTAGAAGTTCTAAGGCCTTTAGCTTGGTATAGCGGTTGCTTCAATACCCTGTAGATTTGGACAAAATATTATGAAAATCACACTCTTTGTGCTGTTCATCCTCGTTGCCGCCACCGCCTTCGGACAGATGCCTGGCGCGATTTCCGGGGAGACGCAGATGCTCCAGATTCCCGACCATCCTCAGCACGCCGATCAGCATGCAATGGCGTCCGAGCATTCTCTGGTCGGCGGCGGGGGTTACACCTACGCCCAGGGAGAACGCCCGCTCTGGGAATTCGGCCCCGTCTCCCAACCCACGCCACTCGGCGATGTGGCGCGCGCTTTCCGCAAGGAAAAGCTGGCCTTCAAGAAGGCCGAGATCGTTTTCGAGAAGCAAGGCTCGTAGTTTCCTCGGGTAGGAACCCGCCAAGAAGGGATCCGGCGAGCGTTCGAGCGAACCATCGCGGGCGAGGGCGTCCGCGCCACGACCGCCGCGCCGAGCTCTACCGCGATACACAAAACGATTGCCCCATCCTGCGCATCAGACCATTAGCATCAGACACATAAGCAGCAGACAACAGAATGCGTGATTCCGAGAAACAGCCGCGGGCTGTCCGCTCGTGTTCGCGGGAGTGTACACTCCCACAAGGGAGGAAACGTATTTAATGAAGCGAGGCAAGCCGCATCTAGTCCGCACGGGTGTATTTCTCCTATTTCTATTGGTCACAGTCCCAGCCTATTGTCAACGCGGGTCGATCGACATCAACGTGGGCGAGACCTCCGACAAATTCGACACGCTGGCGCCGGTCACCGGTGCTGCCCTCGACCTTAACGGTGAGGTGACCGTGAAAAAACCGTCCGTCAAGAACGGTGGTCCCAGCATCGTTGCCGGAGGCGAAGTCCGCGTCCCTTCCGACGACACGTATCACGCCAAGGAGTTCGCTGCCTTCGGCGGTGTTGCTTTCCAAGTCCGCAGCAATTTCTCCATCGGCGTCAACGTCCAGGTCCGCAAGATCGACCTACCAGTCGCCACGCTGGATAACCAGATTCTGGTTCGCGGCAATCTGGAACTGGTGGAGGCGCCGATTGTGCTGAAATACAAATTCGGTCCCGACAAGCGCGCTTTCGTCCATGTACAAGGAGCACCCGAATTTACACCGCGCTATCGGGCGCCGGCGTCGACCCTGATCTCATTGCCCCATCCGAACTTCGATCACGGCTACACCCTGCGCGGAAGCGTGGGTTACACCTTCGGCAAGCTGTATGCCCAGGGCACTTACGAAACCCGCTATTTCAAGTTCATCGAGAACCCCGGCAATCCCAGCAATCTCTACAACTGGAAGAGCAACATGATCACCGCAGGCGTGGGCGTGGTCTTCTGAAGGGAAAAGCTCTCAGCTCTCAGCGCTTATCGCGAAAACGGTCATCGCGGCAATAACGACGACGGCATTGTCGAGGGTCACGTGGAGCGTGTAGGGATCTCACGTTGAGGTCTCCCGCGCGTTGGCTGGGCTGCGCGCTAGATCCCTCCCTCCGCATGGAAATCGCGAGCCGCATCCGCGAGAAGACAGAAACTCAGCAGATGACTGGATCGTCGTGCCCTCGCCTTGGAGATCTGCTGTGTTTTGCAACACCTCAGCGTTAGTTCTTTACAAGTGGGGAATTTGACCTAAAGGGCCTTGCAGGTGGTTCTTTTCCCCCAGTTGGGCCGGGCTTTCAATTTGAAAATCCCTCAAGCCGAAGCCTAGAAACATATTGGAATCAGGTACTTACCGAAAAAGCGCCAAAATGGTTTATCCCTCAGTGTTCGGGCGGCCACTTGCACTAATAGGGGGCGAGGGGCGGTTGCGACAAGCGTCCAGGCGCAAGATGCAGCCCACGGCCTAAGCCTCTGGGAGTTTAGTAACAAGACTGAAAACATTATTCATGGAGGTCGTGAAATTTTATGAAAAAAGCGATGTTGGTTGTCATGTTCGTCTTGGCGGTCGGGGGCTTGGTGATGGCGCAGAACTATTCGTCACCGATTGACGTCCTCGGCGCGCACAATAACAACGGCCGCGGTTGTGCGGGCTGCCACCAACCGCACAGCGGCTCGTTTGGATCCGGCCATAAAGGCGGAGCTGATGCCGGTAGCTATGCTTTGTGGGGCCAGGACGCCAGCCCACTCTACGGCGCTACGGTCGCCTTCGGCGACGGCGGCAAGTACTCGGAAGTTCTGCCGGGTTCTATTACAACCGGCTCACAAGAAGTTGGCGGCATTCTCCTCTGCCTGAGCTGCCACGATGGCAACGTCACCGCGAGAAACATGATGGCCAACCAGTCGTATGAACAGAGGATTAACCTTCTGAGTAATACTGCCTACGGCAGCCTACCGATTCCCACCCTGCTTGGAAACGATGGCAGCGGAGCCGGCAATTACACCAACGATCACCCGGTGGGACAGTTGGCCAACATCAGCACCACGATGCCCGGCCTCACCTTCAACGGCACAAAATTTACACTGACCCCGGGCTCTCAGTATGCCCAGTTCGTTGCCAATTACGGTTACCCGGCCCTGGCGCCTGGCACATGGTCTCAGCCGTTCGGAGTCACCGCCGGCGGAAAGCCCTATGTGCTGTGCACCACTTGCCACAACCAGCACGTGATGACGGTGTACACATCGAGCGCGGCTAGTCCGATCGCGAAAGATGGCGGCGGCAAGTACTATGCCACCTTCTTCTTCGTGAATGGCCCGTACAATCCGAACATCAACAACGTCGCCAACACGAATGCGCCTTCCTCGACGCAGTTCTGCCGCCAGTGCCACTTTGGCGAGTCGAACGAAGCCAACAACACCAACAACATCACAACGGTCTTCCAGTAGACCTCGGCTGATAACGCAAAAAGGGGAGAGGAAATACTCTCCCCTTTTTTTACGAACTTTACGAACTTAATGAGCGAGGAATTATGAAATACCGACTCCCAATCTGCGCGTTCCTGGTAACGGCACTCACGGCGGCATCAGCCCAAATGGCTTCGCACGCGCCGACCGCGATCGCCAACACACCTTCCGCCCAAACGTCGCCTCTGCCAGTAAGCGACAAGCCGGTGGCGCGGGTGAACGGGGCGGTGCTTACCGATCGCGACCTGCTGCGCGAGATGTATACGATCTTCCCTTACGCGCAACAGCACAATGGTTTCCCCGAAGCCCAGGAAGCGGAAATTCGTCAGGGCGCCCTGGAAATGATTATCTTTGAGGAGTTGGTCTACCAGGAGGCTGTGCGCCGCAAGCTGACCATTCCGGCCGAGAAGCTAAATCGCGCCGAAGCCGATTTTCGAAAACAGTTCAGCAGCCCGGACCAATACCAGCAATATTTGCAGCAGGAGATGCGCGGTTCCGAGCAACAACTGCGCCAGAAGATGCGGCGCTCGTTGCTCATCGAGCAGGTACTGAAAACGGATGTGGAACTTAAGGCGACGGTATCGCCCGCTGAACTGCAGGCCTACTACGAGAAGAATGCGGCTCGCTTCAGTCAGCCGGAGACGTTCACGTTCCAAAGTATTTCTGTAGTGCCGCCGCTCAAGGCCACCGCCGAGCAGGCAAAGCAAGCGCGCACGAAGGCTGAGGACGCGCTGCGCCAGGCCAAAGCGACGAAGACTTATCAGGATTTCGGGCTCCTGGCCGAAAAGATCTCCGAGGACGATTTCCGGGTGAACATGGGCGACCACAAGGTCGTATCCAGCGACAAGTTGCCCCCCCAGGTCGTCAAGACATTGCAGGCCATGCAATTGGGGCAAGTCACTGGACTCATTCAAATTGAGAGCGCGTACACCATCATCCGGCTAAATGCCCATACTCCGGCGCGCAAGAAGCCGCTGTCGGAGGTCAAGAACGAACTGAAGACGGATTTGCAGAAAAGCAAATACGAGAAACTGCGGTCGAATCTCGCAAAGCAATTACGGGCGAAGGCAAAGATTGAGGTGGTGTAGCCAGCGTCCTCTAGGTTGCGTTGATATTGATGACGGTGCCATTTCTGATCTGTCCAACTGTTTACAGCCCGCCGGTCAACCGGCGGGTTTCTCATTAAAAGCTCGGGAAAAAAGTTCGCCGTTCGGCTGTTGTGTATTTCAACTCGGAGGGCGGGTGATATGCCGCACCCGAGGGGGTTTTGCCTCAAAACTCCGCTCCAATCCAACCAGTAAAACCTTTATTTTCAGTGAAATAGAAATTAGAAGGTGGGTGTCCCTTTGGCAACCGTTGTGCCTTAAAGAAGGGTAATGAAGGTGGCACCTGAGCCTCCGGCCAGAAGGGGCATTAGAGGGATGAAGGTTACGAATTGGATCATCGGACTCGGCGTACTGGTGATAGCTCAACTCGTCTGCGCCCAAAATCAGCCGCCACCTCAAGCCCCTGAAATTTCCCTCGGAGAAAACACGAAGCTGAGCGTCGGCGGCCTGTTCACCTTCGGATATACGGGAGACTACGGCGACGTAGTTTCTTCGGACCATGGACTGACGTTTGGAGTGGACGGCAGAATTGCCGGTTATTACTACAACCCGAACTTCATTTCGTTCACCGCAACGCCTTACTACAACCAATCGCGGGACAATTCCAACTATCAATCGCTGACCGGTGCGTCCGGGGTCAGTTCGACCGTCGACCTCTTCAAGGGAAGCCATTTTCCCGGATCTGTCAGCTACCGCTACGATCGCAACAGCAGCGGGACGTTCGGCCTAGTCGGACAGCCCAACTTCACCACCATCGGTACGGGCCAGGGATTCGGAATCAACTGGAGCGCGCTGCTTCCGAACCTGCCCACGGTCACGGTCGGATATTCGCAGGGCGACGGCAGCGGCACAATCTATGGCACCAGCGAGCAGACGACCTCCAGCACGCGGCTGTTCAACGTGCGCTCGGGCTATCAGATCGAGGGATTTCGCCTGAATGCGTTCTACGACCGCAACACTTTGGACTCCAAGTTTCCTCAATTCCTGGCGGGACAATCGGAGTCGGTGCAGGATTCATCCGGCAATGATGTGGGGTTCGGAGTGCAACACGATCTGCCTTTTCATGGCCAGTTCTATACAAACTATGACCGGTCGACGGCCGACAGCAACTACTTCTCTAACGCGGGACAGGTTTCCAATGTTTCCACGTACACCGACGATATCGTGAACACAGGTGCCAGCTTTCACCCGACGGAGAAACTCACTCTCAATGTGCTCGAGAATTACACCAGCAACCTGAACGGATACCTGGCGCAGAACCTGGTCGGCACTGGGATCGCAGAGCCCGGACTCAGCCTGGGATCGGGAGCGCACTCCTCGACCATCGGCGGAGGCGCCACCTATCAGTTCACCAATGACCTCTCGGTAGCCTCGCAGGCCACCTATTACGACCAGGAGTATTTTGGCAAGAGCTATACCGGTACTTATTTAAGCGGCACGGTGAATTACGGCAAGCGGCTGCTGAACATGTTTACCTTCTCTGCTTCGGTGATCGATAGCAGCAACGGGCAGGGAACGAACGCAGTGGGATTTGTGGGCAACGTGAACTTTTTTCACAACATCAAGGGTTTCCAGACGTCCGGTGTATTCACTTACGCGCAGAATGTGCAATCGTTGCTGGTTACTTATACGACTTCTTACTACAGCTACAGCGCCAACGTGCACAGGCGTTTGCCGGCCGGGCTGCAGTGGACGGCGGCCTTCAACGGAGCTCACAGCGGGTTGACGAACTATCAGGGAACGAGCAGCAGCGGCGAGGGCTATTCGACGTCGCTCAGTTCGCGGAAGTTTACCGTCACCGGCAATTACACGCAGTCGACGGGAATTTCGCTGCTGGGAGCGGGCGGCTTCGTACCGATTTCCGCGACTCCGGGGGTGACCGATTTCATCACCTTTGGAGGGTCGAGCTACGGCGGAGGGCTCTCCGTGACACCCATGCGGCGGCTGGTCATCGCAGGCAGCTACAACCGCGCGATCAGCAATACTCTGGGACAGACAATCTCGCACAACAACACGGAAATCTACAACGCCCAGTTGCTGTACCATTTGCGCAGGATCGGACTGCAGGCGGGGTATACGCGTTTCACGCAGGGGATCAGCGCTGTGGGAGCGCCGGCGAACACGACGGCGTATTTTGTCGGAGTATCCAGATGGTTCGACTTCTTCTAGAGGAACGGAGCAGGCCGGTTTTTCGGAGCGGGCTCACTGTGGCCGGTCTGACGATCTTGCTCGCGCTTTTGGTGGCGCCGGTGGCGGCTGCGAAGCGACCGAAGATGACGGTCCAGCTATCCGCCCCCGATTTGCTGATGGACGGAGGACGCAAGCTCGCGTTCGAACGAAGTTTCAGCCTGGAGCGCGAAGTCAAACCCAAGCGCGGCTTTTGGACCCGCGTGGTCGACGTAATCGCGGGCGCGCCCGACTTTCATTACCTGGCGAGTCCCTACAGCGTGGTCACCGATTCGCGTGGGCGCATCATTGTGACCGACGTGGCGGCGGCGGGCCTGCATATCTTCGATTTCGAGCAGCAGAAATATAAATTCCTCTCGCGGCGCGACTCGAGGAAAGATCCCATGCTCACGCCGCAGTGCGTGGCCGTCGACGCCCTGGACAATATCTATGTGACCGATTCGCAATCGGGCAAGATTTTTGTCTTTGACGCGAATGGCAAATATCGTCGCGCGATCGGAAGCCTGAAAGGCGGCGAAGGATATTTCAAGCGTCCCACAGGCATTGCCGTGGATTCCGCGGCGCAACGTATCTATGTAACCGACACGTTGCGCAACAAGATTTTCATGATGGACATGCAGGGGAGTGTACTGCAGACGATCGGAAAGACGGGAACCGGCGACGGCGAGTTCAACTATCCCACGGAGTTGCGCTTGCATGGGAATGATCTGGCGGTGGTCGATGCCATGAATTTCCGCGTGCAAGTCTTTGACCGGTCGGGCTCGTTCCGCTACACCATCGGAAAAGCTGGGGACGGCACGGGATGGATGTTTCGGCCGAAAGGAATTGGGTTCGATTCCGAATCGCATCTGTACGTCGTCGACGGACAATGGAGCGTGGTGCAGGTCTTCGACGAACAAGGGCAACTACTGTATTACTTCGGAGGGAAGGGAACCGGCGCGGAAGAGTTTCAACTGCCCACTGGACTCGATATCGACAATCACGACCGCATCTACGTGGTGGATTCGTTTAACCGGCGCGTGCAGGTGTTTCACTATTTTGGGGTCACGCAAGCGGCGGACGGGAGGAAGCAACCATGAAGCCACTCCTGACGCTGACGTGCCTGCTCATCGTGGCGCAGAGTTTTGCCCAGGTGCAGCCCCCTAACGGGGACGTGCTGGGCATGCACAATTTGAGCTTGCCGAGTGGTGCGTCCGTCTATTCGCAAGGAAGTTTGGCCTGCACCTTTTGTCACGCTCCGCACAGCGGACTGGGCGGCAACACACCCCTGTGGAACCAGAAGCTATCGCAGAAGTCTTACGTGCCTTACAGCAGCACGACCGATCCGAACATGGGGAACACCCAGCCGACGCTGGGGGTCGGCAGCAGCTTGTGCTTGAGTTGCCATGACGGCACCGTGGGCGTGGGACAATCCGCGGCCTATGGACAGTTGCCCGTAATCGGATCGATGAACAGCGCCGATTCTTTCGGCACTACTCTGACGGGTTCTCATCCGTTCAGCCTGGTGATGCCGATGAAAGATGCCTCGAACCTGGTTGCGTCGTTGGCCACCCAAGGCAAGACCGCTGACCCGACCGGTGCCGTAAAGCTGTTCAAGGGCAACATCGAATGCACGAGTTGCCACGATCCGCACGTGCAGAACAAGGATAAAATTGCGCAGGAGTTTCTGGTGCGCGACAGTTCCAGCGCACAGATGTGTCTCGCGTGTCACGATCCGACGCGAGTGGTGCAGGGACAGGTTAATCCGCTGGCAGGCTTCACGAATAGCATCCATCAGACAGCTACCAATCAGGTTTCACCCGACGCGCACGCCGGTTCGTACGCGACCGTGGGAGTGAATGCATGCACCTCCTGCCATATGTCGCATGATTCAGTCGCTCCGGCGCGTCTGCTGCGGCCGGCGACGCCCACGGCTCCCGCTTATGATCCGGTTACGCAAAGTTGCATGACCTGCCACGGTGGGGGAACGTATTTGTCGCCGGCGATTTCCAACATCATGGCCGAGGTCGCGAAGGTGAGTCATCCTCTGCCTTCGGGAAATAATTTCCACGATGCCGCCGAGGTGCCGCTGCTCAACAACAACCGGCACGCCACCTGCGTGGATTGTCACAGCGCGCACGCCTCCAATCCGGAATTGCAGTTTTCCGCGCCTCCCGCCATTCGTCCGCCACAGGTGGGCGCGACCGGCGTCAGCGCGCTCGATGGCATAACTCCCATCATTCCCGCAGTCAATCAATATGAAACCTGTCTGCGCTGTCACGGGACCAGCATCGGCAAGCAGCGGCTGCTGATCTACGGCTACGCTCCCATTCGGGTGGTTTCCGCTCCCGACTCTCTGAATATCATCCCGGAACTCGCGTCGACGGCCACCTCGAGCCATCCCGTGACGCATGCTCGCTCGAGCCCGCTGCCCCAGCCCAGTCTGCTGGTGAATATGCTGGACGAAAAGGGACTGGCTTCGGCGCGGCTGGTCGGCACCCAGATCTTCTGCACCGATTGCCATAACAGCGACGACAATCGGGAGTTCGGCGGCGCGGGACCGAACGGTCCGCATGGCTCGATTAACTCGCACATTCTCGAGCGCAATTATCAATTCAGCCAGGCGGCAATTCCCGGCGGGCCGGTGACGAATCTTTTTCCCAATCCCGATACCAGCGTCGCCGGACCGTTCTCGATGTGCGCGAAGTGCCACGATCTCACGCAGATTTTTGCGAACACCAGCTTTACGCAGCACAATCTGCATTCCGTTCAGTACGGGTTCAGCTGTTCGGTGTGCCACACGGCCCACGGCATGGGAGCCACCTCCCCAACGGTTAGTGGACAGCGGTTAGTGAATTTTGATGGCAACGTGGTGGGACCGAACGGCGCTGCTCCCATCGCATACAACCGGAGCACGAATACGTGCACCCTGATGTGCCATTCCGTGGCTCACAATGGGGACGGCACGGTGGCCGCTTCTGCATCATTGAAGCATAAGGGGATCCGAGTGAAGTGAGCCCAGTTGCGACGAAGATCTGCGCTGAACTTCGTTTTTCCACGGCATAACGGTTTCCGCGTCCACGCGGAAACTGCATGCACGGGGACCGGCAGGGCTGGATGATGAAAGGAGCTGAAGCTGTGGTTAGGCCCACGGAATCAGATCTGGTCCAGCCCTGTATCGCGTAAGCCGCCATAGAGAACCTTTAAGATGCCCGCAGCCATAGAAGCAGCACCCACAAAGAACGAAGGTCGGAGTGGCGGCAGGCGCTATTGGCCGCAGATCGCCTCGGCTGTGCTCGTGCCTGTCTTGTTGCTGGGCGTGATCGAGGGAGCGTTGCGGCTGTTCGGCGTCGGATTCCCCACTGACCTTACTGTGCCCTGCACGGTGAAGGGTCAGCCCGCGGCTTGCTACAACCTGTTTTTCCCCGCGCCGTTCTTCCCGCCGGGCATGATCAAGACACCTCAAGCGTATTCAATTCCGGCGGAGAAGCCGCCAGGAACTTTCAGAATCTTTGTGCTTGGGGAATCGGCGGCCATGGGCGATCCCGATCCGGCTTACGCTTTCAGCCGGTATCTGGAAGTAATGCTGCGAGAACGCTACCCGTTGATGAAGTTCGAAGTGGTGAATACCGGCAGCGTTGCCATCAACTCTCACGTGCTGTTGCCGGTCGCGGAGGGACTGGCGAAACAGCGTCCTGACGTATTCATCATTTACTCGGGCAACAATGAAGTCGTTGGACCGTATGGACCCGGGACTGCGCTGACGTCTTCCGGCATGAGCCTTCCGGTGATCCGCAGCAGCATCTTTGTCCGATCCACCCGCATTGGCCAGGTTCTCACCAAGGTCGGAACGCAGAAGAAGGAATGGGGCGGGATGGAAATGTTTCTCGACAAACAGGTGCGCGAGAACTCGCCGCTCATGAAGTATTCGTATGAGAACTTTGAGAAGAACCTGCGCGACACTGTCGAAGTCGCTCGCCGGTCGGGCGCAAGAGTCATTGTCAGTACGGTCGCCACCAATCTGAAAGACTGTGGCCCATTCTCATCTCTGCACCGCGAGGATTTGGGACCGGACGACTTGCGTTCCTGGACGGCGCTGGTGCAACAGGGAGCAGACCTTGAAAGCGCCCGATCGTATGACGAAGCGCTGAAGGCTTACCTCGCAGCCGCGAAGATTGATGATCAATTCGCTGAATTAGAATTTCGCATTGCGCGGAACCTGTGGCTGCAGGGAGATTACGCAGGCGCCAAGCAGCATTTTCTTCGCGCGCGCGATCTGGACACGCTTCGTTTCCGCGCCGACAGCAAGATCAATGACATCAATCGCTCGGTGGCGTCATCATCTGCAGGCGCAGAACTGGTGGACGCGGAGGCGATTTTTTTCAAGGCGAGTTCCAACGGCATCATCGGAAGCGACCTGGTTTATGAGCACGTGCATATGACTCCTCTCGGCAATTACCTGCTGGCTCGTGCGATGTTCCTTCAGATCGCGAGCAAACTGCCTGCCGAGGCTGGGCATCCCGTGACGGAATCCGTTCCGACTGAGGCGGAGTGCGAGCAGCTATTGGCGTTCACCGGTCATGATCGTTCCCGCATCGTGACGGAGATGCTGCAACGCTTGCAGAAACCGCCTTTCACCAATCAAGTGAATCATTCCGATCAGGTCTTGCGGTTGATGCTGAAGGCGGAGAATCCCAGCGAGAGCCCGGGTGAAACCGCCGCGCAGTATGAGTGGGCGATCCGAAAAAATCCGGGGGACCGGGTCTTGCACTACAACTACGGACTCTTTCTGTTCGAATACAACCGCGCTGCTGCCGTCCAGCAGTTGAGCATGTCCCGGCCGTGGGACGGGTTTCCGGTTTTCACACCCGACGGGATGCCGGTCGAATAGACCTTCGCACGAATGAGTTATCCCGCAATGCGGAAAAACTTTCTCATTCCTTACCAGATGCGCACGCGGTCGGGCGGAGTGAGGTAAAGTTTCTCTCCCGCTTGCACATTGAAAGCGGCGTACCACGCATCTATATTGCGCACCTCGGCTGCCCGGTATTGCGCGGGGGCATGCGGGTCCGTCATCACCTCCTGGCGTAGCGCAGCTTCCCGAGTCTTCGATCCCCAATTCTGGCCGAAAGCGATGAAGAACTGTTGATCGCCGGAGAAACCATCCTGCGTGGGCGCAGTCTTGCCCGAGAGAGAAGCCTTGTAACCGTCATAGGCAGCGGAGATGCCGGCGACGTCGGCGATGTTCTCCCCTAGTGTCTGCCTGCCGTTTACTGCGAGGTCAGGAAAAGGCTTATAGGTGTCATACTGCGCGGCGAGTTGTGCGGTCGCGGCCTCGAAATGCGTGAGATCGGCGGGAGTCCACCAGTTCCGCACACGACCTTTCGAGTCGAACGCGCTGCCTTCCGTATCGAAGGTATGGCTGATTTCGTGTCCGATTACGGTGCCGATGGCGCCATAGTTGGCTGCAGCCGGGGCAAGAGGATCAAAGAATGGCGGTTGTAAAATCGCGGCGGGAAAATTGAGCCCGTTTTGCAGCGGCAGATTGACCGCATTCACAGTCTGCGGCGTCATCGACCATTCCTTCCGGTCCACTGGCTGGCCGAGGCGCGCGACCTCCCGGCGATAATCAGACAAGCGTCCCCGCCAAATGTTGCCAAAAATATCATCCGCCTTTACTTCAAAGCTGGAGTAGTCGTGCCAGGTTTCCGGATAGCCGATTCCTACATACAACGTTGAGAGCTTGGCCTGGGCTTCCGCCTTGGTCGCGGGATCCATCCAGGAGAGAGCTTCAATGCGTTTGCGAAAAGCAGCTATCAGGTTGGCAACCATGGCCTGTGCCTGCGCCTTGGCTTCCGGCGAGAAATATCGCTGCGCGTAGATTTGCCCGACGGCATCCCCCAAAAGTCCATCCACCACAAACACGCCGCGCTGCCAGCGGGGACGCTGCTGCGTCGTGCCGGACAGCACCTTGCCAAAAAAAGCAAAGCGTTCCTCCGCCAACGCCTTTGGCAGCACTCCGCCATAGGCCTCGATCAGGTGGAACGCCAGCCAGTCCTTCCATGCGTCGAGAGAAGCGGAGGCCACCAAGGCGGACTCGCCGGTGAAGGCTTCGGGCTGCCAGACAATGAAGCTATCGACCTGATTGATCCCGGCACCGCGAAAATACTCGGGCCAGTCCAGGCCGGGAGCTTTGGCCGAAAAGTCCGCCTGAGTCCAAGTGTTGTTGGCCTTGTGGATGTCTTCGTTGTCGGCCAGGGTGCGATGAGTCTGCGCAATGGCGTGCTCGAGTTCAAGAACGTGGGTCGCGCGGGCATCCGTGTCGGAGAATCCGGCAAGCTTGAGCATGGCCGAGACGTGGGTCTGATACTGGGCGCGAAGATTGCGCGCGTGCTCGCTGTCGCCAAGGTAATATTCACGATCCGGCAATTGCAGGCCGCCCTGCATCAGATAGGCTTTGTAATGCTCCGAATCATTGAAGCCGGGAGCGACCCACAGTCCAAAAAGATTCGGGGTGTGGAAGTTAGTGTTATTGAGCGCGTCGACGTCGGCTCGCATGCTTTCACCGAGGGCGCGCGCCAACTCGCGCTTATCATGGATGGCGGCGATCGCATCCAGATGCGGGCGAAGTGGCGCGAGGCCTTTCGCCTCGATGGAGGTCTCGTCCATGTAGGAGTTGAAAAGGTCAGCGACTTTGCGCGCGCCGGAGCCTGCGGGTGGGTTGGATTTGGCGATCTCTTCAATCAAGTCGGCGGTGCGCTTGTTGCTCAGGTCGCCAAGCTTGGTAAAGACGTCCACCTCGGCGCGATCGGGCGGAATTTCAGTACGCTTAATCCAATCGCCGTTGGCGTATTGATAAAAATCGTCACCCGGCTTGACCGAGCGATCCATGTTGGCGACGGCGATCCCGTGGGTCTCGGGCGCGGGTGCATTCTGCGCGGAGGCGGCGAGAGCGCAAGTGGCGATACACGCTGCGGCAAAAAATCTAAGGATTAGTTTCATTGAGGGCTCCGAAGGGCGGGTCAAGATAAGGTGTTTTTGTCGCTCTGGTGCGACTTGTAAGTGTACGCCGCTCGCTTGCATGGCTGCATGGAAAAGTAGTAAGGAGCGCTCGGCTAATGCCCTATTATCGCGAGTTTCGCAGGTGGGTCGAATTGTCTCTTTTCTCCGCGACAGCCCGAAACAAGTCTGAATTCAAAATTGGTTGTACATAAACTGCGCGGCCTGATCCGCGAGAAGCAAGACAGGCCATGGCCGCGCACTTGCAGAGTAGCGCGGCGGAAAGCCGCCGCGCCGCCTCTCTATGACTGCTTGTCCATGGTGAAAGTAGTCTTGGTACCGTGCTCCTTATCGGTGTATTCAACCTCGATGGACTTCCCGTCCTTGGAGACCGTCATGCGGTTGATACCGACTATTTTCCCGTCCCGCTTATCGGACTCCTCAATCGTGTCGTCTCCGATCCGCTTCAGCGAAACCATCGTGTGTCCGGGATCTCCCTGGATCGGATAGTCTTTGCCGTCAAACTTCGCGTCATAGCTGTTGCCGTTCGGATCCGACATCTTCAGTCCCTCGGCGGTCCCTTGAAAGGTCACGGTCAGTCCATTGTTGGAGACACTGTTGACCTTCGAGGTGCGCCACGCTCCCGAAAGCGCATGCGAACCGGCTGTTCCCGGCTTTACGCGCGTGGAAGTAACATCCCCGGTCACCGACTGAGTACCAGTCGTATCCGTGAACTTGTCGTTCAGCGTGTTTCCGTCAGCCGAGACGGTCGCGATGTCGGTGTACATAACCTTCCCGTCTTTCTTTTCGATGATCTCGACCGAACTGGCATTTTGCACGTGCACGGCAATAGTGTCGTAGTACGGATGACCAGTGACTTTTTGATCAGTTCCATCGGCCTTCACCGCAACCTTAGGAACGCAGGTCAGGCATTCATACATGTTGTTCTTCAGTGAATATTGGTCCGGCTTGGTGGGAAACTTGGCTGTGTCCAGTTTAGTCATCCAGGTCCCATCGAACGGACTTTGCGCAAAGAGTGTCGCTGATGCGAGCAGCACCGGCGCCAACAGCAGTTTTTTCATGAAACACCTCTCCGTGGAAGATTTTGGCAACCCAGCAGAAAGGTTCGGCCCGGATCACATTTCCAAACATGTGCTGGGCTGTCGATTGGACGGCGCAATTGTAGCAACACCCGATTGATGCGTCCAGAAGATCGTGGATTTTGCAAACAGATAGACGATTTCCAAGTCCGAACTCAAAACTTGTTGTAGATAAACTGGGCGGTGCTGGCCCCGCGAGTGAGCGTCACGATCAGCAGGAAAAGGAGTGCCAGCATGTAGAGAGGTGGAATCCAGTACCAGCGCCAGCGAGCCATGAGCCCGATGAATCCTGGGCTGGAGTTGCTCTCCGTAGTTTGCGGCTCAACCGACCAGTGATTAAGCGCGTCGACAATTGGAAGCGCGATCCCGTACCCCACGGCCAATGCCGCCACCAGGAGATAGAGGCTTCCACTCAGAAAGTGCGAACCATAGCTCGCCGGCGACAGGGCAGCCGACAGCATCTGGCGCGCCTCGGGCAGAGAGTTGGCGCGGAAGAAAATCCATCCCAGGTTGATGAGAGCCATGGTCGCGATCCACGAGAGCGGAGTCCAGAACTTCGCGGGAGGTTCCCAGTTGAACTTGCGCTGCGCCTGCTGCACTTGACGATGCAAAACCAGAAGTACTCCGTGATAGCAACCCCACAAAAGAAACAGCACGCTGGCTCGATGCCACAATCCGAACAGAACCATCGCGATCACTAACGCGAGATTTCGCCACCACACCTCGCGGCGCAACGTGGCCAGCGGCAGGAAAACGTAGTCGCGAATCCAGAAGGACAGCGACATATGCCAGCGCGTCCAGAAGATCGATGGGTTGGTGGATTGAAAGGGGCGCGCGAAGTTTTCGGGCACGGTAAAACCCAGCGCTTGCGCGGCACCAATTGCGATGTGCGAATAGCCAGCGAAATCCAGGAAAAGTTGCAGCCCGTATCCCAGCGCCAGGCACCAGACATCCGTGCCACTCCAGTGCGTGACATGATCGAATCCGCTAGTGATCCCGTCGCCGCCCAGAATTCCTTGTGCCAGCAGTTTGGCGAGTTGCACCATGAACACGCCGGTAGCGATGCGGGTCAATCCCCGTCCAATGTCATTCCAAGGAGTGGGTTCTTGAGATCGAAATTGCGGAAGCATATCGGGCATGCGGCAGATCGGGCCGGAGATTGTTACGGGGAAGAAGACCATGTATAGGGCAAACTCGAAAAACGAAGGATCGAGTTCCTCGCCGCGATAAAGATCGAAGAGGTAACTCATGGCTTGGAAGGTCCAGAACGAGATGCCCAGCGGTAGCGCCAGGTGCGAGAACCGTTGCAGCGAGGTGAAAGGGATGTGCACCGCAACTTCCGGCAGGTACTTGAAACTGCCCAGCAGCGCCAGGTTCAGAAGAATGCCGAGAGACAGGATAGCGCCGGAAGGCTTTCGGCGAAGCCATCCCCCAACCAGAAAGTTCACCACTGTGGAAGTGAGGAGAACGGCGGCGAACCATGGCCCCCACGTGACATAAAGGGCGTAGCTGGCGATCAGCAAGACAGACTGCCGCACTCTTCGCGAGCGGACCTGGGCGAGGACCACGGCGCAAAGCAAAAACAGCAGGCAGTACAGGATGCCTTGGAACAACATTCCTCCCTTGCGTTCGGGAAAACCGAACTGTGCGCGGCAACTGGACGAACTGGTTCAGAGAAGATCAGCGTCAGAGATCAGCGCTGGCGATCCCGCTGGAGACAGCGAACAAGAATAAAGGGCAGATTCGTCAGTTACAAGAACACTCGACCTTCGTGAATGCAATAATACTGGGTGCAATTCCGCAACCTTATCGAAGCGCTGGAGGCGGCTCCGGCTGACCGTCCATTTGTGACCGCCTGGATTGACGAAGACGAGCAGCAGACGCTGACGTTCGCGGACTTTCGCCGACGTGCCCGCGGGCAGGCTGCGGTGCTTCGAGACCACGGTGTCGCCGTCGGCGACCGGGTGGTCATCATTATGCCGCAGGGCATCCCCGCGATGACCACCTTTGTCGGAGCGATGATGCTGGGCGCGGCGCCCACGTTCCTCGCTTACCCCAATTTCAAGATCGAGCCGTCCAAGTACCGCTCCGGATTGGCCGGAGTCACCGCCAATCTCAAAGCCAAGGCCGTGGTCATTGACGAAGAGTTCCCCGACGAGATGCTCGGCCATGTGTCGCTCACCGCGGGAACAAAACTGCTTCGGGCGGGAGACGGCCGCGACGCGGACGAAGAACGAGATATTCCGCTTCCGAACATTCAAGCAGAGAGCCTGGCGTTTATCCAGCATTCGGCGGGCACAACCGGACTGCAGAAGGGAGTGGCTCTGACTCATGCTGCGGTTTTGCGCCAACTCGGACACTTAGAGCAAGCGCTGAAAATCGATGGAGCTACAGACCGCGTTTACAGCTGGCTGCCGCTCTACCACGACATGGGGCTGATTGCATGCTTCATGTTGCCCATGGTTTGCCACATGCAGGTTGTGACGCAGTCGCCTCTGGATTGGGTGATGCACCCGGAAAGCATGCTGCAGATCATCAGCGAGTACAGGTGCACTTTGGCTTGGCTGCCGAATTTTGCGTTTCAGTTTGTGCCCCGGCGGACGGCGCAGAGCCGATGGCGGCAGTACGATTTGTCGTCGGTCCGTGCGCTGATCAATTGTTCTGAACCGGTTCGAGCGAACAGCATGCTGGAATTCCAGAAGGCTTTCGCGATTGAGAGCCAGGTTTTGCAATCGTCCTACGCCATGGCGGAGAACGTATTTGCCGTGACGCAATCTGACCTCAACCGGCCATCTGGTCCCGCGCGCGTTTGGGCGGATGGTCAAGCATTTCGCATTGCTCATCGTGTAGTTCCACTGGCGGAGGGAACGCCGGGCGCAATCGCGTTCACTTCCTCAGGGCGGTTACTGCCCCATCATGAAGTTCGCATCGTTTCTGATTCTGGCACCGTCCTTGTGGAGAGGGATGTCGGCGAGATTCTGGTCAAGAGCGACTGTAGGTTCGAGGGCTACTACAACCGTGCCGACCTCACCGCTCAGGCGATTGTCGACGGCTGGTATCACACGGGTGATCTCGGGTTCCTACTGCAAGGCGAACTTTATGTAGTGGGCAGGAAGAAAGACCTGCTGATTATCGGCGGAGAGAATATCTATCCCCAGGACATTGAGGAAATTGTTGCCAGCCATTCCGCGATCCATGACGGCCGCGTGATTGCGATGGGCGTTTACAATCCCGATCTGGGGACGGAAGACATTGTTGTGGTCGCGGAAGTGCAACGCGAAGAACTCCTTGCGAATGCTGCAGAGATCGAGGGCGAGATCCGTGGCCTGGTCGTCGCCGGCATGGGAGTGGCGATTCGTACGATGTTCCTAAAGCCGCCAAAATGGATCGTGAAGAGCACGGCAGGGAAGGCCGCACGTTCTGCGACGCGTGAAAAGCTATTTCAGGAGCATCCGGAACTCAGCGTTGAGCCTGAGGAGAGGAATGTCTGGATGACCGAAGAAGCGCTGCAGATGATTGAACACGTTGCTCGACTAATCCGAAAACCGGGCGTGACCCTGGACGAGAACACTCCGCTGGTTTCGTCTGGATTGATTGACTCGATGGCGCTGGTAGATCTGTTGCTAAAGCTGGAAGACGTCACTCACATGCGCATCCCCGCGGGGAAGGTGCAGCCCAAAGACTTGGACACGGTTGCGAAGATGTTCGCAACTGCGCAGCGGGTGGGGAAGCCTCGCAAGTAGCTTCCCCAACTTGGAAAGCGCCACCCATTAACGGTCCTTAAGGCTATTGCTGCTCTCTCATCATAGCCGGATCTAAATGATGGGTGATCATGGCGCTGGCCTCTGCTTCTTCCAGCATTTGATTGCGGTCCCATTCCGGCCGCAGCACCATGGCCTTGATGTGGAAATGAGATTCCTTCGCAGCGTCATCAATGCGAATCAGCATTTCGTTTTTCTGCAGGCGAAAGCGCGTGACTTCCGCCAAGGGTATGAGTTGCTCGGAACTTTTTCCACTGATGACGAAGACCACCTTGTCCGCGACCAGAACGTATTCGGGACAGAGCAGGCCCGGCTCCATTTTCCCGCCACCCGACATGGCCGCCATGAACCCATGTTGCGGGCCTAAGCAATCCGTCATGCGCATGCGGACGATGGTACCTTGCTGTGGGCTGTGAGTTTGCGCGGAGAGAAAAACGGGAAAGACGAGCACCAAGATGCAGAACAGCTTGCGTTTCATAAGCCCCCAATTACTGAACTCGGTCTGGATAGTAATATCCGCTTCGGCTGCGGAACTGCAGGTTCAGGTCGTGAGTGGGAAGAATCCGGACCGTATGAAATCCGGCGGCATGACTCGGTAGTCGATAGCTAACCGTATAACTTGCCTGAAAACCTTCAAGTATTACATTTAGTACGTGGCCGGCCCCGTCTGGAGGCGGAAAATAGCGGCCTCCGGTGGCGCTGGCAAGACTTCGCAGAACCGCCGCGCCGGGCGAAGAGTGGGAAGGCTGGCTCAGGTCGATGCAGTCAACCTGAACCTCATTGCTCAGCGAGGCGTCGATGGCATCGCGCAGCGAGTTTCGACTGATTGTGTCCGCGCCGTCAGAGAAGACGATAAGGACTTTTTCGGCATGGGCGTCGCCATGGCGTGAAAGAAAGTCGGATGCCAAAACGATGGTGTCGAACAAGGGCGTAAGGGCGCCGGCGCGTCGTGCCGGGAGTTGCTCGGCGGCACGGGAGGCGCGGCAATCTCCGGCACAAAGCAGCGCGGGCTGCAATCCCTGAAAGGAGAACATGGCAAGGTTTTCGTCAGGGATTCCGGCGGTCAGGGAAACCAGATTCAAAACGTCGGCGATCTCCTGGCGGAAGCGTGGCGTGACGGATTCGCTGGCGTCGATGAGAATGGCGATTTCCAGCTTCGTCCAGTCGGAGCGAGTAAAGCTCTGAAAATTGCGGACGATAACATCTTTGTCAACCACCGCGAAGTCGTTGGGCTGCAACGTGGCCACTCCGTGATTGTTCTGGTCCATGGCGGAAAAGCTCAGGCGAACTTCGCTGGCGTTGGTGCGGTAGGTGTATTCGGCCGGATCGCCGGCAAGGGCGGGGGAAATTCCCGCGCAAAACAGAAGAAGCAGGCAAAGTGGGTAAAGACGCCGATTAGGTACAGGAATGGCCATACCAACTACATCGGCCTTTTGTACGAAACTTTAGGACGCGCGCCCTTACGACAGTCATTTCTTTCCTCTGTCCTTCGCGCGATGTGGTTCGACGCTTGCCGCGAACCGCTGCGAGGCAGGCGTTTCTGAGAGTGCGCTAATTGATTAAGCGGAATTCGCAGTACCGGTCTCGTGCCAGCGAGGCGCGAAGGAGGACCAATGACTTGCTGAGCCGACTGCTAGGTTTGGGGAGAGTTGCTTTCGGGGAACGCCTATTCGCTCGCCTTGGGTTTCCGGGCTTGCGCAATTAACTTCTGGACTGCGGCTTTTTTGTCGTCGGCCAGCGCGGGATTCAACTTGAGTAACTGCTGCCAGGCGGCCACGGCGCCGCTGGGGTCGTTCTTTGCCTGCAAGCGGATCATTCCCAGATTAAACAGAGAATTGGCATCTTTGGGATCGTAGCGCAGAGATTGCTGAAGTTGGTTGATCGCGCCGTCCGCGTCGCCTTCGTAGTACAGGCACGAAGCCAGGTCGGTGCGCGCGGCCACGTTCTTGGGATCGGCATCGATGGCCCTCTGGAAATATCCGGCTGCTTCTTTGAATTGATGCGTCGCTTTATAGAGAGTCCCAATCTGGTTGAGCAGATCGGAGTTGTTGGGATCGGTCTTCAGTTTAGCGAGCAGGGGCTCGGCCTTCTTGTCGGCCATGCGCTTCATGTCTTCCAGGCTGGGCATCTGCGGTTGGCCGGCAGGAGCACCGGCGGCGGCTGGCATCTGAGTGGTCACTGAGGTTGGAACCGGGCGAGATGCCGACCCGCGGAATAAATAACCTAGAACCAACCCGATGGCCAAGCAGACGGCGGCCATCGCATAGACTTGCGTCGTCCTCCAGCCTTGAGGAACGTCGGGTTTCGCTGCATTCGCCATCATTCTGATTATCTTCGCCTTGGCCGGTTGATTTGAGAACTCTAGATGGCACGCTGGCTGCCATCTCCTTTGTCCTTGAATGTTAGTATTTTCAATCACATACGAGCGGCAATTCGCGCAACCGGAAATATCTGATCTTGGAGTCGTGTCTTTGTTCGCAGTTCCTGCGCTTTTTCCCGTGCCAGCGCCGTCCAAGCTTACTCTGCTCAGTGGTCAATGCCTAGGTGATTTGCCACTAAACCACTTGCCCCTGACCTATGAGGCCAATCACGCCCTCCAGTGAGTTGCCTCACTGTGCAGATAACGTTCTGCCGCTAGAATCACGCCTGTTCTCCCCCTAGCGCTCGGAAACATCCGTTTTCGGCCCTTTCCCTTTTCCGAGAAGAGAGGCTTATGCAAAGCCTCGGCAGTCTGTCCTTTCGCTTGTGCTGGCCGGAAGCGGAGTCTCTCCCGCGTTCCGCAGGTCAGATCCTGCCTTGCTTCCAGCGTTACCCTCCCCCGCCATGATGCTTACGCTCGGCTCAGATGTCGCACTCGTTCCTGTGGCCCGTCCCACGACCTAGATCTGCAGGAGGCGGACAATGACGCGGCACTATTTTCTTATGGTTATTATCCTGCTTGTTTCCATTCCCGTTTTCGCAGGAGGCACTCCGAAATCCAATCCCGAACAAGCGATTGACCGAATCATCGCCAACGAACGCGCCCTAGCCACCACCATGCGCAGCTACAGCCCGATGGTCGAAACCTATCTGCAGCGCATGCAACCCGACGCCACCCTGGGATTCGTTCCGTCCGAAGATCGTTACTTTCTGGGGCGAGTTCAATTTCAGCAGGCGAAGGAAGAGTTTTATCTGGATAAGCGCCTTGTGGAGCGGATGGCGGGCTCGTTTTCGAAACTGTATTCGCTGAGTCCGGTGGGCTTCTCCAGCATGATTTTCGTCGATCGCACCGGCTTCGACCGCAAGAATTACCAACTGCGGTACATGCAGAGCGAGTTTCTGGGAGAAGTACGTTGCCTGATCTTCGAAGTGAGTCCTCGCAAAGATAAGAACGCGAGCCGGTTCAAAGGCGCTATCTGGGTGGAGGATAACGGCTACAACATTGTCCGCTTCAACGGAAGCTATGGCACCTTTCACATCGACAGTTGGCGAATGAATCTGCGCGCGGGGATATGGCTTCCGGCCGTGGTCTACTCGGAGGAATTCGACTCCAACAAACCGCAAACGCAGAATCCCCGCCTGAAGGCTCAGACCCGGATCTGGGGCTACAATCTGGCCCCCCGCCGCGAATCAGAGTTCACAGAGATTGTGGTCGATCCGGAAGCCGCCAAGGATTTGTCGGAGAATCCCGACCAGAGTCCGCTGGAGATTCAGCGGTCCTGGCAGCGCCGCGCCGAAGACAACGTCATCATCAAGCTCGAGGAACTTGGATTGATCGTGCCTGAGGGCGAGGTCGACAAAGTTCTGCAAACGGTGATCACCAATCTGGAAGTGACCAACCAGATTGTTCTCGATCCCCAGGTTCGTTGCCGGATCATTCCCACAACGCCCGTTGAAGTAGCTACGATCGGCCACACGATTCTGATCAGCCGCGGACTCTTGGACGCCTTGCCGAACGAAGCCGCGCTGGCCGTCATTCTGGCCCACGCTCTGGCCCATGCGGCGCTGGGCCATGACCTGGACAGCAGCTTCGCGTTCAACGATCGCATGGTCGTGCCCAGCCTGCAGCAATTGCCGCTCTTTGATTTCAAACATAGCCCCGAGCAAGAACACGAGGCCGACGCGCTCGGGCAGAAGTTTCTGGCCAACTCGCCCTATTAAAGACAACCTGGTCGAAGCCGGGCTCTTCCTGAAAGCCCTGGCCAAATACGGTAAGAAGTTGCCCAACCTCACCCGGGCGAACTTGGGCGAGAGCCTGGTGACCGACAATCGCGTTTCGTTCATGAGTGCAGTCGCCGATGGCGCACCCGCGCTCGAACTTGATAATCCGCAGCAGATCGTTGCGTTGCCGCTGGGCAGCCGGGTGAAACTCGATCCCTGGGCAGGCCAGTTGAAGTTCGTGAAGGCGCGGCCGCCTCGCATCTACTCGGCCAAAGATAAGTTGGCGCTGGAAGTCACACCCTTTTCGCCGTTCCTGGTTCGTCTCAAACCTGCGGGCGCGATGACCGGGACCGCGCAGGATTCAAACCAGGACCGTTGATGGAGGACTTCAATGAATCTCCCGCTGCGAGTGGGTATTGCTTGGCTGTTGGGCTCGTGTCTCTGCTACGCAGGGCCGCACCCCACTCGGGTCGACGCGAACTCGAATTGCCTGGAATGCCATGCTGACCATGCCACCGGAGATCACGTTCATCCCGCCGTTAAGCAGGGATGCGTTTCCTGCCACAGCATCGAGAACCGTGCGGATGGGAGTGATGTCGTTCTCAAGCAGGCGAAGGGCGTCGCTTGCTTTGAGTGTCATGAGCCGGCGACCTTCCCGTACCCGCATCTCCCCTACGCTTCTGGGATGTGCACGCGGTGCCACAATCCGCACGTCTCGGCAAATCCTCGGCTATTGCGCGCGAAAGTGAATGAGCTTTGCCTCAGTTGTCACCTCCGTACCGCAGAGACTGTTCCCTCGCGCTATATGCCGACGATCGCGCTCACGGCTAACGACAGCATGGGACATCCTTACGAGCGTCATCCCGTGAGTGGGAGTCGCGATCCGCTCACCGGTGGAGAGATGTCGTGCGTCAGTTGCCATCAGGCGCATGGCGGAGCGCAGTTGCACCTTCTCAAGATGGGGGCCGCGATACCGGAAGATGCGCTGAACCAAAACACGGAAACGAACGACATGTGCCGCAAGTGCCATCTGCTTTTGTGGGGACTGGATGGCGCCTCCAATCACAAAAAGAACAAAAGGAAAGGGAATTGAAGGGGGACCAGTTGTTGGCAACGTGAGTGGGCGGAGTGCCTTCTAGGGGCGAGTTACTTCCCTTTATCGGGGTCTTGCTTCTCTTCCTCAATCTTAATGCGGAGTGACTTCAGGAATTTGAGATCCTGATCGTTGATCTTGAACTCAGGATTCGTGGAAAGAGTCGTGACCAGCGAGGTCTTGTCGGACGATTTTTCGCCCTGCTTGCTGACGCCAATGGTGGCTTCCAGGACCAGGAAGATGTCGTATCCACCCTCTTTAATGCGGGAGACAACCTCAGAGATCTGCTCGGAATCGGACAAGGATTCGTTGATAGCGTCGCCGAGCTCTTTCATGAGTTGCTTGAGTTGTGGATCCACTGTGTCCCCCTGGACTAAATCGCCAGCCTACAACGTTGGATGCCATCGGCAGCCGAACGGTTCGCCTCTGGCTAGCGTGGCGCCATTGTATCCCCGCGGGCTGTTAAAATCGAGGCCGTGAATAAGGTTTCTGCTTTACGAAAGCTGGGGGTGGTGGCGCGCGTGGCCGGGCAGCAGGCCGGACGCAGCCGCACATTCAGCGCAGTGATGAGCGGGGTTCGCACCGCCGCACGATCTTTCGGGCTCGCGGCACACCAGTTGTGGCTGGAGGTGACGGGCACCGTGTTCCTGGCGATGGCGGTGTTTGGCGGCATCGCGGGGGTCCGCGAGTATATGAAGTATGCTGCCGGGCGCGTGCCTGCCGGGCGGGTCGCGATTGCATTTTGCTTCACAGTAGCGTTTGCCTGGTTTGGGCTCAGTTCGTTTTGGAGGGTGAGAAGGAAAAGTCAGCGTCCGTGAGCTTGTTTTTGAATGCGCCGCGGCGAGCGTGACTGTTCCTGCGACATTCAAAAGAGGATGTCAGGTGGAAATCCGATGACGGAAAAGCTGAAAACCCGCCCAGGCACTACCGAGATTGAGACTTCGTCCCATATTCCGGTGAATCCGCTTTATACCCCGGCCGACCTCAAAGGCTGCGACTATGAAAGCGAAGTTGGCTATCCGGGAGAGTATCCGTTCACGCGCGGGGTGCAGGCCACCATGTACCGCGGGCGGCTCTGGACCATGCGGCAGTATGCGGGCATGGGCGATGCCGAGGAGTCGAACAAGCGCTACAAATATCTGCTGGCCAATGGGACCACGGGCTTGTCGGTTGCGTTCGATTTGCCGACGCAGATTGGGCTGGATTCGGATCATCCACTGGCCGCGGGCGAAGTGGGCAAGGTCGGTGTCGCGATCGACTCCATTGACGACATGCAGCGCCTGTTTGATGGCATCGAGCTGACCAAGATTTCTACATCGATGACCATCAATGCAACGGCGTCGATTTTGCTTGCCCTATACGTGGCCGTTGCGCGGCGGCAGGGCGGGGACATCCGCAAGCTGTCAGGCACGGTGCAGAACGATGTACTCAAGGAGTACATCGCCCGCGGGACTTATATCTATCCGCCCCAGCAGGCCATGCGCGTCATCACCGACATGTTTGCCTGGGCCAATGAGAACGTGCCCGACTGGAACACGATTTCAATCTCCGGCTACCACATGCGCGAGGCGGGATCGACCGCGGTTCAGGAGGTCGCGTTCACGCTGGGCAACGGCATGGCCTACGTGGAAGCCGCGATCAAGGCTGGGCTGGATGTGGATCAGTTCGCGCCCCGGCTTTCTTTCTTCTTCAACGCGCATAACAGTTTTCTGGAAGAAGTGGCGAAGTTCCGCGCGGCGCGGCGGATGTGGGCGCGCATCATGCGGGAGCATTTTAAGGCGAAGAATCCCCGGTCGTGGATGTTGCGCTTCCATACCCAGACTGCCGGATCGACGCTGACGGCTCAACAACCGGAAAACAATATTGTGCGCACGGCGATTCAGGCGATGGCGGCCGTGCTGGGCGGGACGCAGTCTCTCCACACGAATTCCTACGACGAGGCGCTGGCTCTTCCCACCGAGCAGGCGGCGCGCATTGCACTTCGCACGCAGCAGGTCATTGCCTACGAGTCGGGCGCCCCACAGACCATCGATCCGCTGGCGGGATCGTATTACGTCGAATCGCTGACCAATGAAATCGAGAAGCGGGCAGCCGAATATCTGGGGAAGATCGAAGTTCTCGGCGGCATGCTGAAGGCGATCGAGCGCGGTTTCGTGCAGCAGGAAATTCAAAATGCCGCCTACGAATACCAACAGGCGGTGGATGAGGAACGGGCCATCGTTGTCGGAGTGAACCGGTTCGAGGTGGAGGAAGAAAAGCCGATCCCGATTCAGCGGATCGATCCGGCGCTGGAAGCGAAGCAGGTGGGACGCGTGCGGGCGCTGCGGGCGAAGCGGGATGCCGGCCCGTGGAAGGCGGCGCTGGCCGGGGTGGAAGACGCGGCGCGGTCGGGCGCAAATGTCATGCCGCGCATACTGGCCGCGGTCGAGGCCTGCGCGACCGTGGGCGAAATTTCCGACGCGATGCGGCGGGTGTTCGGGGAGTACAAGGAAGCGGTGGTGATTTAGTTTCGAGGTGCCGCTAGCAAGTTCGCGGGCGGGGCGCCCGCGCCACACTTTTACGCCGGCTGAGCCTGCATCTCAGAGACGGCGGCGTCGAGGTGAGCCAGCGTTTCTTCCACCGTCAGCGAGTACATTTCGCGCCCGACGCCTTCGCCGGACTCCAGAGCGGTCTTCAGATAATGCCCGGCAATTTCCGCCGCCAGCGAATCGGTGATGGCCTTGCCGGTGCGCTTCTTGTATTCCACCCACGCCGGATGCGGCAGCGCCACCCAGACCCTTCGCCCATCCACCAGAAATTTGATGTCCACCGCGTCGGCGTGCCGCGTGGCGATGGCGACGATCATGGCCTGATAAACGCAATGCACTTGCTTCTTCGTCCAGCGATCGGTAGCGGTGAAGTTCTCAAACATGGATAAAACTATAGCGGACTGCCGGATACTCGGGCAAACGCGGACCCTTGTCTTGACCCCGCGCCGCCCCCGCTGATAATGTCTGCCTTCGCCCGAGGAATCTGCTAAATGCTCAAGAGAAACTCATTCTGGATCGTCTTTCTTTTCTGCGCGACGGCCCATGCTGCAACGCAAAGCCTGTTGCCAAGCCGGCCAGCCAGCGCTTTGAAATCTCGTTTCCCAAAGAGATGAGCGCCGCACCGCTCGACGGCCACCTTTTGCTCTTGATCTCCAACAACGACGAGAGGGAGCCGCGCTTCCAGATCAGTTTCATGACGCCAGATCACAGCAGGTCTTCGGCGTCGATGTTGACGCGCTCGCACCTGGAGCGCCGGCCGTGATTGAGGCTTCGACACTCGGCTATCCCGCCGAGAGTCTGAACGATGTCCCGCCGGGCGACTACTGGGTCCAGGCCGTTCTCAACATCTATGAGACTTTTCATCTAGGCAACGGCCGCACCCTCAAACTGCCGCCGGACAAAGGCGAAGGCCAGCACTGGCAGGTGAAGCCCGGCAATCTGTATAGCAAACCGCAAAAGATGCACATCGATCCCAAGTCTGGGCAAACAGTCCGTATCTCGCTCACCGAAAAAATTCCACCCGTGGAAGACGATCCTAAGGTGGTTGACTCGGTCGTGGGATGGGACGGCGCCAACGACGAGCACGCCATCGTCGACAACAAGTGGGTCAAGCACATTCGCATTCAAAGCGATCTGCTGACAAAGTTCTGGGGAAGACCGATTTATCTCGGAGCCGTCGTTTTGCTGCCCGACGGATTTGAAGAGCATCCGGACGCTCACTTTCCGCTCATCGTCGAGCAGGATCATTTTCATCGCGACCTGCCGGCGGTGATCGCCTTTCGCACCCAGCCGCCAACAGATAGTGGAAAGGGCGGAGATCGCGCCGCGAAGGCGGGCTATAAGCTCTATCAGGACTGGACCGCGGGCCGTCTGCCGCGCGTCATCGTGCTCACTATTCAGCACGCCACGCCTTACTTCGACGACTCCTACGCCGTGAACTCAGAAAACGTTGGCCCCTACGGCGACGCCATCACGCAGGAACTGATTCCCTATGTCGAGAAACAATTCCGCGGCATCGGCCAGGGATGGGCGCGCGCCGTCTACGGCGGATCCACCGGCGGCTGGGAGAGCCTGGCGTCGCAAGTCTTTTATCCGGATTTCTACAACGGGGCGTGGGTGTTCTGTCCTGACGTCGTCGACTTCCGCGCCTACATGACCATGAATCTTTACGACGACAAGAATGCGTTCTGGATCGACGGTCCATACGCGCGCGTGCCGCGGCCTTCCATGCGCCAATCGGACGGGCTCGTGCTCTCGACCATGGAGCAGATGAATCGCTACGAACTCGTGCAGGGAACCCACAGCCGTTCCGGCGAGCAACTCGATACCTGGCAGGCCGTATTCAGCTCTGTCGGCGACGATGGATATCCCAAGCCGATCTTCAACAAGCGCACTGGTGAGATCGATCACGAGACCGCGAAATATTGGAAGGAGCATTACGATCTCAGCGCCATCATGCAGCGCGACTGGAAGACGCTGGGCCCCAAACTCGCCGGCAAACTGCATTTTTATGTCGGCGAAGCCGACACGTTTTATCTCGATCGTGCCGTGCATCTGCTGAAAGATTTTCTCGACACGACCACGGACCCTTACTACCACGGCAGCTTCGAGTTCGGCGTGCGCAAGCCGCACTGCTATCCGGGGGAATACGATCCGGCGGTAGGATTCAACCAGCATTATTGTCCCGAGATGGTCAAGCACATGGAGGAGACAGCTCCGCCCGGCGCGGACTTGAAGAGTTGGAAGTACTAGTGGGGAGCGGACACTCCTGTCCGCTGCCTTTGAATTTGATTATTAGGAGTCGCTCGTGCCAGCCAAGTGCAAAAGCAATGCCAAGGGCAGCGGACACGAGTTTCCACACGGTACCCTCTTGTAACATAGAAGCGTGCCGGCCCGGGCCCCCAAACAATCCAATCCTGAACATTCTTCGCGCCCAGCATCTTGGCGAGCTGCCCTGGCTGGTGCATGGCTTCTCCACACGGATTGGCGGGTTTTCCCGCGCTTACTGCAAGGGCGATCTCAATCTGGGCTTCACGAAAGATGACTCCCGCTCGGCGGTCGAGCGCAATCGAGCCGAGTTTCTCCGCGAACTTGGCGTGGTCACTCGCAAGCGCCGTGGCCCGCTGAAAGCTGGCAAATCCTTCTGGCCTCTGGTTACGCTCCGCCAGATTCACTCCGACATCATTCGCCGCGTGGATTCGATTCCTAACGAGCCGCTCGGCGGAGACGGCCTCATCACCGCGACTCCAGGCCTTTTGCTCGGCATCCAGACCGCCGACTGCCTGCCCATTATTCTTGTGGACGTCAAGCGCCACGCGGTCGGCGTATTTCACGCCGGATGGCGCGGCACGTTGCAACGCATCGTCGAGAAAGGAGTGGGCGAGATGCATCGCTGCTTCGGCAGCCGTCCTCGCGATATCAAGGCTGCGATTGGCCCCGGAATTCAGGGTTGCTGCTACGAAGTCGGAGAAGAAGTTCGTATCAAGTTCGAATCGCAGTTCGATTACGGGGACAGTTTGTTCCGCGAGGTCAAGGAGTCCGATCCGGTGCGCGAAAAATATCCACTTCTATTTCTAACTGCCCGCGCTCCCGGGCACAGCGATCTGCCGAAGAAGATATTTCTGGATCTGGTGGAGGCGAACCGGCAGCAGTTGCTGGCCGCGGGCGTGCCGGCGAAGAATATCGAAACTTCTGCCCTGTGCACCAGCTGCCGCCGGAATTGCTGTTTTCCTACCGCGCTGAAAAAGGCAAGACAGGGCGGATGATGGGAGTGGCTGGAATTCGAGAATGATGGTCGAGGTGTGAGGATCTCGCGACCTAGATCAGTGTAATCGTGTGGACGACTGGCATGCGCGGCGCTATACTGCGCCGCACTATGGATAGGGCACTTGAATCGCGAGCTGTCGTCACCGGTCATCTGAGCCTCACCGTTCCCGCGATAGCCGCGATCCTGCTGGTGCCGTTCCTTGGCCTGCGCATGTTTGGCCCTGCTCTCTTTGTGTACTACGTTCTGGCCGGGATGGCCGTCGCGTGGCAGTGGTACTCGGCGGTACTGCCCGGATGGAAAAGCTGGGTAGCCAGGAAAGGTGCGCAGGACCAGGAAGGAGAGGACCTTGCCCATCGCTCTGGTCTCGCTTGGCCGCGAGAATCTGGATCGGTCCGTTTGCGTTCCCACACAACCGCAGCCGCGGTGTGCGGCATTCATCTCGGACCGTGGCTGCTGAGCCGCTGGTACGTTTGGATACTGCCTCTAGCCGGAATGTCAGCACACTCCAACCGGAGACGACTACCTTCAGCATTTCGAACTGGCGGCACGTTTCCGCCTTCGTTGTGGGTTACATCCTGTCTCAGCGCTTCCGGAGGCTGGCAACGTATGCCTCGGATTCTGCCCGCTCTCCTACTCACGTACAAGCTACTAACATTCACCGAGCCCTACGCTTCGATTCTCGCTCCCCACTCTTCGACACGGTTTTCATATTTTTGCGTCATTCAGCGATCTGCGCCCACGTTTACCCATGGTTTTGTTCTGGCGACCTTATCCGGGT
>CAVPQE010000020.1:0-352984 GCA_963707205.1 uncultured Acidobacteriaceae bacterium
CGCATTGACGGCGCGGCCCTCCCACTGGCCGACAATCCCGCAGTACTCAATTGTGCTCACAACCACAGCGCAGGCTCGCCGCCCTCAGCAATTCCTTCATGCGGCGCAACTCCAGTTGCAATTGAGTCTTCCCGACGCGCGTCAGTTGCTAGGCCTGCTTCCCCGCGAGGTATTGTTCTGCTCGAAGCGCTTGATCCACTGGTCGTTGCAGAGTCTGCGCAGGGCGGCGTACACCGTGCCAGTACTTAATCGGACCCGCCCACCACTCAGACCTTCGATATCCTTCATCAGTCCGTAACCATGTCGAGGCTCCTCGGCCAGACTCAGGAGGATCAGCAAGACCAGCTTGGTCAGATCTTTACTCACGGCTCAATCGAACAGTTCTAATCAGCGGCTCGTCCGATTCATCGAACACTAGAGGAACAAGGCTCCAGCGGGCCCGTCGCGCGGAGCGCACGGTGAAATAAACCAGACTCAGAGTGGCGGTGATGCCGAGCAGGGCAAACGGGCGAAGAAATCGCGCCTCGAAGTAGGTGATGCCTGGTATCGCCACCCCAAAAAGAAAGAGATAAGCTGCCATGACCTGCCAAAAAGTTACGGCGGCCTAGCATTACGTCACTCACGGTCGAGGTTCGCATCTGACCTCTGCCTTCGCCGCTACGGCAGCGAGCATGTGAAATTACTGTGGATTCTAAGTGAACGTTCAAAGTGAGCTAGTCGAAAAATGATTGACAAACTTACTCAGACATCTGATTTCGTCAATCAACGCGATGCGCAGCCTCTTGCCATTTCGTCTTTCAGTTCAGGGGTCAGGATCACGGCCTTTGCGTGAAGCGAGTTGATGGCATCAATTGCGAACATCGGCTCAGCAAATGGTGCCACATCATCGCCTTCGATGAAGACTTCCCAATTTGCACGCCCAGCCAGTTTGGATTTCAGTACTTGTTCAAGTTGTTCGCGGCCAACTTCGGTGCCGTTTAAAAACAGTTGGCTTACTTCCCCGTGCTGTTTCACAGCGACGACAATCGGACCTTCTAAGCAATTTTCGTCAGGTCCAGAGTGATGTCGAGGCACTAACCGCACGTAGATTCCCCTCGCAAGATCGTGCTGTGTCACAATAACGAACACGGGGACCAGCAAGAGAAGGATCATCGCTCCGCCAACCAGACCACGATTAGGGAGTGCTGCGAATTTCCTTCGGAGCGGCAATCGTCGTTGACGGCGGAACTCGACCGATTCGGGTGCAACTTCTCCCATTTTTCAAGGAGGTTCCCGGCGCAATGGGATAGACCATGCGAACCAGTGCTGGCGCCAACAGCGTGACTACTCCCACGGTTGAGGAGAAAGAGAAGGCAAACAAACCAAGGCAGATGATGGCGATTACAATTCCAGTGTTCCTCAGTTGATTGTAGAGGTTGACGTAGCTGTTCGACTCAGTCCAAACACCGATCCGGGGGTGTCCTGCGTTGAGGCAACTAGGGTCGCTCATTGTCTCAACAGCGACTGCATAGTGCCCTTGCTTCGCAGCATAAAATTGGCCTAAATAGCGGTCGCGCCCCTCGGATGATTCAATTACGTTTCCTTTGCTTTGAACGGTCGAGCGCGACACTAGTGCTAGATGGGAAAGACCGGCCTGACAACTGGAGAAATCGCCGTCAACCCAAACTACAACGTGATACCAGCCTTTGAGGTTGATCGGAAAATCAGGAGTTCTGATGTCACCCTTTGAAAGAGACACCGGCATGTCTAGGGCTACGAAGGTTCGTGTTTCCAACCATTGCCAGTAGGCCTGTGGGAGAACGAGGGCCGCAAGAGTGATGGCTACCGAGAGATATGCGAGCCTCGGCCTACGCAGTCCCATAATGTACATAGACACCGGAGACTGAACGGGCGCTAGATGACCAAGGTCATTTCAGTGCATTCAATCGCGGGCGAAGGCGTAGTTGGCGCAAAATCCCCATAGCACAAGTTTGCGCTTTCCTTTCGCCTATCTGGCGAACAAAAGGCGCAAAGTTGCGTAAAGGCCTGGTTAACGTCAACTATCATGCCAGCCATGGAACTCACGCCCGAAGCCGCGCACTACGTTATCGGTTTCTACGGTTCGCTCATGACAGACGCGGAGCGCCGAGCGCAGCGGCATCTCTCCGCGACGATGAAAGCAACGTTAGGACGGAGTGACGTTGCGGCGCAGAAAGACGCTCAACGATCGCGAATCCACTCCAAGTTCTTATCTGAAGACCCAAATGTGTTGCGGCTTGCCGCCGATGGCTATGAAGCCTTCGCACAGCGCACGGCGGCTCGAATCCTTCAGGAGTGCGGAGCGGAAGTGCGATTCAACCGCTGCCCGCGCTGTGGGGAATTAGCACGAACGCCGACCGCGAAGCAATGCCGTCATTGCCATCACGACTGGCACGAGGCGGGAATTTGAGTGTAAAGGCCTAGTTACAGCAATTAGATCGGCAGCCTAAATCGTGTAGAATACCTCTACACAGCGAAAATTCCGTCCCGCCTTTCTCCCCGAATCTTCCCGATACAGATGCTGAAATGAATCAGATGACTCGACAAGAAATCCTAGACGCTATATTGCCGCTTAACGACCCGCAGAACGCGCCTCGGCGGCTCCAATGGCTGATGGACCTGGGCTATCAGATGACCATTTCTGCGCGTGCGGGCTATCCAGCGGTGGGAAACAAGATAGAACACCTCGTTGCGTTCAACGAGTTGCAACACCAGCTCTACAACCAGATGCTGCATTGCCAGACGAAAAATGAGTGGTACAAGGTTGAAGAGTTCTTGGAGGGCCTTCGAAAGTACGCCGTAGCAGCAGGCGTCGCGGGCGATTTCGGGTGGGCTGTACACACCTCGATCCGATCATTAAACCGCGAGTAGCAAACTTCACGGAGCCAATTGGCGAAAAAGTGCGCCGTGAAAGGCGCTGGACTTCAGCGGGTGAAACGCCCGCCCGGGAACTGGATCGCTCCGCCCGGTAGCAATCGAGAGCGGCGGCGAAGGCAACGAAGCCGTCGGAGCTTTCGATGAAAAGGGTCGCTAGGCGACTCCGCGAGCGTGCAGGCCATAACGAGAGTGAACGCTGAGCAGGCCCCGAAACAATAATTGCAGGAGCCGACCTGACTTTTTCACAGGGAAGGCCGTTGGCGATGGAGAAAGACGAGCGAACAAGCTCCATCGGACCTGCCGGGGTAATGGCGATGGCATGTACGCATAGGAGACCAGACGCAACACGGGAAACCCCAGCGGTGATCATAATAAGGATCAACTGGCAGCTCGTGAGAGACAGGCCGGGCCGTGTGGGGTGGCGGAGAGGTTCGTAGTACCGACGAAGCCGGGTAACTCCGGCGGAGGGAAGGGACCTCAGTTAAAGACGGACGCAAGAAGCGACGAAGGACCTGGGGATTGACGATGAGTCTAGCCACCCCAAGGTTTGTGTTCAGCAGTTGCAGACGGCGTCACACGGAACATCGTGAGTCTTTTCCGAGAGCCGGATGCGGGAAATCTGCCTGTCCGGTTCGATGAGCGGGAACAGGAAACAGAGTTACGCCAAACCGGATTGAGGCGGGTCATGCGAAAGCACCCCAACAGCCACCGGGAGGCTACAGCCACTGCGCCTGTTCTCGACTCTACTCCCCATAGCACTCAAAATGCCCGGGAGCAGGGGTTCTGAGTGTAACCGCCTGATAACGTCAGTTGACATGCATCGTCGGGAGCGGTTGGGTCTGCGATTTTCTAGCCAAGACAAACGTGAGATGATAGGAACTACACCCGAGGTGCATATGGTGCGGAAAGTTCAGTGCCCACAATGCTTCGGAGCGATTCAGGTTTCTAAGGCAATCCTCGGCAGAGATAGTCAGTGCATTCACTGCGGGGCAAAGCTACAGGTTGCGCCGATCTATTCCCGAGTGCTCTCGGTACTCAGCTTGGTGATCGGGGTGTGCCTTATGTGGGAGTATGGCGTCCCGATTTTTAACATCTTCGTCTTCGCGTTTCCGATGTGGCTTCTGGTCTTGATTGTCATGGTGCGCGTCGTGCCATATATCGTGCCACCCAGACTAGAACTTCGTGACTCCGGCAGTTTCACAACTCTCGGCTCATTGAACCGCACGAAAGAAGAAAATCATATTCAGCGGTTGTCCTGAAATCATTCCCCGACCGCCTTTCCATTGGTCAGAGCCATCCTCCGGCAGGGCTAGTTGTTGCAAAATCGCCATTACGCTCATTGACTCAGTTGCTCGAAACCAGACCCGGACGGGCACTTAGGTAATCTTCTGTTAGTAGCACTCCCGCCACATAATGGTGCCTGATTATGGTTGGCCTCTCCTAACCCCGCCCGTCGAGGCCCGTCCCGCGCGCTCATCTGGAAGGGCAACACTCGGCGGTGCTTCGGTTCCCAAATGGCCAGCACATCGAGACCAATCGATAGTAATCGCTCGGAGTGTTTGTTTTGGACTTGAATTCTATGCGGTACGAACCGAACCGGAAATGGCGCACGCTCGTTGTTGACGGTAACGGTGAATCAACAGTTCTGCTGGACTCGTAGCTATACCATTTCGCTGGTTATGAGGAAGAGTAGCTTCATTTCGATGTGTCAGTCCGTTTCCACTCCGGGGACGACGGAGTGTGTTTTCCGGCAAGGGGAAGCTGGACGATGAGTACAGGAGCGACTCCAGCATTCTCGCAACAAAACGAGTCCAAGCGGAGTGTCCCTCGCTACGAGCTAACGGTACCGTTGGCTCTCACCGTATTGCGCTCGGGCATCCCCAACACTATCCCTGGACGCACCCTCGAGATAGGTGAGGGCGGAATGAAAGTTGTCCCAGCGTCACAACTCCTCGTCGGCGAGTCCGTCCGGGTCGAGTTTCTTGTTCCGCATACGAGCGCGTTGGTGCGGGCGACGGCGGTGGTGCGTTATCAGCGTGAACGGTGCTTTGGCCTGCAGTTTCTCCGTTTGCCTGTTGAACAGCAATCGATAGTCCGTTACTGGACGCGGCGCGAAGGCGAACTTTTATTGGCTGCACCGGCAGGCGCCACCTTGGGAGAGGCGGTAGCCAAACCAAAGTTGCCCCCGGACTTCGAAAACTCTGAAAACTCAACACGCAAGTTCGGCATCCGGCGCATCGTTGCGTTCGCCGTTTCCCTAACGGTGATCGCGGCTGGGCTGGGATGGTGGCAATGGCAGCAAGAATGGGCCGAGTTGGAAGCGCAGCTTCCGGCAAAGGAAACTGTGATGGTGCACCCACAGTGGAGGGTGCCGGCCGAGGAAATGGGGCGACGGATCATCCACCAGGTCATGCCCGAATATCCGGAGCTTGCACGACAGGCGGGAGTGCAAGGGACAGTGGTGCTGGATACCGTCGTGAGTGTGCAAGGCGCGGTGACCCAAGTGAAGTTTGTCAGCGGGCCCGAGGCACTTTCGCAAGCAGCCATGGATGCAGTGCGGTGGTGGCGCTTCGAACCCTTTTTTGTGAATGGTCAACCGGCGACAGTTGAGACCACCGTGGCTGTGGACTTCCGGCTGGCGAACTAGGACGCTGAGATTGGCTGGTATCTGACGGTCTACGTGATCGTATCAGTTGTTCGCGCTCCACCGTAGAGAAAGATCAGGCAAATCCCGTCGTTAGAGATGAGGCAAAATCCCCATTTCACTCATTGGCCAGGTGGTGGAGCGGCTCCGGGCATGAATGCTGAAGCATGCAACTGGAGTTTTTCCAACCGTAAACGCTTGATAGTATCGTTTGTAGCGGTGACGACAGAGGGGAAACGTAGACCATGAAGGATTTGGGCCCCGACGAAAAACCCGATTGGAAAAACCACGGTTTGCGTATCATTCGGAGCGACGAGTTGGACACCAACACGCCTCAGACTCCCGGTATGACCCGCGCCGAAGCCATTTCGCGTGCCCGAGTCGGCGCGCAAAAGCTCTGGGCGGGAACGGTGGTGGTGCAGCCCAATGCCAAGACCGGCCCTCATCATCATGGGGAACTGGAAACCGTGATCTACGTCGTACGGGGCCGCGCGCGCTTTCGCTGGGGAAATCATTTGGAGTTCGTCGATGAGGCGGGTCCGGGTGACTTCGTCTATGTTCCTCCCTACGTTCCTCACCAAGAACTGAACGCGCGTAAGGACGAGCCAGTGGAGGCAGTGATCGTGCGCAGTGGTCAGGATCCCATCGTCATCAATTTGGACATTCCAAGTCCGGAGGACGTTCCCAACACTCCCCAAGACGACCCATTTCACTCCGCACCGGGAAAGAGTTGAGGAGCAGCGCGGTACTGTAGCCAAGAACACCCAGCTCACACCGGCACCTCAAACTTGCGCCGCTTCTGCTTGGCACAGAATACGTTCATCGCGACCGGAGTCTTGCCTCCGGCCTCAAAGACCTTTGGCCCCGCATAACGGTCGACCAGATCTACAGTCCCCTTCCGAAACCTCATCGCCTGCAAGGGATTCGTTGCCGCAATCACAGTGCGCCCTGAACTATCCGCCGCCTTCTGGCAGAACTCGTTGTTCTCGCCAATATTGCACCCGCCCAGCCAGATCACGGCATCGTCTGCCATTTTGGGTTTTATCGCGGAAAACACAAGCTCCACGTTGTGAACGCCCAGACGAATCGACGAGCGGACACCCCATGCAAACATACAGAGTTCTCTCGTGGAGCCAGCCGTACCAAGAAACCCGCCATGGCTGCCAATTACCAGGTGGTTCGTCCCTGCCGGTAACAGCGCCGCGATGTTTGCCGGGTTGGTTTCGGAGGAGGAGAGCGTCGTGGTTGTGCCCATTTCATAGGAAATCGCATCCGGGGCGTTCAGAGCTACGGTCGTTCCGAGCAGTTTGGTCAACGAGATTGATGCGGGGCTGGACGCTCTTCTGGTCTTTACCTCCACCTGCAGGACAAGGCCGCCAAGGGCTACGAATGGATTACCCCTGTAAGGTTGGATGAAGGTGAAGCCCACCGTCTTGGCATAAAAGTTCGATGTCATGTTTGCCGTGCCCACGGTCCAGACCGACGCAATGCCATCAGGATCCATTGCAGGCGGCACCACGCCCGGATTATTGGAGGTGACATCCGGAGGGCCCGGCGGGTAGCTCGGTACTGTACCCAAATCCAGGTCCACGTCTGCGAAAGCCCACTCACGCAGATCCATCTTCCAAAGCGTCCCCGCTGCGGTGAAGGAACATTTCGCTGCAGGGAAACTTGCATTTCTTACGAATCTCACGGCAATTTCCTTTCGCGTGGGGGAGTGGGAGTATACCACAAATGGCTCGCACCTTTGGCTCTGAATCCTGTGGCAGGGCAGGCTGTCCACGTCGCTTCGACGGAATGTCGGCAAGCCATCTGGTGACGAGGAGGAGTACGCGATCATTCAGTCTGAAAAAACATGACCTAAGTTCGGCGACTATCCGGTTCAACACATCTACAAAGGGAAGCATGCCGCGCCGATCATCAGCAAGGAGCAGCGCATGAGGCAAAACGGAAAACCCTCGCCGCCGTAGGTCTCCGGCGTGCCGCTCGGTAGGTTAACCCTCTATGAAAGCGTTAACTGCCGCTGCCGTCGCGGGTGTTCGCGGTCACGACTGGCGTGCTCCCGGCCTGAACCACTAGGGATTGTATGTGTGGCCGCGTCGGCGAGCGCGATGACAAGTCAGCGCACAATGACCTTGCCGGCCGCGATGTCGGCGGAGTTCTGTGCCAGAGCCGCCGTGTCCGTGCTCTGCACCGCGGGCCTCGCGGCTGGAAAGCTCGACGCGAACCGCCTTAGATTGGCCCCACTCGGCAACACTTTCTCGCGTCTCTGGCATTGCACCGTTGCACCGCGCGGCGCGGAAGTGCGAACGTCGAAAGTGACCCTAGCCACGCTTACGGGTTGTGTGTCGGCGGCGCGATCACATCCTTACTCCGTGACCCGCACTTTGCCCGCCGCGATGTCGGCGAAGTGGATCCGCACGCCGTCGGTGTCGCTCTTGGCCACCGTGCGCGAACCCGTCGGGAAGCTCTCGGCGGCCGGGCGCGGCGAACTGCGCGCGTTTTCGATCTCCACGTCCAGCGAGTTCCCGTTCTTCATGACGACGTAAGAATCGGTGCCCGCTGCTATGGTAGCGTTGGCTTCGAGCTGGGCGCGCAACGGGCTGTCGCTCGCAATCCCGTGGCGGCTGAGCGCATCCCGCACGCAACTCCGAATGTGAAAATCTCTGAGGGCGTCCCTCATGCCTACCTCCCCGTTCCCACAACGAGCACGCTGGTGCGGATGACATGCTCGCGAATCGCGCTTCCCATGTTGTGTTCGTCCTGGTACTGTCGCCTAGTCTACCGCGCTGATAAGACGACGGCGAATGAAAACGCAGACCGCAGAGAGACGACGAAGCAGCCCGATGCCGCGAGGGGCGTCGGCATGCTCGAAGTTCTGATGGACAGGCGTGGCCGGGCGATCCGAACAAAGGCAACGCCAGGAAGCTGGAGGGCTGGATTTTCTTCGCCAAGTCTCTGTCCGCTGCGCCCGCACGCTAAGGCCGTGAGTCGAAAGCGACCGCGCCGGTCGGACTCAGGCACCTGTCGGTTCATTTGTCGGTCCGGCTGCCAACCCGAGCGTTGGTAGGCTGCGCACAATCGCCACCGTTTCCACGCTGACGGTAACAACCTGTCCGATGAGCCTAAGGATGTAAGTGGGATCGTCGGGGCGGTTCGGGTCGTTGGTGATGCCGCTGCGATTGTCGGTCGAGACCTGGTATTGGTCGATGACCCATTCTAGTGCGGAACGGTTGCCGAGGCGGTACTCGTAGGTTTCCTTCGGAATGCCCGCGAGGGTCAGGAACTGATTGTAGATGAGCGAGGCCTTGTCCCTACTCAGCTTCATTCTAGTGACACGGTAGTCGAGCTTTTCTCCGGCTTTCTCTTTCTTGGTGAGTGCGTATTCGGGTTGCTGTTCGTAGCGAACGTGGATTTCGGTAAGGCGCGTGCCTGCCTCTGACAGCGATCTGAAAACATCAACCGCTTTAGCCGCAGAGTTCACAGGGGCGAACGGTATGCGAGGGAGCTCGCGGCGGAGGTTGGCGCCGAAGCGCTCTCGGTATTGGGGGTGGTGCAGGACAGCGCCAAGCCAGAGGAAGTCTTCCAACTCGTCGGGAGCATGTTTTCTTCAAGCCAGCGGGCGATGCACGGTTCGGCTTCATCCACATTTCCGAAGGGAAGAACAAGTACGCACGAAGAAACGTGAGCATGACCAGCCGCGTCAAGGCGCTCTTGGAGATGCGGCACGACGGGGCGGGCAAGCCGAAAACTGGCTGGGTGTTTCCCAACGACGAGACGGCGAGCGGGCGCTGCGACTCTCTCAAGTCCCAACATCGGAAAGCGCTCAAGGTCTCGGGCGTCAAGCCGTTCGTTTTATATTCGCTACGGCATACGATGCTGACGCGGCTGGGCGAAAGCGGCGCCGACGCGTTCACCATTCAGAAGATCGCGGGCCACAGTTCGATCCTGACGAGTTCAAAATATGTCCACCCGACTCCCGAGCGAATCGAGTCCGCGCTCGCCGACTTGCAGGCGTACAACGAGCGCAAGGAAGCCGAGTTGAAGGCGCAGAGTGTTCAGTAGGTGCTCACCGGAAAAAAGGCGTCGAGTCCGTCTCGGCGCCTTTTTTTTGCCCGTCCAGGAAGCCGCCAGAGCGACGATCTCTCACGGGGACGACCCGCAGCACCATCGAAAATGGACAGATTCTGTCCATTTTTACCGGTAATCGAAAAGGTTCGTTCTCCGGTAAAAGTCGCGAGTTTCAGCATTCTGGTTTCCGAGAACTGTTTTGCTAAAAGTCGCGAGTCAAAAAAACCACCCACGATTTCGCCCACACCTGCCTTTCCAGCTCGCGCCGAGCCGGATCCGGAAACCGTGAGAATCGCCAGTGTTTACGCGGGTGAGAAGATGGTGCGCCCTGAGAGATTCGAACTCCCGACCTTCTGGTTCGTAGCCAGCGGTCGAATTCCACATCTCGTTGGCCTAGAATCATTTACGAATTCTCAGGGCGCGTTAATTGTCCCCCAGTTGTCCCCCAATCGACCTGCAAGGGCTCCCGGTGAAACGCAAGCGTTCTCGAGGCAGGTTTCAGCGCGTGGGTGGACGCTGACGGGCTACATATAGTAGCGATAATGTAGTGCCGGTTCTTTTCCGCGGGCAAGTTTCAGAATGTCGCCGACGCGCCTCGCGAATGCCAGTGTGATCGGTTCCCGGCAGTTAAACGCTGCCGTATTCCAGTTCAGTTTTGTGAGCTTCAAAATGTCCTGTGCGGCTTCGTGTAGAGAAACCGAACCCCAATTCTCGGTGATCTCAACCGGCTGCGATATTCTGAATCCGGGATAGCAGCGCAGAAAGGGCACGTAGCCCATCGTGTAAACCAATCCCCGCTTCTGACCAAAATCCACAACGGTTCCGCGCAGCGTGGCCTTCTTGCCAGGCCGCAGGCAGAATACCCCGCGCCGGTTTACCGTCACCATGCCGTAATGCGAAACGCCAGCCAGCGCCGCTTCAAATCCTTTCCGCTCCTCTTCGGTATAGCGCGATGTCTTGTGCAACACGACCTTGCGCGGAGGGCCGCCCACCTGGTCTTTGTAAACTCCCAGAACATTTTCTAGCAGAGCCTTCGCCTGTTCCTCATTCAGATGCGGCGCCCCCTCGCCCGTTTTGCGGCGATCCCAGTCGAATGAATTGCCGCGCAATACGAAACCCTCGCCGCGTTCGGTAAAGGCTTGCGCCACACTCGTCCGCAGCGTGCTCGACCGGGCTTCATCTTCATGAAAAAACGATATGCCGACAAAGCACGATCCCTCTATCACGTCGGAAAGCCGCCAGGGTATTACCTCCGCCTTGTACAAGAGTGCAACGGTGAGATTCCACGCCCGCGTCGCGAGGTCCTGAACGCCGGGGCCTCCCGCCAGCGTCCGGTGCCACATCAGTTGTGTTGGGAGCAGGTTCATGCATTCGGCTTTCAGTCCCCGCCGGAAACTGCGGGCGGCTTCGCTGTCGATCTCTTCGCCGTCTTCGTCCTTGGCTTCAATTTCCGGAACCATCTCGGCGATGTCCTCGCTGTCGATACCGTCATCGCTTGCAGCCTGTTCCCGGTCATACTCCGCGATGCCTACCCTGCACAGATCCTCAAGATTCTTTGACATCGCACAGATCACGACATTGGGACCGGAATCAAGAGCTTTAAGGGCCTTGATCTCGGTCGTCACTGCCGACAGCAGCAGGCCGACCCTTTGCATGAAATCAGGATTGCCCTCCACCAGCGCGATGTCCCTCGTCTTCAACGGCCGGTGCCAGATCGGCTGTGTCACCAGCTCGATCTGAAACGGATCGCCGGCATTGATCCCTGGAAAGGCTGGGTGCAGCACCGCATCGGTCTTCGCCACCGGATCGATCCGGTGAGCCATGCCGGACAAAAATCCGACCGCCTTGTCTATCGCCTCCGCCGGCCCTACGATGCCAATCCGAATCTGCTGGTGTCTGCTCGCTTCGCTCTTGCTGTAGGGACCGTAAGCTGTCAATCCGGTTCGAGGGTCTTCGCATTGCTGCTTCGCGGCGAAGGACAAACTTGGTTCAGCCAAGTAGTGGCACTGAAGTAAAGTGTCAGAACGGGCCAGAAGCGTGTCGAACCGGGGCGCTTCCCAGCGATTCTGAACCGCCTTCGCCGCCTTCTTTCGCGGCCTTTTCCGGTACGGCTTATTGATGTTCCGTGTCGGTCGCATCGTCCTCAATTGTCACGAATTCATTGAACGTGAATCCCAGTTGCGGTAATTCAAGGTCATCTTCCATTTCCGTGCGCATCAGACCGTCATAATCGATCTGATCGGCGAGAATCCCGAACTCCAGGTCGCCGCAGGCCGGAGTCAGGCTGATCCGGATCGGTTTCCGGTCTGTGGGTATGAAGATTTCGGTTTTCCCCCTTGCGAACACGAGCGACCAGAACCTCACGCTTCTCAATATCTGGCCTTTGACGGCCCCTATAAGCGGAACGAGTACCGCAAAGTCATACTGCCTCTGACTGTGCTGCGGCGCTTCGATTGCCTGCTCGCGCCCACGAAGGCTCAAGTGCTGAAGGAGCACGTCGCGATCAAAGCGAAGCCTGAGAACGTTGTCCGCAGCCTTCTCGAAAAGATCACCCAACGCCCGTTCTACAACCTTGCCAAGCTCGACTTCGCCAGGTTGCTCGATGATCCCAACCAGCTCGCCCCGAACCTGAACGCCTACATCAATGGGTTTTCTAAGAACGTCCGCGACATCATGGATCGCTTTGCCTTCGATCAGCAGATCGTACGTATGGCGGAGAAGAACCTGCTCTACGAGGTCGTCAAGGCTTTCTCCAGGGTAGAGCTCTCCCCCGAGCGCGTGGACAACGTCCAGATGGGCTATGTCTTCGAGGAGCTGATCCGCATCGGGGCTGAGCAGGCGAACGAAGAAGCCGGAGAGCACTTCACCCCGCGCGAAGTCATTCGGCTGATGGTGAACCTCCTGCTGTCGCCGGAACAGGATCTTCGCCGCAGCCACGTGGTGAAGACGATCTACGATCCCGCCTGCGGCACAGGCGGAATGCTCTCGGTGTCCGAAGCCTACATTCGCAGGCTGAACAAGGACGCGAAGCCCCTGTTGTTCGGCCAGGACTGGAACGACGAGGCTTGGGCAGTCTGCAAATCCGACATGCTCATCAAGGGGGAGGACGCGGACAATATTCGGCGCGACGACACATTCACCAAAGACGGCTTTGACCGGGATGCGGAGGGCAAGAAAATCCAGTTCGACTACATGCTGGCGAATCCTCCCTTCGGCGTGGAGTGGAAGCAGCAGGCGCGGTTCATCGAGCCGCCGCGAAAAGAGTGGGGACAAGAAAACCGCGCGAGGCACGGCCAAGGTAGTCGACAAAAAGACCAATGCCAAGCTGAAAGTGACATTCTTCTGGCCCTTCTACGGTGACTACTGGGTCATAGGCTTGAGCCCAGACTATCAGTACGCGATTGTGGGTGAACCTAGCCGGAAGTACTTGTGGATCTTGAGCCGCACACCCAACTTGGAGAAAGGCACGTATCAGAAGGTTCTGAAACTAGTTGAGATGTTGGGGTACCAGCCCGGGAAGTTGCAGAAGACGCCCCAACCCATGCAAGGCAACCGAATCAGCCCGTGCAGCAGAAACCGGTAGTCCCGATCGCACAGCCCAAGAGTCCGCAGTCGGAGCCAGAGAAACAGGATCAACAGCAGAAAAAGCATGCTTAGGCTGCAGTCGATTTGGACCGGTGAAATGGAGGGCTCAGGACGGTTCGATTAACATTGAGCCGTCCTGATAAACATCGAAGTGATTCTAGCTTCACGGTCGCCGGGGCGAACACATGGGATGAAAAGGCAACACGCATAAGCCACCCCTTTATCGCCGTTTGAGATTCCATCTCGAAGCTCGCCGGACCGTGATTGTTCGCTGCGGGCGTAGCCATGTTTGTTGTGTAGACTGCCGATCTCGCTGCCGTCGAACTGCACACTCGCCCGGCGTGGCCAAACTAATTGTCAGAACTGTGCAGTTTGGACCTGCCGAGCCATTTTTCCAGGCCTATCGTGTATCTATCGAGCCGATGAACAGTCGTGGCGAAGCGCGATGCTCTGGCCTGGTAGAAAGAAAACACTATGACCCACGGCACCAACAAACCGATACCCAAACTGCATAGAGCTCCCCAACCACCCCTGTCACACCGTGGGGCGGCGCCTGACTCAGATCGAGCCAAGAAGCCACGGCTCACCGAGCCCTCTGCCACCGACCAGGAACTGAATCCCGGAGATCGTGTCGAGGGGTTGGGCGACTTCGGAAAGCCGACTGGAGAATTCGGCACAGTTCAGCAAACTAACGAAGATGACGCGGTCGTGAAGTGGGATGATGACGGACGTATGCGAGTGCACCAACCGTCGCTCAAGAAGGTTTAGCCCGCCTGGCCAACCGGGTATCGACCTGAGGACCGCTCGCATTGCTTGACTTCACCAGGTTGAGAAGAATAAAGGAGGGAAAGGATCAATGCGATCTAAACTCGTCCTCTGGTTTCTGCTATTGCTGGCTGGATTTCTTGTTGGGTTCATCCTGCAGTATTCCAGACTGCAGCGGGTACAGGAGGAACTGTCTGCCTCGACAAAACAATTAGGATCCTGTCAGTCCAGCCAACAACTGTCGCAGCTTCGCGACACAGCCACGATGATGTATTTGGAGGTGGAGCAAAAGAACTACGGGAAGGCCGGGGAGTATTCCAGGCAGGTTTTTGATCAAGCGCAGCAGATAGCGAGTATCACGGAGGACTCCGCACTCCGCAACTTGCTCCGTGACACCCTGGCAACCCGCGATCAGGTAACGGCGGACTTGGCGAAGGGAGATGCCGCTACACTTTCGGAAACACAGCTGGTCTTATCTAAGCTGGAGCAAACTGCGAAGCATTGACGGATTCGAGCAGGTACACCTTTTTTCTCTAGCACTCTTGCCACATATTGCTTATGTCATAGCGCTGATTTAGCAGACGATCAATTTTGGACAGTTTTCTAAAGCCTAGAGTTTGATAGTGACGATTGAGCACGCTCTGGAGTGAAAAGCGAACAGGCAAATAGCGTCAGAGCGAAAAAGGGCAGGCCGGGTTTCGTGGTTAGGTCTGGCGGTATTATGGCGATCCTTTGACCAGAAAGAGCACATATGTCGACCGATGGATCCGAGATTGAACGCAACGCGGGGATTGACATGGCTCCCGATGGTGAATTCTTTGAATGGAATTCGGGGCCGAACGACGCAGATCCGACTCTTCGCACCGACTTCAGCCTCAACCTCAAGGTGTCTAACCCCGTTGCTATACCGTCAGATGCCGACTGATCCCAAAAGAGTGTCGCAACAGATCAGAGGGCAGCAGAAGCTGCGCGCATCCAGCCGCTGCACCATGGCCACCATCGCACTGCCAGACAGCCCAAGCTGGAATTGCCATCTCCGGTTGGAGCCGCAGCCAAACGGAAAACAACTACCGCAACTGCTCGGGAAAGACACGCGCCGCGCGAAAGACATCAACGAAAGCCCGCAAGATAGTGCGACTCCCGTCCTAAAATTACCAAAAAGTTAGTCGAGGAGAGTGAACGATTTTGACCATCTTTATTGGGGCACTTCGTTCCATGATCGAAATTGCGAGGGCACGATATGCATGGCTGGCTCAAAACGTGCTGCGCCCGGATGCCGCCATTGGCTGTGAGACTGATACACAGCCCCGTAACCCCCATAGTGACCATCATTCTGCTCGGGTCGACCGCTTTTTCCCAATCGGATTCTGAGAGACTCGGAATGTCGGCTAACGAACTGGCACGGAAAGTGGTGACCAACGAACTGAAAGTCCAAAATGAGGATCTCGGACACTGGATGTACCGACTCGAAAAAAAAGACGCCGAGAAGAAACAGGTCCAGGAAATTGTCGAGACGAAGGATGGTTCTCTCAGTCGCCTCCTCTCCACTGACGGTCGTCCCCTTGACGCCGGACAGCAACAGAAAGAGAGCCGACGGATTCAGAGGCTTGTGAGCAATCCAGGTGAGCAACGGAAATTACAGCAGGCGAGCAACAAGAAGGCAGAACAAGGGGAGCGATTGTTCAAGATTCTGCCTGATGTATTTGTGTTCGGCTACGCTGGATGCGAGGGAGACCTCATAAAGCTAAGCTTCAGACCAAACCCGAATTTCCGGCCGCCTTCCATTGAAGCCCGCGTTTTCCAAAACATGGAAGGGGAGATGACGGTTGATAGCAAACAGGAGCGACTGGCAGCGATCAATGGCCATCTCATGGAAAACGTGAAATTCGGCGGCGGACTGTTAGGACACTTGGACAAGGGCGGCAAGTTTGAGGTCAGGCAGACGGAAGTTGCACCAGGTCAGTGGGAAATGGCTGTCCTGGTTGTGGACATGAAAGGGAAGGTTCTCCTCTTCAAGACAATCGACGTGCAGCAGGTCGAAAGCCACCTCGATTTTCACCGAGTGCCCGATGACCTGACACTTGCGGAGGCAGCGAGCATACTCAATGGACAGACCGTCGTAGCGGATAATCGCTAATTGAGTGGCAAAAAAAGTGCTGCCGAATCGCGCACTCGTCAGTGTCACTCTCAAGCAGACGCTTTAGGTTCCTGGGGCTCTTCGTAAACGATCGCATACGCGCGCCGCCAACCGTCGGCGCAATCCCACCTGCGATCACCACGACGCTGATGATTGGTGACACGCGCTCACTCTGAGTAGTCTCCACCCCGATGTTCACATCTCCGGCTTTAATCCCATGCTTTTCGCAAAAGGTGCTTAACTGTCTCGTTTTTACCAGTTTGAGAACGGATGCTGTTGCAGCGGTGGCTGTAATTGTGGCCAGTGTTTCTACGCGTATACGACGAACCTCTTTGGTGCAGCCCTGAAAAACCGGAAGGGGCAGCAAGGCGCTAGCGTGAGCGCGCAGTCGGCTGGCGGTTGGGGTTGCGGTATAATGTGCCTAAACGTGGGGTTCGGGGAGGTGCACATGTCTCCGCCTCGCGAGTCCCAAGGTTCAACGAAAATAGCCCGCCAAACGCCGATTGATCGGGTATCCCAAAGAACGCGGAATTCCGCGATTCCGCGTCGAGCTTCCAAGAACAGCCGCGAGTTCGATGTCCAGTCATTCCTCGCCACCATCGGCGAGGGCAGGAAAGCTATGCTCTTTCCGAAGAAGCACACCATCTTCACGCAAGGGGATCCCGCAGACGCGGTGTATTATCTGCAGACGGGCAAGGTAAGACTCACCGTTGTGTCCACATCTGGCAAGGAAGCGACGATCGGCATATTGAGTGATGGGAGTTTCTTCGGCGAAGGTTCGCTAGCAGGCCAACCTCTCCGCATGGGTTCTGCAACGGCCATGACGGATTGTGCTGTTCTGAGAGTTGAGAAAAAGGCCATGGTGGATACGCTTCACCGGGAACACACTTTTTCCGATCTGTTCGTGGCCTATTTGCTGTCGAGGAACATCCGATACGAAGAGGATCTGGTTGACCAGCTGTTTAATTCCAGTGAGAAGAGATTGGCCCGAATTCTTCTTCTACTCGCTCATTTTGGCAAGGACGGTGTGCCTGAGACCGTGGTCCCAACGATCAGCCAGGAGACCCTGGCAGAGATGATCGGCACGACCCGCTCGCGAGTGAGCTTTTTCATGAACCGGTTCAGGAAATTGGGATTCATTCACTACAACGGTGGCCTGCAAGTCCACAGCTCACTTCTCAACGTCGTTCTTCACGATTAGCTTGGTGCTCAAGAGGTTCCCAGAAGATCGTTCTCTCGCGGACCTCTCTAAGGACTCGGCTTATTGAAGCGAACTCGCCACGCTGGAAAAGGCATTGTTGGCGTTCGAGCCGACTAGGCGAATCGTGCCGACCACGAGCACTAAGATAACGGCCAACATCACCGCATATTCGGCAATGTCCTGGCCCTCATCTTCAGTCCAAAGTCTACCCAGTCGCACTGTCATAAGCGCCTCCCATCAGGTTGCTCGCGCACGCTCTCTTGAAGTCATGGCGTAGAACGCCAGTTCAACGACAGCCATGAACAAATCAGGCATTTGCCGGATCTAATCCGGAGAGCGGTGTCATTTTTGTCGCGACCAGCACCTCCAACAGAGTTGCTGTGTTACGAACGCTTCCCGAGATGGTGATGAGTGCTTCTGAGACGAGGGGATGTTGTTCCGCCAGCGAGTCAAGACGGTCACTCACGTTGTAGAGTTGCTGAACTTCGTGCATGATCGCATTCGGATGCATGGGATGCACGGCTTTCTTGACAGCCTAACAGCCCGTGGCGGCACTTGCCGAAAGTTCGTGGGCGACGAGTTAGGCACTTGTCACTCGGAAAGACGGAGTTAACCGCCCTCCCGTGCGACATTTTACAGATCTCTACGCTGCTACGGCGACTTTCTGGAAGGTCGAAGTAACGGCCTCAAACGTCTGAACCTTGGGCGTTCCATCGATCATTCTTGCCAAGGTTTTCAACACTTCGGGGTAGGTACTGGTGTTGTAAGCATCTGCATCGGCCCTGGTCTCCCACAGACTGATTGCGATCGCATCTAGGCTGCTGGGATTTGAGAGTGTGATCTCGTCCCTAAAGCCCTTCTGTTTTCGAAGTAAAGGAAGAATGTCCTTGTCAAATGTTCGGTTGTAATCAGATAGCATGTTCGATTTCAGATGAATAAAAACGGTGCGTGCAAACATATCAACCTCCTAAAGGTTGTTCACGCTAAGAGGAGAGAACTTCAGATGGGCTGACTTAGTTCAGGGAACCTGAAAGAGGAGAAGGTGGAAACCAGCTCAACTACATTATATCACCTGAGGTGATGTGGGCGACCTCTGGCCTGTTCATAGACTTCGTAGGATGATAGAGCCAGCCCATGGGATGTCTGCGTAGTGCCGATCACCTCAGTTCATCATGGACGTTTCGCATTGCGAGTTGCCATTGGAGCAGGCAGGTGCCAGCGTGAGCCATTTGCTCTGAGCGCCGCACTGCAATGTTGAGGAATCTCGCCAAACGCTCCCGCAGGATCACCGTGGGTGCGGACAAAGCCCATGATGTCGCCGAGTTGGTGAGTGTGTTCCGCGAACTGAACGTGACCCCGCACGTCATCCAGCACATGAAAGAACCGATGCAGCGCCATCGACGAGAGGACCACGCGACAAGTCGGATGTGGCATCAGTCTCGGAAAACGTTGGCTGGTGGAAAAGGCTTTCGGATGGCCGAAACAAACCGGACCGTTGCGCGAGATCTGAACCCTCAGGCTTGGAGCTGGCAATGGGAAACGGGCATTATGTTTCTTGATCTGCTAAAACGATCGGAGGAGACGACTTCTGCTCAATTGCTGCTGAAGACCGGATTCAAACGAAACTCCCCGTTGAAATGAGGGGGCAGGCGATTTCCCAGTAACAGAGGAGCGAGCTAAACTCACAACGAGGTTTGGAATGGGGAGAATGGGACGCCGCGAAGCGTTGTCTGTGAGAGCTTTCGCCCTCATCATGGCGCTTGTCCTGTGTTTGGCCTGGCCAAACGAGACCGCGGCCTATGCCGTCCTTGCGCATGAAGCGATCATTGACAGCGTCTGGGACACCAACATACGCCCATTACTGTTGAAGCGTTTTCCCGATGCCACGGCAGAAGAACTCAAAGAAGCACACGGCTATGCGTACGGCGGGGCGATTATCCAGGACATGGGTTATTATCCGCACGGAAGCGTTTTCTTCAGCGACTTGACGCACTATGTGCGGAGCGGAGACTTTGTCCTGGCTCTTCTCCACGATTCCAAGGATCTTGACGGCTACGCCTTTGCGCTCGGGGCACTCGCTCACTACGCCTCGGACAACGAAGGTCACCCCATGGGCACGAATCGCGCGGTCCCGCTCCTGTATCCCAAGTTGAAAACCAAGTACGGCGACTCCGTGACGTATGAAGAAGACAAGCTGGCGCACGTGAAGACGGAATTTGGATTCGACGTCCTGGAAGTAGCGCATGGACGTTACGCTCCGGATAGTTACCACGACTTCATCGGCTTTGGAGTTTCGGTTCCTCTCCTGGAACAAGCCTTTCAGGAAACCTACGGTTTGGATCTGAAAACCGTTCTCACTAACGAAGACGAGGTGCTCGGTTCCTACCGTCACGCTGTCAGCCAGCTTCTTCCCAAAGCCACGCGCATTGCCTGGAGCCTGAAGAAGGATGAGATCCTGAAGGATCAGCCCAGCATGACGAGAAAGAAATTTCTCTATAATCTTTCTCGCGCGAGCTACCAAAAGAACTGGGGCAAGAACTTTAAGCCGCCGACCTTTTGGGAAAGATTTCTCGGCTTCCTTACTCGGATTCTCCCGAAGATCGGCCCCCTAAGAGTGCTACAACTCAAAACGCCTACGCCTGCGGCGGAAAAACTATTCGAAGCGAGCTTCAACGCGACGCTGGATCGCTACCGGCAGTTGCTAAGCCAGGTAGGCACCGGCCAGCCGGACTTGCCCAACGACAATTTTGACACCGGTGCGATAACGGGGCCGGGAAAATATCGGCTCAACGATGAGACGCATGCAAAGTTGCTCGACGCGCTGGCGAAGCAGAATTTCGGTGGTGCTTCGCTGGAGGTTCGGGCTGAGCTTCTGGAATTCTATGGACATCCGGATGCTCCTTACGCGACGAAGCGAAAACCAAAGGACTGGGCAAGAGTCCAGGCCGAACTTGAACAGTTGAAGAAAGCAGCTCCGCCAGCGGTTCCGCCGGCCGCGGTTGGTCCCGTCCAGTCAGGCCTCTCGTCCGAGTAAGGGGAAGTTCTTCTGTATTTTCTCAGCCGTGGCGGTTGAGGCTGTATGTGGGAGATACGGCATGCAACCGGGTCCAGCTAAATTCTCGGCCCGAGCCATAAAGGCCTCTTGGTGGTTGGGGACGGCCTTGCTGGCTTTTGGCCCTTTTATCAAGATCACTTCTGAACCGCTGGAGCACGAGGTGTCCGGCGTGGATCGTACGATCCTGATTGGATTCGCGAAGGCACGAACTCCCTGGCTCACGGTGGTGGCCGTGGATTTGACGGCATTGGGATCGGTCACACTCGTGCTTATTTCGACCATAGTGTTGTGTGTACTGCTCCTCTTGAAGGATCGGATGGGGGCGCTGCAACTGGTGGCAGCTTCCGTGGGTGCAGGAATTCTAACGACCACAATAAAGGACTACATTGACCGGGCTCGCCCTGAGGTCGTTACACAGCTCGTCGAACTTTCGGGCTTGTCGTATCCCAGCGGCCACTCACTGGCGGCCGCATCCCTCTATTTGACCGTAGCCATTCTTGTGTGCCGGCATCTTCAAAGGACCGGGCATCAAATCGCGATCCTGGCGATGACGGTTACGATCATACTGCTGGTGGGAATATCTCGCATCTACCTCGGAGTGCATTACCCAAGCGACGTCGCCAGTGGCATATCGCGTGGGGCGGCCTGGGCGCTTTTGCGGGCCGCGTGCTTTTCGTTTTTCTCTGATCCCAAGATCGCCCGCCCCGGGCAATAGTTCTCTGGATCGTGCGCTGCCAGTTCCATCGTGACTCCTGAACATTAGTCAGCAGTAGATGGAGAGCAGGCGCAGATGCGAAGGCTTCCCAACTCTCTTTCTTCATCGCGCCCCCGGCGGTTCTTGGGTGGTGGGAATTCCGACCAGGTGGCGATAGAACGCAACGGCCCGGTTGACGGAGGAAGACTCATTTCCCGCGATCAGCCCGTTGGCGTTCTTTCCGGTGCGCACGATGCTGTAGTAGCGCCAGACGTTATCCGATTCGCGATCCAGAAAGTACATCGACTGCAACTCACCCCGGTGAAGGATAGGGATGAAGAAATAGCGCATCGTGCTGACGTTCTCGACATCGAAGACGAGCCGGCTCGCCGAAGCCTCGACAATGTGCATTCGGTAGATGGCTTTGCCAGAAAGGTTATCGACCTGTTCAAAGTAGAGGACCTTGCCTTCCTTCAACTCATCGGACGAGAAGTCTTCGCGCCGTTGACCAGACTGCGAGCCGGTCAGAGCATAGGCGTCCACAATTAACGTTCGCCACTGCTGGTGAGTGGTCGACCAGTAGCGCATGCCCGCGAGTTCTGAAATTGCTCCGATGTGGCGAAGCAAGCCCCCACTTTCCGAGGTATGGGGAAATCGCGCGGCTATGGTCACCAACGTCGTAAAGCCCACTTCAGCCCAACCGGTGCATGCGGGCGGTTTCCAGTCGCGGCCGAAATCAGACTTAGCCCACGATTTCACGATGGCCAAATCATTCAGACTCGGATAAGGCGGAATGGGTTCCTTTCCGCATGGCGGCTGCGGTACTAATTGCGAATAGCCTCGCGCCTGGCAGAGCAGCATTGCCAACAATAAAAAGCAAACGCAGTGCCGAGCCCAAGTTTGGGACAGAAAATCCCTTCGACAAACCCTCAGGCATATGCATTTTTGCGTTTCACGGTGGGCTTGAACAAGATCGCGAATTGGAGCTCAAACAGTGTCGATCCTGGCAAAGGGTACACGTTCAAGTTCGGAATAGATTACGAAAGGCGTCTCGGAGGTTCGAATCTGCCGACCTCTACACGTTACTATGTGAGCGCAAACTTTGACCTCATGCGCGTGTTCAAGCCACCGGCGCAAACGCCGACACCTCAGCCGGAGGGAGGTTCACCACAACAAGCCAAACCGCCAACCCCACCCCAAGCGCCTCATGCGGTTTTCTAGGTACCTGATCCTGGTTCCGGGGGCAGGGAACTTACCCCGCGAACGTCTTCTTAGTATATCGAGTTATTCCGGAAAGTCGAAATGCATTCAAGATGTCTTGTCCTCGCGATTCCAACCCATGCTGCGCGACTCTTTTCGTGTTTTTCCGACATTCAGCTCTTTACCGAACATCTCGTACTCGCTAGCTCAACGTGGGGAGTTGGAAATGCTCAAACGGCGAACAAAACAATTGCGGCAAGGATCCAAAAAGCTCGCTGCCGATGCTGAGTTCTGTATGCCGCCTGTGGGGTTGATAACTCCGGAGCGCCCGAGATTGCTTCGTCGATAGCGACCCGCGCGTCTCCCATACATTGCAAGCGCTGCTTGGGATTGTTTTGAAGTGATCGCTGCACGAGTTCGCCGAATTTTGCGCGGGGTTCCGGCTGGCAACTCCATATCGGGTTCGCCACGAACGATGGCAGCCAGAGTATCGGTCACCGTCTCTTCCCGGAACGCGGGCTTACCGCTAAGCATTTCGCACAGCACACATCCGAATGCCCAGACGTCACTGCGGCGAATCGACGGTTTTGCCCTTGTCCTGCTCCGGGCTCATGTAAGGGGCGGTCCCCGTTACCAGGCCCGCTTGACCAGACCCTCTAAAGACTTAAGGCGGGATGACAATCTCTTAGCGGAGACGGTCTCCTATAACCATCACAGGGTCGATAAACGGCATCTGACGTTAGGATGTGTAATGAATCCCTAGCCCAACACCAAGGAGTCACGAGATAAGGAACAGGGGCTTAATGGCGTTGGATGAAACAAAGGTTGGGTACAATCACAAAATCCACGTTTTAGCTGATCCACTAATCGCCCCCGCCTCGAAAAACGAATGGACCCATGAGGTCCAGAGCTGTTCGTTTCACTAGCCCACGTGCTGGGGACGGTTCTGATGCGGAAACACAACACATCTGTCATCGAAATTCCCCATCCTCAGCCACCGAGTTCCTTCCGCGTTGCCGACCATTTGTTGGGAACCAGACCGATGCAGTACGAGCTACCGACAGTGCGCAACCAGGTTGCGCTTCATGTACGCCGCGACGAGAGACGCATGTCGCGGAAAGCTGACCGGTACCGGTGCAGTGCGGGATATGAAGGTAAGTCTCTTGATCCCTACAAACCTCAGCCGGACCGTAGAAATCTCACTGTCCGATGGAGGCCAGACGGGAGGGGGTGCGAGGCCAACGCACCACGGAATGGACGAGTCCAGTGAGGGCCAGTCTTGAACTGTGTGTACTCACAGCCGCGTGTGAAGGTAGTCACTGAATGGACTGAGTTATGTGGTTAGTGTGAATAAGATATCTAATCCAAAGGACGTGGCCAGGATGTTCCCATGCAGGCCACACTGTCCCATTACCGCATTCTTGAGCAGATTGGTGTAGGAGGGATGGGGATCGTCTATCGCGCGCACGACGAGCGCCTCGACCGCGACGTCGCCTTGAAAGTCCTTCCCACGGGAACACTGGTGGAGACAGCCGCCCGGAAGCGCTTTCACAAAGAGGCCCTGACGCTCTCGAAGCTCAACCACCCTAACATCGCTACGGTTCACGACTTTGACACCCAGGAGGGCACCGACTTCCTGGTCGAAGAACTCATCGAGGGTCTGTCTCTCGACGCGATGCTGGCGTCCGGATGTTTCTCCGAGAAAGAGATCATCAATCTCGGTTCGCAATTGGCCGAAGGCCTGGCGGCGGCGCATGAGCACGGCGTCATCCATCGCGACCTGAAGCCAGGCAACTTGCGCGTCACTCCCGACGCACGACTCAAAATCCTTGATTTCGGACTTGCCATGGTGCTGCGTGGCGAACCCAGTGCGACTGCGGTCACTGAAAGTCTGAGCGAAACCAAGGCTTTTGTCGGCACCTTGCCCTACATGGCTCCAGAGCAATTGCTTGGAGGGAAACTGGACGCTCGCACCGACATCTGGGCGACCGGGTGCATCCTGTACGAGATGGCGACGGGGCGGCGCCCGTTCCTGGGCTCGGGCCCGGCGCTGACCGACGCGATCCTGCATCATCCGCCGCCGGCCCTAAGGACACTCTGAATAAGCGTTCATGCTATGTCGAGTAACAACAGTGTTCAGCAAACCGCGCTGCCGGTTCGAGTCTCGGATGCTGGAACTGGTCAGCACCGCCGTTACAACCGCTCGTACGGGGCGAAATCGGACGAGCCTACACTACGGCGAGCAGTTTTCTGCGGCTCACAAACAGATTCACCAGTGCACAGGTAACGAACAGCCGCTGCGCGTTCTTCTTCAGCCCGCGATAGCGTACTTTCACGAATCCGAACTTCAGCTTCAGCACTTGAAACACGTGCTCCACCCTGGCCCGCACCTTCGACTTCGTCCGGTTCTTCGCCCACGCCACTTCATCCACGATCTGGCCCTTGTAGCGACAGCGCCGCTGGGTGAAATCCCGTGCTCGTGGCGCGCACTCGCGGATTACCTCGGTTTGGCCCTGATACGCTCCGTCACCCCACACCCGCGTTTCTTCGCCATGCAGCAGGTCCGGCAACATCGCCACATCGGAAACATTAGCTGCCGTCGCCACTGCCGTGTGGATGATCTTGGTCTGGCTGTCGACGCCCACGTGCGCTTTCATCCCGAAGTACCAGTTCTTCCCCTTCTTCGCCTGGTGCATCTCTGGGTCCCGGCTCTGCTCGCGGTTCTTGGTCGAGGAAGGGGCGTGAATCAGGGTCGCGTCCACAATCGTGCCCGTCGTGATCCGTACTCCCTTCGCTTGCAAGTGCAGATTCACCGTCCCCAGAATTTCTTCTCCTAGATTGTGCTCTTCCAGCAGGTGCCGGAACTTGCACACCGTGGTCTCATCCGGCACCGGCTCCGCCCCCAAGTCAATCCCGACGAACTGGCGCAGGGTCGCCGAGTCATACAGCGCCTCTTCCACCGCCGGATCTGCCAAGTTGAACCACTGCTGCAGAAAATAAATCCGCAGCATCTGTTCCAGCTCTTTCGGCCGTCGCCCGTTGCCCGGCTTGGGATAGTGCGGCTCGATCAGCGCACACAACTTCGCCCACGGCACGACCTGCTCCATCTCCTCCAGAAAGATCGCCCGCCGAGTCTTCTTCGTGTACCGCTCGAATCCCGTCATCATCGCCAGTGTCCTCTGCTTGCTGAGAATGTTCACGCTGGCACGAATTTATCTATATTCGCTGTGGAAAGGGAGGACTTAATCAGAGTCTCCCTAAGTAAGCTCAACCCTAGAATCAGCGCAGCACTGGACGCGGTGATCCAAAAGTGCCTCGACAAGGACCCGGGAAAGCGCTATTTCTCGGCGCGGGAGATCGCAGTCGACCTGCGGCGAGCGGTCTCGGCGCCGATGTCGACGGGAATGCGGCTCCGGTTAAGACAGTGGTTCGTGGTGCTGGCAGTCGCGGCTGCGGTAACTGCGGTGGTCGGTATCGGGATGCGTTTGGAGTCGATTCTCCGGCGAAGTTCTTTCGGCGAACAGGCGGCCGCAGTCAGAGTGCAAGGCCACGCAGCGCCGCACGAATCGTATTTGGCAGGACTGAAGTACTTGGAGCGGTGGGACAAACCGGCCAATCTGGACTCTGCGATCGGTTTGTTCGAACAAGCGGTCAAGGCGGATCCAAGCTTCGCTCTCGGGTTCAGCGGACTGGGAGAAGCACACTGGGCGAAGTACCGCCTCGACCACGATTCCCGGTGGATCGACGAGGCGGAGAGAGACTGCAAGCGCGCTGCAGAGTTGAACGAGCAGCTACCCGCGGTCTACGTGACACTGGCTCGCGTTCACAACGGGAAAGGGCAGTACAACCTCGCGCTCCAGGAGATCCAGCAAGCGTTGGAGCTGGAACCGTTCAATGCTGACGCGCTGCTAACCGAGGCCGCCGTGTACGCCAGCATGCGGCAGGACGACAAGGCGGAGAGCACATATAAGAAGGCCGTGGTACTCCGCCCGCAGCACTGGGATGGTTATTACGAACTGGGGGCCTTCTATTACCGGCAGCGGCGGTATTCCGATGCGGCGGCGGAGTTCGAGCACGTGCTGGAAATCACCCCTGACAACGCCATGGCCCACGCGACGCTGGGGGGTATGATGCAACTCTTGCGGAAGGATACCGAGGCAGAGAAACATCTCAAGAACTCAATCGCATTGCAGCCAAGCTACGCCGCCTACACCAATCTGGGGGCTTTGTACTACCGGGAGAAGCGCTGGGTAGAATCGGCGGCGATGACGCGGAAGGCGCTGGAGATCAATGGCAACGACTGGCGTGCGTGGTTGAATCTCGGCCTGGCGTATGAATGGCTGAACCGCAGGAGCGAGGCCGATGAGGCGTTTCGCAGCGAACTGGCGGGGCTGGAGGAGATTGCGAAGGTCAGCGCCGACGATGCCGAAGTGCAGGTGGAACTTGGTCTGTTGTACTCGAAATTGAAGCTGCGGGAGAAGGCGGTGCCGCGGATCGAGGCCGCACTGGCCCGCGCGCCTGAAGATCCCAGTGTCCTGGTCAGAGCAGGCGAAGCCTATGAGAATCTCGGCGATCGCAGCCGCGCGCTTGAGATGGTTCACCAAGCTTTGGCCAGGGGATGGACCCTGGCGGATCTGGAGAACGATCCTGGGCAACAAAACTTACTTCTAGACTCTCGCTTTCGAGAGATCGCACGAAAATTCCAGAACAAATCTAGCCCTGCCCAACGGCAACCCTAACAGGCAGGCCGGCCAATAAGGAGGAATTATGATTGCCACAGATTCAACCGCTACTCTGCCCCCGGTGGATACGACCGCTTCTGCAGGCACCAAGAGGAAGCTCACAACCGGGGTCACCGGAGAGCCCGCCCCGCCTTACGACGGAAAAAACCTCTTCATCAAGATCGATGTCGGCTCTGATACGGCTAAGTTTCACTGCCAAGAGACGGAACACGTTGGCACCCCACCAAACAGGCACGTAAGATTCCAGGCGGACGCCAACTGCGAACTGCACTTCACTGCGTGTGCGGTGTTCGGCATTCCACTGGAGAAAGGGAAACCAATAGACTTACCGGTTCTCGATCAAACCAGCGGCGTCCAGACGAGCTACTACATTGTTGTAGACGCAGCAAAAAATGCAAGCGTGAAGGAAGCAGCACAACCAGTACCCAAAGGTCCCCCCGTGATCGTGGTTCCGTAGAGCCGCGGAAGTGACCCGGCCTGTATAGCGGGGTTCGTTTACACCGACGGCAGCGATGCTCTCAGTTTTGCAAACCCGAGCTCGCTGCCGCCCTTCATTGACTCCGGAATGTCGCCTGATCTCTCGAATCAGGTCGAAGCGGGCGGAGGTGAGCCGCCCAGAGTGGGACCGCGCCAGAACCAAGTATGCGGCGAAACTACTGCGGATTCCGTTATGTCGAGCCTTCTGATGGAATTTCAAACTCGTCGTCAGACCCTCTCACATACCGAACTGGTCGCCCACTTCTTTTTGGGGGCCTTGGCATTTGATACTTGGGTTTGCAATTTCCGTCCCGAAAAATTTGTTCTTCGCCACGATGAAAGGACTAGGAAGCCGGTCGTCCTCCGCTTCGACCACTCCGGGTGTTTTGCGGGGGCTGACTGGAGCAGATTTCTGGGCAGGCCTGAGCACGTGCAACTCTGTCCTCAAGCGTGGCTAAATGAGAGCGACATGAGGCAACTAAGGCGGTGGATAAAGCGCATAAGAAAACTGGACATGAATCCAATCTGGCAGCTGACCTTTGAAATGCCCCCGTGCTGGTACGGAGGTCTTCGCGCCAACCTGATCGATCTGATCGAGACATTGGGACTTCGGAAATCCTACGTGCGGACGGACATCGAAAAGCTGTTGCAATCATCTGGCCGCTCAGTGGAGTCCAACAAGCCGTGCTGGGCGGACCGGGGCTGCTGCCAGGGTCTAGCCTGCAAACTATCGGCAACTTCAAAAAAGCAACCACAGATGTGCCACACACAGCAGTTCAGAACCGGTACATAAGGAAAGACGTGAGCATGAACACAGTCAAAACCTCTGGATCGGCCGCTGAATGGGAATGTGCGCGGAAGAAGTATCCGGAATTGCACCTGACGTCGCTTGGACGCAATCCTGACGATCTTTGCTGGTTAATCGTGGGCCAGCCAGATCCGAGCATTTCGCGACACTACTGGGAAGTTGTTTACTCAAGTTTCTCAGACGGACAACTCTTGGGGGCAGCACAGCAACTGCTAAACTTTTTGGGAATTCAGACTTTGTAGTGGGTGACGATCTCGGGATGCGACAATCTGGGGATGCAAGATCGTGAACTGTACCGCCAGATTCTGGGGATTGAAGCGCCCTGGTTTGTAGAGCGAGTGGAACTAAAGCTGGCCGAGGGCGAAGTGCACATCTATCTGGAGCACGGAGAAATGGCCAGTTGGCCGTGCCCAGAATGCGAAGCGAGTTGCCAGTTGTATGACCATCAAGGGGAGCGGCAGTGGCGGCATCTGGACACCTGCCAATATCAGACGATTCTGCATGCCCGGCCACCGCGCACGGAGTGTGCCGAGCATGGGGTGCGGGTTCTGAAGTTGCGGTGGGCGGAGCCCTCGAGCCGATTCACCGCACTGATGGAACGGCTGGTGATTGATTGGCTGAAGGCGGCCAGTCAGAAAGCAGTGGGCGAACAGTTGGGATTGAGCTGGGACGAAATTCACGGGATTATGGAGCGGGCGGTGGCGCGGGGCTTGGAACGGAGGCAGGCCGAGCCTTTGCCACAGCTGGGAGTCGACGAGAAGGCGTTTCGGAAAGGGCACAAGTATTTCACGCTGGTGAATGACCTGGAGCGATCCCGTGTGCTGTACGTGGCCGAAGATCGCACGCAGGCCAGCTTAGATGGATTCTGGCAGACCCTGACGGAAGGACAGCGCGAGAGTATCGAGGCCATCGCCATGGACATGTGGGATCCCTACGTAGCTTCGGTCCGCGAGCACCTGCGGGAAGGGAGGCAAAAGATCGTCTACGACAAATTTCATATCGCCAAACATCTGGGCAATGCCGTGGACAAAGTACGGCGCCAGGAAAACCGCACGCTGCGAGCGGCCGGCGATGACCGACTGACAGGAACACGCTACGACTGGTTACGGAATCCGACCGCCATGGAACCGGCCGATCGCAAAGCCTTTGCCGCGTTACGTCAGAGTGGGCTGAAGACGGCACGGGCTTGGGCTCTGAAAGAAACGGGCATGGCATTTTTCAGTTACCAATACGAGCGGCCCGCGCGGAAACATTTTCGCTGGTGGCACGGCTGGGCGGTGCGCAGTCGGCTGCGTCCCATGCTGGAGGTAGCCAGGACCTTGAAGCGACGCTTCGAGAACATTGTTACCTATCTCCGCTACCGCGTCACCAATGCTGCCAGCGAATCCATCAACGCCAAGATCCAGTGGGTCAAGTACACCGCACGCGGCTTCCGCAATAAAAAGAACTTCGCATCTGCCATCCTCTTCCACTGCGGCGGTCTGGATCTGGCTCCTTAAGCCACTAAAATGCCGGAAGAGCCAACTTTTTTAGGCACCACTCAACTACATTCCTCAACTCAGGATGGGTCGCGACTGCCTTAGGTCGAATCATTCTTGAAGACGAGAATGCCGCCTCTAAGTTCCTAGGGCCATACACAAGTTCGGATGCCCGTACCGACAAGTACTATGATAGCTTTTGAAGCTCTCAGGATCGTGGAAGGGGAGCACCGAAAACATTGGATGACAGCCGCGCGTTGGATGCGGCGTTTCTATCAGAAAGAACATGACAACAGGGAACAAGATTTTCATTTTGCCAACAGAGCTCTGGTCGGCTATCGAAATCGCCTTACCGCAAAGGATCACTGTTGCCTGACCGAGATTCAGTTAAAAGCAATCGCGAAAGCTGCTTTTAATCACCCCGAAGTGAACTCGGCTAATTTGTGTGACCGAGCATTGGTGGAAGTGTTTCCGGGGACTAGCCTGAGTACCCTACAACATCTTCGAGCTAGCAGTCGACGAAAGAGTCTGCCCCGCATTCGACTCTAGTTGCAACCCACCGCGGTCTGGATCTGCAACCTGCTTGCTTGTCCCTCGCAAGTACCTAGCCTTGAACAACTTTCAGATATCTGAGAACCCTGAGTTCGCGGCGAACGGCGTTCAGCCTTTGTAATATGGCAGCACCGAGTACTTGTAGCTACTCGGTGCAAACTGAAACGACGAAATGGATTTTATGAAAATTGAGGACACGCCCGAAAAGCTCTTGTACAGCCGTGCGTCAGCAGCAGCCGCCTTGGACCTTTCGCCACGAGCGATTGATTACGCGATCCGCACTGGCAGTCTTGAGGCTGTGCGATTTGGAAAAAGAGTACTAATCCCGTACAGATCGCTGTTGGCCTTCGCCTTGCGGGGGGCCACGACAATCCGCCCTGAAGTCCCCGAGAGGTCTCCTCGTCGCGGTGACGCATGAGTTCGCGCGAGCAAAGACCGTATGCCGATGGGCTGGGCGCACGCGCGCGCAGTCACTCTCGCGGGCATAATCGCAGCCCCAAACAGCACAAGTTTGTGAACCAGAGACGCCACAAGTGCCGATTCACAATCTGTTCGCATCCTGCCCAACGTGACGCGCTGAAGGAAAAGAGTCACTGGATAGAACAAACCTTCGCGGCACAGGCTAGGAACAATGTTCCTCCGGCATCAGGCGCGAGGGGCTGCCGCGGAGTTCCCGCCTTCCGGGCGAACCCCGGCCCTCCCAGGAACTGGTGGACCGATTGCGCGGCCAGGTCGAACGTGAAAGACGGGACTACGGTGGAGCTATGAGTGCATTGCGGAACGAGGAAGCAGAACGCAGCATCCTAGGTGCGATCCTGCTGGACGATGCCGCGTACACAGAGGCATCGCAACTAGGCCTGAAGGCGATCGACTTCTCCCTGGATTCGCACCGACGGATCTTTATGCGAATCGCTGGGCTGATTGAGTACGGGCGGCCAATGGACATCATTACGCTCTGCAACGAACTAGAAGCCCACCAGGACCTGGAGCGGGTGGGCAGTGTGGCCTACGTGTCATCCCTGCTCGCCGGAGTGCCTGATCGCCCTAGCATCGCCAGTTACGTACAGATCGTGCGCGCAGCCGCTGCGCGGAGAATTGCAGCGAAGCAAATCGAGGCCGCTGGTAGAGCCGTGGCTGATCCAAGCGTGCCGACGAGCGCCCTGGCTGAAGTGGGTAGCGCGCTCACGCAAATTGCGGAAGGGGTCGTTCAGGCCCCTCAATTCTCCGAGGATGCGCTGGCACTTCGTTTTTCGAGAAAGTATGCCGATGAGTTGCGTTATGTTCACCGCTGGGGCACTTGGATGCGATGGGACGGGATGCGATGGGCGGAAGACAGAACATTGGATATTTTTGATCTTGCTCGTGGCGTTTGTCGGCAGGCGAGCGCAGAGTGCGGCGACCCTCAAAAATTCCAGGCAGCAAAACTGGCCTCAAAAGCAACCTCCGCGGCCGTGGAGAGAATGGCCGCGTCTGATCGCTGCCATGCCGCGACTGCGGAGCAATGGGATGGCAATCCTTGGCTGCTCAACACTCCGACCGGCACGATAGACCTTAACACCGGGGAGGTTCAGCCGCATCGCCGTGCCGACTACCTGACGAAGAGCACGGCGGTTGGACCCGGCGGAGATTGCGTCTTGTGGCTGCAATTTCTCAATCGCATTACGGGAGGCGATCCCGAATTACAAGCATTCTTGCAGCGCATGGTTGGTTACTGCCTAACCGGCAGCACGCGCGAGCAAGGGTTCTTTTTCGTGTATGGCACAGGCGCAAATGGGAAGAGCGTCTTCCTGAAGGTCGTGTCAGGTCTATTGGGCGGTTACGCCAGGACCGCACCCGCGTCGGTTTTTACGGCGAGTACGAGCGAACACCACCCGACGGATCTTGCCGGACTGCGCGGAGCACGGTTTGTCACCGCTATCGAAACGGAGGAGGGAGCACGATGGGCGGAATCAAAGATCAAAGCCTTCACTGGCGGCGACAAGATCGCGGCGCGGTTTATGCATGGCGACTTTTTCGAGTTCTGGCCTGAGGGCAAGCTGGTGATTGCTGGTAACCACAAGCCCGGCTTGCGGTCGGTCGACAGGGCAATGCGACGGCGTCTCCATCTCGTCCCCTTCACCGTCACTATCCCCGAGAGCGAGCGCGACCCCCTACTGGAGGAAAAGTTGCGAGAAGAATTTCCAGGAATCCTAAGCTGGGCCATCCACGGTTGCCTTGATTGGCAGCGCAGGAGATTGGCCCCCCCCGCTTCGGTCCGCGACGCAACTGAGGAGTATTTTGCTTGCGAGGATACGCTTAGAGGCTGGATAGAAGAACGCTGCTTTGTGGAGGGAGCACGTTGGGCGTCTTCAGGAACGCTTTTTGCCGACTGGGCCGCGTGGTGCCAGGGAAACGGCGAGAACCCCCGTACACAGAAATGGTTTGCTCAGCAACTCGAGGACCGAGGGTTCAAGCCGCAGCGGACAAATCGCGCCAGAGGGTTCAATGGCCTTGGACTTCAAAGAACATCAGTGACGGAAGTGACGCATCGTCCGATTTAGACCTTCTATGTGTGCGTGTGCGCGTGCACGCTGAATATTGAGAACGCGTCACAAGCGTCACGTAGTGGCGCGAAAAGACTTTCGCGTCTACTGGAACTGAAAGAGGCTAGTCGAAAAAGAGAGTGGAAGACAAAAACATTCAGCTTGCCAAATGACTTCGTTAAATGTAGGAGGGCACTGTGGGCAGATACGACAGCAAGAGTGATGACAAGAGGGAAGCATCATGAAGAGCAGAAAGTCGCAAAAGAAGATCACAGCTTGCGCTCTCGCAATCGTCGGTAATCCTGGCACCATGGGAAAGCAACCCCGCGACCAAGAAATCCAGCTATCGCAGAAGTCGAGAGAAATATCCGAAGCTGCAGAGCGGATCGTAACGAAGCGAATGGCGGAAACATTCGGCACCGAGGACGCGACGCTTCAAAGTCATTTGCTGTGTCAAGCCGCTAGTACCGTCTCCGATTTTGCGGGCCGTGAACTTAAGACATTCGATCATCTTGCTGCTGCTCTCCACGGTATTCGACCTAAGGATTCATTGGAAGCGATGCTCGCGACACAGATGGTCGCGGTCCACAGAATGGCAATGAGCTGCATGGGGCGAGCGGCTCGGCCGGATCAGTCTGATCTGGGCGTAGAGGTAAACATCAACCGAGCCACAAAGCTTATGCGCTCTTTTGTGATCCAAACGGAAGCGCTGGGCCGCTACCGAGGCAAGGGCGAACAGAAGATGGTTGTCGAACACGTTCATGTCCATAAGGGCGGGCAAGCCATCGTAGGTCCGGTGAGCCCAAGCACTACTCGGAACAATATGAAACATGGGAGCACCCGTAATGAAGGTGATTCATCAGAGGTCTAAGCGACGCAGCGGAATTGGGTGGCTGAAGAACGGCAACCCTCCCGCAGATCCAAATAATGCCCCGCGATGCGGCGCCAAGACACGAAAAGGTAGGAAATGTCGAGCACCAGCGATGCGAAATGGGCGTTGCCGAATGCACGGCGGAGCCAGCACTGGTCCGCGCACCCAGGAGGGTCTAGCACGCTCTCGGCGGGCGCGCTGGAAGCACGGTTACTGCTCGGCCGCAGCTAAGTCTGAACGACGTTTCGTTCGTCAACTCATGCACGACGCCAATAGCGTGCTACGGCGACTCTGATGCGATGACAACGACCAGAAATCTCCGGGGCGCATGGGGTTCATCGCTCGTTTTTCTATGGCAACCCCCTATTGGGGGAGTGGACAGACTGCGCTGACACATACATCTTCGCAGCCAGTGTTTCTTGGTTTGGTGAAACGAGGTACGGAAATGCAAGCAACTGAATGGATGACGGCCGCCGAAGCGGCCGAATACTTGAAAGTCGAACGACGCACGCTGTTGCAATGGGTCCGCCAGGGCAAGACTAAGGCGTTTCAGTTGTCCGGCACCGTTCGCCATATTTGGCGCTTCAAGCAATCTGACTTGGATGCTATGCTTGCCCCGTCATCCGCTGGCTCTGCTGACGGGAGGCAGTAATGAGAGTTCAGCGACACGCACAAGGGTCAGTGCGCTTCGACAAAAGGCGCCGGACCTGGAATTACTTGTGGTATGAAGCCGGCAAGCGCCGGTCAAAACTGATTGGTAACAAGCAGGAATTTCCGACCAAGGCAGCAGCGTGGAAGGAAGTTGACCGCCTGCAGGTTCGGACCACTCAAAACAAAAACACAAAGACTAACCGGAGCACGATGCGGGAAGTGATTGCACGTTATGAAGCAGAGCGAATGCCGTCACGCCACTCCACGGCGTATGTCTATCGCTCGTTTCTCAAGAATCACATCCTTCCGACATGGGGAGACACGCTAATCCAAGACATACAGCCCCGTCCGGTGGAGCTGTGGCTCCGCGCGCTTCCGCTTTCGCCTAAGTCCAAAACTCACGTTCGTTCTCTTCTCCACAGCCTCGTCGAATTTGCGATGTGGGCCGGCGTTCTGGAGGTCGGCCGGAATCCGATAAGCCTTGTCCAGAACAAAGGCGCCACGCGAAGAGTACGGAAAGCACGGAGTCTCACAGCGGAGCAATATCACGCTCTGCTGAAAGAGCTGCACGAGCCGTTCGCAACGATGGCTCTTCTGTGCGTCTGCTTGGGCCTTCGCATCAGTGAAGCCTTGGCCCTCCGATGGTCTGACGTGGACTGGCTGGGTTCACGGCTAAGCATCAGGCGCGGCATCGTCCAACAGCACATAGATGAATGCAAGACGGAAGGCTCGGCTAAGACCTTCTTGCTAGCGGAGGATTTGGTCGCACGCCTGAAGGCCTGGAAACAGGCGAGTCAATTCAGCGCGGCAGAGGATTGGGTGTTTGCGAGTCCTTTCAAACTCGGCAGATTGCCGTTTTCTTACACAGGCACGCGCATGGAACTTGTACGCGCATCGGAAGCCGCCAAAATTGGCAGCATCAGCACGCACGCGTTCCGGCACACGTATCGCTCATGGTTGGACGCCGTGAAAACGCCCATCGCAGTACAGCAGAAAATGATGCGACACACGGACATCCGTACCACGATGAATATCTACGGCGATGTGGTCACGGATGAAATGAGTACAGCGAGTCTGAAGGTAGCCGAACTAGCTTTTCATGGTGACGGAGCGCAAAACAGAGCGCAATCCCGCTAAACCATTGAAAAGATGGTGGGCGCTATAGGATTCGAACCTATGACTTCCACCGTGTGAAGATGGCACTCTACCGCTGAGTTAAGCGCCCACTGTAGTGCGGCAAGTTCATCATTATACATAAGTTCCCTGTCCACGATCTTCCGACTGAATCGCCTCAAAACCCATCGCCTCAGACTGACGCATCCAGTCGCAGCTCGCAGTGTTCGCGGAATGAGCAGTCAGAAATCACACCCCGACGTGATGGCGATCATGGCTGCGCCGACTACAGTTTCGTACCATACCGGCGGGAATTTTCTTGACCGCCCCAGACCGTCCCAACTCAGACACGGCCCTCTGAGATTTCCGATTCCAGTGTGCAGGAGCGGCTCTGTCGTCCCGGCCCGACGGCAAGGAGGATTTATATGCTGGCAACCAAGATGAGCGTGGCCTTTTATGGACATGTGCGTCAGTACCACAACATCAAAGCGGAGATCGACGCCAACCTAAAAGAAGTACTCGAAAGTGGACAATATGTTCTCGGCCCCATGTTGAAACGGTTTGAGCAGGAATTGGCCGAGTTCCACGGAACCAGGTACGCGATCGGCGTGGGCAACGGAACGGATGCTCTTTGGCTCACGTTCAAGGCGCTGGGCATCGGGCCCGGCGACGAGTGCATTACTACGACGAACACCTTCTTCGCAACCGCGGAAGCCATCTGGATCACCGGCGCCACTGCCGTGTTTGTGGACTCTGACGCGCGAACGAACTGCATTGATCCCGCCAGGATCGAGGCGGCGATCACGCCCCGCACGAAAGCCTTGGTGCCGGTTCATTTGTATGGTCAATGCGCAGACATGAAGGCGATCTGCAGGATTGCAGACCAGCACGACCTGCTGGTGATCGAGGACAATGCCCAAGCCATCGGCGCGTTTGGCGATGGCTTCAAGATCGCCCAACTCAGCGACGCAGCCACGATCAGCTTCATCATCCAAAAAAACCTGGGCACGTTCGGCGATGGTGGCGCTGTCGTCACCAACAGCCCTGAAGTCGATCGAACAGTGCGGAAGCTGCGCAACCATGGCTCTGACAAGCGCTCGTGCCACAGCCCGGGATATAACAGCCGGCTCGACGACCTGCACGCCGGGATTCTCAGTGCGAAGCTGCGGCACATTGAGGAATGGAGTGTTCTCCGAAGAAAGTGGGCGGCACGCTACAGCAAAGGCCTGGCTGGCGCGAGAAACATCGTGCTGCCCTACGAGACTCCTGGCTATCGGCACGTCTACCACCTGTATGTGATCGAGACCAGGCAAGCGGCGCATCGCGACGGACTTCTCAAGTTCCTGAATGAGGAGGGCATCGACGCGAAGTGCCATTACCCGATTGCGATCCATCAACAGGAGGGATACCCCTGGGGCCATGCGGCGCGCATCGTTGGAGCAATCCTTAATTCGGAACGGAACGCAGCGTGCTGCGTGTCGCTGCCGATGTTCCCCGAACTGACCGAAGACGAAGTGGACTACACGGTGGACAAGGTCCTCGAGTGGGATCGGAAGGCACGATGAGGAGGTTGCGATGAACGACAAATACCGGGTCGTCGTAGTGGGCATGGGCAAGCGCGGAATGCACCACGCCCTTGCATTCCAGGCAAACAATCGGTTTGAGGTCGCTGGTGTCTGTGACATCGACGCTGTGCGTCTGGAGGCCGCGGCATCGAAGTTTGGCGGCGTAAAAGGCAAGGACGCGCTACAGGTCGCCCTGATCGTCAAGCCCGACGTTTTCTGCTTTTGCACTCTTCCCAACCTGCGCAGTCAAATGATTCGCATCGCCATCGAGAGTGGTGCACGACTGGTCGCATTCGAGAAGCCGGTGGCGCTCAACAGCCAGGATGGTATGGAAGTGAAGAGGCTGTTGTCCGCGAGCGGCGTAAAGGCCGTGGTCAGCCATCAGCATCGCTACGGCGAACACTACCGCAAGGTAAAGGAGATCATTGCCAGTGGCGCGCTAGGGCGTGTGCACACGGTCTACGGAACGGCATCCGGATGGATGATGCACATGCTGTCGCACCTTATCGACTACATGCGCTGGTTCAACGGCGACGCGAAGGCGGAGTGGGTGACGGGACAGGCCGCGGGTTGCGGGAAGTTCTCCGATCTTCATCCATCGCCCGACTACATCGGAGGGTTCATCCAGTTCGCCAACGGCGTGCACGGGATCGTCGAGTGCGGTGCGGGTGCTCCCGACGTGCCCGAGGTCGATTACTGGTGGAGGAAGTGCCGTATTGGAGCGCAAGGCACCGAGGGCTTCGCGGAAGTCTTAACCGGCTGCGGGTGGCGCGCGGTCACCAAAGCGGGCTCATCCTCTGGCGGAGGCTGCATGAACTATGACCTCGATATGCCTCCCTATATAGCGGACATTGCCGCTTGGCTCGACGATGATCGCAAGGTCCATCCCTGCAATTTCGAGAGTGCCTATGCGGGTTTCGAAATCATGATGGCGCTTTGCCGCTCAGCCGTGGAAGGAGGTCAGGTGGCCCTGCCGCTCAGGGATCCTATCGACGAGATCGGGATGCTGGCTGCACACTTGGCTGGCCAAAAGGTCCTGCTTTCGACGGCAGCAAATGCAAGCGCATATCCATCAGCGAGCCCGGAGCCGGAATTGGCTATGAGCCGCTGACGCCGAGACGGCGCGGAGCTAGTGCCCGGAATCCGTGACGGCGGGGGATAGGTTCGAATCCTATAGCGCCCACCATTAACCAACTGACTTCACGGGAGTTACCGCTTGCTTCATGACAACAAACCTGCGGACTCTTGCGGGCGTTCCTTGTCTAGATCATCGTTGCTTCATATTTCTGCCGCGGGACTTTAGACGGACCTCGACCCTGGAAGGTTGTAGATACGGGCTGGCTATCTGCACCGTAAATCAAGTACTCGATTTTTCTCGCGCCTGCAGTTCCCTGTCAACGTGTGCATCAATGTGGGCTCTAATCTCGTGGTACAGAAATTCACTCCCCTCAATCATAATTTTGCTTTTCAGCGATCCTGCGGGAGCAAGATGCTAGGCTATTGGGCACCGCTGACAACATGATCCTCGACGCCCTCCATCGCATCGCGAACCACGCGCAATCGCTCGGTCGGGCGGAGGCCCGAGAGGTCATGTCCGAAGTGCTGGGGGGCAAATGCACCGACGCGCAGATTGCCGCGCTGCTCATTGCACTGCGCATTAAGGGCGAGACGGTCGAAGAAATTGTAGGCTTCGCGGAGGCGATCCGCGCGGCTGCGGCGCCATTGCCGATTGAACGGGTGAGCGCGACGGACGCACTGGCTGTCAGCGGCACCGGCCGCGACGCTCTAGCCGACGAATCTCTGGTGGATACCAGCGGCACTGGCGGCGACGCCAGCGGCACGTTCAACATTTCTACGGCTACGGCACTCGTCACGGCCGGAGCGGGCGTCCGCGTGGCCAAGCACGGCAATCGCAGTATCAGTTCCAAGTGCGGGTCAGCCGATGTGGTCGAAGCCTTGGGCGTGAACATCCAGCTTTCGCCGGAGCGTGCCACCCAATGCTTGCGCGAAGTCGGGATCTGCTTCCTGTACGCTCCGAATCTGCATCCCGCCATGAAGCAGGTGCAGACCGTACGCCGCGAATTGCGCATGCGCACGATGTTCAATCTGCTCGGTCCACTGACTAATCCGGCGCGCGCCTCCGGGCAGGTGGTGGGAGTGTATTCGCTGGACCTGGTGGAGAAGCTGGCCGAAGCGTTGAGCATGCTGGGCCTGCATCGTGCGCTGGTCGTGCATGGGCTCGACGGCCTAGACGAGATTACGATCACGGGGACAACGCGCGTGGCCGAGGCGCGCGAGGGCTCGGTGCGCTCCTATGAAGTGGAACCAGAAGAGTTCGGCATGACTCGCGCTACGCTGCAGGAGATATCCGGCGGCGACGCTACGGAGAATGCTGCGATCATTCGCGCGATTCTGAGCGGAGAGAAGTCCCCCCGGCGGGACGTAGTTCTGCTCAATGCTGCCGCCGCGCTGGTGGCCGCAGGTCGAGCGGATCACATCTCCGAGGCTGTGTCCATTGCGGCCAAGTCGATTGATTCCGGCGCAGCGACCGGGAAGTTAGAAGCACTGGCAGGCTTCACGTCCGCCAGTTAGGCGTTGCAAGACACTCGGGTCATCATCACGCGAAGCGTAGGACCCGAAGCGTAGGACCGATGTAGTTCGTTACGTCATCTGAGTGCAGTCTTACCCCACTTCCACCTTCTCCAGATACTGCGCGACCTCAACATTCCAACCCAACTCCTTCTTCATCAAGTCGCGCAATTGACCAGAAGCGTCCGGTTCGCCGTGAACCAGATAGGTCGACTCCGGCCGATTGCGGAACGTGCGCAGCCACTCCAGCAACTCTGGAGGATCGGCATGATCGCTGAATTGCTCGAGCGCTGCGATGTGGGCGCGAATGGGAACGTACTCGCCGAAGATCTTCACCTCGCCGGACTTGCTCTTAATCGCGAACCCGCGCGTCCCGGGCGCCTGGAAGCCGATGAAGAGTACGAGGTTCCTGGGATCAGGCAGTCGCTGCGCCAGGTGATGCAGGATGCGCCCGCCGGTGACCATGCCACTCGAAGAGATGATGATGACCGGCATCATCGCCGCGTTGATCTTCTTCGATTCTTCCGGCGTTAATGCAAAATGAAAGCCCGGCCATTGCAGCGGCGAGCCGTACTTCCGGATCATGTCGCGGGTCCCGACGCTGTACTCTTCGTCGTGCTTCAAGAAAATCTCGACCGCCTTGATGGCCATGGGGCTATCGCAAAAGACGGGCAAACGCGGAATCTGTCCCGACTCCATCAGATGCTTGAGGATGAAAACAAATTTCTGGGTGCGTTCTATTGCAAAGGCCGGAACAATGATGCTGCCGTCGCGCTGGGCTGCGGCCGTAATGAGATCAGCCAGTTCGGGTAGGGGATCTTCCTTGGGATGCGTGCGGTTGCCGTAAGTCGATTCCATCACGACCAGGTCGGCCGTCTCGCCCTCCGCAGGGCCAGAGTGCACCACTTTTCCCGGCGCGACCTTGTGATCGCGCACGCGCCCAATGTCGCCGGTGAACAGTAAGCGCCGCGTCTGACCGTTGATACCGAGCGATACCTCGGCCATGCATGATCCAAGAATGTGCGCAGCGCGAACGAAACGGAAGGAGAGGTCCGGCGAGAGAGGAACGTCCTGGCCCACGTGGACCGGCTTAAAATACTGCAGTGAGTTTTGCGCTTCCTCGAACGTGTACAGCGGCAGGGCGGGATCATGCTTCGACTTCTTCGTCTTGTTATAGAATCGCGCGTCTTCTTCCTGCAGGTGGCCGGAGTCGGGAAGGATGATGCCGCACAGGTCAATGGTGGGCGGGCTCGCGTAAATCGGTCCGCGAAATCCCTCTTTCACCAGGCGCGGAATCCATCCGCAGTGGTCGAGGTGAGCGTGTGTCAGGATGATCGCATCGATTTCCCTGGCCGGAACCGGCGTATCACGCCAGTTGCGTTCGCGCCACTCTTTGGGACCTTGAAACAGGCCGCAATCAACGAGAACCTGAAAGCCTTTGTTCCCAGACGGGTCTCCGGTGTTGATCAGATGTTTCGAGCCGGTTACGGTGCCCGCGGCGCCTAGAAACTGGATGTAGGGCAAACATTTCCTCCCGAGCCACGACAAATTTTATTATTCCGCCTGCTCAATTTTGAACACGTTATTCGTCCTGTTGCTCTCGGGGACGCTACCGTCGTTGACCATGATTTCCTGCGGAGCCGCAGGAACCTCGACGCGAATGACGGCTTTGTTCTTGGCGTGGACCTCGAGGCGCCGCATAATCTCTCCACCGGGAAATTTAACGAGGATGGGAACCTCGGCTCCGGCCGTGCCCAGATTATCGAGGGTGATCGTGAGCATGAACGAGCCAGTCATTGTCTTGCGCGAGAAAGCGGACTCCACTTTGAAATCGGGCAGCCCGCGATCGCGATAGAGCCAATCATCGAAGAACCACTCCAGATCGCGCTGGGTTTGCACCGCGATCAGCCGCGGCATGTACGAGGGCTCTTTGTCCTGTTCGGGGCGGTAGGCAGCGATCGCCTTTTTGAGCGCCGGCTCACCTACCATGTCGCGCAGCATCCACCAGACGCACATCGCCTTGCTGCGATACAGTTCCTCATTCGTGGTATTCACCAGGGAGCGGTTTACCTCATCTTCGGATCGGGGTGCCGTTGTCGACTCGACGATTTCGCTGAGCGCAAATCGGTGCAGGCCCATGTAATCAAGCGCGGCGGGGCGTCCCTTTTCCTGCTGAAGATAGAGAGCCTGCGCGAAGTGAGCGAGACCTTCCTCGATCCACGGACGAAACGAGAAAAACGCAGCGTGCGTGAGCTGATGGGCGGCGGCCAGGGCGGCGACCTTGGAATCGCTGTCGGCAAGCGGCGTCAGCAACAGCGCCCCACTTTCAAACGGCGCGGCGTGGGGATCGCCGAGGTCGGCCGTTTGTGCCTTTTCGCGAGACACTCCAAACCAATCCATGATCAAGGGAACGACCTTCTCGGCGGCGTCGGCATAGTTTACTGCGGAGGAATCGTGGCCACGCTGGTAATGGACCACTATCGTTGGCCGCTCTACGACCTGATAGCTAGCCATCACAAAGAGTGGCACGCGCAAACCCACCGGCTGGTATGTGCAATCTGCGCTGGAGAGTGAAGCACGATCCATCTGTTCATGCATCATTTTGCACGACGCCTCATTTACGAGAAGCTTTTGTGGCTGCTCATCATCCCTGGACACGTTGATATGTACATGCATCTTGGATGCAGATTCCCGCGATCTCCAACGGTCCAAAACCTCAAACAAGCTGTTGCCCTCCGAGAGATTCGCCACCTCGGTCGCGATGGGATACCACGCGACGTAACCCGCGCCTCGCACCGCCGTGAAACTGGTGCCGATCTGGTCCCAGTCCGTGCTGTTGGCCGCTTCCTCAGGCGTGCCAATGCGCGTCAGCCGGGTCGCATCGAGCAGGATCACGCCTTCGTAAGCGATCTTCAACTCGATGGTCCCCTTGGGCACAACCGCCTGCGGAAGAGTTACGATGGCTTCCGAAAGGCCGCCGGTGTGGTCAATATCGGAAGTGTAGGGCTGCGTGACGAACTGCACAGCCTTGTCGCCGGCCTTGATCGATCGCCAGTCGAGCGACGATGAGATCTGCAGAACTGCGATCTTCTGCGGAGTCTGCGAGTCGTTGCGGAGAGTGATCTTGCCGCGGACTCCGAGCCGATGCTGTTCGGGCTCGACCTGAACGTTCAGGTCGTAATTGGTGAAGCTGAACGCCTCGCGATCGAGAGAAAGACAATTCACCGCAGAGGCGTAGAGCAGACAGAGAAAACACAGGCCCTTGTAAACATCCTTCATTTCACAGAACTTCATTTCGCGTCCGCGGAACCGTTTCTCGCGCGCCGCTGCCGCACGATCTCAAACAAGACCACGGCGGCGGCCACCGAAACATTCAGCGACGGCACTTTGCCCAGCATCGGAATCGAAACCAGGAAGTCGCACTTTCTCTTCACCAGATCATGCAGCCCTTTGCCTTCGCCGCCTAGAACCAGCGCGCAGTCCATGTTGTAGTCAAGGGCGTCGTAGATCTGTTGGGCGCGTTCGTCCAGCCCGACGGTCCACACGTTGTGTTCCTTCAGTTCTTCCACAGTGCGGGCAATGTTGGTCACCTTGGCGATAGGCATGTGCTCGCTGGCTCCCGCGGATACCTTCGTCACGGTGCCAGTTACGCTCGCAGCACGGCGTTCCGGAATCACGATGCCATTGGCGCCGGCGGCATCGGCGGTGCGCAGTATGGCTCCCAGGTTGTGAGGATCCTCCACGCCATCGAGCACAACGACTAGAGAATATTCGGCGCGCTTGGAAGCGATAACATCATCAAGATCGTTATATTGCTTGGCTGAGGTGACGGCCACCACGCCCTGATGCGCGGCGTTGCCCGCCATGCGGTCGAGCTCCGTGCGCTCCAGGAAACGTACCGGCACGCTCAACCGCCGGCAATCTTCAATCAAACGCTGCAGGCGGATGTCATGGCGCTCCTTGGCCATCCCGATCCACTCGAAAGCGCGCCCGCGCGCCTTCAACGCTTCGGTGACGGAATTGATGCCATAGATGTAGTGCATGAAGTATCAGTGTACCGGACGAGGGATTCCGCTGCGCGATGATGAAAGCCGTTAGAACTTATGTGGAAGGGCGCGGCTTCAGCCGTGCCGTTAAGAGCGCAATGATGTGGGGCTTAGCCCGTGAGGAACGTTGTGCGAGCCCAGGGGCTGAAGCCCAAGGGATTCTGCCTCTGAACGCGGCCCTTAAAGGGCCGCTCTCCCACGGTGCGCCGCCAGGGAGCGTTGCGCAGGCAGCAAGAGTTTCTAGAGCGATTGCAGGAGCACACGCACAACATCGCCCGGTTCTGGCCGTTCCGTGTAATCCTCGTTGGCCGACGCGTATAGAACCGTGCCGTCCTGATCGACAATATAGGTCGCCGGAATCGGCAACTCCCAGCTTTCATCGCCATTGGTGAATGGCAGGTTGACGAACGCTTGCCGATAGACCGCCTCCTGAAGTGGCGGCACGCGATAAATCAGGCCAAACTGCCGCGCGACTTTGTTGCCGGTATCGGATAGGAGCGGAAAGCGCAGCTTGTGCTGATGGTGCATGAAGAACGATTGCTTCACGGTCTGCGGTGAAATGGCAACGAGCGTTGCTCCGGCCCGCTCGATCTGCGGCAGGATGAGGTTCATCGCCTCCATCTGTCCGACGCAAAACGGGCACCAACGCCCGCGGATGAAACACAGGACGAGGCATCCCTTGGCCAGCAAGTCAGAAGATGAAACGGTCTTGCCGTCGTGATCCGGAAGTTCGAATGACGGCGCATTTGCGCCGGCTGGCAGGATGTTGGCCGAGAGATGCATTGCCGTGAGTTCCGCGACGGCTTGAGCATGAATCGCCTGCGTCTCTAGCGGAACGTATTTTGCGATCAGTTGCTTGCGCTCGGCGAAAATTTCGCGCAGAGGCCGCGCGTCAATGTCCGGATTGGATTCTTCGAGAGAGCGCCACTTCATTTAGTCTCTAACCCATAGCCGTGCGCGTGAACGTATATATCGTTGTCGCGGACAATAGAAAATTCTGGCTTTCCCGGTTTTACGCGCACCAGCAACTCGCTTCCAGCAGAGTGTTGTTCGGAGTACTCTTTCGCCGAGCTGGTCCACAAGAACGGCTTTGCATCCACGCTTGCGTATCGTTTTCCACCAAACTCGAACTGGTAAGTGATCTTCAAGACCGTGCAACCAAAACCGCCAGGACGATAATGCGTACCCGTAACCTCCGCCGTTGCCACAGGCCACGATTTAGTCCGCTGTGCTCGAACCAGACGCACCAAGGATCTGAAAAGAAACTCGATGACGATGTCTATGACCAATCCGCCCATCGTAGTCTCTACTCCAACCTTGAAGGAGCCACCGGTCCGCCGGCAGCTTCATCCCTGGCGGTCTTTCGTTCGTGTCAAGTTATAAGCGAGGTCGACGGCACTGCCTGCTGCCAAATAGAAACCTTGCTCAGACGAATCGACGGGGTGCTCAGTGACCTCGGTAATCCAAACGCTTCCGGTCTCCGGAAAATTAGGAAATCGAATGGACATCGCGTCTGTAATACCTTTTAGGATCGCTGCTCTATACTCCTCCCTTACACTTACTTTGAGATGAATGCCTGGGATCTGGTTGTAATGAAACTGTAACCGCACGCCCGCTCCCACAAAGCGCGGGCCAAGGTGTTTGCTGAAGTGAGCGTAAACCTCGACCTCTCCAGGCGCGATCGGCTCAGACATTACGAGACGTCCTCATTGCGGGCGACTACATTCCCGGCAGCTTCATCCCCGCCAGCCTTCTCGCGAAGCTGGGCTTGCCCATCTGCTTAAACATCTTCTTCATCTGAGCGTACTGGCGAAGAAGATTATTCACTTCCTGCACGGTCGTGCCGGAGCCGCGGGCGATGCGTTTGCGGCGGTTGCCGTTGATCACTTCGTGGTGGTTGCGCTCGTGCGCAGTCATCGAATTGATGATGGCCTCGACGCGGTTGATCTGTCCTTCATCCACGTTGTCGGCGGCTTTTTGCAACCCGGAGAACGGGCCGATCGAGGGTAGCATGCCCATCAGGCTCTTCATCGATCCCATCTTCTTTACTTGGCGCAACTGGTCGCGAAAGTCTTCCAGCGAGAAGCCGTCGCCGGTCAGGGCCTTGGTGGCCATTTCCTGCGCTTTCTTCTTGTCGATCTGCGATTCGGCCCGCTCGATCAGCGAGAGAATGTCGCCCATGCCGAGAATGCGCGAAACGATGCGGTCGGGATGGAACGGCTCCAGCGCGTCGTATTTTTCACCCACGCCGATGAACTTGATGGGTTGGCCGGTCACTTGGCGGATCGAGAGCGCCGCGCCGCCTCTCGCGTCGCCGTCCATCTTGGTGAGCACGACTCCGGTGAGCGAAAGCTTCTTGTGGAACTCTTCTGCCGAGCGCACCGCGTCTTGTCCGGTCATGGCGTCGGCCACGAACAGAATCTCCGAGGGATTCAGCAGCTTCTTCAGCGACTGCATCTCGTCCATCAGTTGATCGTCGATGTGCAAACGGCCCGCTGTGTCGACGATGAGCACATCGCAGCCGGAGACTACCGCTTCGCGCCGCGCTTCTTTCACCAGACGCTCGACCGTCGCGGTGTTGGCCTCGCCCACCTGACCTTCGTAGATGTGACTCTTGACCGCCTGCGCGACAACCTTCAACTGCTCGCGCGCCGCGGGACGGTACACGTCCACCGAAACCAGCAGGGGACGGTGTCCGCCCGTCTTGAACCAGTTCGCCAGCTTGCCTGAAGTCGTGGTTTTGCCGGAACCCTGCAACCCGGCCATAAGCACGACCGTAGGGGGCTGCGAGGCAAACTTCATGCGCGCCGTGTCCTTGCCCAGAAGCTCGACCAGTTCGTCGCGCACAATTTTGATGACCTGCTCGCCGGGAGAGAGGGCAGTCAGCACTTCCTGGCCGACAGCCTTGACTCGAATCTGGTCGATGAGTTGCTTGACCACCTTGAAGTTGACGTCGGCCTCGAGCAGCGCCAGCCGGATCTCGCGTAGCGCCTCGTCGATGTTCTCCTCGGTGAGCTTGGCCTGTCCGCGGAGGCTTTTGAACGCGCGTTGTAGTTTTTCCTGTAAGTTCTCGAACATAAGGGTTCCAGAATGTATATTACCAGCGGATAGGCGAAGGTCGGCGCGTGACCATGCAACTCGAATATACGATACGCCTGACCGGCGGCGAGAAAGATGAGATGGCCAGAGTCACTTGTGAGGATCGTGGCCGACTCTGCCATATCGTTGTTTGCTACCGCGACAGGAGGGTTGAAGAATCGGCCTCCGATTTTCTTAAAGCTCTTTGCCATGTGCGGGCTCGACTCGAAACGGATGGACTGAACTTGTTCTGCTACGGCTCAAGCCTGAATGTCCGCCCGGTCAGGTATGGGCCGAGATATGGGATTGGGGATGAAAGCATACCGAATGATCATTGGGAAGCATGCCCGAATCGGCGACCTCCTCGGGATTTTCGACGTGGGGCCGGACGTAACTCCCGCGACGGTTGCCGAACAGGAGGAATTCTTCGAAGAATGGCTTAAGTCTGATAGGGTCTAATCGCCCTATCTTTCCATGTTGCGTCCACATGCCGCGCCTCGTGCCTGCCAGGACCTTAGTGGACCGTCTTATCCGAACGCCTCCTTTGCCGCAATCACCGTGTTGCTGTGAATGGTCACTGTGTCTTCGACGTTTTGCGCGTAGCCGCCGGCGAAGGTCACCATCACCGGAATGTCGCGGGCACGGGCCACGCGAAACACGAGTTCGTCGCGCTTCTTCAGTCCCTCGATCGTCAGATTGAGCCCGCCGAGCTGATCTTCTTTGTAAGGGTCGGCGCCAGCGACGTAGCACAGCATGTCGGGCTCGAACTGCCGCAGGCCGGAGCTGAGCGCGTTGTCGAGCCACGCCAGGTAGTCGTCGTCCCCGGTGCCGTCGGGGAGGTCGACGTCGATCGACGACGGCGGCTTCAACAGCGGATAGTTGTTGTGCTGGTGCAGCGAAATGGTGAATACGTCGCCGGCGTGGGCGCCGCGCATCTTCCCTTGTCTTACTGCGCCTCGTGGCGTGCCTTCCGGCTGCTGCACGGTTGAGGTGGATGAAGAGGGCAACAAGGCACTCGCCGTGCGCGTCCCGGCAAAAATCGCCGCCGTGCCGTTGCCCTGATGCACGTCGCAGTCCAGCGTCATCGCGGTGCGAATCTTGTCGTCACGCTGCAGGCGCCGGATCGCTACGGCCACATCGTGGATCATGCAGAATCCCTCGCCGTGATCGGGAAACGCATGGTGAAAGCCGCCGCCAATGCTGATGCACACGCGGTCGCTCAAGCACTGGCGCGCTGCCAGGATCGATCCGCCCGCCGCCAGCCAGAACGCTTCCACCAGGTCCCGCGAGTAGGGAACCTCCATTTCCATTTCTTCGCGCGGGCTGAGCGTGCCGGTCTTCAGCTTCTGCACGTACTCTGGCGTGTGCACCAGAAGAATGTCGAGGTCGGTTGCGGGTTCGGGTTCCATGAAGTCGCTGGCATCGGCGACGCCGCTGGCAATGAGTTGGTCACGCGTGCGGCGGTACTTCTCGGCAGGGAAGACATGATTCCCGATCGGCAGGTAGTACGCGTCGCTGTAGACGAGTTTAAAAGGGAGCATTCAGCACTCAGCATTCAGCACTCGCGTGGTCGGGCGCTGAAGGACTCCATATGATACGCGGGAAGGGAGCATTTGGCATTTCGCACTTGGCATTTCGCATTTAGTTGCCAGGAGACTCAACTTTGATTACGGGGAGCGAACTTGCTCGGCTGAAGCGAAAAAAAGGCAACAGCAGCTAAATGCTAATTGCTAAGTGCCAAATGCGGTCGGCGCTCACTTCTTTCTTCCTGCTTGCACCATCGACGCCACCATCGGTCTTCTCACCGGCACAATCGCGCCCTTCGCGGGATCGGCGGCCGCGTTGGCGCGGGTCAGCACTTCCTGCTGGATGTACTGCACGAACTCCTGGATCTGGCGCTGCATTTCTTCCATGCGCTCGCGCATTTGCAGAATGATGGCCATGCCGCTGATGTTGACGCCGAGATCGCGGGCCAGCGACAGGATGAACTCGAGGCGCTGCAAATCTTCGTCGGTGTAGAGGCGGGTGTTGCCCTCGGTCCGCGAAGGCTTGAGCAGCCCCTCGCGTTCGTAGAGCCGCAGCGTCTGGGGATGAATCCCATACATCTCGGCTACGGCGGAAATCATGTACGCCCCCTTCGATTTCCGTTTGGTCATAGATCTCTCAACACGCCTCTCTCGACTGATTTTAGAGCACGATCTCTTTTCTTCCTAATTTCACGAGCAGAATGCTGCCAAACCTCAACTGCCTGGGAGCATCAAAAACTGAGGAGGCTATTATGGCCAAAAATGATGCTATCAGTGTGCTCGAGGAACTCATTCAAACTTGTAAAGACGGGCAGAAGGGCTACCAGGAGGCGTCTTCGAAGGTGAACCGAAGTGATCTGAAGACGTTTTTTAATGAGCAGAGCCTGGAGCGGGCTCGTTTTGCGGGAGAACTGGAAGCGGAGCTGATCCGCTTGGGTAAACCGGACAAGAAAGTTTCCGGATCTGTTGCAGGATCGCTGCATCGCGCGTGGATCGACACGAAAGTCGGCTTGGGCGGCGGCGATAAGACGGTTCTGGATTGGTTGGAGCACGGCGAAGACCGTGCCAAGGAGGCTTACCAGAAGGCGGTCACGGGTGATTTGCCGGAAAATATCGCGCAGATTGTGCGCCGGCAGGCTGCCAGCGTGCAGGCCGCGCATGACAAAGTAAAGAGTTTGCGCGACATGGCGAAAGCCGCATAGCCTATGTGGGGACCGCCGCCCTCGGCTGTCGGTCGAGCGCAGCTCGACGTTGTTCTCCGCGTCACCACTGCCGGGCTCCGCCCGCGGACAGCCGAGGGCGGCTGTCCCCACACAACCCTTCTCAATCAGGCTGCTGGCTGTGGCTTTTCTTCAGGTCGCGCCGTCCACCCCGCCGGCTTCAACGCATGATTGACGAAGTACGCCACGAAGCCCGCCGCGATCAGAATCATCCCGAAGGTGAACGAACTCATATTCCATATCTGTTCATGCTCGCTGCGGATCACCGAAAAGCCCAGCAGAAGCATGGGTGGAATGCCGATGGCAATTGCTCCAAACAGGCCGCCCGGAACGCGGAACGGACGCGCCAACTCCGGCTCGCGGAAGCGCAGAACGGCCAGCGCCATGAATTCCAGCAGGAGGCTGGCGCCATATAGAAGGATGTCGAGAGTGACCAGCCGGGCAAAGCCCAGGCCCAGGCACATTCCCCATCCGATGGCCAGCGCAATAATCGCAACCCACGGCGCCCGCGATTTTCTCTGCAGCTTGCCGAAGATTCCGGGAAGCATGCCATCCTGCGCCATCGCCAGAGGCAGACGCGAGTAGCTCATGACCAGCGCGTTGAACATGCCAAAGGCGCTGATCATGCCGCCGAGCACGACGCCGACGCGCAGCAGCGGACCACCGATTAAGGCGGCGATGTCAGCCCACGAACCGGTCTCCCACGCTGTGGCCTTCAGCCCGGTCATCCACATCGCCGCAAAGGGCAGGACGTAGGTCGCCGCCACAATGCAGACCGCGACCAGCATTGCCCGCGGATAAGTCCGCTGCGGACGCTCAACTTCCGTGGCGATGGTCGAGGCGTTGTCCCATCCCATGTAATTCCACATGCAAATGAGCAACCCGCCCAGAATGTCCACGGTCGACGTGGTGGGCTTCGTAACGGCATTGGCCAGCGCACCGAGTTTGAATGGCGCCATCACCACGATCACCACGAACGGCGCCGACAGCGCGACGAACAGCCATAGCGAAGTGAGCGATACCACTTTCACTCCGGCAATATTCAGCAGGGCGCACGCGATCACCACCGCCAGCGCAACCCACCATCCGCGATTGCCCACCTGAAACCACGGAAACATGCGGGTCAGGTAGGCCACGAACAGCGTGGGATAAATCGCCATGTCGAAAATGGACGCAACCAGCGAGAGCCAGGCTTCCTGAAATCCCCAGAAGTTGCCCATGGCGCGGCGCACCCAGGCGTAGTAGCCGCCTTCGTAAGGCAGCGCGCTCGAAAGCTCGCCAATCATGAAGGCTGTGGGCAGGCTCCAGAGTAGCGGCGTGATGAGCAGAATCAGGATCGCGCGTCCGTAGCCGGCGCCGTGCACGATGTCTTCGGTGCCATAGGTTCCGCCCGACACCATAAAGAAGGTGGCGGCGACCAGGGGCCAAAGCGTGAGGCGAACGAATTTTTTCCGGTTGGGTACGGCGAATGGCTGGGGATTCTCGGGTTGTCGACGCGGGGCGCTGGCTGTTGCCAATTTCTATGGCTTCCTCCTCAAGCGACTCACTCTCACCACCGCGTCTCCCTTGTGTCTTCTGAAAAGACGTGCTGCTCGCGGCTCCCGGGTCTGAGCGATTCCCGGGCATTCGGCGAAGTTAGTTCGCATTTGTGAGATTACGGGAAATTTCCACAGATGCAAGATGTTTTTGAGTTATTTCGCAAATTTTGCAAGCGAGTGGTGAGGTCCGGAGGTAATGCGGCCGCACGGGTTTCAGAGCTTCAATTCCCAGGTCTCAGCGACTAAATCCTTGCGACTCCAGCTTTGGTGTTTTTCTTCAGCGACCAATTCAAAGCCGGCACGCTGGTAGATTCGGCGGGCGGCCGCAAGTTCGCTCTGCGTCCACAGCATGATTTTCTTGTAGCCTGCATCCCGAGCAAACCGGATGCATTCGGCAACCAGCCGTTTTCCGATTCCCAAACCGCGCACGGAGGGTTCGACCAGCAACAGCCGCAGATTGGCCACGGATTGGGATTTCTGTACCAGGAAAACGGAGCCGACATTCTCACCGTCTTTTTCGGCAATCCAACATCGCTCCCGGGCGGGATCGAGTTTTTCAACGAACTCCGCCACGATTCCGGCCACCAGCGCTTCGAAGCGCTCGTCGTACCCGTATTCCTGGAAGTACAGGACGCCGTGCCTCTGAACGACCCACCCCATGTCACCGGGCCGATGTTGTCGCAGAACGTACGATGCCAGGCGTTCGGCGCCAGACGACAAGATGGACTCAATCGTCCCCATAGCCTGGATGAGGTCAGCTTGCTTTGTCGGCGAAAGTTTACCCAGCATTGCGGCCACCTGCTCATTCGATCGTGCGTTGAGCGGCTCGAACGCTTTGCGACCCTTTTTCGTCAGGGACAACAGGGTCTGACGGGCGTCGGTGGGAGATTCTGTCTTCTCAATAAGTCCCGCCTTTTGAAAGCGGGCCAGAATGCGGCTGAGGTAGCCAGCGTCCAACCCGAGGTCTTTGCAGAGCTCAACACCCGTAGTCTGGCCGCGCTGAGCCAGTTCGTAAAGCGTCCGCACCTGTGTCAGGGAGAACGGGCTATCCAGTAGCCCCTCATCGAGAAGACCGATTTGGCGGGTGTAAAAACGATTGAAGCGACGTACCGCAGCAATCCGGTGCTCGGTAGAAGCGGCAGCGTGAAGTAAGGCCATCGCAGCGAGTATTTTACAAGTATATTGACTAAGTCAAGTAATATAAGTGACGGAAGCAACTATGATTCGAGGTTGCGCAGCAGCGATTCCAGACAAGAATTGCAGACAAGGGCTTCCCTGTGCCCCTGCGGTTCAATGATTTCAGACCTTCTTCCAGAGTTCTTCGCGGGGGTCCTCGGGATTCAACTTCGCCAACTCGCGGAGCAACTCTTTCGTGCGCTCGTCGCGCGGCATCGACACTTTGATCGTGATCTCAACGATCTCATCTCCGCGCACACCGTCTTTCGTCGCCGACGGCACGCCCTTTTCTCGCAGCCGCAGTTTTTGCCCCGACTGTGTGCCTGGGGGAATCTTCAGCAGCGCCCGACCGTCAATGGTCGGCACTTCGATCTTCGCGCCCAGCGCGGCCTCGGTCGCGCTCACCGGCACCGTCAGGTAAATGTCGTCGCCATCGCGCCGGAAGATCGGATGCTCTTCGGTTCGGATGATCACATAAAGATCGCCCGGCGGCCCACCGTGAGCTCCAGCGTTGCCCTTGCCCGGAATGCGAATGCGCTGTCCATCGCGCGTGCCCGCCTTGGTACGCACCTCGAGCGGCTCCGTTTTCGACACGGTGCCTTCGCCATGGCAGATGGGACAGGTCGTTAGATTTTTGCCCGTGCCGTGACACCGCGGACACTGCACGTTGAACTTCATCCGTCCGCCGGTTTGCGTGATCTGCCCCGTCCCGTGGCATTCCGGACATTTGCCCGGAGCCTCCAGGAAACCCTGCCCGTGACAATTCGAACAAACGTCCTGGCGCGAAATATTCAGACGCATCACGCCGCCCCGGATTGCCGTCCAGAAAGGAACGTTGACTTGATATTCCAGATCGGTCCCGGGCTCGGGACCCTCCTCTGCGGCTCGCGCCGCGGCTTGACCTCCGCCGAAGATCGAGCCGAAGATGTCGCGGAAGCTGCTGCCACCGCCGCCACCCCCGCCACTCTTCCGTCCCCGCCCAGCGCTATCCGCCAGGTCAGAAAAATCGAACCCACCGAAATCGAAGGGAACGCCATGGCCCCCATCCTGTGCTCCGCTGGGGAAGCCGCCAGGAAATCCGCCGCCGGCTCCTCCCGCACCGCCGCCCGCGCGCGCGTAGGCCTCGGCGGTCGCCGGATCAATGTTGTCGGAGTAGAACCCAACCTGATCGTAGATCTTGCGTTTCTTGGGATCGCTCAGAACGTCGTTGGCTTCGGAGAGGGCCTTGAACTTCTCCTCGGCAGACTTGTCCCCGGGATTGACGTCCGGATGATACTTGCGCGCCAGCTTGCGGAATGCCTTGCGGATCTCCTCGGCCGAGGCCGACTTCTTCACGCCCAGGATCTCGTAGTAGTCTTTTTTCGCAGTGGTTGCCATTGCGCGCGCAGTCTGACTCGTATCGCGAACGATCCGAGTTTAATTCAGAATCTTCCGTCTCTCTTTATCATCTACGACGACTTTCACATCCTCGGACTCCGCTCCATCCACATACACAGGGATGTCCCGCGTGCCCGTGGCACTCTCCACAAAGACGAGCCAGCGCCTCTCGTCCTCGGCGAGGCTCAAGAAATACGTTTCCCCATTCACCTGAAAATCCACTTCAATCCTCCCCCACTCTGCTTGCCAGTTGCAGCAAGGGGCGCCGCACGGCGCCCCGCTGAAAGCTGACGGCTGATAAGCTGACGGCTGAAAGCTGACAGCTGACAGCTGACAGCTTACTTCTTGTCCTCTACATCCACGTACTCAGCGTCAATCACGCCTTCGTCTTTCTTCTTCGCCTGACCATCGCCGCCATGATCGCCGCCCGCAGTCGCGCCCGGCGTTGGGCCAGCGCCCGGTCCTGCTCCCGGCGTTGGCTGCGCTGCCTTGTACATCTGTTCGGCTAGCTTGTGCGAAGCCTGGGTCAGTTTCTCGCGCGCTTTGTCCATGGTCGCCTTGTCGTTCGACTCCAGCGCCTTCTTGGCGTCGGCCATAGCGTTTTCGACATCCCCGCGCTCTGAGCCGGAGATCTTGTCGCCCTGCTCGCGCAGCATCTTCTCGATGTTGTAGACCATGCTGTCGAGCTGGTTCTTGGCCTCAATCGAATCGCGCTGCGCTTTGTCTTCAGCCGCGTGCGCGTCGGCTTCTTTCGCCATGCGCTCGACTTCTTCCTTCGACAAGCCGGAAGACGACGTAATCGTAATCTTCTGGTCCTTTTGCGTGGCCGTATCTTTCGCGGTCACGTTCAGGATGCCGTTGGCGTCGATGTCGAACGTTACTTCAATCTGCGGTACGCCACGCGGAGCCGGCGGAATCCCGGTCAGGTGAAACTTGCCCAGAGTCCGGTTCTGCGCCGCCATCGGACGCTCGCCCTGCAGCACGTGCACTTCAACCGAGGTCTGGCTGTCGGCTGCGGTCGAAAACGTCTCCGTCTTCTTAGTCGGAATGGTCGTGTTGCGCGGGATCATCGGTGTCGCCACGCCGCCCAGCGTTTCAATCGCCAGCGAGAGCGGAGTCACGTCGAGCAGCAGCAGGTCTTTCACTTCGCCGCCCAGCACGCCACCCTGAATCGCCGCACCCACCGCGACCACTTCATCGGGATTCACGCCCTTATGGCCTTCGCGTCCAAACAACTCTTTCACCAGTTGCTGGATGCGCGGCATGCGCGTCTGTCCGCCGACCAGCACGACTTCGTTGATCTTGCTGGCATCCACGCCCGCATCTTTCATGCATTGCTTGCACGGACCCGCCGAGCGCTGAATAATGTCCTCGACCATGCCCTCGAGCTTCGCCCGGGTCAGTTTCTTCACCAGGTGCTTCGGGCCGCTGGCATCCGCCGTGATGAACGGCAGATTGATCTCATGTTCCATCGTCGTCGAAAGTTCGATCTTCGCCCGCTCTGCCGCGTCGCGCAGACGCTGCAAGGCCATCTCGTTGCCCTTGCCACGCAGGTCGAGCCCTTCGTCCTTCTTGAATTCGTCAATGAGCCAGTCGACAATGCGCTGGTCCAGGTTGTCGCCGCCAAGGTGCGTGTCGCCATTGGTGGCCTTGACTTCAATCACGCCCTCGCCGACTTCCAGGATCGAAATATCGAAAGTGCCGCCGCCGAAGTCGTACACCGCGATGGTCTCGTCTTTTCCCTTGTCGAGCCCGTACGCAAGCGCCGCAGCGGTCGGCTCGTTGATAATGCGCTTCACTTCTAGGCCAGCGATCTGGCCCGCGTCCTTGGTCGCCTGCCGCTGGGCATCATTAAAGTAGGCCGGCACAGTGATCACGGCCTCGGTCACTTTTTCGCCGAGATAGTCTTCCGCGGCCTTCTTCAGCTTTTGCAGGATCATCGCCGACACTTGCGGCGGCGTGTACTCCTTGCCCTGCGCCATCACGGCGACGTGGTCGCCCGATTGCACGACCTTGTAGGGCACCATCTTGATCTCTTCGGTCACTTCGTTGTAGCGGCGCCCCATGAACCGCTTGATCGAATAAACGGTATTCTCCGGGTTGGTGATGGCTTGCCGCTTTGCCACCTGTCCCACCAGGCGCTCGCCGGTCTTGGTAAAGCCGACCACCGAGGGCGTAGTTCGCCCTCCTTCTTCATTAGGGATCACTTTGGGCTCGCCGCCCTCCATGACCGCCACACAGGAATTGGTAGTTCCCAAGTCAATCCCGATAATCTTTCCCATAAAACGTTCCTCCTGAACTTGATAAGTGCTTTGTAATCAATAGAAAAATGATTGCGCCAACAATCATCCTAAGACTTGAGTGCATCGTTGTCAATCTTTAGATGCCCTAATAATACAAGAGGATGCGAGCCATTTTCAGTTCTTTTGGACTGTCGCTCTTTGCGAGAGGTGGTGAGTACCGAGTCCTCCCGCCGCTCCGCTCGACTAGTTCTTCCCGTGCAGCGCCGATACTTCCGCCCGCGTCACAGGATCACTACTTCTTGGGTGTCTGGTCAGAAACTGGCAGAGGTATCTCAATCGAGCCAATCCGGTCCGTCGAAAGATCATGAACTCCAATGCGGAGATAGACTTCGATGGCGGGAACGTCAATCTCCTGATGCAGCGGCAAGCCGGTTTGCATGATCCGATCATATCGCGAGGACTGTAAATTCAACTTGAAGGTGCGGTTTGCGACATTGAGGATCTTGCCGTCATGGTCGTACGCGGTCGCGACAAATTCCACGGCAGAATCACGCAAGGAACTCATTTGATAGGCACCTACCCTGGCGCATGGAAGGAATTGATCTAATGCGAAACCGGCGCGTTCTTCCGCTGATCGTTGACGGTGTAGCCCGCCGGCAGCTCGAACATTTGTGCGTCCGGCTCGCCGGGAGTGATCTCGGTGACGGTGAAGGTTTGCTTGCCGAACATTGGGTTCGAGCGAATCGACAGCAGATTAATTCCCAGCTGATCGGAGTGCCAGTATTCCCGCATGCTGATAAGCGGTTGGTCGTTGCCCATCGTTCCAGCGTTCATGGTTGTGGTCTCGCGCGTGCCAACGGTGTCGATTCCCGCGATGTTCCTGTTCCCAGGATCCTCCCAGGCTACATTTCCATCCCCATGCGGCAGAGCACGCGAAGTGCCCTTGCGCGGCGATGCGGCCGAAAGATCGCTTGCCGGATCGTAGACCAGCAGATCGCAGATGTGCCTTTGCGGACTGCAGTTATAAAGGGTGCGCTGCTTCGGGTCAGCAATCTGAATCCAATTCATCGAGGACTTCACATTCCCGTTCTTGGGCACCAGCAACCAGCGTTCCTCGTAGATGCGGCCTTGCCCGTCTCTCGCAATGTTGCGCTCGTTGACGAATGTCATGGTGGCGCCGTCGGCGGAATATTTGGTCGCTTCGGTGTCCAGCGTAGCGAAGAACGGCGCGTGCGGAATGGGGGGAATGACGATGCTCTCCAGGACTTCCCGCACCCCTCCATCCATCGCCGCCGGACGTGGACGTTGTTGCTGAGTCTCAGGAGCCTGCGCCATGCAGGCCAGGCTGATCAGTAAGAGGATTCCCGTGATCGAAATTCGCATCGGTAACCCCTCCCCGGTTTCAGAATGCTATGTCGGACGGCGAGCCCGCGTCAACGCTGGCCAACTCGCGGGCGACGACCTCACTCTGGTTCGACGACCCATAACGGCTCGCCGCCCAGCGAGTGATAGAACCCCCATCCCGCGAGCGCTACTACGCTGAGCAGTGCAAAGATCGAAGTGGTCATGTACCACATCGATAAGTCCGCGCTGATCGGGACCCCAGACACCATGTCCACGGTGAAAATCGCAATGGCCAGCGGCACCAGTCCAAAGCGAAAGACGATGAGCACGGCGATGGCATAGATCAAAATCTGCATCGGCAGGTCAACCGATATATAAGAGGAACCCAATCCTTGCGGCAGCGCGAAGAGGGCCACGAAGGCGATGGCGGCAAGCCAGTCTCTCCGCAATACGACCCTCAGGGCCAACAGCAGGAAGAAGAATTGCAGAGTCCCCAGAATCGAGCTTGAGATCTGGGCCAACCAAGCACCCAATGCCGTTCGGCCACCGATCAGGTATTCCATCTGAAAGGTTTCTGGCGCTGATCCCATGCGCATGGTGAAAACCAGACCGGTCCGAAAAACAAGAATCCAAACCACTCCCAGCATGACGCCAAACAAGATATCGCGCCCCACCAGCGGGTCGCGGAACTGTCCCGATAACAGCCGGCTCCAAGAGATGATGGCGTGCGGCCAGCGCCGTCGCACCCAAGGTTCCAGCGCAAGATACAGCATCCACACAATCCCAGAGATAAACAGTCCGGTGCTGATTGCCAGCACGAGGTAGAAAATCATGCCCATGCTGGCCGCGAAATGGCCGCGGCACAACCACAGCAGCATCTCCAGCGCGAACATCACCACCGCTATCCGAAAAGCGCCTTCCCGGTCGGCTCGCCCCATGCGGTAATTCCTCCGCGTCAGAAACACGGCTCCGCAAAACAAGGACAGCACGAAGCCCAGAAAAAGCATCTGCCGAACCTTTTTTCCCGTGGAATCCGGCGGAGCGTTCATGCGCTGCGGTTTGGTCCATGCACTGATAAGCGAGAAGAAAACCGGCTTGCCGTGAAACGCAGCTGCTTCTACTCGCAGAGGCCGCTTCGTCCCAGGCCACGTTCCGGTCCACGCCACGCGAGCGTCGGAGGCGGCCAGCGAGTTCCATTCTGGTTGGGCTTTCTGAAACTGTGCCGGGTCTAATCCCGCTGCGGCGAACAGCACATTCCAGTCAAACGCCGATGCCGGCGCGCTCGCATCTTCCTTCTCGGCGGGAATCGCTTGGAAATAAGTGAGTCGCCCTTGAGAATCAAGATCCAGATTAATCATTCCCGATAGCACCGTGGGCGGGTCATCGCGCACAACAATCCCCGGGTTGAGCAGTTGATCCTGAAAGCCACTCGCTCCCAAATCGTCCGGACTCTGCCGGTACCAGTAGCGCAGCAGCGAAGGCCGGGAAGCCAGTACGGCATTCCAGTCGGGACGAGGCTTGTCATTTTTTTCTACAAAACTCTGGAAATCACGGTCGTGGTCGAGACCGAAGGCGCTATCGGCGGGGCGCTCTGGATAACCTAGCCGGCTGATCATCTCGCGCGCTTTTTGTGTAAGCACCTCCGGCGTCAGCTCGAGCTTCATTTTTTCGAGCGCGCTGTTACGAGCTGCCATATAGGTCACCAGCCCTAACCCCAGCAGTACCGCGCTAAAGAAAGCGATGGCAATTCGTGGTCGCAGACCCGCTTTCTCTCCCGAGGCCGCGACCAGTTGCGGCGACGGCGTTTCTCCCGCGGCCAGCGCCGCGGCCAGCGGATCGCCGCCCGGCAACGCCGCAGCCACCGCCAGCGCCGTGGGCGGACGTGACGACGGCTCCGCCTCCAGGCAGCGAAGAATGACCTTCTCCACGATCGGATCGAGATCTTTCACTACAGAGGACGGCCGGCTGGGCGTGTGGTCTCCTCGCGTCCGCACCAGCGCCGGCGATTCCGCAAACGCTCGCTTGCCGGTGAAGACCTCATACAATACCAGCCCAAGCGCATAAATGTCGCTGCGCGTCGTTACTTCTTGCCCCGCCAACTGTTCAGGTGCCATGTAGGCCGGAGTGCCGCTGCGTACCTCCGGACCTCGGATGCTGTCGGCGACGCCAGCCAGACCAAAGTCCGTGATTACGACCTGGCCTCGTCCGTCGAGCATGATGTTGGCCGGCTTCAGGTCGCGATGCAGAACGCCTTTGGTGTGGGCCGCGGCCAGTCCCGCGCAGAGCTGCCGCGCGATTTCCAACGCTTTGTCGGGCGGCAGCCGGCCAATGCGCCGCAGCAGGGAAGCCAGGTCTTCGCCGTCGACGTACTCCATGGTGAAAAACGTCTGGCCGTCGACCTCGCCCACGTCATACACCCGGCAAACATTGGGATGCGAAACCCGCCGCGCCATCCGCACTTCGTTGCGAAAACGTTCGAGTAATGCCTCGTCACGTGCGGCTTCGTCCGGAAGAAACTTCAAAGCCACCGCCTGCCCGAGCGTCAGATCATCCGCGCGGTAGACTTCGCCCATGCCCCCTTTGCCGAGCAGGGCGATGATGCGGTAGCGCGACGCCACCAAGCGCCCGGGAAGAAATCGTCCCTCGTTCAGCAAATATTCGGCGGAACTGGGGGGGAGTAGCGAGGATGAGGACGAAGACCCGGACCTGGGCCGCGGCGGCAACGGTGAAGTGGACGTGGCAAAGTCGAGGGTCGCCACGTCGTCGGTATTCGAAGCGGGCCGTCCGCAGGAAGAGCAGAAGCGAACATTGTTCAATAACTCAGTCCCGCAGTTTGCGCACTTGGCCATGAAAATTTCCCGCTACAGTCTACCGCAGACCTCGGACCTCAGACCTCGGACCTCGGACCTCAGACCTCAGATCTCAGGCTCCCTTCGCGTGGCCGGTGCTGAGGCTAAGCTCCGAGGTCCGACGCCGCTTTGTATTACCATCCAAAGCGATGACTTCACGCTTGGGGCTGAAGCTGCGGGATCCTCTGTTTCTTTTGTGTCTGACCGCGGGCCTGCTCGCCTTCGTGGTGCAATCCGGCGAACTGGGCACCGCCGACACCATGCACCGGTTGCAGACCACGCACTGGCTCTGGACTTCGCAGCCGCAGGTATTTCCCAATGATTACCCCGAGTTCGGCTTGCACGGCACCGGTGGCCGCATTTTCAGTTGGTATGGGATCGGACAATCGCTGCTCATGCTGCCCGCGGACTTGGTCGGCACGTGGATCGCGCAATGGCACATGTTCTCCGGATACGAAGATGATCCCGCCGTGCGTAGCATTGTCGTCAGCTATAGCACCAATATCCTGGTCAACGTGCTCACGGTACTGATCGCGTTCCGCCTGCTGGGCCAGTTGCGCTTCAGCGTAAACGAAACGGTGGCCGGCGTGCTGGCTCTGCTGTTTTGCACGACACACCTGCATTACACCCAAAACATGCAGGAAAACAACTACATCATGCTTCTGACTCTGACTGGATTTTCCTTCCAGTACGAGTGGCTGCGCAACAACAGCCTACGTGCCCTTCTCATGGGCTCGACGGCTCTTGGCCTGAACCTGTTGACTCGTCTGACGACGGGCCTCGACCTGATGGCAGCCGGCGTCTTCCTGCTGGCCGTACTTTGGTTCGAGCAAGTGCGCGGCGGTGCTCTGTGGCCACGTCTGGTGGCTTACTGCAAGATCGCCGTGCCGGTGTACGCCTTGTTTGCGGTCGTCGAGCGTTTCTACAGCTTCTACCGCTTCGGATCCGTGACCCAGACCTATCTCCCAATCTTCGCGCGAGAATCGCGTCTGCAAGATCCCACTCTGCCCGCAAACTTTCCCTGGAGCACGCCCCTTCACGAAGGCGTTCTGGGCGCGCTCTTCAAGCCCGAGAAATCGATCTTCCTCTTCGATCCGCTTCTCGTGCTCGCTCTCGTACTCCTCGCACTTTTGTGGAATCGTCTTACCGCCGAAGTCCGAGCTTACTCGGTGACGTCGCTGCTGCTCCTGCTCGGCTATCTCTGCTTCTACGCGCGATACACGTACTGGGCGGGCGACTTCGCCTGGGGAGACCGCTACGTTTCGACCGCGGTAGAAATGATGGCGCTCCTTGCCGCCCCCCTCTTGTTGCGTCATCGCGCGAATCTAAGCCCGTGGATGTGGCGTGGCAGCTTCGTGCTCATCGCTGTCAGCCTTATCATTCAGATCGCGTCGCTGGCCTTCTGGCTTCCTCTCGAGATCTACCAGATGGAGACCTTCGGCCATCCCACGTTTGTGATTGCGCTGCGCTTCAAGAACATCGTCGCTTTCGCTCTCGGCAAAATGGACGCATGGGGATTAAACACCGACGCCATGAAGGATGACCAATGGGATTACGTCCACATCAGTACGTGGAATTTTCTGCCGTTCCTGCTGCGCCGTGTGGGAGCCGTGCCAACTTGGGTGGTGAAGACCGCCTTCACGGTATGGGGCGCCGCACTGGCATCGCTGGCCGCGACTTTATGGCGGCTGAGAATGGCGTTCCCTCGACAGCAGCCGAGTTCACCTTCCGCATAGCGAGGAACGGTCAGGAATCAACTCGATGCTTATGACCATATAATGGTGGCGAAACTTAGGGATGCTCGTCTCAAGCAGGAGGAACAGCAAAGATGAATCCATTTCGCTTCGCGTCTGTCGCGTTGGCACTTGTGATGTGGTCTGTTTCAGGCCAGGCTCAGAACGGTTGCAAGCCGACCGATCCAGCCGGTTCCTTTGCAGGTACCGCCATCAGTCAGCAAGCTGGAAAACTCGATGTCACGCTCAACCTCCATTGCGACAACGGGCGCTACGCGGGAGGGGCGGTGTCGTCGGTCGGCACTTACACGGTTCAAGACGGGCATTTCGACGCCAACCAACTGTATTTGACACTGGAGTCGAGCGGGGACACGGTAACCATCGAGGCCGCATTCGATGCAGGGATCCTGCGCGGCAAATTCACCGCTGCCGGCGACACCGGGCCCATAGAATTGCACCTCCCGGGTCCACAGGCGGCGGAAACAAAACCAGCGATCGAGCACGTGACGGCCGATACTCCGCGTGTTACGTCGGCCGGCGCCACTTTCAAAGTTCCTTCCGGGTGGTCAATCGAGACCAGGAACGACCTCGTCATCCTGACGCCGCCCGAGACTGACACGCACGTCTGCATTTTCGACTCACAGGCCGCCGACGCGAAGGCCGCGGTCGCTGAGGCTTGGGCCGCCTACAAGCCCGAATCCAAGCGGCCCATTAAGCTGGTCACGCCGCGTCCCGCGCGCGAGGGATGGGAAGAGCGCCAGGTGTTTGACTACGAGACCTCGCCCAACGAGCGGGCTGCCGTCCAGGCACTCGCACTGCGTGCCGGCAATCGCTGGACCGTGGTCATTCTGGAAGGAACCGATCCCACGGTGGAGAAGCGCTCCGCCCCGATCGGGCTGGTCTTTGAAAGCCTCCGACCCAAGGACTACAAGCGCGAGTCGTTTGCGGGCCGTACGCCGCACCCGCTGGATGCCGCACACATCGATCAACTCAAATCGTTCGTGGAAACCTCCATGCAGCAACTCGGCATCCCCGGCGTCTCGATCGCTCTCATTGACGGCGGCAAGATCGTCTACGAGGGCGGGTTCGGCGTGCGCGAACTCGGCAAGCCGGAGAAGGTCGACGAAAATACCGTGTTCATGGCGGCGTCCAACACCAAAGGAATGACGACGCTGCTGCTGGCCGAACTCGTCGACGAGAAAAAGTTGAAGTGGGATGAGCCGGTGATCGATGTCTATCCAGCCTTCAAACTGGGCGACGCCGATACCACGAAAAAAGTTCTCGTCAAAAACCTGATCTGCGCCTGCACCGGAGTTCCGCGACAGGATCTGGAATGGTTATTCGAATTCAAGAATGCCACGCCAGAAACCGAACTGGCTCTGCTCGGAACCATGCAGCCAACCAGTAAGTTCGGCGAAGTTTTTCAGTACAGTAACCTGATGGCGGCCGCCGCTGGATACATTGGCGCGCACCTTGTCTATCCCAACCTGGAACTCGGCGCCGCTTATGACAAAGCGATGCAGCAAAAGATTTTCGATCCGCTGGGGATGAGGTCGACGACCTTCGATTATGCGCGCGCGCTCGCCGGCAACCATGCCAGCCCGCACGGCGACGATATCGACGGCAAGCCAACCGTGGCCAGCATGGCGATCAATTACTCGATCGTGCCGGCCCGTCCCGCGGGTGCCGTGTGGACCTCGTCTGCCGACCTGATTCGTTACGTGCAAGATGAACTCACGCAAGGCAAGTTGCCCAACGGCCAGCGACTGGTTTCAGCAGAAAATTTGCTGATGCGTCGTGCGCCGCAAATTTCCCTTGGCGAAGACGCGTTTTATGGCATGGGCTTGATCGTCGACCGCACCTACGGCGTTCCGGTGGTGAGTCACGGCGGCAGCATGTCAGGCTTCAAGAGCAACCTTTACTTCCTGCCGGACTCCGGCATCGGCGCCGTGCTGCTCACCAATTCTGATAACGGCGGCATGCTTCTGGGTCCATTCGGGCGTCGTTTGCTCGAGGTCGTCTTCGACGGCAAGCCGGAAGCCGTCGCCGACGTTGCCTCCCGCGCCGCGACCCACAAAGCCGCACTCGCCAAAGACCGCGAACGCCTCGTAGTGCCGGCCGCGCCGGCGCTGGTCTCTGGTTTGGCCAAACATTATTCCAGCAAGGAACTCGGCGACCTTGCAGTGCTGACCGACAACGGAGTACTACATTCGATCTCGGCGAATGGAAAAGCACCGTGGCTTCGCGAAAGAATGATGATGGCACGACCTCATTCATCACTGTCGATCCCGGCACTGACGGATTCGAATTCGTGGTCGGCGATCGTGCGGGCAAGCGCGTGCTGATCATCCGCGACGGCCAACACGAGTACGTCTTCGATGAGACTGCCTGACCGCAGGCGCTGACGTGTCGCGACGAGGCCGTCGTGAGGAGTTGTGTCGGGGAGTGTTCTACTCCACCGTCACCGATTTCGCCAGATTTCTCGGCTGATCCACGTCGCAACCGCGCCGCACCGCAATGTGATACGCCAGCAACTGCAGCGGAACGATTTCCAGAATCGGCGACAACTCCTCCGGCGCCGCCGGAACGTAGAGAATGTGATCCGCCGCTTCCTTGATCTCCTCATCCCCCTCGGTGGCCAGCGCGATCACCACCCCCGACCGCGCTTTCACTTCCTTCAAATTGGAGATGGTCTTCTCGTAGCGCAGCACCGAGCCCGGATTGTTCACGTCCCGGGTCGCAATCACCACTACCGGAAGGTTTTCATCAATCAGCGCGTTGGGCCCATGCTTCATCTCGCCGGCGGGATACCCTTCGGCGTGAATGTAGGAAATCTCTTTCAGCTTCAGGGCACCTTCCAGCGCGATCGGATAATGGATTCCCCGGCCCAGAAACAAGAAATCATGGACCTTCTGATATCGCTTGGCCAGGTCATCGCAGGCTTCATCATGAGTGAGGATGGTTTCGAGCTTCGCCGGAATGCGCGTCAGTTCCACCATCGCCGCCCGCGCTTGCTCGGCACTCATACTGCCGCGCACCTGCGCCAGATACATCGCGAAGATATACAGCGCAGCGAGCTGTCCCGTAAAAGCCTTCGTCGACGCTACGCCGATCTCGGGCCCGGCATGGGTGTAAATCGTGCCTTGCGCCTCGCGCGTGATCATCGATCCCACCACGTTGCAGATGGCCAGCGTCTTCGATCCTCTGGCTTTGGCTTCGCGTTGAGCGGCGATCGTATCCGCCGTCTCGCCCGATTGCGAAACCACCAGCGTGATGGTCTCCGGATCCACGATCGGATTCCGGTAGCGCCATTCGCTGGCATAGTCCACTTCCACTGGGACACGCGCCAGCGTTTCGATCATGAACTTGCCCGCCTGCCCGGCGTGCCAACTGGTTCCGCACGCAATGATGTTGATCTTGCTCGCCGACCGGAACTCGGCCTCGGTGATTTCCATCTGGTCGAGAAAAATATGGCCCGTCTCCTGCGAGACCCGGCCCAGAGTCGTATCGCGAACGGCGCGCGGCTGCTCATAAATTTCCTTGAGCATGAAGTGCTTGAAGCCGCCCTTTTCCGCCAGAATGGGATCCCACATCACGTGCTGCACCTGCCGCACCACGGGTTTGCCGTCGAAGTCCGTCAGCTGCACTCCGTCCGCGGTGACCACGGCCATGTCCCCGTCCGCCAGAAAGAAAATGTCGCGCGTGTGATACAGGATGGCGGGCACATCCGACGCCACGAAATACTCATCGTTCCCCAACCCGATCACTGCCGGTGGTCCATTGCGCGCCGCGACTATCTTGTTGGGTTCGTCGGTTGAAATCACCGCTAAGGCAAAAACGCCGGTGAGTTGCTTGACCGTCTGGCGCACCGCGTCTTCCAAGGAAGGCCTCTTGCCATTTCCCGAGCTCCCGGAATATTTCTCGATCAGATGGGCAATGACTTCGGTGTCGGTCTCGGTAGTGAACTTATGCCCTTCTTCCGTCAGCTTCTTCTTCAGGCTGAGATAGTTTTCGACGATCCCGTTGTGGACCACCACGATCTTCCCGGTGCAGTCGCGGTGGGGGTGAGCGTTTTCTTCGGTAGGACGTCCGTGCGTGGCCCAGCGTGTATGCCCAATGCCATAGGTGCCATCGAGCGGCTTCAAGCGGATGGCTTCTTCCAGGTTGCGCAGCTTGCCCTCGGCCCGCCGAAGCTGCAGACCCTCGCCGTTCCCAGCTACCGCGATCCCGGCCGAATCATACCCGCGATATTCCAGCCGTCGCAGGCCCTCAATGATAATTGGAACTACACTTTTCTTACCGACGTACCCGACAATGCCACACATAAGAACCTCAAAGGATTTCCCGGTCTACTTCTACTCGGCTAGGGAGAAGCGAAACTCTTCAATGACGGGGTTGGTCAACACTTCGCGGGCGATGCGCTCGACCTCGGCCTGCGCCTCTTCGCGCGACAGTCCTCCGTCCAGCGTCAGCTCAAAATACTTCCCCTGGCGAACACTTTCCAGGCCTTTGTATCCCATCTTCTTGAGCGCGCCGTGAATGGTTTTGCCTTGGGGGTCGAGAACGCTTTTCTTCAGAGAGACGTAAACGTAGGCTGTCATAAAACGATCATTATACGTGAGGAGCGGGACCCCCGAACCTCGGACCTTGGACCTTCGACAGGCCCTCGACCCCGGATGCAAACTCTTCAAGGCGAAGGTCTGACGTCCAAGGTCTGACGTCCAAGGTCTAATGTCCCTTTCTTACTTGCTTAGCTTTTGATCCAGGTCCGCCAAGGAGTCTTGCAGCATCTTGCGGTGGCGGGGATTCGTGCTCGCCTCCAACTGCTGCAGCACTCTTTGCCGCGATAGCCGAAGACTCTCTTTTTCCCTCCAGTGGGCGGCTTCTGCAGCGCTCATCGGCGGACGTGGCTTAGCCGATTTTTCGCTTGCCTCGGCCTGCTGCGCTTCTACGGATTTGCTTTCCCAACCTCGCGCCATGGAGCCATTATAGTTCTGTCAGGGTGCAGCCCCTGTCCGTTTCAGGTCGGGACTGGTTCGCCAAATTTCACGCCCCGACCACGCGAGTTCCGGACTGCGGGCTTTTTGTTACGAAAACCGAACAAACCTCGTCCCCTTGTTCGCTCTGCCTAGAGTCTCTGTTATAAAGACCGCATTCCACAGTCCGCCTTCTTGAGGGGGAAGGCGGCGACGGAGCTGTTTATCTGTGTACCCTTCAAGCGCGCCACGCTTGAAACTTAAATTGCCGCGCCGCTCCACACTTCGCAGTGTGGCCGAGTTTCTGTCCCTATTCGCCGATGGCAGCGATTTCCTGCCACGCTTCTCACACACCGTCCTTCCCAGTTTCACCTTCTCCTTTTCACTCGGCTTTCCCCCATCCTCGATTCAGGCGAATCCCGGTTTCTGGATAAATAAGATTCTTGATGTAATTGGTATTGGGGCAGGGACAGAAGAGAGTCGAACCAATCATTTAGCAGGGCGAGACGCAAGGCCACTCCCGCGGACTGAGGTTCCCTCCCATGCAGACTGATCTTTGCGATTTCGCCTCAGGCGGTCTAATTCCCTTCGCGCACCCTGAAGCTTTCACCGAACCAGAGAAGTTGCTCGCTGCCTATTTCAGTTCGTCTACTGTCGGGCTTTGCATTTTGGATTCCGAGCTGCGCTATCTTGCGATCAATAGCACTCTCGCGGCCATGAACGGCATACCCGCCGCAGACCACATAGGCAAAACGGTACGGGAAGTCATGGTAAATGCCGCCGGCGTGGTCGAATCCGAGGTTCGACGTGTGTTTTCAACCGGGGAGCCTGTTGCCAATCTCGCGCTGTCCGTCGTGCTCCCCACAAGGACGGAAGCCGGCCACTGGATTGAGCACTTCTTCCCCATCAAAGATGAATCCGGGACAGTCAAGCGAATCGCCGTCGTCGTCGTCGAGACTACTGAGCAAAAGAGACTGGAACAATCGCTCCACGACGTTGGCGGGAAACTGGGCAAAGAGACGAACCGCCTGCAGATGTTGTTGGACGTGAGCACGATCCTGGCGTCGAACTGGAATCTGCAGCAGGCTTTCCCTCGAATCTCCGCGCGCATCCGCAGAGTCCTGCGCCACGAATACGCCGGTTTCGAGATGCACGACGCCAATAGCGGGCTTCTGGTTCGCCAAGCCGAAGACTTCCCATTAGGCAAAGGATTGCTTTCGGGCCTGCCCATCAGCCCCCACAATAGTCCCGGCGGGCGCGCCCTGCTTGAAGGCTCCCCTCTGATTTTCTCGAAAAAACAGATGCAGGGCTTTGAAGCCGAGATCACAAGGAATCTTCTGGCGGAAGGACTTCGATCCCTGTGTTGCGTCCCGCTTCTGCGTCCCAACGGCCCGTTGGGTGTTCTCGTCCTCGGCAGTACTCGCAAAGACGCATTTCACCCCGACGACCTGAACCTGCTCAACCAGGTTGCCGCCCAGTTCGCCGTGGCTCTGGAAAATCATCGAGTGGTCGCCGAGATCGAAGCCCTCAAAGAGCGCTTGGCCGAGGAGAAGAAATATCTGGAAGGCGACCTGCGCTCTCAAGGCCTATTCGAAGAAATCATTGGCGACAGTCCGGCGCTTAAACAGGTCCTCGATCAGGTAACCATCGTCGCTCCCAGTGAGGCCACCGTCTTGATCTTGGGGGAGACCGGAACTGGCAAGGAATTGATCGCCCGCGCCCTCCATCGCATGAGCCGTCGCAAGGACGCCCCCTTCATCAAGCTCAACTGTGCCGCCATCCCCACCGGCTTGCTCGAAAGCGAATTGTTCGGCCACGAGAGAGGCGCTTTTACTGGGGCCATTAGCCAAAAAATCGGACGCATGGAACTGGCGGATCGCGGAACATTGTTTCTCGATGAAGTTGGCGAAATTCCTATCGAACTGCAGCCTAAACTGCTGCGCGTTCTTCAGGATCATGAGTTCGAACGGCTCGGCAGCAACCGCACTATCAAAGTGAACCTGCGGCTGGTCGCAGCCACGAATCGGGATTTGGCCAAGGGAATGGCGCAGCATGAATTTCGCAGTGATCTGTTCTACCGTCTCAGCGTATTTCCTATCCGCGTGCCTCCCTTGCGCGAGCGCCGGGAGGATATTCCCCTGCTGGTCCGCTACTTCGTTCGCAAGTTTGCCGTGCGCATGGACCGCCCTATCGAAACCATTCCCAAAGAGACGATGAAAATGCTGACTGCATGGCCATGGCCTGGGAACATCCGCGAACTCGAAAATCTGATGGAAAGGTCCGTCATCCTGAGCGACGGCAATGCCCTGCATGTCCCATTAACGGAAATGCGGACCGACAGCCGGCCCCCGGTTTCTGGATCCGATCCCAGCCCAGATCAAAGCTTGGATAGCGCTGAGCGCGAGCACATCCTCCGCGTGCTCTGCGAAACCGCAGGCATGCTCTCCGGACCGGACGGGGCTGCTCGCCGGCTCGGGTTGAAACGCACCACCCTGCAATCCAAAATGCAGCGCCTGAGAATTACACGCCAGGATTATTCCGCTCCGCATCGAAGTTAGTCCCTTCCCATAGCAGGACATTGTCTGCGCGCCTTAGGTGCACCTATAGGAGAATGACGGCTAATCGGCAGGTTGCCGATTTTCCACACCTCACCGCCACTCGTCTGCGCAGTTACCGTCTTGGAACTTGTTCCAAACAGAGAAGTTCTCCGTCTCCCATCGCCGCCCATTTCCGGAATCTAACGTGCACAGTGCTTAACTTCTCTGACTCTGGCCGGTCCCAGATTTGTTCTCGACCTCGCAGAGAAATTGCCGTTCTCCCCCGGAAACAAATTTCACGGGCCCACGCGCCCGCTTTATGGAGTCGTTGCAGTGTTGTTAACAAGCAAATATCAACGGGTCAGCTCGAGCGTTCCGAGTCAGATCCTGAATGCCGCACAACCTGTGCCCAAACCACTTCTGGGCGATCATTCCAACCTTGCCACCGGATGGAGTACATCCGTGATCGAGCGGCCATTGTTCGGCCCCGATCTTCAACCTGATCCCCAGACTCACTCGCAGGAACTCGATCCCCTCTATCTGTTCGCCTGTCATCTGGCGTGGGAACAACAGGAAGAACCCAGCGCTGCCTGGGAGTTGCTGGCGGCCGCTCAGAGTTCGCACGGCGACACCCGTGCTCATGCCCGTGCCCTGCTCGCCAGTTCGCGCCATCTGGCCAGGCTCGGTCAAGGCACTGGCTCGTGCCGCGTTCCCAAACAGAAACGGTCCTCTTCGATGGAGATAGATATGGCACCCTATGGACTTGACATCATCGACAACTGCACCGAATGCACGAATGCCACCCCCGGATTCTTTTGCGGGCTCTCTCCGTCCGCACTGCAGTCGCTGAATGAAGTCAGCCACAAGAGTATCCTCCCGGCTGGGGCAATCCTATTTGTCGAAGGGCAAAGCCCGCGCGGCATGTTCATTCTGTGCTCGGGCAAAGTGAACCTTTCCACCACCTCGCGCGAAGGCAAGATTCTCATTCTCAAAACCGCGGATGCCGGAGAGGCCCTCGGCCTCAGCGCTTCCATCTCCGGCAAGGGGTATGAATCGACCGCCGAAACTGCTACCCCCTGCATGCTGAACTTTGTGGATCGAAAACAATTCCTGGAACTGATGCAGTCTCACAGCGAAGTCGGGATGCACACGGCGCAGTCTCTGAGCCGTGATTTCCAATCCGCCTATCGCGACATTCACGATCTGGTGCTCACCCGTTCTTCCGCCGGTAAGCTCGCCAGGCTGTTGCTGTCGCACTCGCCGACGCAGGGCGTGGAAGCCGCCGAGACACGCATCCATTCCTCCATGACCCATGAAGAAATGGCACAGCGCATTGGCTCGTCTCGCGAAACCGTAACCCGTCTTCTAAGCGATCTGAAAAAGAAGCAGTTAATTCGACTAGACGGCCCCACACTCGTGATTCGGGACCGCTCGGCGTTGGAAGCTCTGGCAGTTTAGCCCTCCCCTGAGGAACCGGAGGACGACTTCCGTTACAGTTGTCCTCCGGAGTTGTGCTGAACACTGCTCCGCCACTTTTGGGCGGAGATGATGAAAATGTATTCGGGCACGCTGATCAACGATCTGTTCGCTGTGGTGGAACGAACTCAGACCTTCGCCAAGCCTCCGCACACCCTGAGCCCAGACTCGCGCCGTCCCAGCGCCGAACCGCAGGCCAACGTTTGTCATTGCGCCGGGGAAAGCTTGCACCAGGAGAGCTTAGAGTCCGAACAGTTCCCGCAGCCGCTTAGTCTGAGCCCGGCTGACCGGGATCTCGGTCTGCTTCTTGTCGTCCATGCGCAACTGGTAGGAGCTCTTGAACCAGGGAACGACTTCGCGGATGCGGTTGATATTCACGAGGTAGGAGCGGTGTGCCCGCCAGAAAAGATTCGTGTCTAAACTGTCCAGCAGTTCCTCGAGCGTCCGGCAGTTCGATTGTCCTTCCATGCCCGCCGGCCCGCCGGTCACCACCGTGATCACGCCGTCTTCGATCCACGCATAACAGATGTCTTTCTGGTCCACTAGAAACATGCGCCCCACTGTCTTGAGCAGAACCTTCGAGGCCGGTTGCTTCTGCGATTCGATCATCCGCACCAGCGTCTCGATCTTCTCCGCCGGCAGCCCATCCGCGTCCTGCTTGGCTCGCGCTTTCTGGATCGCCTGTGCCACGCGCTTCTTGTCAAAAGGCTTCAGCAGATAGTCGACCGCGTTCACCTCGAACGCCTTCACCGCATACTGGTCAAACGCGGTAGCGAAGATGATCTTAGGCAGGGGAATTTTCTTGTCGAGCAGCTTCTTGATCACTCCGAAGCCATCCAGCCCAGGCATCTGCACATCCAGAAAAACCAGGTCAGGATTATGCTCCTTGATCAGGTTGAGGGCTTCCAGTCCGTTCTTGCCCTGGGCTACGACATTCACGTCGTCGGCATTCTTAAGCAGATAGGCGAGTTCGTCGCGGGCGAGCTGCTCGTCGTCCACGATCACTGCGGACAAAGCCATTGTTGCTCCGGGAAAACTTCTCAGCGGGCTACTGCGTTGAGTATAGTGCCCCGATTTTTCTTGCGCAACGCGGCAATACCCGTGTGGGGACAGCCGCCCTTGGCTGTCCGCTCGAGCGAAGCTCGAGTAGCGTACGGGCAAACGGAGACACTGCCGTTCTCCGTGCTCCTTCGCATCCTCTGAGCTGGCGTTCTTGTTTTACTGCTGCTGCCTCGTCATGCTGCCCATATCAAACTTGGTGTAACCCGACGGAATCTCGAACAGACTCGCCGGCTGCGACCCTTCCTGAATATTGCGCAGCTCCATGCTTCCGTTGGCGCCATCCGTTTTCACGACACAGTGAAGTTTCGTGTCAACCCACACATCACCCTTCTCGCCCTTGCTTGAAACGCCTTCGTACTTAACCGCGCTCCGTCCGTTCACACTGTCGCTGCCTACCTTCGTGCAGCTGCCCCAGTTCTTGTCGGTTCCCGCTTGTTCGGCAGTTTTTTTCCACTGCGGGCAGGCGTCATCCACATCCTGCACGCGCCAGAACTGAGTGATCAACGGTTTAATCATCATCAGCGGTGCGTCCATGTACATGTGCCGCTCCGCAATCAGCACGATGTACTTATGTTGCGCTTCATCGAGGATGGCCGCGGTGGGTCCCATCGCCGGATTCCGACCCTCCACTTCGAACCGCACCTTGTCCTTTCCCGCATAAACCTTCTTAAACCCCGCATTGCCTGCTTTCGAGGTCACCACGTCGGCAGAAAACTCCTGCGCAAGCGCCCGATGGCCGATCCCCAGGCACCCGAGCAAGCAGAAAAAACCCATGATGCGTCGAACCACGATAGCCTCCCTTATCGATCGCTCGCCGGAAAGTTCGCGGCGCGATCTCGCCCCAAGGTGAAAAACCCGAAAAGCATAGCAGAAGTCGCCGCTGCTTCCTAGAGCTGGGCAACAAAAGACCATAGGACCGTCGAGTTGCGTAGTTGTCTTACACTTCCCAGCTCCGGGCAGAATCATGAGCATTACTTTTGCACGAAGAACTCTGCCATCGACGCTGCGCTGGCCGCGGCATCGGGAGGATTTGTCAGCTGAAGTGCCTCCATAACGGTACGTAGCATGCTCTGATGCTGGTACACCGTGCTGGAGGTTTGCGTATAGCCGACCTTTACGTTCGGTCCCCAGAGAACGGGAGCGACGTGACCGCCGCCGTATGCGGTATCGGTGTCTGCCGCTTCATCGAAGTCTACGAGGAGAATGCCATCCCCTCCGGATGCGAATGCGGAGGAGTTCGACAAGGGGACGACGACGTTCGCCTGCAACCAAACGTCCGCCTGCTGCGGCGTCCCATTGTGTGCGTCGTCATCGACATCTGGAACGATAAATGAGAATTCAGGTAACGTACCGCTGGCCAGGTCCGCAGCGAACTGGATGAACGGCCAGATGCATTCGTTCGCGACCTGCGGGTTGTCGGCAACATCGGAGAGCATGGCAAAAGGATTATGCCGAATCAGATACAGTCCGGTATTTCCGCCGACATAGCCTTGAGTAATGCCCTCCGCATAGATCCTGAACGAGACCCCAGAAGCCAGCATTCGCCGGGCCAGATTGTCTACATTCCAAACCTGGGTGGAATTGTCATCCGTCGTCAGCAACTGTCCGGTCGTCAGCATGAAATAGTTGCCAATCGACGGATGGGAGTTCGCGTAATAGTTTGTGGGAAGAGCTCCACTGCTGATCAGGTTGTTCAGATTTGGCCAATCCCCGGTATTGCCCACCACCTTCGCATAGCTCTGGTTTTCTTCCATCACGAGGACGATGTGCTTGCTCTGCGGCGTCTGTAGCTGCACAGTCACCGTCGCCGTTCCGGACTTTGTGGTGTCTTGGGTGCTGGTCGCAGTCACCCTTACGGTACCTGCGGTGACTGCTGCAGTGAAAAGCCCGATTGCGTTGATGGTCCCTTCGCTGGCCGACCACGTAACCGTGGAACTGTAAGCCCCCGTACCTTGGACCGTTGCCGTGCACTGCGAGGTTGCGCTGACGGCTATCGTTGAGGGAGTGCAGGTCACTGCAACCGCAGTAATCGTGGGCGGAGTCGACTGCACAGTCACCGACGCCGTTCCGGATTTTGTTGTGTCTTGGGAGCTGGTCGCGGTTACGGTCACGGTGCCGGGCGAAGCTGGTGCGGTGAAAAGCCCGCTCGCGTTGATGCTGCCTTTGCTGGCCGACCACATAACCGCGGAACTGTAAGCCCCCGTACCTTGAACGGTTGCCGTGCACTGCGAGGTTGCGCTGACGGCTATCGTTGACGGAGTGCAGGTCACTGCAACCGCAGTAATCGTGGGCGGAGTCGACTGCACAGTCACCGACGCCGTTCCGGATTTTGTTGTGTCTTGGGAGCTGGTCGCGGTTACGGTCACGGTGCCGGGCGAAGCTGGTGCGGTGAAAAGCCCGCTCGCGTTGATGATGCCTTTGCTGGCCGACCACGTAACCGCGGAACTGTAAGCCCCCGTACCTTGAACCGTTGCCTTGCACTGCGACGTTGCCTGCGCTTCAACCGCTGAAGGCATGCATGCCACCGAGACTGAGGAGATGGTGGATGCCATCGGGAAAGGTTGGCTGCCACTGCCCCCGCAGGCGGTTACGATAACTGGAATCGCGCACACTACAAGGGCATACGGCAGCTGAGTCCGCGCGATCTTTCTACTCAGATTGTTGTGCGAACCGCCCATACGAGCCTTACGCGGCCAAGAATCCTACAGAAAACGAGTCACAGACTTCCCCGGAGGGTGACGACTGGGCTGGCCGGATGGGGTTGCCCGAAGCCCAATCGCCTCTCGTCCAAACCGACATGAGATGCAATAGGAGGCATTAGGGCTGGCTGCGAAACGTTCCTGGCGTCTCACACAGGGCTTCTTGCTACCTCCAAGAAGACGCTGCAAAGCACGCCAAAGGATCTGCGAAGAGCTCCAGGCATCACAATTCTTTCTTCACTCTCAATGCCCGCTCCGCCCCTGCGGCTTGGAAAAATCCTGGGCGATCCATTTCGACAGGAACGTGCTCTCGTGTTCCACGAACCCCAGCTTCCGGTACACCTGCAATGCCGCCGTGTTCTCTCGCACCACTTCCAGATGAAGCGTGCGCACTCCCGCCGACCGCGCCTCCTCCTCCACAAACTCCATCGTCGTGCGCCCCCAGCCACGCCTGCGATACCCCTCCAGAAGGTACAACTCGTCGACGAAGGCATCCCGCCCCAGCCACTCCAGGCTGTACCCAAAGCACAGCGCGACATACCCCACGGCCCCGCCGCCATCCAGAATGAGCCACGCGCGGCCGAGATTCGGATCGCGCAGCAGCGCCATCAGCGCCACATGCGCTTTCTGCTCCTCAAAGCCGTGTCCATCGAAAGCGTAATATTCCCGCATGAACCGCAGCAGAGTCCCCGCGTCCGACTCTACCGCCAAACGAAATCGCGGTTCGTTCTTCATCTCGGCGATCTTTGCGATCTTCGCGAATCCTCGGCGTGCTCTGCGGTTTAGTGCTTTCTTTCGAAACAGCCGTCACACCGCATTTTCCAGCGCTAGCGCCATCCCCATGCCGCCGCTCACGCACAGTGTGGCCACTCCGCGCTTGGTATTGCGTTTCAGCATTTCGTGCAGCAGCGTCACCGTGATGCGCGTGCCCGTACACCCAATGGGATGTCCGATCGCGATCGCCCCGCCATTCACGTTGAGCCGTTCGCGATTCAAATTCAACGTCCGGTCGCAAGCCAGCACCTGCGCCGCGAATGCTTCGTTCAGCTCGATCAGCCCGAACTCGTGCGTCCTGAGATTATATTTATCTTCCAGCTTCCGCAGCGCCGGGACGGGACCAATCCCCATAGTCCGCGGGTCCACTCCCGCCGAAGTCACCGCCACGATTCGCGCCAGCGGATTCAAATTGTTCTGCTTTACGAAATGTTCACTAGCCACCACCACCGCAGCCGCCCCGTCGGTGATGCCCGAAGAATTCCCCGCCGTGATCGTCCCGTTTTTTGAAAACACGGCAGCCAGTTTCCCCAGCTTTTCCAAACTCGCGTCCGGAAACGGATGCTCATCGCGGGCAAACGTAGTCGCACCCTTTTTCCCCTCGATCTTTACCGGAACAATCTCCGCCTCAAACCGTCCCGCCGCAATCGCCCGTGCCGCGCGCGTCTGCGACGCCAGCGCGTACTCATCCTGCTCCTCGCGCGTAATCTTGTACTGCTCCGCCAGTACCTCGCCCGTCTCGCCCATCACCATCTTCGCCAACGGACAGAAAAATCCGTCGCGATACATGCCGTCCACCAATTCCTGATTGCCCAGCCGATATCCCCATCGCGCCTTGTCCAGATAATAAGGAACCCGCGACATCGACTCCGTCCCGCCCGCCAGAATGCAGTTGGCATCCCCTAAAAGAATCGCTTGGTACGCCAGCGCAATCGACTTCATCCCCGACGCACAAGCCTTGTTTACGGTGTAGGCGGGAACTTCCTGCGGCACCCCGCTGCGCACCGAAATCTGCCGCGCCACGTTCGGCCCACCCCCAGCTTGCCGCGCGTTGCCAAAAATAGTTTCCTCAACCTGCGCAGGCTGCACCCCGGCCCGCTCCATCGCAGCTTGCGCCGCGACCACCCCAATGTCCGCCGCAGTCAACGACGCTAACGCCCCTCCAAACTTCCCAATCGCCGTCCGCACCGCCGAAAGAATGTAAATACCCTGCAAATCCGCACCTCCAAACCTTTGAGTCTAGCAGGGGCGATGTATCCTCTGCTTATGGCGAAGATGAAAGTTAGCTCTCCGGCGCAGGACAGGCGGGAGGACCAAGAATTGCTCGATCACGGGGCCGGCGCCGACGCGCGTGAAGGCATTCGTCAAGGACTGGAAGACGCGAGAAATGGGCGGATACGATCCGCCCGCGAGTTCTTCAACGAATTCGAGGCCACGTATCGTCCATTTCGAGAGTCGATGCGGGTGCCCCATTCTTGCGCGTTTTGTGCGCAAGGGTGGGATTCTGTCTGTGAAAGCGCCCTTGATGTGAATCCTGAGCGACTCGTCTACAATCTACTGCAACAGCACACCGCCAACACTCCACCAACTTTCATCTTCTCGAAAATCCAATAAGTTCCTTTTAGGAGGCTCTATATGCCGCACGTTGATGTGGGAAAAGAAAATTCCGGTGCGATCAGTCTCTACTACGAGGACCATGGTTCCGGTAAGCCCGTCGTCCTGATCCACGGATACCCTCTCAGCAGCTCATCCTGGGAAAAACAGGTTCCTGTGCTTCTCGCCGCCGGGTACCGAGTCATCGCCTATGACCGCCGTGGATTCGGACAATCTAGCCAGCCCACCACTGGCTACAACTACGACACCTTTGCCGAAGATCTGCACAAGCTCATCACGCATCTCAAGCTGCACGATTTTACTCTCGTGGGCTTCTCCATGGGCGGCGGCGAAGTGGCGCGCTACATCGGTAAATACGGATCGAAGGGCGTCAGCAAGGCCGTCATCATCAGCGGCGTTCCGCCCTTCCTGCTGAAGACCGCAGACAATCCCGAAGGAGTCGATGGCAGCGTGTTCGAAGGCATCGAGAAAGCTGTCTCCGCCGATCGTTACGCCTTCTTCACAGAATTTTTCAAAGACTTCTACAACACCGACGTCTATCTGGGAAAGCGCGTCAGCGAGCAGGCGGTTCAGGCAAGCTGGAATGTGGCGGCCTCCGCTTCCGCCACCGCCAGCCTGGTCTGCGTGCCCGCCTGGCATGAGGACTTCCGCAACGACGTGGCGCGCATCGATGTGCCCACGCTGGTGATTCAGGGCGACTCGGATCGCATCGTTCCGTTTTCGGCTGCAGGGCAACGCACCGCCAAGCTGATCAACGGCGCCGAACTCGTCGTCATCAAAGACGGTCCGCACAACATAGCGTGGACGCATGCCGACGAAGTCAACAGCGCCCTGATGAGCTTCCTTGCCAAGCCAGCTGCCAAAACCCAAGCAACCGCCCCAAGAACGAAAGCCGTCGCATAACATCGCGCGATTCCAACCGTTCAGCGGGTGCCCCATCCTTGCGCGTTCTGTGCGCAAGGGTGGGGATTTTCGTGGAGAGCGCTCGATTTGTGGCGCTCCACCGCGGAAAGGAGCGCTTAGGCGAACGGATTCTCAATCCGCAGGCTTTCGATCTTTCGTCCGTGCTGCAGGTCTTCGCTATAAAGCCTGTCGCATTGGCCCTCCAAAGACGCCGCAACGATTAGTGCGTCGTACCATGACAATCGATGTTTCTCCGCGATCCGCAGAGCTTCGAAGCAAATCGCGAGGGAGGAGTGCACAACCAAGAGAGGACGGAGTACGGTGATCAGGTATTATTCCGCCTCCGCCACACTCATGGGTTGCGGGAACCGCCGAAAAGCGACGCTGAAGAACTCCTGGACGACCTGGTAGCTTATGATGCCCTCCCCGGTGCCGGCAGCGCGGCGAATCAGTTGCGCCGCCCTTTTCGCTTTGGCAGCTGCTTTGACGTTGAAGGTGTAAACGAAGATGTTGGTATCAAGGAAAAATCTACCGCTCATTCATCTCATCCCGGGTATACGGACCCCCTGAGCGCACGTGGCGAAGTCGTCGCATCAACGCATCCACCGCGGTGCCCCCTCCCGCGCGCGCCGCATACTGTTCCAGCCACTCGCGGAATGCTGCGTTTAACGTCTTGTGCTGGGACCGTGCTACCAACCGTGCTTGTTCGATCAGGCTTTCTTCCGCGCTGAGAGTAATGTTTTTCATACGAAGACAGATTCCCGCCCTTGCCATTCCACCTAACCTCCGGCATAATAAGAGTTTGCCTCGATCTCACCGGACTCTTCCGGAACAAGGATATAAGACCCGTGTTAATGATTCGTCTGGCGCGCCGAGGTGCGCGCAAACAACCGCACTATCGCATTGTGGTGATTGAGAAGGCGCGCGCCCGCAACGGCCGTCCGGTGGAAGTGGTCGGGACCTACAATCCCCGCACCAATCCCGCCAGCGTCGAACTGAAGCGCGATCGCGTCGAGTACTGGGTGTCGAAGGGCGCGCAGATGTCGGATCGGGTGAACAAACTGTTCTCCAAGCCTCCGGCTCCGGCTGCCGCCGAGTCCGTCGCCTAAGACTCGATGCGGGTGCCCAATCTTTTCGCTTTTCTTGGCGAAAGGAGCCTGCCCTGAGCGCAATCGAAGGGTGGACCATTAACCTCAATTGCACTGCGAGAACTATAGGATTATGACTGAGCCCTCCGGAGATGTGCGCGCTCTCGTTGAGCTGATTGCGAAATCGCTGGTCGACTCTCCCGACGAAGTTTTTGTCGAGAAGTTCGACGACGACGTGATCGAACTGGAAGTCGCCGAAAGCGATGTAGGGAAGGTTATCGGACGCCAGGGGCGCACGGCTCGCGCCCTGCGCGCCCTGCTGAGCGCTGCCGGTCACCGGGCGCACAAGCGCTACACGCTCGAAATCATCGAGTAGCCTGGGCAAGAGAACTTAAGACATTCCTCGGCCGCAGAGCGGCGGAAGAATGCTGTCCACGGTGTAAGCCGTGGGGTAGGACCGCCGGAGAGAACAAGCCCCGCAGTGGGAAGAAAGTTTCCAATTGCTTTGGCGCAACGGACGCTGCGCGAAATGAACCTGGAATCCGCCGAATGCCGTGAATTCTAGAACAAACGGCGACTTCATAACCCTGGCCTTGGTCCTGAAAACCCAGGGCCGTCGTGGCGAAGTCGCCGCCGAGATTCACAGCGACGTGCCGGAACGCTTCGCTGCAGGCATGAAGTTGTTCGCTCTGGGAAAGCTACAGGACTCCCGGCGCGAACTGGAAGTCGAAGATCTGTGGCCGCACAAGGGTCTGCTGGTTCTGAAGTTTCGCGGCGTGGATTCGATTTCCGATGCCGACCTTTTGGTTGGATCTGAATTGCAGGTCCCCAGCGCAGAGCGTGCGGAGCTTGAGCCAGGCTGGAATTACGTCAGCGACCTGATCGGCTGTGTAGTTCTCGATCAAGCCCGCGAGATTGGCAGCATCGAAGACGTTCAGTTTGGCGCCGGTGAAGCCCCGCTGCTGATCATCGCAAACGGGGCGGGCAAAAAGTTTGAAGTGCCCTTCGCGGAAGGGTATCTGGAAGGTGTGGACGTCGCGCAGCGGCAAGTGCGCATGAACCTTCCCGAGGGCATGCTCGAAATCAATGCTCCCGTGACGGCAGAAGAGAAGCAGGAACAGCAGTCCGAAAGAAAGAAGAAGAGGCGCTGAAGAAGAGTTTCGCTCTGTGAACCTCAGTCCCCTCTGTGGCTAAAGGTTTCTTGGTTCGAGATGAAAGCCGATATTCTCACGATCTTCCCCGGCTTCTTCAGCGGACCGCTGGATCACGGTATCACCCGCCGGGCCTGCGAGATGGGTCTGGCGAAAATCGAAGTCCACGATTTGCGGCAGTTCACGCATGACAAGCACCGCACCGTGGACGACCGCCCGTTCGGCGGCGGCGAGGGCATGGTGCTCAAGCCGGAACCGCTCTTTGAATGTTTGGAGTCGTTGCAACTGGCCTCGCGCGAAGACAGGATCGCCGGGCGCGCGAAGCAGTCGGTGATTTTGTTATCGGCGCAGGGCCAGCGCTTCACGCAGCCGGTCGCCGCAGAATTGGCGGCGCTCGACCGCATCGTTCTCGTCTGCGGCCGCTACGAGGGAGTGGACGAGCGCGTCGCCGATTTTCTCGCCGACCGCGAGCTTTCGATCGGGGACTACGTGCTCAGCGGCGGAGAGTTGGCCGCAGCCGTAATCATTGAAGCGGTCACGCGTTTGCTTCCCGGCGCAGTGGGTAATGAAGCCTCCACGCGGCAGGAATCATTCACCGCGCATGTGGAGGCGCAGGCGGGCGCAGCGGATTCGACCTGCGGTTCCGGCGGATTGCTGGATTATCCGCATTACACGCGCCCCGCGGATTTTCGCGGGATGACGGTGCCGGAAGTTCTGCTGAACGGTGATCACCAGGAAATCCGCCGCTGGCGCCGGCAGCGAGCGCTGGAAAAAACGCTGCGCAACCGCCCGGATTTACTCGAGGGCGTGCAGCTCAGCGACGAAGACAGCAAGATTTTGGCCCGCATCAAGGGCGGTCGCGGTTAGCGATTGCGAACTAAGAAGGTGTTGGGTCTTAGGTGTTAGGTCTTGGGGTCAGGCCTAAGACCTAATACCCAAAACCTAAGACCCGAAATCTCAGAGATTGAACAACGAAGGATAAACGACAATGTCAAATCTAATCATCGAAAAACTGCTGGCGAAATCGCAACGCACCGACATCCCCCCGTTCCGTCCCGGCGACACCGTCCGTGTCCACGTGAAGATCAAGGAAGGCGACAAGGAACGTGTGCAGGCCTTCGAAGGCGTGGTTATCAAGCGCGACAATGGACCGCAAGCCAGCTTTACGGTGCGCAAGATCAGCTTCGGCCAGGGCGTGGAGCGCATCTTCCCCATTCATTCCAAGGTGATCGACAAGGTCGAACTGCTGCGTTCGTCCAAGGTTCGCCGCGCCCGATTGTTCTACCTGCGCGGACTCCGTGGCAAAGCCGCCCGCCTGCGCGACATCGAAAAGGCGTAGACTCGCCGGCAGCATACGGGAGACTAGAGACAGATAGCTGAGGTGAAGGGGCTCAGTGCTTCCTCGCAGCCGTCACGCGCCTGATACGGTCGAATCGAAAGTCTTCCGGTGTGGTTGTTCTCGCCCTGTTCGAGTGTGGAACGTCACATTTGCGCGGAGCTATCCCGCGGCGACCGGCAGCGCCTCCCTGATTACTTCCACGTCAACGAACTCTTCGACTCTTCTCGCGCGCAGCCTGCTCAAGACATAGCTGAGCAGCGGACGGTCTCCGCGGCGGATTTCCTGAAACTCCACGCCCATCCCAAGATTATCGACCAGATATTTCACTTGTGCTTTGACCGCAACGCTGACGTCAAACATGTTCAACATGAGGCGGAAGTCTGTGCCGGGTCGGAGGATTTCCGTGGCCGCGATGCGCGCCCCAAATTCCGAAATCTGCTGCACCTCGCCTTCGACCCGCTGCACTCCGTCGATTACCCGCGCCTGACCCTCCACGTGAAACCGCGGACGCCGCCGCCGGTTGGCCTGCGGACGGCCGAACCCGCGAGGCAACTTACCGTGGCCAAAGCCGTCGGGATCGATGGGCTGGTACTGCTCTTCCATCTGGCGCAACTCTTCGTCCCATGGCGTTCTGCCTTCCACACATTGCACGGTGAATTGTCCCCGTAACGCGGAGGCCGCATCCCCTGCCCAGACCACCTGGCAAATCGCTTTATTGCGACCACGCTCCACCATCACCATGTCTCCGATGTTGACCTCGCGCGCGCTGAGCAACCGCGCGCCGCGCGGGTGGATGTCATAGGTGCACGCCATCTCCGCCGGTCCGCGTCCTTCCTCCCCAATCAAACTCCAACGCACAGGCAGCGCCAGATGCACCCGCTTTCCGGTGAGCAGGCCGTCTTCCGCCGACGGGTTGGTTTTGCTCTGCAAGACTTCCTCTTGGGTTGAGTCCGACTGAGGCCAAGTTACCAGTACATGTCCTAACGGGAAATGTACGTCCGTAATCTAAGTAATGGTTACTGGTTGGCGTTACCTACGTGGGGAAGGCTTGGCCCACACGTGCCACCGTCTCAGACGTCAGCAAAATAGGATTGTCATTCCGAGCGAAGTGAGGAATCTGCTTTTCTTTTTCATTGCCTGAGCGTGAAACTTTGCTTGCAGGAATTCCTGTCGTGGATGAAGATGGTGGACAACTCCCTGACTCTGCGATGAAGTCTTCTGTGATGAAGTCAACGTCAGCACCAACGATGTCGCCCGCCGCGGCCAAGCTGCGACTGCTGAAGAAGCTGCGTTGCACGCTGGGTTATGAAAAAAAGGCTTGGGCGTCGGGGGCGGTGCGGGTCGCGGGTGTGGATGAAGTGGGACGCGGCTCCCTGTTTGGCTGCGTGGTCGCGGCGGCGGTGATCCTCGACCCGGCCTACCGCGTGCGCGGGCTGCGCGATTCCAAGTTGCTGCTGCCTGAGCGTCGCGAAGTGCTGGCGGAGCGCATCCGCGAGCATGCTGTGGCGTGGGCGGTCGCGGCAGTGGACGCAGCGCGCATCGATCAGATCAATATCTATCACGCCTCGCGGCTGGCCATGCGCGAGGCGGTGATGCGCCTGGCGCCTGCCGCGGACCACTTGCTCGTCGACGCCTTGCGCATCGACTGCGAGCAACCGCAGGTGGCGATCATTCATGGGGACGCGCTCTCGGCCTCGATCGCGGCCGCGTCTATTCTGGCGAAGGTGGAACGCGATCGCATCATGTGCGAATGGGATGCAGTGTTTCCTGCTTACGGCCTGGCCTCGCACAAAGGATACAGCACCCCCAAGCACCTGGCGGCGCTGCGCGAGTTCGGGCCAACCCCGCTACACCGACAGTCTTTCGCGCCGGTGTGGCAGAATCCGGTGCCGCAGGAGGTCTTCGGGTTCATGGAGGATGACGACATCGCGCTGGAAGAAAGCGCAGCAGGATGAGAGGGTTGGCGGGATTCCAGCAGAGATTTCCACAGTGTTCCTGCAGGAACACTTTTATTACGATTGTGTACGTACAATAAGATAAGTATAGTGGGATACATGAAACATAAAGAACGAGTTACGAAGAGCAGCAAGAGTGGGCGGCGGAGTGACAAAGCTGCAACTGCGGGCGCGCGGCGGAAGAGCGGGCAAGGGAAGGGTTTGAGCCTGACGGCATCCGCCGAGCCATCGAGGCGGAGTCCGGTTTCGATGCGCGAGGTAATGGAATTCTACAAGCCGATCAAGAAGCCGATCACCTTGCGGCTGGACGCCGACGTGCTGGCCTGGTTCCGGAGGGACGGACGCCGCTATCAGACGCGGATCAATGGCGCGCTGCGGAGGGTAATGGAGCGGGAGATGAAAGAGGCGGGGGATTAAGCGCCAGCCGTCTAACCCTTCGGCTTCGCCCAAGAACAGGAGCGCCAGGGAACTGGAACCCGTTATCGTCGTTCCTCGTGCGACACGGAAATGCATAAAAATCCCATCCTTGCGCAAAGAACGCGCATGTCTTTTCTCTTGTCAGCTTAGGTTGTGGAAACAAGAGAATTTTCTAGTACGGGATGCGTTTTCTTGTGATTATTTGACTGTCCTATGCGCATCCTCCTCATTGGCGGAAATGGCTTCATCGGGCGGTTCGCCGTGGCCGCACTCAAGAAGCAAGGGCACGCGCTGGCGGTGTTTCACCGCGGCACCACGGCCGTGCCCGCGGGCGTGGACGAGATTCGGGGTGAGTGTAACCAACTCAACGCCAGCGCTGAGGAACTGAAGCGCTTTGCTCCCGATGTGGTGATTGACCTAATCATCAGTTCGGGTTCGCAGGCGGAAGAACTGATGAACCTCTTTCGTGGCGCGACCCAACGGGTGGTCATGCTAAGCAGCATCGACGTGTACCGCGCGGTAGGCATTTTGCACGGCACAGAAAGCGGACCGCTGCAGGAAGTGCCCCTTACGGAAGAGTCGGAACTGCGTCGCTGTTTGCATCCCTACCCACCCGAGGGCTTGCAGTTCCTGTGCAAGATCTTCGCTTGGGTGACGGACGATTATGACAAGATTCCGGCCGAGCACGTTGTCATGAATGATCGTGAACTTCCTGGCACGGTACTCCGGCTGCCTATGGTGTATGGACCCGGCGATCCGCTGCGTCGTTTTTATCCCCTGGTGAAGCGCATCGCCGACGGACGGCACCACATCATCTTTCCAGAGACGCTGGCCGCCTGGCGCTCGCCGCGGGGCTACGTGGAGAACGTAGCCGCAGCCATTGCGCGGGCTGCCACTGATGATCGCGCAGCGCGGCGTATCTACAACGTGTGCGAGGAGCCATCGTTTAGCGAACTCGAATGGGCGCGAAAGATCGCCGCCGCGATGCGGTGGGATGGGGATTTCGTCGTCCTGCCCACTGAGAGCACGCCGCAGCACTTGCTAAAGCCGGGCAACGCCGCGCAGCATTGGACGGCAAGTTCGACGCGTATCCGCCAGGAACTAGGGTACGAGGAATCGGTGACGATTGAGGAGGCAATCCGGCGAACGATACGCTGGGAGCAGGAAAATCCGCCAGCCGCCGCGTTCCTGGCGCAGTTCGATTATGCGGCCGAGGATGCGGCGGTAGCTGGCCACCACCGTTGAGGTTGATAACCGAGTGGCGTTCGCACTCGCAGTCGAAGGCGAAGTTTTTCGGCAGCCTGCAAGAAGCCGACAACGCGGCCAGTATCTCTTGAAAGTTGTCCGTGGTTTCGCCTGCGCGCGATACAAAACTTCGACATCTCACACAGAACGCGAGATTATGGGGCACCCGTTTTCACGATGACCTTCACCCCTTCGGCTTCGCTTGGGGCAGGCTCTGTCGCAAAAGACGCGACAAGGGGGATACGCGCTGAGAAGTGGATTCCTCGCCACTCTCGCCGGGCTCACTGGCTCCGAGTGGCTCGGAATGACAAGGTTATGGGTTAAGCGCGGAGTTGAGTTGATTGAGCAGTTTGGTGTTGCTCGCCAGAGTGCGCTGCAGGATCTCAGCTTGCTGTTTGGCGACCGGCCAGTCTTGTTTTTCGACAGCTTCGGTCACGCCGGGCAATTCGAGGTGGGCGTAAGTGAAGCGGGCGCCGTAAAGGATGTGTTTGAACCAGGGGCGGCCGGGGATGCCGTCGGGGTTGAGCCAGTTGCGCTCGACCTGCATCATTCCGTGGTTCAGAGTGAGGGCGAGTTTGGTGTCAACTTTGCCCGACGCGAGTTTGCGATTGAGCGAGTCATTCAGCCGCTGGCCAGCGGCTTCGAAGGCGTCGATTTTTTTTCGCACTCCGTTCAGATCGAGTTGAGTCATGTCCTTGCCTTTCGTCAACTCATCCACGAACTGTCGGATGTTGCTCGCATAGCTCGCGAAATCGAAGGGGAGCAGGTCGGCATTCGCCAGGCGCAGCGCGGTGACGCCCCATAGCTGCGACATGAGCGTGTGGTAACGGTAGCCGGGGTCGCCGAAGTGGTTCATCCAGTAGAAGTCGTCGTAGGCGGAGTGGTAGACGCCGTAGTCGCCGTCGAACTGCAGGCCGATGACGGGCATGCCGATGAAATTCAGGAATACGGTGTGGTCCGATCCGCTGCCGATGCGGGTGTCGGCGAGAGTTCCATCACTGACACCGGAATCGTTCATTTGGCCGGACTGCTTGCCCTCTTCTTTCTCACGCGCGGCGGTGGCTTTCCAAGCTTCATACAAGCTTTTGCCGGACGGGTCCTGGAGCGATCGGCTGGTCTCGACCAGCATGGGCGCAAGCGAGGCGACGGCCTGACCATGGAAGTTTGGACCTGAGGTGGCCTCGTCGACGTTAAGATAGGCGACAGCCTTGCTCCGCAATTCGTCAGCGAATTGCTCTCCCCATTCGGTGGAACCGGTGAGGCCGACTTCTTCGCCGTCCCAACTGCAGACGATGACGGTGCGACGAGGGCGCATGCCTTCCTTCGCGAGCTGGCCGAGGGCGCGCGTCAGCTCCATCATCGACGCGGTGCCGCTCGAGGGATCGACGCCGCCGAAGACCCAGGCATCGCGGTGGTTGCCGAGTACGACCCATTCGTCGGGCAATTCCGCGCCGCGGATGCGGCCTTCGACCACGTAGTAGGGCTGGGTGCGGTTGTCCATCTCGATTTTCAGATGAATTTTTACGCGCTCGCTACTGAGGTGATACTGGATGGGTAATCCACCTTGCCAGTCTTGCGGAGCGAGCGGTCCGTCCATGTTTTCGAGTAGAGGCTTAGCGTCGTGCCAGGAGAGCGGAAGCGCCATGATCTTTGGCGCCGATTGGGCCTGCTCGATCGAGATGCGTTTTGCGCCCGGCACGGACGCCCATCCTGGGGTGAGCGGGTCGCCGGGGACGATGAAGTCGTAGGTAATGGCCCCGCGCTGGATGTGATATTCCGGGCCCCAGGGACCGTCGGGATCGACTTTGCCTTTTTTATAGCCGTCTTCGGCGGGATCGCTGTAAATCAAAATCGCGGCCGCGCCTTCGCGCTGGGCGGTGAGCGCTTTGAATCCCCGGTAACTGTAGGGGTTTGAATAGCGGACGAGGACGATCTTGCCTTTGACGCTGATTCCGTTTTTGCGCAGTAGATCGTAGTCTTCGGGGTTGCCGCTGTGCGCGTACACGACCGGCGCGGTCACTTCCCCAGAGATCGACATGCCGAGCCAGGCGCCGCTGATGGCGGGATTCTTCGAGTCGGGGTCGGGGTCGAGCGCGGCTTCGCGGAGAGTGGCCTGATAGTGCACAGGAGCGATCATTTCCAGCGAGGCGGACTTCGGATTAGTTCCGTAGACGTCGTAGCGTCTTATGACGACGTCTTCGAGGCCCTGCTCGCGCCATTCCTTGGCGATGTAGTCGGCGAGTTCATTGTTGCGTTTTGATCCGGCAAGGTGGGGTTCGGAGGTGAAGATGCGGTGCTGGCGGCGTTCTTCGTCGGGGGTGGGGATGGACTTGAATTTGGATTCGGTGGCGGTTTCGCGGGTGGAAGAGGTGGGGGTGAAGCCGAGGATTTGGGCGTGGGAGAGCGGGCCGGTGTGGAAGAGAGCGATGGCAATGATCGAGCAGATGGGACCGCGGGACAGGTTCATAGAGTTGGTTTTGGGTTTTTGAGTGCAAAGGGTACCACAGGGTCTGAAGCCCGCGGTCTACTTTTGGATGCTTAGCGCGGCCCTGAAGGGCCGCTCTTCCACCTACTTCGCTTTCAGGATGTCGGTTAGCAAGTCTGGTTTTGAGTCGTCGCGCACCAGGTGGGGATATTTTTCGCCACCGTGGTAGTCGATTTTGTACGTCTTGTAATAGTCGGAGTTTTCGACCAGCAACTCCAGTGGAGTGCTGCCGTTCTTGGTGGCCTTGACCGCGTCGCGCAGGGTCTCGGAAGAAAAGCGGCGGCCGTTGACCGCGACCAGCTTCATTCCCGGGCCGATACCGGCTTTCGCGGCGGGCATCCCTTCCGTTGTGTCGCTGATGGCGCCGTCATCGTTCAATACCAGGCCGAACGCGAGAGCGGCGGGCACGGAGTGTTCCATGCTGGCCATGCCGTTCATCCTGTCGGACGGAGTGTCATCGTAGACGAGCTTCCATCCGCTGCCTTCGATGCCGCCCAGAGGAGCGCCGGGGCCGTGGTTGGTGAGGCGCTCGGTCCAGAATCCGCGCCAGTCGTAAGGGACGATCTGATTGAGCGTGTTAACCACGTCGTCGAATGTGTAAGTCTTGACTATGGGGCCGGTGCTGGGCGCGCCGTGGAAGAGCTTGCAGAAATCGTCAATCGTTTTCGCGCCTTTGCTCTGCTGGCGGATGATCACGTCGGTCCAGAGCCAGTCCAGAGTGCCTTCGTCATAAAAATCGGTGCCGCGGCGCCATGATTCCCAGGCTCGGGGAGCGAAATAAAGTTGCGGAGCGGCGTCGGCTGTGTCCTGCAGGCTGCGCCATTCACGGCCGGGAGTGTGATCGAGAGCGGAGGCGGTTATGGCCAGATCGTCGCGGTCTTGCTCGGCCGTGAGCAGGCCGCTGCGGGCGGTGAGCACGAAGCCGAGGTAGTTGGTCAGCCCTTCGTAGACCCAGAGCAGGTCGTCCTGCATCTTTTGCTCGTAGTCGGGCGTGGCCAGGTCGGCGGGACGGCGGTACTTTCCGTTCCAGGAGTGGACGTATTCGTGGGGTAGGAGGCTGGCCGACATTTTGCGATCCGCGTCATCAACCAGGGCGCGTTCGTCGACCCGGCTGTCGTCGGATTCGTGGTGCTCCAGGCCGAAGTGAGCCACGTGATCGCTCAGCGTGTAGAGGAAATGATAGTCGCGGTAGTGATGCGCGCCGAAAAGCTTTTGCGCCTGTTCGACGAGATTTCTGTAGTGGTCCCAGACTTCCTGGGGAGCGTCGAGCGCGGCGGCGCTGTCGGCGGCGATGTCCATTTCGGTGGGCGGATCCTGCGCGAGAGGGACGACTTTCAGGAATTCTCCGGCGATGACCGGAGAGTCGACCAGTGTGGCGAGAGAAACTGTGGAGAATTTAATTTCATTTCCGCTTTGACTGGCTACGGGAAGAGGCGTGCCGAACTTCCAGCCGTCAGGAAGCTTCAGGCTGGCTGAGTAGTTAATGTCGTCCGACTTCCAGCCTTTGGGATAGAGCAAGACCTGGTTCCAACTGATGACCGCGAGCTTGGCGGTGGCGGAGGAACCGGCAGAGAATCCGCCTTCAAAGGTCGCGGGAGACAGGAAGTCGAGTTCGGCAGCGACCTCCGTTGCGCCCGCGGGGACGTCCACATGGAGGGTGAAGCCGTCAAGCAGGTCGCGACGCCATTTCAAGGTCTTTCCGCCGGCACTGAACTTCAGGCCAGCGAGATCGATGACCGGACCGTCGGGGGCGTGCTCGCCGGGAATCCACTTCGGGTAATAGAGGGTAAGGTCACCAGGACTGGCGGGAATGTTCAGCGAGGCGTGGAAGATTTTGCGGGGCGCCGTGGTGGCGTCGACGGCAATGGTCACGGTGGGTGGAATCGCGCACCAAGCGGGTATTGCCAGCACTGCGACGCAGACTGCTCCCAACGTTCTGGAGAGTTTCATTCTTTCCGGGCCCCCATGTCTGTGATGAATCGCACTGGATGCAGAATTTTAGACTATAGCAGTGCGAGAGGGCGATGGTACAGAGAAGCGTGCACGCTGCTATCATTCCGCAGGATGTCGCGGCGCGGAAAATTCATTACATTTGAAGGACTCGACGGAACCGGCAAGAGCACGCAGATGCGGAAGCTAGCCGCGGTGGTGCGCGCGGCGGGACATAAGGTGATCGAAACGCGCGAGCCGGGGGGAACGCTGACGGGAGAGAAGATTCGCAACGTGCTGCTCGATTCGAGGACGGCGGGGCTCTCCCCTCTGGCGGAGATGGCGTTAATGTTCGCCTCGCGCGCGCAACACATTGCGGAGGTTATCGAGCCGGCACTGGCCCAGGGGAGCATCGTGCTCTGCGACCGCTTTACGGATTCGACTGAGGCTTATCAGGGGAGCGGACGCAAGCTGGGGAGTCAGGCCGTGCGCGAGTTGCATCGCGTGCTGTGTGGAAATCTGCAGCCGGATTTGACGATTCTGCTGGATTCGGACGCGGGGGCCAGCGTGCATCGAGCGCGCCAGCGAAATAAGCGAGACTCGAAAGTTTCGAGCCGCGGCCACGACGAAAACCGGTTCGAGCAGGAGACTCGCGCTTTTTTTTCGCGGGTGCATGAAGGATATCTCGCGATTGCGGCTCGCGACCATGGGCGGGTCGCGGTGGTGGATGCCCGCGGCACGCCCAGGCAAACGCATCAGCGGATTGTGGAAGTGGTGCGACGGAAGCTGAAACTGTAGGAAAAGTACTTTCACCACAGAGTCACGGAGATACAGAGAATAAGATGTTCCATTTCGAGCGAGAGCTGCCAACCTATGCAGAGCCCGTATCGGCCACTGATCTGAAGATCGGGGAGACTTACTTTTCGGTTCAGTACCTTGATGAGGATTTGCTTTTCCCAACGGTTGAGACATTGGTTCTCGCAGGCAAGGATCAGGACGCAGAGAGAGGTGTGGTGTTCTGCTTTCAAGATCTCGGTTCCTGGCAGCAAGGAATTCGGCATGGCTCGGCTGATGCAACGGAGGCGGTGTTCTATTTTCAAGGTGAGCGAAACCTGAGGCACATCTTCGAATACGAGCGTGCCGTTGATGAACTGATTAAGTGCGCGCTGAGGAGACAAAAGAAATAAATCGGCTGGACGATAAAGTGCTTACGCTTCTCCTCTGTGGCTCTGTGTCTCTGTGGTAGATTTTTTTAACCAGCATCATGCCTTTTTCTGACTTTCACGGCAACGCGGAAACCATCCATCGCTTGCGCGATATGCTGGCGCGCGAGCGTTTTCCGCACGCCGTGGTGCTTGCGGGTGGGCAGGGATCGGGGAAGTACACGCTGGCTTTGATGCTGGCCCAGGCGTTGAACTGCCTGTATCGCCGATCAAGACAGATGGCCTGCCTGATTTTTGCGGGATGTGCGCGAACTGCACGCGCATTGCTCAGGCTGCGGATCTCGACGCCCGGTTCGCCGAGGCCGTAGAGGCGCGGGAGAATCTGCGCGAGACGGACAAGAAAGAGACGCGGCTTTTTGTGCAGACGCATCCGGACGTGCTCATTATTCCGCCCGATCCTCCGCAGATGATGATCAAAGTGGATCAGGTGCGGCGGGTGATTGAGACCATTTATTACCGGCCGGCGGAGGGCAGGGAACGAGTTTACATTTTCACCGACTCGGCATTTATGAAGGAGGCGGCGAACTCGCTGCTCAAGGTGCTGGAGGAACCGCCGGAGTTTGCGACGATCTTTCTGCTGACGGAGAATCCCGGCGAACTCCTGTCGACGATCCGCTCGCGTTCGATGGTGTTTCAGTTGTGCGCGTTGCCGGCGGAGGAAATTGAGCGGTATCTGGCTCAGCATCGTCCGGAGTGGAAGGCGGGCGAGCGGGCACTGGTGGCCCGGCTTTGCGAAGGGGCGGTGGGACGGGCTCGCAGCTTTGATCTCGCGGCTTATGTGGCGGCGCGCGGGCATGCGATAGCGATTTTGAACTCGGCACTGCGAGGTGGAGAGCATAGTGAACTGTTCAAGGTCACCGAATCGTACCGGCCCGGCGCGGAAGGGCGGGAGAAGACGGAGCAGTTGATTCGCACGCTTTATTCTTTGTTGCGCGATCTCGCGTCGATGGAAGCGGGCGCGCCGGAGTTGGTTCGGAATACGGACATTGCGTTCGAGCTGAAGCGGTTGGCGGAGTCGGCGGACTTTGGATGGATTACGGCGGCTTCCGACCGGCTGGCAGAGGTGGAACGCGGGATGCGGCGGAATCTGCTGCGTTCGCTTTCGCTGGACGCGTTTGCGGCGGCGCTGGAGAAAGTGTGAAGCCGGCACTCCAGGCAGCGTCGTCGCTCAGGCGGACTTTACTTTAGACGTTAGACGTTCTCAGGTTAATCCGCGCATTAATCCGCCCGCAAAGATTTCATGGGGTCGATGCAAGCGGCACGGCGTGCGGGCAGCAAAGAGGCCGCCAGGGCCAGCATGAGCACCAGGACCGCGGCGAGCGTGAGCGCCAGCGGGTCAAATGGGCTCACTCCAAACACAAGGGTTCGCAGCAAACGCGAAGCGGCGGCTGCGCCCAGCAATCCCAGGGCACAACCGGCTATGGCCAGCTTGGCCGCGGACCTGAACACCAGGCCGAGAATTCCCGCCCGTTGCGAGCCCAGAGCTATGCGGATGGCCATCTCCTGTTCGCGGAGCGCGGCTGAGAACGCGATCACACTGTAGATGCCAAGCGCCGCCAGCAATACCGCCGCAATCGCGAAGGCGGAAATGAGCACGGTGTTAAAGCGGCGTTCGGTTTCGCTATCGGAAACCGTTTGCTCCATGCTTTGCACCTGGGTGAGTGGGAGCTGTGCATCAATCGAGCGCACTGCGGAGCGAAGAACGTTTTCCATCTGCTCCGGTTCCATTGCGGTGCGTAGGGCGACGTAGCCTCCGTTGCCATTCAAGTCCGACGGAGAGGCTAGGGTGCCCAGGGATTTTTCGGACTGATCGATCGCCTGATAGTACTGCTCTTTTGCAGGCAGGTCGGGCGAATACTCCTTCACGTCGGCGACTTCGCCGACAATCGTCACCCAGGGCGTCGGTGTCTCCTGCATGCCGATGCGAAAGCGCTTTCCGATGGCATTCCCGCCGGGCCAGTAATGCTCGGCAAACTTGTGGTTGACGATGGCGACCAGCTGCGAGTTCTGGTTGTCGGCGGGCGTGAGCAAGCGGCCAGCCAGCAACGGAGTTCCCATCGCCTGCAGATAATCGCCCTGAATCTGGATTGGGGTAGCCATGTTCATGTTGGCGCCTTTGGGCGGGACGTAGCCTTCGGCGATGAACGCGGTATTGCCTTGGCTGCCCCCGGCCGGAAGAAACGAAGTAAGCCCGGCCGAGTTCACACCGGGAAGCTGGCGCACGTGGCGAATGAGTTCCTCGTTGAATTGATCGACCGAGGACTGGGTTGGATATTGTTGCTGCGGCAGCGAGTAGGAAGCCACGAGGACATGCTCGGGGCGGAAGCCGAGATCGACGGCGCGCATTTTTTCAAAACTGCGCAAGAGCAAGCCGGACCCGACCAGGAGCATTAAGGCGATGGCGATTTCGCCGATCACCAACGCGGAACGCAGCCGGGCGTGGGCGCCTCCGGGCGTGCCCGTGCGCCCGCCTTCCTTGAGAGTCTCATTGACGCTGGTCCGGAGGGCGGCGAAAGCTGGAGCCAGGCCGCAGACCAGGCCGGTGAGCGCCGCGAGGACAATGGCGAAAGCCACTACTTGCCAGTCGAGGGAGATCTCATCGAGCCGAGGGAGAGTGTCGGGTAACCGGCTTACGCCCACACGCACTGCGACCGCGGCTAGGGCCAGGCCGAGCACGCCACCGCTCACGCTCAATATCAGGCTCTCAAGAATCGCCTGCCGCAGCAGTGCTCCGGAGGGCGCTCCCAGCGCCATGCGCACCGCAATTTCTCGGCGGCGCTGGATGGCCCTGACCAGCAGTAGTCCGGCCAGATTGGCGCATGCGATCAGCAGCACCACAAAAATTGCCAGGAACAAAGTGTGGACCAGTTGACGCGCGTCGGAAACCGTTTCTTCATGCAGCGAGTGCACCACCGCGCGTATGTGCAAACTCGACATAAACGCGGGGTAATTGCGCATGGTCTCCTGGGCCACGCGCTCGGCGTCGGTCTCCGCCTGCGCCGCGGTAATTCCCGGCTTGAGCCGGCCGACCATTCTAAAGCCCCACGAGGCCGCTCCGGTGGTCAGTTCCTGCTGGGAGAAGCTTATCGGAATCCACAACTCGCTCGAGTTCAGGTGGCCCGGCATCAGGGGAAACTCAAAGTTCCGCGGCATGACGCCGACCACCACATAAGGCTTGCGATCGAGCAGGATCTTTTTTCCCAGCACGCCCGGATCGCCGTGCAGGCGGTTTTGCCAGAGCGAGTAGCTGACGACCGTTACGGGCGCTTGCTGGTCGTCCTCCTGCTGGGTAAAGAAGCGTCCCATCAGGGGTGCAACGCCCAGCGCCGGCAGAACTCCGCCCGAGAGCCGAGACGCATTGACTTGCGCCGGCTCGCCCACGCCGGAGTATTCATAACTACTTGGCTTGTACCCGCCCAGGCTCTCGAAGCTATGCGTATCGCGAGCGTAGTTCTTAATATCGGGAGCGGTGACCCCGGCTTCGCCGTTACCTCCCACATCGGCACCCTGCAGAATGTCGCCTAGCGAGACCAGCCTGTCGGGATGCGGAAAGGGAAGCGGCCGCAGCAGGACGCTCTCAACGACCGAAAAGACGGCGGTGGTGGCCCCAATTCCCAGGGCGAGCATGAGCACGGCGGTCGCAGTGAAACCCGGCGACTTCAACAGATGGCGGATTGCAATCCGAAGATTGTGGAAGGGCATCGGCAACTCCCGGCGGACTGGTGAAGAAAAGAGTAGCACCCCACGTGCCCAAGTTCTGTTTCGGTAAGTGATTGTCGCCACAGGACCTGCCAGTGGCTTCCAGGACTGGAAGCGGGGAAAGTCGTCCGAATTCGAAAGCCACTGTCCGAGACTGGACAGAACTCCTTCGTCGGGGTACCGAGCAGGGAGAACGTTCCCTTTAGACTTCGCAGATCGAAAGGGTGCCAATCCCATCGAGGCACTGCAGGTAACCGGTTCGGTGGTTACCTTGGTCTTGCTGACCCCTCGTCTGAGAGTGTTATAACGGATATATTTTTCAATCGGTTGCCCCGATTACTCCGGTGGTTCTACTCCCTTCGGAGAGATTGCCCGGTCCTGCCCTCCCACCTATAATCGTCCTACTCTGGTTCAGAATTCTCCTTCAGGTTCCGGGTAGACCATGGGGAGGGCGAAGTTTGTTTGTGGCTCTTCCAGCGTCGGTTCGGTGAAAGGGAAAGCCCGGATTATGCGAAAGCGCCTGCAACTCGCATTCATGCTGACGGCCACCACGGCAATCGCGACCTCCTTCTTTCTCTATCCAACTCCCGTGTGCGCGGCCGAAGGCGATGGCCGGTCGAATGGGATCACCACGACCGAGGAGCACGGGCGCAAGATTTATGTGAATGAGTCTGTCCCGGCTCAGAAACCCGCAACGCAGGCGGTGCAGGCGAGGCGCTCGTCGCTGGTCTATTGGAGCAGCAAAGAAAGCCGGTGGAAGCCGGTGCCTTCGGCGGGCACGGCCTCCATGCAAGCGGCGCGGTCGGCCGCGGCGGAGGTCAGCCAGTACTTCGGGCGTGAGTCAACGCAGTCGGCGAATGCGAAGATCGTGGCGGCCAATGCCCGCGGGCATCAGGCTTCGCAGGAGGAAATCGACGCCTCGATCGTAATGGCAGCGGCCCGGCACAATGTGGATCCCAACCTGGTGCGCGCGGTGGTCAAGGTGGAATCGAACTTCAATTCCAATGCGGTTTCGCGCAAGGGAGCGATGGGCCTGATGCAGCTAATGCCTTCGACGGCGCGGTCATTGAATGTGAAGAATCCGTTTGACCCCGACCAGAACGTGGACGCGGGGGTGCGGCATCTCAAGCAACTTCTTGAAAACTACGGCGGCGACGTGGATCTGACCTTGGCTGCCTACAACGCGGGTTCGGGCGCCGTGGCGCGCAGTGCGGGTGTCCCACACTTTGCGGAAACGCAGAATTATGTTCGCAGAATCACCAACCTCTATTACGGCGGATTTGATCTTTCCCCGTCGGGTCCCAGACACGATCCCGTGCGGGTTCAACGAGATGCGCGGGGCGTGCTTTACATCAGCAACACCGATTAAGATTACGGCATCTGTTTAACTAAGAATTCTCTCAGGTACCAAAGGCAGTTCAACTGCAACGGCGGATCGAGACAGTTACGGACCGGCGACTGTGAAAATGATATCGAGCCAGCGCGGCTTGCGCTGGGGAGCGCTGCTGTTGCTGATGGCCCTCTCCGGAGTGCCGGCCCATGCCCGCACGCGTCACGGGGAAGCTTGGGCTCGCGAACGCTTCGCCTCTGCCGAGCGCATGCGGGAAGCGCTTAATGGACGTCCTCCAGCCGAGCGCACGCGGCACGACTACCAGCGGGTCATCAACGCCTACCGAAACATTTACTACGGAGCGCCTACCTCTACGAAGGCCGATCCCAGCGTGGTTGCCGTGGCAGAGACGCTGGTGGAGATGGGACGCCGCTTCGACGATGACAAGATCCTGAATGAGGGAATTGCGCAGTACAGGTTCCTGCGGCGGGAGTATCCGGGCAGCAAATATCGGTGCGACGCCCTGTTCACCATAGGCGAGATTTATAAAGACGATCTCAACGATTCCGAGCAGGCCCGCAGCGTTTTTGAGGAGTTTCTGCACCGCTATCCGCAGAACCACTTGGCAGAAGATGCCCAGCGGGAGGTCGCCGAGCTCGATCGCGACGCGGATCGCGAGAAAAAGGCCGTGGCACAGAAACAGAAGAAGGCCGGCAAAGAGATTGCCGCCAAGAATAGGAGTGCCGACAAGTCTGCGGATGAGGTCGCTGATCCGGAGAATGATTTTAAAGCCGATTCCAAAACCGATAAGGCCGACGCGGCCGCTCAGGAATCTTCCGAGTCCCATAACGGACGCACGGCACGCGTGACCGGGATCCGGCACTGGTCCACACCGGATTACACCCGCGTGGCCATTGATTTGGAGGGAGAGATTAAGTTCGGTTCACAGCGTATTGACCATCCCGACCGTATCTTCTTCGATCTGCGCGGCACCAGGCTGGCGTCCACGCTGGTGGGCAAGAGTTTCGACGTGGATGATGGATTCCTGAAGAAGATCCGCGTGGCGCAGTTTCAACCCGGGCGCACGCGAGTTGTGCTGGAGGTGGACGACCTCTCGGATTACGAAGCCTTTTTGCTGCCCGATCCCTACCGTCTGATCATTGATATTCACGGCAAGAACAACCGGAAGAATATGCACGCCAAGTTGTTGAAAGACAGCGCGGCCATGGCGGACGTCGAAGCCCCGCCGACCGCGGGATCGGAGGCCGAGAGTCCATCGGCGGACGAATTGACGCCGGAAGAGGCATTAAAGGAAGCAGAGGCGAAGGTGAAAGGGGACCTGCGCGCCGAGGCGGGGAAAGCTCCTGTCACCAGCGAAGACGTAGGCGACGAAACGAAAATTGCACCCAAGGCGGGCGCGGTTTCTAACGATTCGTCCCGCGTGACGCACGCTGCGAATGCCAGGACTACGCCGGCTGTCAAAAAGGTCGTGGTCGATGCGGACGATGACGATGACGATGCTCCGGCGGCAGCGAGCCATGCGCGCGGGAAAGCCTCGTCTTCGTCGCGGCTGGCTTCGAGCCGGACAAAAAACAACGACTTGGATATGCGCGAAGCTAAGCCCACGGCCAGCGGCGACCGGTCGCTGATCCGCGCGCTGGGACTAAAGATCGGCAAGATCGTGATCGATCCCGGGCATGGCGGGCACGACACCGGGACCATCGGTCCTGACGGGCTGCAAGAAAAAGATCTGGTGCTGGAAGTCGGACGCTGCCTGGGCAAGCTGCTGCAGACGCGGCTGGGCGCCGAAGTGGTCTACACGCGCAAGAACGATACGTTCATTCCACTCGAAACGCGCACCGCCATCGCCAACCAGCAGCGCGCGGATTTGTTTATTTCGATCCACGCCAACTCCAGCCACGATCCTGATGCGCGGGGCGTGGAAACGTATTACCTGAACTTCACGTCTTCGCCGGAAGCACTGGAAGTGGCGGCGCGGGAGAACGCAGTTTCGGAGAAATCCATTTACGAGCTTCAGGATCTGGTGAAGAAAATTGCGCTGAAGGAAAAAATCGAAGAGTCGCGCGAATTCGCCGGGGATGTGCAGGAGTCACTGCACAGTGGGCTGGCCGCGAAGAGTCCGGCCATCCGCAACCGCGGGGTGAAGAAAGCGCCGTTCATCGTGCTGATTGGCGCCAACATGCCCTCGATCCTGGCGGAGATTTCGTTTGTCAGCAATCCCACCGACGAGCATCGCCTGGAAACCAGCGAATATCGCCAGCGCATTGCCGAGTCGCTTTATCGGGGAATCGCGAAGTACGTGGATGGATTGAGCGGAGTGAAAGTGGCCAGCAAGCTGGACAAAGCCGCCGGCCAATAAGCTGCCGTCGAGACAGACCGTGATTTCTCTCCTACTGAATCGAGCTTCCCACTTCCGAAAACACGTTGGATGCGTTCGACCCGATCAGTCGCACGGTGCCTACGACAATCACGAGGATCACCGCCAGCATCACGGAGTATTCGGCGATGTCCTGACCTTCTTCATCCGACCAAAGATTGCGCAATGAATAATTCATAATTTATCCTATTTCCCCTCTCTCCCTTATGCAGCCCCTGAAGCGTGAGAAAACGCCGGTTGCGAAGCGAACGGGCGTTTATAGTCCGGAAAACTCAGCCCCCACGCCTCGCTGTCCTGGGTCACAGCCTGCAGCCCAACTTGAAACTCGGATGTGCCCGTCATCTTCTTTGTCCAGACCACGCGAAACTGTATTCTCCGCTGGCGATAGAAAACGGTAATCTCCTGCCGCACATTCAGTTCGCGCCGCACCGAGCCCAAGCGCACGCCATCCGGGGTAACATCCAGAGTGTGCGCCAGATCGTCAAAGGGCGTTCCCGCGCTGTCTTTGCCTTTCAAGCGTACGGGAAGGACTGCCTTGGTGCGACTTCCCCGACGCTGTTCCGTATCTATGCTGCCTGACTCCATGCTTTCACCCAAAGGTAGTTTGCCGCAGGACTTGCCCAGTGGGAATGGCCCCGATGTGTAGCAGGGATGCACGAAGGTAACATGGTTCGTGCAAGTTGCTGCCGGATCAAGCGCTTGCGCTTGGGATGATGGTGCCTTCTTTCCGAGGCGTCATCTCGAAAACCCGATGCATTTCTCAGCCGCCGAGGGATCTCGGGAGAGAGCTGCCGGACGCGTCTTCGGTCTGCCCGCGAGCTCCTTCAATTCGTCCGTAAAACGGCTCCGTTCAGTACGACGCCCCTAAGAACGGAGACGGTTAATGTTGCACACTGCACTGCTAATCGCGTGCTGGCTTGTGAAACCTTTTTCCGAACTCTGTGGTCTAATTGGTAGAGGAGTTCTGCACTGCGGGGCTATTCATGAGATTTTCCCGTTCTCTTGGTATTGTTATTGCGCTTGCAGGTCTGCTGGGCACAGCCTTTGCGGCGCATACCCAGACTTCGGCTCGTCCTGCAGATGCGCGTTCCTCAGACGTTCGTCCTTCAAGCGTTGGCTCTTCAAACCAGGAACCCGCTCTGCTTCCGCAACAGTTTGGCGGATGGGAGATGCAGGGCTCTTCCCAGACCAGCACCGATCCCGCAGTCGCCGATCCTACCAACGCCGCGGTTCTCAAGGAGTACCGCTTCACGGACCTGGCTTCTTCCACCTACGCGCGTGACGATGGGCGCATCGTTGAAGGTCCGCGCCGCGCGGTTCGCAGACGCTTCAGGCGCGTTTGGAGCCTACACGTTTTATCTGCAGCCGGAGATGACGAAAGAGCAGATCGGCGATCAGGGAGCCTCGTTGGGACAGCGCGTGCTCTTCTATCGTGGAGATGTGGTGGTAGACGCGCAGTTCAGCAAAGAATCGGCCATGGCGGGAGCCGAGTTGCGCGAGTTGGCGGGAGCGCTGCCGCGTCCTAACGGAAATTCCGCGAACTTACCCACGTTTATCGAATTCATGCCGCGCCGGGGCTACGTTGCGAACACGCAGAAATATGTGATGGGGCCGGCTACCTTGGCTGCGCTAGCGCCGCCGGTTTCCGCGGACCTCGTTGACTTCAATGCCAGTTCAGAAGTGAGTCTGGCTCGCTACAACACGTCCAGCGGAGAAGCCACGTTGATGCTGATCTCTTATCCAACGCCGCAACTGGCTGCCGAGCATCTGCGCCGCATTGATGCCGCGCATCAAATGACGCAGCCGCAGGCTGGGGTTTCGAGCATCGAAAACGCAGGTTCATTCTTCGACAAGCGCACCGGGCCCATCCTTGCGATTGCTACTGGACCGGTTTCCGATAGCGATGCGAAGTCTCTGCTGGGCATGGTGAATTACGAAGCCAGCGTCACTTGGAATACACCGACCGACAATCCGCAAGCGCGTGATCTGTACCTGCTGATTCTCAATATCGTGATCCTGTGTGCCATTGTCGGCGGACTTGCGATTGTGGCCGGAGTGGCATTTGGTGGAATCCGCATTTTGATGAAGCGTTGGTATCCTGACAAAGTGTTTGACCGTCCCGAGCAGATGGAATTCATTTCGCTGCATCTCACGGAAACTGTCGTCAAAGGCGCCTCCCAAACCGGCAGCGAGGGAAGCCGGCAGGTGCCTCAAAAACCAGCCTGACGCAAGTAAGTGGCTTTAGATAGATCGTCTTACGTGCTTCTAGAGGGCTTCGCGTCTCAAATTGCTACACTCGTCGGCGGTATTTATTGATTTTGTAAACTGTTGAAAACAAAGACATTTATTTCATAAAAATCCCTTGACACCCCCGTTTTTAGACTCATAAGATTTGTCGCAGAAAGTTTTGACGGATTTTCAAGCTCCGTTGGAACTATTCTCCCTTGAAGAAGAGGCCGCCCTGTTGCCGGGTGGCCTTTTCGTTTGTGCACCTCGCTGCATGCGAGCTGGGTGAACACCGACGCCACCTAGAAAACAGGAACGGCTCGGCCGGGGGAACCGATTCGAGCTTTCTACGTATTATCTGTTGTAAGTGTTTTGCGGCGCAGTCCCGGTTTCGTCGAAGGAGGAACTCATGTTCTGCGATGGATGCGGCGCAGTGGTGCAGCCTGGTCAGGCGTTTTGCAGCAAATGCGGCAAGCAGATCGTCGGTCCAATCTCGCTGGTGCAACCGCGTCCGGGAAGAGTGCAGGAGCATGTTCGGCTGCTCGGACTGTTCTGGTTGGCGCTCTCGGCGTTCAACACCCTCGGTGGCATCGTCCTTTTTGTGATTGCGAATAGTTTGTTCGCGCATTTTCGGCCGATGGGAGCGCCGGACGCGCCGACCTCTTTCCTGCGCCCGCTGCTGAGCGTAATCGCGCTGCTACTGCTGGCCAAGGCGGCGTGCGGATTCATTGCAGGATGGGGTTTGTTGCAGCATGAGCGTTGGGCGCGCGTGATCGCTCTCGTCCTCGCTTTCATTTCATTGTTCACCAACATTCCGTTTGGAACGGCGCTGGGCATCTACACGATGTGGGTACTGCTGCCGGCACAATCGGAGCAGGAATATGACGCTCTCGCCGAGTCGCGAGCGGCGTAGGCTCCACGGTCAATCGCACAGGCGGCAAAGATCTAGTGGTGGAATTTGTCGGTCGAGGTTTGACCTACGGGCAAGTGAGATCGCGCTTGAGAAGAAGAAGTGGGCTGTTTCCAATCGAGCGAAGGATTCTCGCAGGTCATCCCCCACCCGAGGGGGCGTACCCGCCTGATTCTGCTCCTATTCGGCGGCATCCCTAACAGCCCATGTATCGGAACACGTTCTGATTGAAGGCTAGCAGCAGCGTGGCCAGAAGCGAAGGTAACCGAGGGAGTTGACCCCGGGTTGACGAATGCGCGCAGTCCTTGTTTGTTGATCATGATTCGATCGATGGAGCAGCTTGCTGCTTTACGCTTTCTGGCCTCCCATTTAGAATCGAGGACAGGCCGACGTAGCTCAGTTGGTAGAGCAGCCGATTCGTAAAGGACTCAGTCTTGCGTATGTTGTTGTGAAATTAGGGATCGCAGAAGTGCGATTTTAGGCGTTTTAGGGGGTTCCTGAGCACGTTTCGTGCAGCAGTTCGTGCAGCAGTCGGTCTAATTGTCTAGTAATCGAGTAGAGCTTCGTATCTTATTCGCAAAATCTTTGTGAGATCATCGCTCTTTGTTTTCCTGCCATTCGCCTTTTATCAATGAGTAGCCGACCGTTTGTCGGCTGGTCAGGAGCGCATCACGATCAGCCTGTTCTCGGTCGTGTTCGAGGGACAAAAACCAACGCCAGCCGCATTCATGCCACTCGCTTTTTGTGAAGGAAGCGATTCAAAACAACGGCAGGAATCCTCAGCACGCGATAGCGTCTTTTGTGGCGGCGTTCTGGTGATTCGAGATCAATCACACCGGGTTCGCTTCCGAAGAGACGACTTACGGTATCGGGACTGACCCTGAGCATCTTAGCCACTTCGGCTATCGTGAAGAACTCTTGTTCTTGCATTGTAGATTCTCACGCGAACGTCGAGCGGTTTTTATGCTGACTTCTTCTGAGCAGCTTTCACCTTCGCCCATCGCGCTCGCTGAGCGGCTGCGATCTTCCTGCGAGCCGCAGCCGACATCGTCTTCTTCTTGGGCATGGTGACAACGTTCTGCTTCTGCTTGCCTGCGCCCCGCACCTTCGCCCAACGTGCTCTCTGTGCAGCCGCGATCCTCGCCCTTCCTGCTGCTGAAATCTTGCGCCTACTTCCAGTTCGTCTTCCGGATGAGCCGCCATCGAGCGCGGCGAGTGCCGCGTCCAGTTGTTCGACTGTCCTTGCCGCCTGATCCCGTTCCTTCCGCAACTGCTGGACAACACCAGCCAAGTTCATTGAATTCTCCTCGCCGGGGGATTGTATCAAGTTGGTACATGACGTCTCACCTCGCGGTATAGTTGGGCGCATGCCCACAAATCCCATGCCGTTCGGCGTCGCGGAACTTTGCTTCCGAGGACGCAACGCTTGCCCGGTGCGCGGCTGCGTTGAGGCAAGCCCCTGTCCGACCCATCATGTTTCCGTGCATTCCACTCGCGGTGGTTTCACCTACGTGTATGACCTGCCGTGGCGGAACCTTCTCTGGACAGATGCGGATGATCGTCAGCGTCTTGAAGCGATCCTGCGGGGAAAGCGCGAATCTCGCATGGGGCATGAGCACTCGGAAGACGCTGTCACTTGGAACGTCTTCCGCTTCTTCGAGCGCCACGGCTGTCTGTCGGGTGCCGTCAGGAGGATTTGCTCTTGCCCAACTGTGGAGCCGCTCACTATTTTCTGGACGACCCATGAAGATCGCCTGTGGGAACCTTACCGCCTCTGTTCTGACCAAATTCCTGAAAAGGCAATCGCACGTTCCGAGTCCGATCTTATTTTGCTGTGGGAGCACAAGCTGCTGGTCGTTATCGAAGCCAAGTTGCGCTCGTCCAACCGTTCCGATGCAAAGAAACGTGCAGACGAACTGCGCAAGTCCCGACCCTATATCGAGCACTCCTCTCACCACCTAAACCGAGCAGGTGCGGAAGAAGCAGTGCGCGACGGCTGGTACGAACTCTTGCGTAACTGGGTGCTTGGCGCGGCATTGAAAGATGCTCTGGGTTGTGATGCGTTCGTTCTGGTCAACCTGCTCAGAAAGCGCCACGAGAAAGAACATGGCGAGAACCCCAGACGAGATTTCGCCGACCGTGCGTGTCTGCACTCGCCGAATAGCCGATTCGTGGTCGCCTATTGGGAAGACTTGGTCGCTGCCGCACCTTCGATCTGCGACCACCCGGATTCAGGGCGGCTGGTCAAGTGGGCAAAGAATAAGTCTGAACTGTTGGGCAAGCCCGCATTCGAGTTCTAGCGGATGCGGTAAAGAGCGACGTGCAGCTTGCTGCGTTGAGTCCATGCCCCAGTGAGCTTGGCACGCATGGCGCGGTTGACCTTCCCAGATCAGCAGCAGGACTTGCAGAACGCAGCGAGCTACAGAATAGCAAGCGAATGTGACGGGAGTGTTAAGTTTGCCGGACTGGCTGTGGAAACCGATTCTAGGGCGATTTGGCTGCCCGGAGGGGGTTCAGTCGGCTGAACTGTCTCCGAAGCGACGAAAGCCCTTTGTGACCAGCTTGCCAACTCGATTACAACGCATCCGCAACTGGGAGACCCGGCTTCACTCGGAGCTTCTCGGCGAGACCTGCATGCAGAGGCATCCGGCGTGTGATTAGACAGGAGGCGCAATGAGCTTCCTCCAATGCTTGGATTGCTTCCAGACGTTCGATCAATTAAACATCTTTGGACGCTGCCCACACTACGCGGCATGAGGCTGTTGGAAGAGAAGGTCACGGTTGAAAAATAATCACCGGCAGCCTTGTTGGTTCTTCGTTCACCACCAAAACGAGCCGAGGGATTTCTCGAAACTCTTATCGCATTCATTCTGTAGCGAGAAATTCCTACCATTGCCACAGTATGACTTGGATGTTTCGTTGCCGGAACACCAACCCGCATAGACCTTCTCGCCTGATAGAACATCAACAATGACAAACTCTTCATTCGAGTTTCGGAGAATCGTTGCATGAATCGCGGCGATGCAAGAATTACGAGACTGACTGAAGTCCGCGCGGTCCAAGGTCGTGTACGACTCTAGTTCTGACCAATTGGCTTTGACATAAGCATCCGCTAGGCTTTTGCACCGCTGGCGTTGCTCAAAGACTTCGTGACGATGTTTGTCTCGAAAGATGTGAATTGCTTCGATGGTGATCCCGCCTAACAGGACGCCAATCACCAACACGACAGTGGTCCTTAGTTTCACAGGAAATTGTACACCGCTTGCACGGTGAGGAATCGCTTGAAACATTGAGCACGTGAGAGACTCAGCTTTTCGGTTCAAAAAGAGACAGCGTATCGCCCTTTCTGGACGCCACAACCAGAAACCCGGCGTACCTGTGCGCGGACGACTCGTCATCCCGAAAATCACCGCACTCAAACACACAATCGGAAAGCAGGAACTTGATTTGGTCGGACTCGCTGTCATCCCTTCCGACGAGAAGAACAAGAGCGCCTGCAACGGTGGAGACGCGAATCGCTCCTGTTACTCTGGCGACTGACACCGAGGGGAGTCCCGAACGCGGCGAGCACAGGCGTTCGTTCCTCCACGTACTTGCTCAGCAGGGACAGCGCATCTTCCAGCGTGAGCTTCATGGCTTGTGCAATCGCATCTGCAACTGTAAGCAGGCTGCGTTGGCTCTAAGCAGCCTTCTTCTGTGCCGCCTTCACCTTCGCCCATCTTGCTCGCTGTGCTGCGGCGATCTTCCTCCGAGCAGCGGCTGACATCGTCTTCTTCTTGGGCATGGGGACAACGTTCTGCTTCTGCTTGCCTGTTCCACGTACCCTTGCCCAACGCGCTCGCTGAGCAGCCGCAATTCTCGCCCGTCCTGCTGCTGAAATGTTGCGCCTAGCTCCAGTTCGTTTTCCGTATGAGCCGCCATCGAGCGCAGCGAGCGCAGCATCGAGGCGCTCCACCGTTTTCGCTGCTTGATCCCGCTCTTTCTTCAACTGCTGGACAACACCAGCCAAGTTAGCCATGAAATCCTCCGGGCGGGATTGTATCAGGCATGCCGCTCAGGGAGCCGATTCTGGAGCGTTTAGCTGCTGGGAGGAATTGAGGCCGTCTCAAGCAAATCGCTGACGCTGAAGTCGAGACGACAAGAAAAGTACACATTCATGCTGCTCTGAGCACGCCTTCGGCATGGAAAACAGTTTCTACGTTGATGCGGAGAGACTCCACAGCCCTGCCTGCCTGTGCCAATCGGGTCATCGACTCGATAATAAGGCTCAACTCGGTTGCCGGAATTTCACGCACCTTGGCGATGAGTTCCAGATTGTACTTGGCCGTTTTCGCTCCCTCCCCGGCTAACTGTTTCTTCTGGCTCCGCAGCGTCCCTCCCACCATCCGGAAAAGATTGATAAGGGAGTGGCTCCCGCAAACCGTGCATCCATCATGCGGGCTGTTGGTGATGGTTTCACAATCAACGCAAAACACGGCATTGAGGAGGGGAACTGCGCTCAAGCCTTTTTCCGTATCGGCGGCTGTGTTCATATCTGACCCCTAATCAAGAGATGCTCACAGGATACGCTCAGTTTTTGGTTTTTAGTTCGGGTTGCGGCATCCCTCAAGAAGTCGATTCTTACGGCGTTTTGAGTGCTGGGAGGGGTAAGGGGCGTAGGCAAGAGTCCACAAGCCCGCAGACCTTTTTGCACCACCGCCAGACCCGTGCTGGGAGGTCAAGCGACCCCGGAACATCCAAATAGGTGTCCCTGCCAGTAGATTTGAGCGACAAAAATTGTCACTGGCAACCGACAAGGGGCGCGTATTCCCCAGAACGCCAGCCTGATCGTTTGCCAGTGTCCGGCACTCGATAGACTTTCCGATTTTCGCCAACTTTTGATCTCAGCCAGACAGGTGACATGCGAAGATTTACCAGCGTGCGTGAACAGGCCGCCTATGACGCACAGGGAAGGAAGACATGGAACCTGAAATGATTCCGCTGAACGAAATCGCAATCGACCCGTTGGCGCAGGAGTTAGTGCGATCAGAGCAGGCTCGACCCTATACCAACTACTTCATGAAGGCTTACAGCAACGACGCTGCCGGGATTGAAAGCGCACTTCAGGTGTTGCGGGATTTGCCGCTCGAAAAGCGGTACACATGGCGCGTGTTTTCAGCCCTCAAATGGGCATTTGCTGACTTCGACGACGAATGCGTTAGGCTCGACCTCCCGCACATCCCAGAAGCAAACAGAATCAAGATGGTCAGGGAACTTGAAATCCGACTCCAACAGATGGCGATCCTGCTGAAAGTCTTCAAGGACTGAACGATAATAGTCGCAGCGAGAATTTGGCGGCTGCTGCGTGCCCGCGACGATCTGCGACCCGAATCCCGTCTAACCAGCAGCCCTGATTTTGTTGCCAGTCACTTCGCCGCTGCCTCGGTCGGCGCGACCACCCAGACGTACTCAAGGACTTGCGATCCTTTGTTCGTCACGTTGTGCCGTGTCGCGGGCGGTATGTAGGCGAGCATGTTTTCCTTGAGTGGTACGTCGGGATGTCCCTCGATATTCGCAACGCCGCTGCCATGAAGGATCACCAGAGCTTCCTCGTTTCCCGAAGTCGAGTGCCAGCCCACGCTCTCGCCGGGCTTGAGCTTCACGGAACCGCCCCTCATTCCGCTCGTCTGCGGCGCTCCCTTGAGCAACGGGCAGTCGACCCCGGCGCAGTCTAAGGCGAACGTCATAGGCTCACGCTTCAGACGCTCCTGTGCTGCGATGATGCCGAAAGTCAGAACAACGCAGACCAGTACCATTAACAGTTTGACCGTCGTCATGGTTTTTCGAGTGACCTCAGTGAGTGTGGGGATGGTCGTGCGTCTTCGTTTGCTGCTGAAGATCGCGCACTGTCTTCTCAAGTTTTTTGACCTTCTGTTCGACGGCTTTCACGCGCTGTTCGACTTCGGGATGTTTGTGGCTGTGTTGCTTGACGGGCATAGACTCTCCTTCACAGGCAATGAACTACCAGCGTTCGACTGGCGCGGCACGAACGACTATCAGGCGAAGCTGACGGGAACAGAAAACGGCTCGTCCTCTCGATTACTGCTCGTCAGCCAAAGCTCGCCTGACATTCCTTTTGGAACCTTTGTCTCAGGAAAAAGAAAATGTAGATTGTAGTCCTGCTTGTCGTTACCCAGCATACTGATCCTGTCGTATCGTTCGCGGTCATTTGACTTCAAGTGAAATGCCAGCCTTGTGATTTCCCAATCGACTCCGTTGATCACGAGTCGCATCGGGGTGATCTTCATGTGACCTTGCGTAGGATTGACCACCGTGATCGCGCCCCAAACGTCCACGTTCGACCCCTGCACCGAGTGCTGTGATCCTGTAATCCGTATAGGATTCGGGCTGCCGCCCGCGTTGTAAATTTCTGGAGGCGTTCGCTCTTTTCGCCGCTGTTCAGCCTTTGCTTCGCTTTTTTCACGCTCAAGCTGTTCGCGTTCTTCTCTGCGCCATTTGTACTGGAGATAGTTGAATGCGAGACTAACTGCCAGTGCCAGCGCAGTGAGGACAAGACCAGCTACAGCAATCATGAGGCGAATTGTAAAACAGTCTGGTCTGCTCCTGTACAGGAAACGGCTCAGTTACAATCGTCGAAGGAGTATCGGGAAGTGGCGGGGGATGACACAACAGACAATTCGCCAGCACTATGTGACAGCAGGTTACCTTGCCCAGTTCACTCTTTGCGGCACGCGTGACTCGCCGTTCTTCGTCCATTCTCTCGACGGTAAAATAAGAGAAGCTACACCCGAAACCGTTGGCTTCGAGCGACACTACCACACCATCGACGTTCCCCATCTACGTCCAGATCACCTCGAAAGCATCTTCCAGAAAATCGAGAGTCCAGCCTGTGCTCTCTTCAAGAAGCTGTCGGAGAATCCGGGTCATGAATTACTAGAATCTGAGAAGGACACACTGCTGATGTTTTTCAGCACGCAGGCGGCACGCCTCCCACAGTCAAGGGAAACGTACAACAGCCTGATGCTTGATTGCGGTCGCGCTTTCATGGAGGAAACTGCACACTCGCCTGAGTTTTTTGATACGGTCATGGCGATTGCTGAGCGACACGGTGTAGAGACGGATTCGTTCACTCAAGAGCGCCTACGCGAAGCACGAGGTGCCACAGCTTGAACTGCTTCAGCACGCGGCGCAGGACTCCGACCTCGATGTTGACGGTGCGGTTTCCGGCCCCTTCCGCCTTGCGCCGTGCGACGTAGCCAGCGAGCGCGTCGCTGTCCAGCTTGGCGAGCATCGCGGTCGCGAAGTGCCGCGACAGGTGCTTGATGGGCTGACAGTTTGTGTTCCGAAAGCGTGAGTGTGATCTGGGTCACAGAGAAAACAGCTTTGGTCTGATGACATCGTGGAAAGGAGATTCAAGTCTACAATACGCAAAACGAGGCCATGCCATGCTGGAGGTTGAGGCGCTAACAAAGCGATTTGGAACGAGTGCCGTTGTTGACGGAATCTCCTTCTCGGTTGGGAGTAAGGAAGTTGTCGGTCTTGTTGGTCCGAACGGTGCCGGGAAGAGCACGACTATGAAGATCATATGCGCTCTGCTGAGGCCCAACTCAGGGAGCGTAATGATTGATGGAATATCGCTATCGAAAAATGGCCGACGAGACTACCTCATGCGGCTCGGTGCTCTCATCGAATCTCCGGCCTTTTACCCCGGCTTGAACGGTCGAGACCACCTCGCCTATCTAACACGCTTGCGTGGTCGGTCCAGCAATTCATTGATCGCTGACACACTAGCCCGCGTCGGACTCGATGCTGCCTCAACGAAACCCGTGCGCAAATACTCCACAGGAATGAAACAGCGCCTTGGCATCGCAATGGCGATCTTGCATAAACCGAAGCTGTTGGTATTAGATGAGCCGACTAACGGTCTTGACCCTGCGGCAATCATTGCGATGCGCAAACTGATCAGCCAACTCGCGGAAGACGGAACTGCTGTGCTCGTGTCCAGCCATTTGCTCTCTGAGATTGAGCGGGTATGCAACCGGGTTGTCTTCATCAAGGAAGGACGAGTAGTGCGAAACGAAAGAGTCCAGCAAGAAGCGTCGAGCATTGTCAAAATGCTTCTGCGCAGCAGCAACCCGGAAAGAGCACGGGAGGTACTCGCCAAAGAAGAGTTCGTCTTGGACTTGGAACCGAGTGAAGAGGGCCTAATGTGTACGGTGCCCATCCAGAGCGTGAGTCAAATCGGAGCCGTGCTCGTACACAGCGGTCTGGACATCTTGGAACTATCGCCGAAAAGAAGCAATTTGGAACACGCGTATGTCTCCGAATACGGGACTGGCATGGAAGAGGGACTCAAATGACGAAGTCAGGCAAGGCTGGAAATGTAAGTCTGCTTCATTCGGTGTTCGCTGAGTTCGTTAAGGTGTACGCGTTCCGCATCCCACAGATCGCCTATGTGAGCATAGCTGCGTTCATGCTGCTGTTCGTTATCCAATTGTTCTATTTTGAGCGTCTCTCTGCTCATCTCGGTCCTGCGACGGTCACAGAGGTAATGCCTTATCTATTCTTTGCATCGTGGAAAACCATTCTCTTCCATCTGTTTCTTCTGGCATTTGGGGCCTATTGCATTGCTGTGGACAGCCAGTACGGCATGATTCGCATAGGCTGCACGCAGCCCGTTTCACGCGCTCAATACCTTCTGGGAAAGACGATTGCGATAGAGTTGCACGTCGCACTCTTCGCGATAGTTTACGTGGCCTCTCTGCTCTTCTGGGTTGGCATTTGCACTGGGTTCCGTGGGTTATCTACCTCAGCGCTAGGGGCAGTGGCGTCGCTTGCCACAAGGACAATTGTCTTCTGCGTTGGGTTTGTGGGGTGGGTGATTGCAGTATCGGTGCTTCGCAAAAGCCTGCTGGATGCGGTAGTGAGTTCGTGCGTAGTTTTTGCCCTCTTTGGTCTTTTGACGACGCTGCCAATGCGATTCCACCTTGAGGGTGGGTTATTTCTCCGATACTTCTTCTACCCGATGGCTGGAATCGTTCCGAAGGATTGGCCGATACCTTTCCCCATGCAAGGTGCTCCTCTCTGGCAGTTCCTCCTCGTCTCGTTTGGCACGCCTGCCATTTGTTTCATCCCCGCAATTTTGCACTTTCAGTTCCGCGATATATGCGAGTGACTCATTTTGGTCCAGACGCCCATCGGGTGCCGTCGTGTGTTTTAGTGAGAATCAGGGCGTAGACGTGTTTGACGGAAAAGTCGGCTTGTCTTGTTTTGGGCGCTCGTCCTTTTCGTCGATCAGGAATTGCAGCAACCAACGGGGGTATCCTTGATACGAAAACGTCCCGGTCTTCCCATGATCCCTATATGCTTTGATTAGAGTGAAAACAGCCAGCGCCAAGATGCACAAACGACCCGTCACAACCCAAATCGCGTCCACCAGAGGGTAGCGCTTAATGAGTCCGAAAGAACCGATAAAGAGACCCCAGAACAAGATTGTGGCAATCGTTGTCCGCTTCAATTGACAGGCACTCCATTACCTCGTTCTTACGCCATCCGGCAGGCTTTTCTCAGTCTGTTAATTGACTCGCATCAGAAAGTGCTCATAAGTAAGGCCTTTAGGCCTAGCCGTTATTGCTTCTTGCTCCGTATACTCTAGTTGTGGGTTCTGTTGTCGCAGGACCCATCCTCCCTAATCCGGCTCACGTCGGATTCCCCCAAATAGCGCGACGAAGGACAAGCCATGCCTCTTGAGAAAAAGTTCATCCGCGATGGTCGCAATAGGCTCGTGGGATCGGTGACGTCGGGGTACTCGGACACAACGAAAATTGTTCGCGACGCCGAAGGGAAGTTGCTCGGCAAAACGAATAGCAGATTCTCGAACACGAGGGACGCCCACGGCAGGCTGGTAAGCATCGACACACCGGACGTTGGGCTGCTGTTCGGGAGGGATGATGAGTAGTCTCCGCTGCTGCGAGTACCGAGAGCTAGAGGGAAAGACGATCCGCCGCGTCCGGTGGTCTAACGACATCGACTGGCGCGACTTGAGCATCGACTTCACTGACGAAACGCACGTGTCTTTCAAGTTCAGTCTGGACCTTCACGAGGAAGGCGAGTTGTCCGACTTCAGGGACGGTAATCTCACCAATCCCCGGCAGTTGGTTCCGATCCCGGTGAGAGCCAAGATCGAGCCTCTGGAGTGAAGGTCATGGACGACTCTGCTTTGCTGTACGTGCTGACGCGCCTCGACATCGACGGTAAGGGAAATGTCACGAGCAGGAACTTGGGCGTGACCTTTAGCCTCTTCGAGGCAGAGGAATACAGGAACAAGAGTTACGAGAACGATTTCGAGACTCACCGGGTCAACGCCGACTGGCGCGATGACGCGGAGACAACAGCGGCCGTGAGCGCGATGCGCGAGTTCCGCCTGATGGTCGAGGAGATGCAGATGAACGCCTTGCTCTAGGCGGCTCACTGAGGACAGGAGAAAGCATGGTCAACAAGAGGAAGCCGTTCCCTTACGCTCGCGTCGCACGCTTGTGGAAGAACGGACGTACCATCGCGGAGATCGCCGAGCGAATCGGGCGAGTGGAGAAGGGCAAGGACGACCCGTACCATTCGCTCCGCAACTTCCTGCGGATCATGCACCGGGGATACCGTGACCGGAAAGGGAATGTCGTCAAGCTGCCGTACCGAGTGGCGAAGTCCACGGTGAGGGCATCCGTGAGGGCCGGAAAGGCGTCCGCCTGATGGACACCGTGGGCAAAGCGTTCGTGGTGGAAGAAGCATTCCGGCGCTGCCTCGTGTGTGACGACACGTTCACCGTGGAGGCCAGTAAGGAGCACGCCGCCGCAGTCTGCTTTCCGCCGTCCAATCAGGGGTTCCCACCCAGCAAATGACCCTGTACAAACGAGGCTCCACTTGGTGGGCGGACTTCAGCATTGGGAACAGGAGGTTGCGCATATCCCTAAAGACCTCGGACAAGCGCGAAGCGGTGCGCCGGGAAAAGGCTCGAATCGCAGCAGCCCAGAACGGCAGGCCTGTGTCCACTAAGACGGTCGGACTCACTGTGGCAGATGCAGCAGAGGCATACATCGTTCGCCGGACTCCGCTGATCGCGCCGCGTACGCTGGAACTGGAGCAAGGCGCGGTGAAGCACCTGTCGCGGCACTTCGCGACCGCGATGCTCGCCAAGCTGGACAGCGACGCGCTCGCTGGCTACGTCGCACGGCGCAAGGCGGAAGGGGCCGGAAACCGCACCGTCAACATCGAGGTCGGAGTCCTGCGCCGCGTGCTGAAGCAGTTCAAGCTGTGGCACCTCGTTGGCGAGGATTACAAGCCGCTGCCGGAACCGAAGGACATCGGCAGAGCGCTCACGCCGGAGCAGGAACTCAAGCTGTTCTCCGTTGCCAGCACGCGCCGGGAGTGGACCGTGGCGTTCTGGGTTTCGCTGGTGGCAGCCAACACCACCGCTGGCGGCTGCGAGATCAGGAACCTGCGGCTGCAAGACATCGACCTTGAGACGAAGACGCTGTACGTCCGCGTCGGCAAGAACAAGTTCCGGGTCCGTGCTATCCCGCTCAACCGTACCGCGACATGGGCGGTGGAACGGCTGGTGGACCGGGCGCACAAGTTAGGCGCGACCGCCCCGGAGCACTACATGATCCCGCGCAGGGTCGCGGGGAGGCAATACGATCCCACGAAGCCGCCGAGCCGCTGGGCGTGGAGGACCGCGTGGCGGAAGCTAACGAGGGAAGCAGGACTGGACGGACTGAGACCGCACGACCTCCGGCACCACGCGATCACGAAGCTGGCGGAATCGTCCGAAGCCAGCGAGCAGACCATCATGGCAATCGCGGGACACGTCAGCCGGGAGATGCTGGAGCACTACAGCCACATCCGGCAGGAAGCGAAGCGGAGAGCCGTGGAGTCACTCGACAACGTCACAATCACGTCACAATTGGAGAAATGGCAGCGTCAGGCGCAGCAGGAGCGCAGACGCCAAGACTCTGAGAAGAGAGGAGAAACATTGGTCGGGACGGGCAGATTTGAACTGCCGACCCCTCGCACCCCAAGCGGTTCCGAGCCTTGATTCTTGAGTAAGTTCTCTGTTTCCGACGCCGATCAGTTATCGTCTCCCCCGCTTTGACGCGAGTCGCGTCACAAAAACGTCACAGCCAACGGTCGGCGGATTAGCAGCTTCGCTGCGCACCGCCGCAGGCCACCACGGAGGGAGCATGAGAGTTGGATTGTATGCCAGAGTTTCGACGTTGCACGGTCAGCACAGCGAGGTGCAGTTGGTCGAGCTTCGCGAGTACATTACCCGGCGCGGATGGCGGATCGTCGGCGAGTACGTGGATGAGGGAGTCAGCGGTGCCCGCGAGCGGCGACCCGAACTGGATCGGCTCTGGGCGGACTGCCGCAAGCGCAAGGTGGACGCCGTGGTGGTGTACCGCTATGACCGCTTCGCACGCAGCCTTCGCCAGTTGGTGAACGCGCTGGAGGAGTTCCGTGCGCTGGGCATCGACTTCGTTAGCCTGCACGAAGGCGTGGACACTTCGACGCCGAATGGTCGGCTGGTCTTCGGCATCTTCGCCAGCATTGCCGAGTTCGAGCGCGAGTTGATCCGCAGCCGGGTCCGCAGCGGCTTGGCGGCGGCGAAGGCGAAGGGGAAGCGGCTGGGACGCCCGCGCACCGGGGTGGACGTCGCGCAAGTCGCACGGCTCCGCGCCTCCGGCGCTTCATGGCGCGAAATCTCCGAGCAGATGGGGATCGGTGTGGGGACCGCCTGCCGCGCCTTCCAGCAGCGTTCCAAAAACGTCCCAGAATCGCCCCTCGCAAGTGCTTGATCCCGCACGGTCGGAATCCGGCTGCGGACCACTGCCGAAAACACTTGTTTCTGGAGGACGGCTGGCAGCGCTGATATGACTGGAGCCGGGATTGGCAGTCGGTGGTGGATGGCGTTGAACGACGCGATCGCACCGTGGCGCGTTGCGGAGCGCCTGTTCGAGCGGAGTTCGAAGGCGTTCAGCAATACTTGCGGGATATTCTGAGACTTTGTATGCCAATGATAGAGGCGCGGAATCGGAGTCCTCGTTGGCTGCTTGCTTCAGCAGGCGTCAGCGCCGCGCCTCCGTTTTTCCATCAGATATGGAGTTTTGATCGAGGCTTCACAAAATGAACGCAGGATGCCGAATTCGCGAGGGACTACTTCTTAAGAAAATGCAGCGGTGGATGTTGGTCGCACGCAATCCATCCGTTTACGGACGCCTCGCGGCGACGAAGGCACGCAAGAACTATTGGGCATTAGTCCGGCGTCACCGCGACTTGGCTGCGAAACACGGTCTCACCGAGACCTCAGTGCTTTGATGCAGATCGGCGCGAGTATGAGACACACTTGCTGCTATTACAACTGCGAGAATCCCGCAACGATCTATATCGGTGAGAGTGGCAACGCTACCACCGAGTGGATATGCGTACCGCACTATGATCGGTGGTACGCCGACCGCGCCCGGTTCTTGTCGGACGGACTTGGTTGCCAGATGGAAGCAATCTGAACTGAATCGTTCACTCGTCCACCAGAGTTTCCTCGATCAGCTTCACGAGCACGTCCCCGTGGCACGCTTTGCCTCTGCCGTGCTTGTCCTTGCACCAGCAGCCGAGAGCCTTCCCTTTGAGCGTGTGCAACTGTGCCATCAGGTCCGGTCGGGACCTCACGTATGCTTCGTATTTTTCAAGTACGCACTTACGGCCGCAGCCTAGCTCGATCTTGAAAGGATTGTGCCAGATCGAATCCCCGAACTCCGCGAACGACCGCCCGATGTACGCGAACGGTGCCTTGGTCTTTTGCACATGGACGACAGTGGTCCTTGCCGTCCCTGCGCCCTCAGCACGAGAGGCGCTGCTGAGCGGCGCTGGAGAAGGCTTTTCGGCCACTGGAGACTTACGAGGTTTGCGCTTGGGGGACTTAGGACGCTGGAGACTGGCCAGTGGTCTACCAGTCAGTGGGTCGATGTCAAAGGACCCATAACGTATCTCCGGCTCCGGCTCTTTCTTGGGCAGGTCAGGGTCCGGCAGCGGCGGCAGTCCCCAGCCTTCGCGCCATTTGTTATACCGCGCCACCAGTTCCTTGCGCTTGTCGGGCGGTCCCCACATGATCATCCTCGGAACACGATGACCGAGGCTTTCCATCATTCTGCCGTCCGTGATCCGCAGCTTGCCTTTCTCCGGGTCGAACGATATTGTCAGCCGTTCCGTTGTCATCGCGACTCTTCCGCAGTGGAGGAAACCTTCCGTAGGTGAGAAGAAGCATGCTTTAGGAAAAATCTAATCCATCCTCCACTTTTCCTCTCTCATAAGTAAGAATTCGGGAGTTCAACAACTTGCAGCTACCTGCGCTGTTCCAAGCCAGACCTCGTATGCGTCAGCCATTGACCTCCATTGTAGAGCGAACTGGTGTTTATTTATGCCGCGACTGGAGCCTATGCAACAGTCTCACCATCGCCAGCGTGTCTTGCCCGCAGTAGTCCAGCAGAGCCTTCCTGATTATGTCGCGTTCGCTCGCATCTAGGCTCCCTCGCACCAGCGACTCCCACGCCAGCCCAGCAGACTGCCCATCGGCGACTGCCATTCCCGCGTAGCTCATTTCGGGCACTAGCGCAGGGAGCACCGACTTGATGGAGTACGAGCCTGCATACGCCGGATGGTAAGTGTGCTCTCGCACGACAGACAGCAGATCGAACAGGCGGGCTTGGATCGCGTTGATCCGATCTGCGAATTCGGGAAACCATCTGGCAAGGTCTGAAAGGCGCTGAGACTCGAACGAGGAATACACGACGATGCTCCCGCTTTCGCCTAGCGCGCCGCACAGCGAGGTGATGAAGTCATGCCGGGGATCGCTGGCGTCTGTGGCAAGAAACTCGTGATGTTCCAATGTCGCACCGCGTTCTTTCTGCGAGTGGACAGAAAACTGGAACGGCAGTTGGTCGTAAGGTCGCATCCCCGGAAATCGTGGGATCGCCCAATTTACCGTCTCAAGGTCCATAAAAGACAGAGGATACTTCAGCCCACTCAACACCTCGCCGAGTTCGGCGCTGAACCACGGCTCCCCTGTCTGCACACACGTAGCCGCACGGCGCTGAATGTCGCTCAACGCGAAGTCGTCAGGGATGTCGTGGATCGACGCGACGCCCAGTTCTTCAAGCTCCTCCATTGCGCCAGCGTGGATGCGAGGCAGGAAGGCGATGTGATCGTTCTGGCGCGGCGGATTGCAAGTTTCGTAGAATTCACAGCGGATTGGTTGCAAGCATTGCTGACCAACTTCGATGTTGGGAGGCGTGGGCATGCCCAACACCCGAAATTCCGAACGCAGTTGAAACGCCAGCTTCGGCTGCAACCGCTGCACCCGACGCGTCAGATTTCTAATCCTGAAGAATCGCCTTGCATCAATGTTCTGCCCACCGAACGTGTAGCCTCGGTTGACATGCGCCAGACACGCGGACGCAACGTCCAGTCCAGACCGGGACACCACACGATATTGGATCGCGACGTCTTCGAGGTGATGATCCCTAACGTCCGTTGTGGACTTGACCTCGATCAGCCGCCAGCGCCCATCGCGCCGCCGATGCAAAATGTCCACCCGGACGAGTACGCCGCCCTGCTCGAACGTTCCCTCGTAAATCGCCGGGACTTCGCGATTCGCGACTAGCTCTCGCGTGGCGCGGATCGCCTTATCCAGCCCGCCGTCGCCGCGAACCTCAACTCCACTCGGAAACAACCGCCGTGCGAGCAGCCCGACTTCGCGGCCCTGTTCGATGATTGCATGATCGGCGGCATCTGGCTGCGCTCCGAGTTCAGGGGAGTGTACGAGCAAATACAAACGTTTCAAACATTGCACTCCCGCGCAAAATTTGGTCTTCGAGATTTTCATGCTCATCGCAATGCCTCCCCGTGCAGTAAGGGCTTCATTTCAGTCCCGCTTTCACGACGCGCAGGTACAGCGCTTGGGCGTGATCAAACAACCCCTGCTGCAAATAAATGTCTGCCAGCAGTTCGAGGTTCTCCGGCGTCGGCTGTGTCTCGACCAGCTTAATCATCAATGCTGCCGCCCGGACGGTTTTGCCTTGAACGAGAAAAGATCGAGCCTTTTCCCGTGCGCTCGTTACCGAGTTGACATCGTCCATCATTCCTCCTCTCCTCGCCATGCTTCGCGCAAGTGCGCGTTCTGGCTGCGCATGCTCTTAGCTTGGAGCGAGATCGCATGCAACGTTTCCCGCAATTCGCGGTCGCCTTTCGCCCGGCTGATGTAGTCCCATTGCTTCCTGCCCCGCATCCAGCGGCGCAACAGCACCAACCAAACGGGCGCGAACACCGCGAACGGTGCCATTGCGACAAACGTCAAACGTGCGAAGTAGTTGTGGTTCACGAGAGAATTGAACCCGTAGTATTTCACTGCCATGAACACGAATTCCGCCAGCGCTGACCCGAAGAATCCGATGAACATGAAGCCGATGGACTTAGCCAATGTGTGGCTCAAGCCGCCTTCGTCCTGCCGCCATGTCACCAACCGACCTTCGCGCTGCGCCCGGCGAACAGTATGCCAATGGCAGATCAAAATCATCCAGAAGCAGCAGACAAACGGACCCGTCAGCATCTCCAATTCGATCAAGCTGGAGGAAAGGCTCTTGTCGCCGATAGCTACGAGCGCGATTGGCAACGCATAGATGAGCGGAGCCGTGAGGCTGAACAGGATGACCACGATATTGATGACCACGAACCTTACGATGCTGTGAATCAGGCTCTTGATGATTTCCATAGCTCCTCTGTATGTGTGTCCTTTTCCGACTGACTTCTTCCGCGCCGTTGGGGAGGTTACGTCGTGGTCGGGGGAACTGACTCAGGTTCGGTCGAGTGAACGGCACTCGCCAAGTCCTGCAATCCCTCCGACTCGGCGGCAAACTTGGCTGACCCGCCGTTCGATCCGCGCCTGACAATCGCCCTGATCTGGGCATCGACCTCGCGATGGCGATTCTCGATCCGTTCGTGGATTTTGGCTTCTGCCTGCCAAGCGTTCTCATGCCACGTGCGCTCCTTCTGCTGCTGCTCCCGCAGGGACGCGACACCCTCGGCTATCTCGCGGAACCGGGTGCAGAACTTGTCACCGACGATGTATTCGAAAAGTTCCTGCGACTTCTCGTCACGGAACTTACCACTGAGACGGAGCCGAGCGATGTCGATGATTCCCTCGCGGATGACCGTCGCCAGAGCGACCACAACCCGCTTTTCGACGATGGGGATGCCATTGAGCACACAAAGACCCTTGAGCTTCAGCGGGAATGCGCGTGTAACGACCATGACGTGCGGCGTCTCGTACTGTGTCTGGTACTTCTTTGCCTGAGCGATGAATCCATTCTGCCAATTCGACGTATTCTTGCTCTCATAGACGATTCGACCCGCGACCTTCGTTCCGTCCATCACTTGGTGGACGATGTCAGCGCCCTTCACGCCCCGACCGACCCTCTCGAACCGGTCGGCGGGAAACGCGTGCCGAAGTTCAGTGAAAAGGTCTAGCTCAGCCTCAGCGCCTAACTGCTCGCCGCTCTGCTTCTCCAGCTTGCGGGAAAGGTCGTCGAGCTTCCCTTGCAGTTTCGCCGACTCAGTCTCGTGGCGAACCTTCTCCCGTTCACGCTCGGCTTGTAGCTTCTCCAGCTTGGCTTCGTTTTCGCGAGCAGCGAGCCTGACTGTCTTCGCCACTTCCTCTTGGGCTTGTTCCTTGGCTGCGCGAAGCTCTCGCTCGAATTGCCGCTCTGCCCTTTGCCTCGCCATCTCGCGCTCCGCAACCAACTGGGTTTCGAACTCTTCCTTCAGCCTCTTCTTCTCGACGGCGAGCGTGGGGGAAGCGAGCCTTTGTATGCGTGCTTGAAGTTCACTTTCATTGATCCCTTCAGGGAGAGGTTGACGGCACAACGGACATTGAGCGGGCATAGTCGATCCTCCTAGTTTCGCCGAGATGCAAGAAGACACAATTCCAGACGAAAGCAATCAACCTCCGCATGCTCGCGGGCAGTTTCTCTGCTGAACGTTTCTCCACACACGAGGCATTCGAGCAAGCCGTGACTACGCACGACAAAGACCTTCCCGATCTGGTCGGTGTGGATCGAACCAGCGTCGCGCTGAGTTTTTTCGTCAGCAATCATGTCAAGCGGCAATCCCCTACAACCGAGCTTTGTGCCTGAGCCTCCCATCTTCTGTTGCCCTCGTCCCAGACAATTTCCCTGTGCCGAATCCTCAGCATGCTCCTGTTCCACAGAACGGCATGAACCTGTTTGCCGTCAACTCGCTCGACCACGGCTATGCCTCGACCGAGGATCGCCACGCGGTCGCCCTTCTTCAAGGTTCGTTCGTGTCGGCGTCGGTCGTGATACTGCTTACTCCTCTCGATAAAGTAGCCCAATCCTGCGTCGTCGTATCCCGAACTGATAGCCCAGAGCGGGATGTTCCCCTTCGGATCGCCAACGCAAATGTCAACGCGGTAAGCAGTGAGCATTTGCAAGCGGGATTGGATTTCCGCCAGCGTGAACGGCAGTGTGTCGGGCGGCAGGGCGAAGTTCTTGGGGTAAGCGAATTGAGCACGGTATCCAAGTTCGTGCTCTACGACGGTGCCCCACAGGTTCACCTCGCCGTGGATGCCGTACCTCGCGTATCCAGTCGTGCGCAAGTGCTCAAGGCTCTTGCTTGCGTACACGCCGCAGGTGCAATTTGCTTGCGGGGCGTCGTGGGCATCATGCGCCGCCTCGGCGTGACCGACGATGATTCCGTGAGACGCAGCCCTGCATTCCGCTGCCAGCGGCTTGCTCGGAGACCATGACTCGCCGTTCAGCGACTTCAACCCCGTGGTGTCCCACTGCCAAACTCGGTGGGCGGCGATGGGAGAAATGTAATCGGGAACGTTCATCGCGTGGCTGGCACCTGCTGTGGCTCCGACTCTGGCGACTGAATCGGCTCAGGCTCAGGTTCGCAGGTTGGCTCTTTCACCAGAAGTTCCAGCGGCTCGATGATGATTGTTCGAACTGGCTCGCCAATTTGCATCTGTTGCCTCCCTTGGGTATCTCTTGCAGCCAATGAGTCACGAACGTATAAGTTCGTCACCAACCTGCCCCGGCTGAGTTCGACCGAACAAAGCCAGCAGCATCAACAATTCGGGCTGGCGGCTGCACGAACCCTTCATCACCAGCACGTGATCTGTTAACCAGCTTGCAAACTAGGCTGCGGGAAACACCCCACTTCTTGGACACAGCCGTCAGTGTCATTCCGCTGAGTCGGTCGCGGACGATGGCTGTGCGATCCAAGTTCATCGGGGCACGCCCGATCCGCACACCGTCCAGCTTCGCCCTGCGCATCCCTGCCAAGACACGCTCTCGAATCAAGTCCGATTCGAGTTCGGCAATCATGCCAATCAGCGTTAGGAGGAGACGTCCCATAGGACCGCTCGTGTCAATGTTTTCGCGCCGGGAAATGAAGACGACGCCCAAGCTGTCGAACTCGTCCATGACTTGCAGGAAATGTTTGACACTCCTCGCGACTCGGTCGAACGCGGCGACGAGCACGACGGAGAATTTCTTCCGGCGTGCATCCGCGATGAGTGCGTCCAGCCCCGGACGTCTCGCTCTTTTCCCTGAGACTCCGCTGTCTCGATACTCCTGCACGATTTCCAAACCACGCTGCGCCGCAAGCTCGCGCAGATCGTAAAGCTGGCTTTCGACGTGTTGGTCGGTCGTGCTCACTCTCACGTATATCGCTGCCGTCTTCATCCGTTGGAGTCCTCCCTTGTTCGCTTAGCTCTTGGACTGAGCGGGATTGTGTTTGTCTTCGTACAGGTGGATCGGTTGCCTCGTTCGACCATCAATGAACACGGTGGGAGATCGGAGCCTTTCGCGAAACCCTGCTCGCAGTAGGCAAGCTTGCGCCTCGGCGGCGCTTATCACCATGAACGTATCGCTGCCGAACCGATTTCTCTGCCACGGCAGTTGCAGGAACGGGATGCCAGCCCGATACAGGGCGACCTCCGCGCTGAGAATGTGCGTACCTTCATCCCGTTGAGCCGCAAACGAGCGCCTCGCCCTGCGACGAATCCCGTATCGCTCGCGCTCCGGCGAGGTGTTCATGCGCCCGCGAAGCCGCTCTACAGCCCCAAGGCAGATGGTCGATTCGGGAGCCAGCACGTTCAGATGCGCACCAACCTCATCGTCCAGCAGTTGCCCGATCTCGAAGTCACGAAGCTGTCGCAGGCGCTTCGCAAGTACGCCGGGGATCAGAAGCGCCGCTGCGAACCGCTCCGCTGGATTGCTGGATCGCATCCGCCTCCGCTGCTCTGCGATCAGTTCTCGGATCGTCAATCGAACTCCTAGTCTCAGTAATAGGGGAATTAGCGCAGCATCGTCCAGAAATCGAGGGAGAAAATGGTAGGCGTTACCAAAGATATTTCGAGTGTTACTGCTCGCTTCAGGGATGCACGAGTCGATTGAGTGCGGGAGCTATTGCAGTTTCGCGTACTCGGCTTTGGCTTGCTTCAGGATGGGGATGTCGGGGTCGGGCATCTTTGTCGCGAGACCAACGCATCGACAGGTCAAAACGTGTAAACGCCTGTGGCTGTTGAAAAAGTCCCTTTCTCTTAAAATCGCCGAAACTTTAGGGATAGAAAATGTCTACCAAAACGGAGATCGTCGTTTGTAGGGCTTCCTATCGCAAAGTGTTTTAGGCGATTTTCTGGTGAGCGAGTTTTTCAACAGCCACGCCTGTTTACAACACCTGCTAGTGCCCCTTCTCTTCCGAGGCGTTGGGTCGCACATGTCGATCTTTTTCATTTCCGATTTCGATCCTGACGCAGTAGTCCTCGGAATCTTTTCCATTCGCAAGATGACACTGGTCGACTCTTCCTTGCAGCGACATTAGGAAGCATCGACAAAAAGAAATTCTCCGCTCACTGTCATGACCGTAGGCCAGTAGTTCTATTTTTTGTCCCGATTCCCACTTGGTCGCTGCGATGTAAAGGTGGTCACTTTTCAGAACGCTTTGCTTCGGTTCAGACCGAATAAGGCGTTCCTTCAGGTCAATCGGCGACACGCTTCGGTCGATGGAGACGAGAAGGTTGTTAGTGTAGTCGCTTCCGGCGAAATCGTTTATCGCGATCCATCGGCTGTCCGGGGACCAGACCACCGAAGCGTCCCTGTCGTACGTATAAAGGGTCCGGGATTCCCCGGATTTGAGGTTTCGAAGCACCAGCACCAATTCACGTTCATGTTCTTGGTCGGAGCAAAAGACATTCGAAACCCGATACTGTGCATCAGGCGAGATTACGGGCTTCCTGAAGGCGCGCCCACTTGGGACACAGTCCTGCGCCGCCGCCAGTGAGGAAATTGCCAAAACCGAGATGAAGAGAGTATTTCTCACGGGGTGCCTACGTCGATGTTAATCGAACCACTCAATTTTGGCGAAATATCCCGGGGTTTCACGGGAACGCTTTGATGTTCAGTCGGCGAGCTTAGCAAACTGATTGTAAAGCCAAGCAAAAACTGCTCCACCGACAAGACCATCCACCGCTCCGTAGAGAGTCCCGACGATGACTTCTGCGATGCTTCGAGTCGCATGGTAGCCGAAGTAGACCGATGACACTGTCTGGAGAAATTGCTGACCATAGCCGCTCCAGATCAAGTTCGCCAGACCCATGCCCAGCATTGCCAATCCCCACAGGATTCCCGACGCCAAAGCCAGACCCTTTATGCTCAATTTCATGGATTGCTCCTTTCCCTAATCTTTAAGACTCGAAAGCCACGTCCGAACAGTTGACTAGCGAGGTTGTGGGCATCTAAACGTCCTTCAGTTGTTCCTCAGTCATCCCAAAATAGTGCCCTAGTTCATGTATGAGAGTCTGGCGAATTTGATGACGAACATCCTCCTCATTCGAGCAGACCGCCTCAATGTTTTTCTGGTAAAGCACGATGTGGGCAGGACCGACTGAGAAGTCAAAGACGCTCTTCTGGGTAGCGGGCACGCCGTGAAAGATGCCTAGAAGCAAACGCCTTTGCTGTCCGAGACGCGGGGATGGTTGGTTCGCTGGAAAATCTTCAACGAGGATCGCGACGTTCTGGATACGGCTGCGGAACTCTTCCGGCAAGGAATCCAATGTTTCTTCAGCAACGTTGATGAAGTCTTCGCGCTTCATCCTCCACCCACGGAAACAGTGGCACGCTCACTCCGAGTAGCCGTCGTCGGTTTCGTCGCCATCATCGTCATCTTCTTTGCCGTCGTTCTCGTCTTCCTCTTCGTCTTCCTCCTCGTCTGGCTCTTCTCGCAGCAGGACATCGGCAGGCAACCCATCAGAAGGGCGCGAGTCGCGGCATTCTGGATTCATTCTACTCATGCTCAATGTTACGCCTCGTGACCCATGTGCAAACGCGGCGAAGAGACAGGAGTTCGCCCGGCGACTGATCGGCGGCCCTTCAGTGCGTGCGGGGCGCTCTTGCAGACACCGTTTGACCGTTGCCGTGCTTATGTTGGATATTGAGACGGAATGGACGTTGAACGCATTATTGACGACATCGAGCAGCTACAGGAAATGTTCGAAGCGCCAGACATTAGACCACTCAGCGCGGGCGACATCTCTGCCGCAAATCGAAGGCACGACGAAATGCTCGCACACAGCCCGTGGTTCCGGCTGTGGCAGCGATATGGCGTTTGTTGCCGACCTGAGGCTCCGGTGCTTCAACTGCCGGAAGGCTAAATTACTGCGGAGGCATCCGGGTATTGAACTGCTCAAACCTGATGCCTGAGCAAACCAACACCCAGTGAGACCACGGAAAAGGCAAGAATCACTGCCCCGGTGTAGATCAGGGAGACCGCTCCACTAGCTTGGGTAGCGGTTGGCGGAAGCACCGAAAAGAAGAACCCCGCCGAAATGAGAATTGCGGCGAGCGGTACTCCGATTCGAACCAACCAAAGCAAGGGAATGGGAAGAACTGCCGCATCGGTGAGTATTTGGCAAACGAGCGAGAGTATCACGATGACCCCCGCGTGGGCGTGTCCAGCACGGAAGAAATTTTGACGGAGAGGATTCTCCATGTAACCGCTGCTCTTGTTCATCAGAGACGTCAGAAGAAAGTATCCGCCGTACTGGATCGTCGGAACCGTGATGAGGATGATCCCTGTCATGAGCCTCGCTTCGCGAGTCATAATCTCTCCTTTTGCGCAGCAGATTGTCGAATCCCAAGCCTCATGTTTGAGGCAGCAGAAATTCGATTTCGTATTTGTCGTGTAGCATCTTCATTATTCTATTCACATCTGGCATCCACGTTATCGCGAGCAGCATAGGGTAGAAGAGATGCCCTCAGTTCGCGTTCAGCGCAAAATGCTGCACAATCTTCCACTCCCCGCCGATCTTCTCCATCACGATCAAGTATTGTCCCAGATGAACGACGGAACCAACGTGCCTTCTCGTTCGCCCTGTCCCATAGGCGAGCGTTCCAGAAGTCTTTTCCATGCTCGGCTCGATCACCAACGTGCTTCCTTGATCCAGTCCCGACTTGACCCAGTTCCGAATCTCGCCCCGTCCTTTGAAAGTACCGCCATCACTCACCAGCGTGGCGTCTTCGGCGTACAGTGCTACGACCGCGTCCGCGTCTTTTGCGTTGTACGCTCTGAGGTAAGCCTGCCTCAGTTGCAGTTCCGGTTCGGGGCCGGACGGCGGCATCATCCCCGGCTGCTGTGCCCACGTATTCAGACTGAACATCAACAGTAGTATTGCTAGGTTCCTCATCGGTTCTCCTCTCGTGCGGCGGTCTCCGTGCGGCGACGGATGCTCACTAGCTGCTTGCGCTGCATGATGAAGTGGGCTGGGCGTGCGAGCAGAACAGCCAACCATTGCGGCAGACCGTAGGGACGATAGCCCGACGCTATCCGTCCTCGCACGATGAGTCGCGTTTGATCCCGCTGGGGCTGTTCCAGCACGAATGCCCAAGTCGTCTGATAACGTCCACCCGGTAACCGCCAAGACAGGACGAGACTGCGCCCCGGTTCGCATTGCGCGACGACGAAAACATCCTTCGCTCCGGGAAGCGCCGGGAATACGCTTCCGACGGTGACGTTCTGAAATTCAGGCAGGATGCGGTCGGCGCTCCGGTGACCGCCATTGTCAATAAAGTCGTAGGAATACCATCCGGCGCGACCCGAACCCATCTGGGCAATCCACGGCCAAACATCGGCGGCAGGGCGATGGATCGTGATTGCGTGGTTGACGACGCCAATGGGACTTGGAATGAGTTGGTCCCCGGCGAGGCTCTGGGCGCGTTCTGCGCTCGTCGCCCGGACTTGCAGACTGGCGTGAACCGTCAATCCAACTATCACCGCAACAATTGCCGCCGTTGCGAGTTTGAATTTCTTCCTCACAGACATCTCGAACTAGAGTGATTCGGGTGCAGGCGGCTGTGCTGTGATCTTGATCACGAACAGGGCGGTCGATGGCGGATTGACTGGCAACACACGAATCGATCAGTGAATACTCACGGTTCCATTTGATCTCGCTACCCTAATTCCGGTGACCTCAGCGTCCACTGCGCACCTATTTCACCTAGGAGTCCGTCCGAGAATTGCTTTTTGAAAGCTGCCTCAGCGACCGAGAACCGAATTGTAAAAACAGCCAGTCAGAGTTCGCCCCATGAAGCTCGGGCCAATGTTTGTAGAAGGGCTTCCCGAGGGCTCACCTTTGTCAGTGGCCTTTCTTGCTCGTCTCTATCTCGATCCATAGCAGAGCCGGTGTAACTTCAGAATGTTGTGCGTGAGACAGATCATGGCCCACTCTCCTTGCACCTTCTCCAGACCACGCAAGAGAAATTGCCGGAAGCCGCGCGCTTGTTTGATCTGTCCAAACACCGGCTCCACCACCGTTTTGCGCCTGGAGTAGATGGCCGCTCCCACCGTGGTCTGCAGTTTCCGGCGCATACGGTCTACCCGCGTCGCTCCCTGGGGTAGCGGCCCCCGCGGGCCCGGCTGCTGGCGGTCTCGATAAGACTCCCGGTCGGTCGCAATGAAGCCTTCGATCTTTCTCTTCTCCAGATATTTCAGATTGGCCTCCGAGCAATACCCGCTGTCGGTTATGACTTCCTGCGGCTTCTGTCCCGCTTGCTCCTCGACCGTTTTCACGGTGGGCGCCAGCTGTTGCTTATCATTGGTGGCCTGCGTCACCCTCTGCCCCACGATCCACTGGAAATCCGGGTCCACCGCGATCTGCGTGTTGTAGGCCTGCACAAATCCGTCTGCCCCGGGCATGATGCGCGACTCCGGATCAGTGAAGTTATATTGCATCTTGGTTTTGGGCTTGGCCTTCTCCTCCGGCTTGCCCTTATTCTTGGCTTCCTCTTTCGCGCGCTCTTCCAGGGCCCGCTTGGCTTCCTGGATCCGCTGCAGTCGTGTCTCCCGCCGCCCCAACTCCGCCGGCAGTTCCTCTCCTGTCTTATCCCGTCCGTAGCGCGTATCCTCTTCTGCATCCGTGGCCTCGGCCTGCTCCAATAACCGCTTCACCTCTTCTTTCAAGCGCTTCTCTTCTTCCTTCATCCGCCCGTAACTCATCGCCTTGTGTTTGCTCGCGTTGGCTTTCACTTTGCTCCCATCCAACACCACCCGCCCCAGCTTTATCGTCCCCGCCTCCAACGCGATCTGCAACACTTGATCAAATAACCCTTGCAGCGCCGCCAGATGCAGCTTCCGAAAGTCCGAGATCGTTCGGAAATCCGGTTGGTTCCCCGCTGCCAACACCCGAAACCCGATATCCTCGCTCAGCTTCTTCTGTATCCGGCGCGAGGAAAACACTCCCACACAGTACCCATAAATCAAGATCTTGGTCATCATCCGCGGATGGTACGGTGGTTGACCGCGCTCTTCTTCCTCGTATACCGACTCGATTGCACTCAGATCCAGTTGCTCCACCACGTCGGAGACGAAATACGCCAAGTGATCTTCCGGCAACCAGTCGCCCAGGCTCGGCGGTAACAGAAAATCTTGCTCTGGCAGATAGGCGCGGTAGGTTTTTCCCATGCTCTGAAACTTGGCATATCGAACCTCTGAGTTTCAATCTAAATCAGCGGTTCACGGTTGAATACTCGGACACACTCCTAGAGAGCGCTAAGCTGATATCTCGTCCCAAAGGCACAGACCTGTCGTCAAGATATTGCAAGTCGTTCTGAAAATCGCATACCGCCTCGTACATTGAGAATGGCAGCTTTTTCGTATGCAGCAGTTCGCTCCTATAGCTCCTAATGCACGTGCCCAACAATCTGCACAGAAACTTAGCGGGGAATTGAATACTTAGGATGTGTGGAGGAGTGAGGTACGGATTGCCAAACGCCGCAAAGTAAATACCCGATTCTGAAAAGAATCGTCCCTCGTCCAGCCCGACTCCGTACTCATGGATCGCACCGCAGCGGAACTCCGAGTACAACAGCGCTGACACTCGATAGTCAACCAAGAGAGGGTTGACGGCTTTTTCCGCGTCAGCCTCTTGTAATCCCGCATTTTTCCATACGGGTCGAAACGCCGCCGTGATGTCCGCAACGGACACAATCGTTGACCCGTTCCTCTGTCGCGGGAGAATCCGAAATCGTGAGCGCAGCATAGCGGTCATCTTGTTGAGCAGATCGTTGATTTTTGCTCTTGTCACTGCAACCCCGCAGTTCCAGAGAAAACTGAAGAACGGCATGTCGCGAAGATCAAAAACGTGAAAACGCCCAGCGACAGGAATCGTTCCCGGTAATATCCACTGCTTGTGCACCAAGTATCGGAAAAGGTCAGGGGCACTTATGTGGCTCATCTCACGAACGTGGGAGTGTTTCTCCACGAACCTGACAAAGGTGTTCTTCTGTGAGTCGCTGAATCCAAGATTCGCCAAAGAGTCAAGTCTTGCGCAAGATAACAATACGACCTCTTGAGCGTTGCTTCGCTTGCGTACCAAACTTCCAAGCAGCTTCAACGTCGGATCATAGACCTCAAATGCTCTGGCAATTCCTCTTCCAATGCTGCCATTCGTGGGCACGCCATCCTCCTTACTGGTCTACCTAAACTCATGGACTAGTCTCAAGCCCCGCGATCAGTCGGTTGCATACCAGTGCGAATGCAGCGACCATCGGCTGCACGAGAGGCACTGGGTCTCAGTCCATCGGTGCAGGCAGGCTGGGCACACTCCTCCCGTATCGAATGTGTTCCACTCATTGCCGCAGGTGCAGAACCATTTGTCTTCTTTGCGGGGCGACCAACCGCACAACGGGCAGCGGATGCGCGGGGTGCCGGGGTTCTTCTCCTCCTCAAGCTCGCGGTCTGGAGCAATGGTGGGAGCATCAGTCGTTGGACTCATCTTTTTGGCTCACTGAATTCTCTCTTCTTCGGCAAAGCTGCTCCGATTCCTCCCGATCACCCGCACTTCCTTCCCCCGGAGTCCGGCGTACTTGATCGCCATGCCTAGCAGCATGTACTCGTCTTCTTGGTAGTCGGCAGCAAAGGCGTCTTGGTGGAGCAATACCAGTTCCGTGTCGTCGGCGCACATCTGCGCGAAGTCAGGGAGCTTCCTTTTGATCGTAGCAATCAGATTCGCCTCACGCTGCATGCGCTCGTCGTTGGTCATCGTGCTAAGAGAATAGCTGATTCTGAGTCGGCACGAATTCCATTGATGTCGGATTGGAGCGAGGGAAAGGTCAAATTGTAAGGCAACCCGCGTCCGCGCCCAGTGCCCGCAAGGTGTGCGCTGAGCATTGCGATCTGCTCCAAGCCCACGCGCAACCCGTCACATGCAGTGGGCAGTTCGGAGCTTCAAATTTGGAGCTTGGATCGCCAGTGAGTATTTAAGGGTAGACATCTCGCTCAGTATTTAGATGAGAGTGATCTTGAAGAGGAATTCTAATGGGCACCTACTACCAAACCTGCAAAATACCCATCGTGATTGGAGAGACCATCGCTGGTGTGAACAACTTCGGTTCCATCAAGGTCTGGGACGGTCCTTTGGAGTTTGATTCCACGGACGGCAGCCGCCTCTGGCTAGTGGAAAGGCTGAAGGACGGGACACCGCATATCTGGCGATCCTGCGACATTAACCGCCTGCGGCGTGGTCTGGTGCCAAAGGTCAACAAGTGCGAAATGTAGTATCGGCACGCAGACACGAAAGATGAAGTCGAGCAGCAGATGAAAGAGTTTTACGAACCAGCGATGGCGTGGGCGGAATCAACGCTCAAGCGTCTTAAAAAGGAGAATCTATGAACCACGACTGCGAATTCAACGTCGGTCCTTCTTCCGCTACTTATCGCCCGTGCGATAAGCCTGCGGTCACATGGGTGCGGGGCGATGCAGAAGAGGCCCCGTTCTATCTGTGTGCCGAGCACTATGACGCTGTTGTTGAAAGATTCCCTGAAGGTGGGTATCCGCTTGACTCACCAGACCCCAATGGCTAGTATGCGGAAATGGAAGACTATCCTCGGAACTTGAAGGAGTTCGATGTTCGATTCCTGAGTGAGGAGGCCTGCCGAGAGTATCTGTTGCAACTGCGCTGGCCGGATGGCTTTCGCTGTCCGCGCTGTGGGTGTCGAGAGAGTTCGCCGGTCAGGACGGTATTGCTGCGGTGTCGTGAGTGCCGGCATCAAACCTCGGTGACGGCAGGGACGATCTTTCAAGACACCCGCACTTCTCTGCGCTTGTGGTTTCAAGCCATGTGGTGGGTGACGACCCAGAAGAACGGGGCCAGTGCGTTGGGGCTTCAACGGATACTGGGACTGAAAAGGTATGAGACAGCATGGACCATCCTGCATAAGTTGCGCCACGCCATGGTAAGACCGGGACGTGATTTGCTCACGGGCAGAGTGGAGGTGGATGAATGCTACGTCGGCGGTCTGGAGGAGGGCTTGCCCGGCCGGCTCAATTTGGATAAAGCACTGATTGTCGTTGCCGCTCAAGAAGATGGACCCGGGATCGGTCGGATTCGGATGCGCCACATCGTAGACGCTTCGGCTGCAAGCTTGATGCCCTTTGTACAGGACTCGGTAGAACCGGGCAGCGTCATCCACACCGACGGCTGGCTGGGATATCTGCCCGTGGAGAGCAAAGGCTACCAGCACGAGGTCACGTTTCTAAAGGGAAAAAAGAAGACTCCATCGGAACTGATGCCACGGGTTCACCTCGCGATCTCCTTACTCAAACGGTGGCTGATGGGAACCCACCAGGGAGCAGTCAGCCATAAGCACTTGGACTACTATCTCGATGAATTCACGTTCCGGTTCAATCGCCGTCGATCCAAGAGTCGAGGCAAGCTCTTCTTTCGTCTGGCGCAGCAAGCTGTGGCCGTCGATCCCGTTACCCATCACCGGATAGTTCACCCGACCTCAGCGAAGGCCAAAGGCAAACCACAACCTGTAGGGTCTTGGTGAGTGAAGCGGATACCCAGCTCCCTGAATTAGAGGGGACGATATAACCCGACAGTCCAAATGAACCGTTCCCGATGCCGGTGCCCTTCTCGCCTCCGTCTGACCTGTTGCGTTTCTGACAGACTCTACGGTAAGCCGAAAACGGGCAGGATTGCACCTACTCTTCGCCCTCCAGCAGTTCTCCGAGTTCCCACATCTCGCACCGCCGCCGTCAGCGAGGAAAGCGGGCGCGGTCAGTCAGAATTGCCGCCTCAATCAAGCACGACCTCGCCCGCGAACACGATGCCCTCGACGGCGCTGCCATCGGGTTCTAGCAGGTAAGCCCTACTGTTTCGCCATTCGAATTCCGACTCCGCGCCGATCCGCGAGCCGGGGAACCACCACCAGCGACCCGCGAACCAAAGCAGTTCATCCATATCTGTGCTTACCATGCGTTGGATTCCTTGTGGCTTAGATCGGCGGGTACGCCGATGCGACAGACAGCTTCAAGCGCTGGGCAAGGTCGCCGTGGCGCGCGTATAGCTTTGCATAGTTGCGTCTGGCATTGGACACCGAACAGTTCGGGTACAGGTGTGGGCTGCTTCCGATCCGTGCCCAGCGGCGAAGCTTGGCACACAGAATCCGTTCGCGAATTTCAGGTCTTGCACGCATGTTTCAAATGTCCTCCGGCAGAGTCTCGCAAAGGAATTTTCCAACGATCATGGTAATTCTGCTAATCCGGCAGATTGATCCTGCGTGCCGGAGCCGCCAAAACTCCGCTCTACGAGAAGGAGTTGAAAGTTGCGGAATTGGTCGTGAATGGTGCAGGAAAGTGCCCCGACGCGTCAAGCGACCGACGCGACTGCGAAATTTTGAGTGGTTATCGAGACCAACAATGGTAAGACTGGTTTGGTTGCGACGCTATGATCTGACGGAGCCGTTGAGCTATATGCCGCGCCACTTGACCAGTTGCACTAGAGCTACCGTTAATGCGGGATAGAGCGGAAACGGCATCGGGTGGACAAAGAAAAGCAGGAAGGCGAACGGCGCAGTCCCGCTGCTTACTCCAGTAGCCGCACCGATGCTTGCACCTATGCCGCCGCCCAGTCGCCACATCAATCCAGTTGTCACGAAATAAGCAATGTAGAGTGATACCGCAATCGAATATGGATTGATGGCTGACAAGTTGCCGCGAACGAACCGAGACGATGCTACGAGAAAGATGCTAATGAAGATGATTTCTGCGGCTGCCATCGTGGCGAAGGCGACGTAAAAGTAGGGTTCATCGCTGAGCGCCTTAATCTGTCCGCTTGCAATCTTGTACACGGATTCAGCCAGAAAAGAGAGACCCAGCAGGAGAACGGCACAGTTGAGCACTCCCACGCTGCGAATAACGATCTTCGCCCAAGTCGCCATCGCTGTCGAGCATAGTATCCGGCTTGCCAGCGGTCTACGTTACGTTAGGTTTCGGTCTCGCCTGACGAAAACAGGTGTTTCGCTCATTGAGGGATTTTGAGCGTAATAGAGATCTTACGACAGTTGACCGGAGGTAACGTGCATCGCGGGTTCAGAATCGTCTAGCATTTGTGTTGAGAAATATGTTTGAGACCTTAGAAGACATGCGTGAGAAGTCTCAGCGGCCGATGAGTCGTGGGACGGCGCTTTTTATGTACAGCTTTGACTTTGCCTTAGGCCTGTTTTACATAATCTCCGGGATGCGAAGGCATCAATCCTTAGCGGTTCTCGTCGGGGCCGTCGTGTTCCTGCTGTCTTTGATCTGGTTGGTTTCAACCATTAGATCGCCAGTTCGGGTGAGCAGGCGCGATGTCTGGGTTCGCGGCCAAATTGTGATCTGCATCTTGATGGCGTATCAGACAGCCTACACTGTTGCTCGCTGACGTAATCAGCGTTTGCACAAGTTCGCGCCGTCTCTTTGCCCAGCGGTCTGCCTGACGTAGCGATCCCTGCTCCGGCGCGTTCGAACAACCGGACGTCGTCCTCGCCGACTCCGCTGCTCGACGGCGGAAAAAAGAGCCGCGAGTTCCTGTTGCCAGTCAGCACGCGGTCTGTGACTCCCCTGCCGCGTTCCTTGGCGATTGCGATCTGGGCGAAGCGTGGCGCAGCAGCGTGGAGCAGCGCCACGTTTGCGCCAAGCACCAATGGGTAGACGTCTCCGTCCCCTAGTTCAGCCGCTCCTTGCGGCATTTTCCCGCGTCAGTGCGCAATCAGGTAAACGCAAGATCAAAACCTGTTCCGGGTGTTCTGAAATGTTCCGAGAACATGCCATCTATTCCCACACCCAAGAGGCTTAAGAGACCCGTACAATCGCTGCGCGATTAAATGGTATGTTCTTGGAACATTCGGGAACATTTGGAACACAAAGTCATAGCTGCTCCGTGTCCGCCATCGCGAACGTCTCAGCCGTGTAGCTGTTGACCAGCTTGACGCCGATCCACGCCTCGGCGGTCTTGTCGCCGACGCGCACCTTCTTGTCCTCGTATCCCTTGCTTCGCATTTCTGCGTTGAATCTCTGGCGCGTCCAGCCGCGACCCTCGCCCGTGATGTCGGCGTGCGATCTGAACGTCTCGTACAGCTTGCTGGTCTTCACCATCTCCGCGTTGTCGTATGTCTTCGCGGTGCGCTCCTCAAGGAAGCGACCGAGGAAGTCCTGCTCCTCGCGAAGCTCCTCGGCGCACTGCTTCGCCTCCTCCGGCACGGCAAGCCCGATCTCCATGTATTCTTCCAGCCCGCGCAGCGCCCAGTTCAGGATGCCGCTGCCTTCCTCTTCGATCAGTTTCGCGCTGAGGTCCTTCACTTCTTCCTTGGTGTCGCGGAATCGGACGTTGAACGGTATCGGCTTCAGGCGATCCCACAGCGCCTCGTCCCCGGCTGGTGCCTTGGGGAAGTCGTTGCACGCGAGCCACACCTTGCACTTCGGCTTGAACTCGTATGAGTCCTTGAACTTGCGGCACGCGGTTAGGCTCTCTTCGTTGCCTGTCAGTTCTTTCACTTTGCTGACGGCGATCTGCTTGCCTTCCTCGGTTTCGCTTGAGATGAAGGCACGGCAGCCTTCCAGCCCGGCGTAGTCGAACGGCTGACCTTCGTCCCCGCGCTTCGCCATGAACGTTCCGCGTTGCGCTCGCTTGGCATAGGTGCCGAGCACGCCGCGCAGGACGTTGAGGAATGTCGTCTTGCCAGTGCCGCCGCGCCCTGTGAGGATGAACATCGCCGCCTCGCCCGTGGCGACCGTCAGCGTGTAGCCGACGCAGCGCCGCAGGTAGGCGATCAGATTTTCGTTTCCGCCCATGACCTCGCGGAGGTATTTCTCGAAGCCGGGGCACTCGGCAGTCGGGTCGTACTTGATCTTCGATCCCTTGGTCGCGAGGAAGTCCGGGTGGTGATCCACCAGCGTCCCGGTCTCAAGGTTGTACTCGCCGTTGGCGACATGGAAGAACTGCTCGTGGCGGTCGAAGTCCGAGTAGTCCCGCGCAAAGCACGCACGCTTTTCGCTGCGCTCCAGCGCGTCCTTGATCTTCTTGTTGGATTTCGACGCCGCAGCGAACGCCTTGATCGCAGCCTTCTCGTCCTCGTCCGTCGTCAGTTCGGCTTCCTCTTCGATCTTGTGGATCGTGTGAACCATCGCTTGGTCAGCCTTGTGCGTCTTGTCCTCGACCCACAGCCCGTTCTTGTAGTACAGCCAATGCGTGGCGGAAGTCCAAAGGAACTCCCCGCCGTGGCGAAGCTCGAACCGCGCCGCGTTGCCGAGGTCGTTCTTCTCGAATGTCTGGAGCGTCGCCTCCTTGCGGATGCGGTCGATTTCCTTCTGCTCTTCCGGCGTGATGGTGAGGACTGTCTTGCGCTCCTGATGGCACTTCGAGCAGTTGCATCCGAAACTCGCGGCACTCGTCCGCAATTCCATTTGGGACTGTGGCGTCATCGGCTTGCTCTGCGAACCCTTCGAGCAACGATGGATCAAATGGTTCCTGCTCGAAAATCTGGTGCGGATACTTTTCGCCCTTGAGCTTTTCGAGCTTGTGGATCACCCCGCCGATGGTCAAATCCTGCGACCAGCAGGAATGCGCCAGCCCGCCGTCCGCCTTCTCAATTATCGCGCTGTGTTTCGCCGCGTCGCTGGGATCGTGCTCGTAGCCGTCTTTGTCATTGGAATGAGCCAAACATGGCGTGTAGAAGTAGTATTCGCCGTCATCTTTGCTCTCGGTTCCGATCAGTTCGATGAACGGGCTTCCCCACTCGATCAGATTTTCCGCGCCGTAGTTTTCCAGCCAATCCTCGGTGCATACCGGGTAATCCCCCCGGCTCGCTTCGCTCGCCGGGGCGGCTTCGCCGACAAACCCTGATTCCTTCGCCTCTTTCTTCAGCGTGTCCAAGGTCATCATTAGGTCGGTGGGATATATCGGCGTGACTCTGTGGTAGATCACCTTGCTTTGTCGCTGCGGTCGTTCCGGTGTATTAGGATACTTGCGGTTCCATGTGCCCCACACGGTGACCACCTGCGTTTCGTCGGCAAGGCTCTGGTCGATTTCCATGTTGACGTCCGGCGACTCGAACTTGGCACGCAGGAGCGCGAGCAGCGAGGCGTAGGCTTTCTTGCTCTGCTCCGGTGTGACCATGCCCTCGAAGCTTTCCATGCACCAGTTCATGTGATAGCCGTTGCCTGAGTCCGCGAGGATGTGGCATGATCCCATCGGCGTAGTCTTCATGTAGGCGTTGATCTCTTCGACTTTCGCCAACAAGACCGCACGCTCTTCTTCCGTGGCGTTTACCTTGTTGCCGTCCTTGTCCGTCTTCATTCGGCGGTCGATGTCCAGCACGACGTTGCGGTAGGCGATGCAGTTGGCTTTCTTGCGCCCTTCGGAGTTCGGCTTGAATTGTTGGAGGTTCGTCCAGATCGCTTTCGTGGCTGGGTCCTGCTCCAGTTCGGTGACCAAAGCGGTCGCCTCGTCGATTCCCTTGCAGGCACGGACGTCGCCTCCGGGCAGGCGGGTGACAAAGATGGTGTCGTGCCCGTAGTGGTTCTCCGCTGCATGGCGCAAAGTTAACGTGGTTCGGACTGAATCTGTGATTTCTTGTGCTTCGGTTTGTGTGCTCATCTTATTCTGCTTTCCCTATCTTTTGCCCGTCCAAGGCGTCCGGTTAGTTGGTGTCGCAGGCGGGGAGAATAAGGAAACCCGCCTGCAATTGAATCTGATCTCTCAGACCCGGACACTTATGTATTACTTAGTCGCTTGACTTTCTCCCGATTTGGTGTATTTACGCTTCGGCAGACCTAGGGACACTCTGAATAAGCGTTCATGCTATGTCGAGTAACAACAGTGTTCAGCAAACCGCGCTGCCGGTTCGAGTCTCGGATGCTGGAACTGGTCAGCACCGCCGTTACAACCGCTCGTACGGGGCGAAATCGGACGAGCCTACACTACGGCGAGCAGTTTTCTGCGGCTCACAAACAGATTCACCAGTGCACAGGTAACGAACAGCCGCTGCGCGTTCTTCTTCAGCCCGCGATAGCGTACTTTCACGAATCCGAACTTCAGCTTCAGCACTTGAAACACGTGCTCCACCCTGGCCCGCACCTTCGACTTCGTCCGGTTCTTCGCCCACGCCACTTCATCCACGATCTGGCCCTTGTAGCGACAGCGCCGCTGGGTGAAATCCCGTGCTCGTGGCGCGCACTCGCGGATTACCTCGGTTTGGCCCTGATACGCTCCGTCACCCCACACCCGCGTTTCTTCGCCATGCAGCAGGTCCGGCAACATCGCCACATCGGAAACATTAGCTGCCGTCGCCACTGCCGTGTGGATGATCTTGGTCTGGCTGTCGACGCCCACGTGCGCTTTCATCCCGAAGTACCAGTTCTTCCCCTTCTTCGCCTGGTGCATCTCTGGGTCCCGGCTCTGCTCGCGGTTCTTGGTCGAGGAAGGGGCGTGAATCAGGGTCGCGTCCACAATCGTGCCCGTCGTGATCCGTACTCCCTTCGCTTGCAAGTGCAGATTCACCGTCCCCAGAATTTCTTCTCCTAGATTGTGCTCTTCCAGCAGGTGCCGGAACTTGCACACCGTGGTCTCATCCGGCACCGGCTCCGCCCCCAAGTCAATCCCGACGAACTGGCGCAGGGTCGCCGAGTCATACAGCGCCTCTTCCACCGCCGGATCTGCCAAGTTGAACCACTGCTGCAGAAAATAAATCCGCAGCATCTGTTCCAGCTCTTTCGGCCGTCGCCCGTTGCCCGGCTTGGGATAGTGCGGCTCGATCAGCGCACACAACTTCGCCCACGGCACGACCTGCTCCATCTCCTCCAGAAAGATCGCCCGCCGAGTCTTCTTCGTGTACCGCTCGAATCCCGTCATCATCGCCAGTGTCCTCTGCTTGCTGAGAATGTTCACGCTGGCACGAATTTATCTATATTCGCTGTGGAAAGGGAGGACTTAATCAGAGTCTCCCTAGCTCTGCTATCCATCTGTAAACTGCGGTCTTGCCTACCCGGAGCTTCTTTGCCGCCTCTCTTGCGTTTAACCCGTGCGCCAGCAAACCGGACAATGCCTGTTTCTGTATAGCCATCGGCGGTCGTCCTACTTTCTGTTTTGTCCCCATACTCTAGGTTTCGTATTTCGCAAAGTTCACTAATTGGCGAATCTTCGAGTTACCCGTGTCTAAGGTAGGAGCGCAGGATCGGCGAGTCAGCAATGCCGAGTTTACTGCTATGACTTTAGCGCCCTGCGCCCCACGAAAAAACGCCGCACCTCGTCAAAGGCGCGGCGTTCGGAGCACGTATATGGATACAGGATTTAATACTGGCTCGGAGTGTGTTTGCGACGTCCTCCTAATGGAAGACCGCGACCTATGCCTCTACTGCCATCCCAAGCCGAAGCCGCCGCGCCGGGTATCAATCGGGCGCACACACTACTTACATCAATTTGACGAATCGGTGCTGCAAGAGATCGCGGACATAGTGGACCGCGCACTTGAAGACGAGCGCATTTCTTGGCATCAGCGCGGCGTGCTTTACTGGGCGCTCCGCAAATGCCGTGAGATTGCCGCCGACGACAGCAAGTTGCTGGGCGTCGAGGAATTATGAGATTGACCGCCAAAGACGTCCGCATCGCCTTAAGCCGCTCTCCTTCGCGAAGGTTTGCCTGACTCGACGAAATATGGGAAACCGTGGAGCGGATGTACTACGACGGAAGGATCACTTGGCATCAGCGCGGTCTGTTTCGATGGGCCGCGCAAAAGGCGCGAGAGGCTGAGTCACCAGCGCGATGCAGCCGGTGCGCCCAGAGCCTAGATGGAGTAGAGGAGTTGTGACCGATAGCTCACCCACGCGTGTCCTCCTTCTCGCAGTCGAGTTTGGAGCAACTCACAATGAGTAATACTGAAGTACCTAAAACTGTCACCGCACCCACCGTGCTCTAACCCTCGGTATCAGATCGCGATTGCACTTGAAGTGCTTTTGGTTGTCGTCATAAGCTTTGCCATCGTTTTTCTCCTTTGCGTTCCGAGTTCGCTGGGCCGACCCCACGCAGGGTGAGTCCGGGTCAAAGACCTGCACCAACCCGCGTCCAGCCTCACGCAAGGTCGGGGTGAAAGGCACGCGGACACGGCTCTCTCTTCCAAGCCAGAAGCCCCACATCCTTGGGGTTGAGGAACTTTACGTAGCGATGCTTCCGCGACCGCTTCTTACGCTCTACGTTCACACCTGCCCACGAGCGACGATTGCCAATTTTCTCACCTTGCATCTTTTTGCTCACGCTGCGGTGGTCTTTACCCGCAACTGTCTTGTCAGTCCACGGCACGCTCAATCCGCAATAGATAAATTCGAGAGCCTGATATACAACGCCACGATGCCCTGCGGCACTATCGGCGTAAGAGACGATGAAAGCGTTCGGATTGATCTTTTTGATTTCTCTCAAGCACCAAGCGACGAACTTACTCTCGATGCAATGCTCGGTCACACTGTCATCCACCCAAAGCCGTGTGAGTTCGAGGCAGTCGTACCAACGGCCATAGCCGAGTTTCACGTCCCAATATGCACCGCCAGTCGCGCCTGCTGAGACGCTCCACATGGGTGCGCCGAAGGTGCAGACGCCAACGATCTGACCGTCACGTTCAATTCCCCAGCAGAGGGCCTTTTTGGATTTCTTATCTCCCACAACTACTTTGATCCGTCCGCGATGGTCACGAACACGTCTGGGCTTACAACGGATCGTCTCCCAATTGGAGATGATAGGCTTGCGATGCAAGTAGTGGTTTCGGATGACCAATTCGGTCGCCTGAGCCTTAGGGATGGGAACAAAATGGAGCGACGAGGTTGGAATCGAACCACCATCTCCCAGTTGGACTGGGCGCTCTACCATTGAGCTATCGTCGCAATATGTGTTGGAAAACGCCGTCATCTTCGCTTCTTCTTTTGCTGATCTTCTCGTTTGCGACTAGCCCAGCGTTCGGTAGCCGGAGTCTTGTCCCTTCGCCCTCGCATTACCAACCCGGAAACTCGATGTTGTCGAACGCGGAGATCACGCCTTCGACCTCGTCTTTGAGCGCGTCCAGCCCGTCCGCCGCTTCCTCGACCGCGCTGTACGTCTCGGTCTGCTGGAAATTCTCCGGCGTGTTGTCACGGCGCTCGGCCATTGCTTCCTGCAACTCCGCGATGATCTCCACCGCCTGCTCGACATGCTCCTGCGCGTCGCCCAGCAGGTCGGCGTTGCTTGAGTTGCGGCGCACATGCGAAATCTTGACCTTGTCGCCCCAAGCCGCTTTAGCTTTCTTCTCGACGGCAGGCAGCTTTGAGCCTTTGACACGCATGGTCACTACGTATTCCGACTTCGCCTTGGTCTTCTCGTCGTCCTCGTGGCGATATTCGAGCTTGATGCGCCGTGCGCTGAGGTAGTTACGTGCCAAGTCCATCTGGATTTCGTCGATGTCGTCTTCCTCCGGGTCGTACTTCCAGACTGCGCTGGCAAGCTCGTCCGCCAGAGCAACGATTTCCTGTGGCGTGTAGACCGGGCGCACCGCAGCTTGCGCCTCTTCCATCGTTTTGTACTCCCTGCCGATCTCGCCGTACTGGTCGCTCACGCGGTAGAGAGCTTCGATTTCGACTCCGTCTTCCACGTAAGGTCTGCGGTACAGGATTTCTCGTCCGTCCGTGGATTCCCAATACTCCTCCCCTGCTGTATACGTACCGGGATCGTTGTGGGTCAGCTTCCACTCGCCGTTGCCCTGTGCCGGAACCTTCTCGACTTTCTCCACCCGCAGGAGCGTGTTACCGAACACCTCTTTCGCCTGCTTGGACATTGCTTCCAGACGAGACGCCTCGATCACAAGAGTCACTGCGAACTGAGTCTTCTGTTGTTTTTTCTGTGGCTCCATCACTCGCCTCCGTGCGCGAACATCACCGCGACTTCTTCCTCGGTGTAGTCGCTCTGTTGTTCGTCGTCCGGCTCATCGCTGACCTGCGGCGCGACTGCTTCATCCAGCGGACACTTCAAAGCTGCCGCCGCTTCGCGTTCGCGGTCATTGATGTACTTGTCGGCCTCCGTCTTGCTCTTGAACTTGCACATGATGCCGACGTGCGGATTGTTCATGTCGCGCACGGCATACGGCTTTTCGTCCTTGGCGAACTCGTAGTAGAAGCCGTGCGGCGTCGGTTCCGACTTGTCACCGACTTTCGTCGTTGAGACGACTTCTACATCAGGCTCCACGGCCGGCGTCGGCGTTTCAGTCGTAACAGGGTTTGCCGTTTTGACCTTGGCGGCTTTGCGGACGGCCGCCACTTCTGCGACGAGTTCTTCGTATACGGCTTTGTCGATCACGACTCTGTCGTTCTTGCTGTAAACGGAGACTTCATACACGCCGTCATGAAACTTGTCGCAGATGCGCTGAGAGAACTTGCGCAGATGCTTGAGGAAGGAGCCTTCGTCTATGCCGCCGAATACGGAGTCGAGCATTGACTTGCGATCCACTCTGCCTTCGGACAGGAACGCGAAGAGTTTGCTTTCGTTACCCTGTCGAATCACAGGAAACTGCGGCGCAGGCTTGATCAGCTTTGCCTCCTCAGCGTTCAACGACTCATAGGCGACGCGGAGATTGTCGTTCACGGTCTGCGCGAACTCGGCAGGCGTCATTTCTTTGGGCGCGGAGTTGATGAGCGAGAGGAGTTGGAAATACTGCTCCTTGTAGAAGTCGCTGCTCTTCAACTGGGCGTCCTCTTTGGCGGCGGCAGCGGCGATCCGTGCGGTTTCTTTCTCCTCCGCTTTCTTCCGCGCTTCGGGAGTATTCTTGGCGGCTTCCTTCGCTGCCTTTGCGGCAGTCTTCGCCGCTTTCTTCTCGGCGAGGGTGATCAACTCCCCGCGCTTGACCTGCACCGCAGTTCCTTCCTCAGTGACCACTTCAAAGGATGGTTCTGAGTCTGGCGCGTTCCCCTCGCCCGTTGTGAGAACTTGCCCCTTGGTGCCATCGCTGAGAACGACCTGTGTGCCAGCGGGAAGGTCGGCGTCGGTGATGTCAACACCGTGGATATTGCTCGTTGACTGTTCTGCCTTGATTGCGGCGAAGAACTGCGCGTCTTCCGCACGGCGGTCGTTCTCACGCTGTATCGCCGAGTAGATGGTGTGATAGTTGAGTCCCCGCTGCTTGAATGCTTCCTCAACGGTAGGCATGCCCGCCCGGTCTTTAGCGTAGGTCTTGAACTCGGCACGGATTGCCTCGAAGACCTCGCACAGAACCTTCCGCAGTCCGTGGCCGTAGGCAACGCATTGCTTGAGGCAGGCGAACTTCTCGTCGAGCGTCATGTCCTTGATGTCCGGCTTGACGCCGAGGAAGGTGAGTGTTTCCTCCGCAGACAGCGGCACGATGGGCGGCTGCACTGCTGGTGCTGGAGACACGGGAACTTTTGCAATTGCAAAAGTTCCGTCCATTGGGGCTGGTGTTGCTAACTGGGTTTCTGCCGCAGGGATGGACTGCGACCGTGTGGTCGTTGCTTCTGTGCCCGCCTCAACCGGGTCGTTCCCGGTCGTGGTACCATCAGGCGTCGTAGGTAGCTGCGGCTGGGCAGGAGCGGCGTCGGTCTGGACGGACTCGTCGATCTGCGCGGTCGCAGCTTTTGTGATTTTGTGGCTCATAACGTTCTCCATTCCGAACCTCCGAATATCAGAGGTTCCAGTGTTGTTACTTTCTCAGAAATGGTGATTCGCTACCGAGACAGCAAAGGGCAGTTTTGGCGTTCTCTTGTCTGGAACCAAATCAGGCGGAACAGGAAAGGACGTGATGCGGCTGAGCTTTGGGAACCCAGCCTTCACGGTGGATGGGACGTTGCTGGAAGCATGGGCGGGGGCGAAGAGTTTCCAGCGGAAGAACCGAAAGACTCCGCCGCCGGACGATCCTGGCAACCCCACGGTGAACTTTCACGGGGAGAATCGGAGCAATGAGACGCATGCATCGAAGACCGATGCCGATGCCCAACTGGCACGCAAGGGCCCTGGGAAGGAGGCCAAGTTGAGTTACAGCGGGAACTTGTTGGTGGAGAACCGCAACGGGCTGATCGTGGACGCGGAAGTTTTCCAGGCCAACGGAACGGCGGAACGCGACGCGGCGCTGATCATGATGGAGAGGCTTCCCGGTACGCAACCGTTGACGGTGGGCGGCGACAAAGGGTTCGACACCTTCGGGTTTGTGGAGGAGTGCCGCAACCTGCGCGTGACGCCGCACGTGGCTCAGAACCTGGGACGACGCGGAGGCAGCGCGATTGATGGGCGCACCACGCGGTACTCGGGTTACGCCATCAGTCAAAAGAAGAGGAAACGGATCGAAGAATGCTTCGGCTGGCTGAAGACGATCGCGCTCATGCGAAAGGTTCGGCATCGCGGGGTGAGCAAAGTGCACTGGATATTTACCCTCGCCTGCGCCGCCTACAATCTGGTGAGAATGCGAAACCTGGCAGCCGCAGTTCCGGTGGCGTAAATAGGGGCCGACGTGTGTCTCCAACAGCATCGAGTTAGAAGCAGAGGCTACAAAAACACCTGAAATCAAACCGTTCGACATCATCAACGATGCGCAACAGAAAGAAAAACACGCTGCGAATCAATTTTTCAGCAGCCTGCTAGAGATTCACGGCTCTTCTACTTAGAGTGTTGCGGGGATAGTGACTGCGGCTGGTTTCATTAAAGTAGGCACCAAACTGAGGAGAGTTGCACCACCCTCCCGCTGAGTGGAGCACTCGTCGGAAAGATAGCGCAAGACCATCCAAACCATAGTCGTGTGCCAGTTCACGTTCTCCTTAGAAAACCTGTGCAGCCGCTTTTGAAGTGCCAACTCCCCGAATGGGTCTCTCGCGGAAGATTGTTGGCTGTCAGGCTGTTTGCGCCGAATGCGAACACGACGGAACTGACGGACGTATCCAGCGTTTGGCGTGACGGAAAAGCGGACTTGCCGCATTGTCTTCAGCAAGCGACTCAGTGTGGGGTATCCAAGATTGAAATGGCTCAACAACTCGTAGAAGAGAACCAATTCGAACTCTCTCAGGATCGGGTCTATTTTTGTTTGAAGTTCCTTCTTCGGAGGATAGAGCCGCAGCAAATCCCCATACAAGCCGAGGAGTTCAGGCAGCCTGTGGAGATCGCTGATAAGACGTGCTCGATTTTCATCATCAGGCAACTCCGGCAACAATTGCGGAAGAAAGTAGATCACTCCCTTCGTACCCGGCAGGTTTAACGCTGAAATTTTTTCTGATACTAATTTGCAAAGCTGTGCCAAGACCCGAAGTGAAGGATCGGCAAGTCCAATACTTTTAAGGGTGTCCGAGATGGAGTGAGTGCGCCCTCTCGTGCAGGCAAAGGATAGGTCGATTACGTCGAGTTTGTTACAACCCCTCTGGATCAAGTTGAACAAGTCTTCCCTTAGCTGGGGCAAAAGCTGGGGCAAATCCTCCTGCCGGCCAGTTTTCCCGTCAAGGATGCGCACAAATTCAGAGCCGCACTTGCGAATGAGACTTGTATTCTTCTCCGCGCTGTGGGTCACAGCACCGACATGATGACGGTTGCCATAGGTCAGAGCGTAGTCCTCGAACCCTGACTTCATCGACTCCGAGAGTTTCCGCACTTGTTGAGATGTAAGTGCCTCCATGCTGCGAGTCTATCGCGGCGTTTATTTGTAAGCACATGTCAGGTACATAGGTAGGCAACTGCCCGTTGCCTGCGGTTCGTCCAGACAGGCATTCCCACGTCCGCACGTGCTCTGTCTCGGTGGCCCCGCGAGAATCCAGATAGCGTGGTTGTGTAGCGCAGTCGGGGTTACCAGTGGGGACGCTATGGGTTCTAGTGCATTCGATTACGAAGTGTTAACCTCTGCTGAGCTAGCAGAGCGGCTGAAAGTCAAGGAAAGTTGGGTCGTGGATCAGAGCAAGCGGTCACGCACTTCCGACCCGCTGCCCATTTTTCGGCTTGGCAAACATCGACGCTACCTTTGGGGTAGCCCAGCGATGAATGCTTGGCTTGGTCGTCGCGCTGGCAACAACACACAACAACGCAAGGCTGGGTCTTCAAAAAATGGAGGAACCATTGAATGAAGACACAGCGACGTAGCAATCAGGAGGGTAGCCTGTACGAGGATCACGGTGCTTGGTACGTCAGGTATCGTGAGCATGGCGCGAAAAACCCGGTCGCACACAGGTTGGCGAGCACGGAGGATTACCCTAAGAAGGCTGAGGTGATCCCCCTGAAGAAGGAGTTCATGGAGAGGGTGAACCGCACGGCTAATTTGTCGAACGCGGGGATCACAATTGTGGACTTCTTCGAAAAAGTTTACCTCCCTGCCATCACCGGGAGATTAAAACGTTCAACCGTGAAGGGGTACAAGGATTCTTGGCGCTGCCATATCAAAGAACAAGTGAAGGGCAGGGTCAGGGACTTCCGGACGGTGGATGGCGAAATCCTTATGACTGAGATCGAGACCGCGAACAAGACGGAGACTGACGACTTGGCTCACGGTACATATCAGCACATCAAGGTCACACTATCCGCCATGTTCACTTTCGCGAAGCGCAAGGGCATCTACGACGGCGTGAATCCAATGACCGGAGTGACCATTCCAAAAGGCAAGAAGCATGGGCGGAAGCGCCTTGCGTATTCGCTTGAGGAAGTCGAAAAGCATCTTGAGCTTTTCTCCGGCAAGCAGCAGATCGTCATCCCGACCGAGGACGGCTTCTACACACCCGAAATTAGTCAAGGTGTTGTGCGGGCGGTGATCGGCGTGGCGGCATTTGCTGGCTTAAGGGAGGGGGAAATCCGAGGACAATGGTGGGAAGACGATGATGGGGACATTCTCAACATCCGACGCTCAGTTTGGCGAACCCACCTTAACGATGAGACCAAGACTCACGAGGACGAAGAAGACCCCGGAGTTGTGCCGATCATCGAGTCCCTACGAGTTCTCCTAGACGCCATCAAGCCCGAAACTGCGAGTGGCTGGATATTTCCGAATACGATTGGCGGGGCGTTGGATTTGGACAATCTCGCCGACCGTATAATCAAGCCAGTGCTTAAGGCAAACGGACTCCAGTGGAAGGGATGGCAAGCCTATCGTCGCGGTCTGGCGACGAATCTCAAGCGGCTCGGTATTCCTGACACCGTGATCCAAGCGATCTTGCGTCACACGGACGTTGGAACCACACAGCGGTTCTACATCAAGACCGTTCGCGAAGACGTGAAGGATGCCATGAAACAGCTTGAGCGGAAAATCCACCGTGCAGCAGTTGTGCAGCAGCCAGAGCCAACTGGTCTGGTAAACTGAACAAAGTAAACCGAAAGCCGACGTAGCTCAGTTGGTAGAGCAGCCGATTCGTAATCGGCAGGTCAGCGGTTCAAGTCCGCTCGTCGGCTCCAGTCTAAACGCCTTCGCAATCAGTCCAGCGAATCCTCCGGCACGCTTGGCGAACAAATAAACACGTTGCAATCCTGTTAAAAATGCATGCTGACAAAGGACGCGGGTCGCGTCTCCGGCCCTACTTTCCTTATCTTTCAAACACTTGCCACCGTGTTTCTTCGACCACCACGTTCGTGCCATACATGGCACAGGGGAGCCATTTACCGAGTCTGGGCTCCGCGTTAGATTGTTCTTGAGCAGCACTTGGGGGAGGGCTGATCAACAAACGCCTCGGGGACTCAAATGAGTCCGGGGCGTTTTGTTTTTGGACTGAAAATCACGCTTCCTCTCCGCGTCTCTCCACAACTCCCAGTCTCCTCCTTGTTCGCCATCGCACCCGCACCTGCTACCCACCCATGTTTCGATGGTGGTAGATTTGTTTGCGTCTTTATTGCCTCACCAATGAGTCTGAGGAGCCGGTCATGCCCGTTCAGTTTGCACGCCGGGAATTTCTCGCAGGAATGGTTGCCATGACGGTCGCGAAAGCCGCGTCCCGATTTGCGTCGCAGAGCGATCCCAGTTCGCCGTTTCGTATTTCTGTCATCAACGATGAGATTTCCCAGGACTTCGGCCACGCCTGCGAGGTCGCGTCGCGAGAATTCGGCATGAGCTGGGTCGAACTGCGCGGCATGTGGAAGAAGAACATCGTCAACCTCGACGAAAAGGAGGTGGCGGAGGCGCGCCGCATTCTCGAAAAATATCAACTCAAAGTGACCGACATTGCCAGCCCGTTGTTTAAGGTCGACTGGCCGGGCGCTCCAAAATCCAAGTTCAGCGAGGCCAAGAGTTTCGGTGCGAACTTCACTCTGGAGCAGCAGGACGAAGTTCTGGAGCGCGCCATGGAGATGGCGAAATCTTTTCAGACCGATCGCGTGCGCTGCTTCGACTTCTGGCGCCTGGAAGATCAGGCTCCCTATCGCTCTGCCATCAACGACAAGCTGCGGGATGCGGCCGATAAGGCCGCGAAAAAGGGGAATCATTCTGCTGCTGGAAAATGAATCGGCCTGCAACACGGCAACCGCAGCCGAAGCGGCGAAAGTTCTGAGTGCGGTGCAGTCTCCGTCTCTCATGCTGAACTGGGACCCGGGCAACGCCGCCGCCAGCGGGGAGATTCCATATCCAGGCGGCTACAATTTGCTGCCCAAGGAGCGCATTGGTCACTGCCACTGCAAGGATGTAGTCAAGATTGGCAAAGTCGACTGGGCGCCGATGGGCGGAGGAATCATCGACTGGGCGGGGCAGTTCAAAGCGCTCAAGCGCGACGGCTACCGCTATGCCGTGAGCCTGGAGACTCATTGGAATGGCGGCGGCTCGCCGGAAGAATCGTCCCGCAAGAGTTGGGCGGGCATGAAGAAAATTCTGCAACAGGCAGACGCGATCTAAGCCGCAGCTTGGTGATGCCACATCGGGAGAGGGCGCGTTTCTGAATGGCCGGCCTGAGCGTCCCTTCGATCCCTACCGCTTCATCATTGCCTCCGGAAAATTCCCAAAACAGGCGCCAGTTGAGTGACCGAGAACATGGCGCACCAGATCGCCTGGATCATGAGCGCGCTCGACCTGCCTCTGCCGTCGGCGGCCTACATGTCGGGCGGAGTGTTCTCGGAAAAAGATGGACGCGAGGTGCCCGACACCATCGCGGTGACTCTCGATTTCCCCACGGACATCGTCGTGCCCTGGCAGTCTACCTTTCAGCAACAAGCATTACGAATTGGGCGACCGCATTTTAGGGCCGGCGTGGTGCCTCCACCTTCCAGTTCCTCCCACGATCTGTTACTGTTTTTAGTTCGCTTTTTGTGGGCTGATGTGAGGGAAAGGATGAGAGCCGCGTGATCGTTGGAGTTCCGAAAGAAAGCTATCCCGGGGAACGTCGGGTTGCGCTCGTTCCCGCAGTGATTCCCAACCTCGCCAAAGCCGGACTCGAAGTCATCGTGGAAGCTGGCGCGGGCGAGCAGGCCGGCTATCCGGACGCAACCTACGTCGATAAGGGCGCGAAGATTGTGCCCGATCGCGCTGCCGTATTCAGTACTGCCGACATTGTAGTGCAGGTGCTGTGCTACGGCTCGAATGACATTACGGGCAAAGCGGACCTACCTCTCATGCGTCGCGGGCAAGCCCTCATCGGATTTCTGCGGCCGCTCGGTTCCGCGGAAGTTGTTCAGGAGATCGCTCAGGCGGGCGTCACCTCTTTTTCCGTGGAACTCATGCCCCGCACCACGCGCGCCCAGAGCATGGACGCCCTTTCCTCGATGGCTACTTGCTGCGGATACAAAGCCGTATTGCTGGCCGCTCAAACCTCACCGCGCATCTTTCCGATGATGACGACAGCCGCCGGTACTATTACACCTGCCCGTGTTTTCGTCATTGGCGCGGGCGTCGCCGGATTGCAAGCCATCTCGACGGCTCGCCGCCTGGGAGCCGTGGCCTCTGCCTATGACATGCGCCCCGCCGCCAAAGAGCAGGTGCAGAGCTTGGGCGGACGCTTCGTCGAACTTCCCATTGAAGCCCAGAACGCGCAGGACGCTCGCGGCTACGGCACTGCGCAGGACGAAACGTTCTACGCTCGCCAGCGCGAACTGCTCACCCGGGTGGTTGCGGAAAGCGATATCGTCATTAGCGCCGCGGTCATCCCCGGCAAGAAGTCGCCGGTGCTGATTACCGCGGACATGGTGAAAGGGATGGCACCCGGTTCAGTCATCGTCGATCTCGCCGCCGAGCGCGGTGGCAACTGCGAACTGACGCGCACGGGTGAAACGGTGAGGGTGGGTGGAGTAACGATTATCGGCGCCATCAATCTGGCCAGCAGCGTTCCGTACCACGCCAGCCAGATGTATGCCCGCAACGTCACCACGTTCCTGCTCTACATGGTCAAAGAGGGCAAACTGCAACTGAATATGCAGGATGAAATCATTCGCGAAACTATGATCACCAATGGTGGTGAAGTGGTGAACGCGCGCGTGCGCGAATTCTTCAAGATGCCCGCGCTCGCGCCCCAGCACTGAATGAATGCAAAGGAACCATCATGCCAGCAGATTTCATTTCTAACCTTTACGTTTTCATCCTGGCCGGCTTCGTGGGTTTTGAGGTGATCAAGCGAGTTTCACCCCTGCTCCACACACCCCTCATGTCGCTGACGAACGCCCTCGACGCCATCGTCGTAGTCGCGGCCATCATCATCGCGGGGCGCCATGAAACGCGGCTCACCACCGTGCTCGGGGCCATCGCGGTGGCGGCCTCGTTCAGCAACATGGTTGGCGGATTCGTGATTACCGACCGCATGCTACGCATGTTCAAATCCGGCAGGTCGAAACAATCATGACTGCGTCGGAGCTGCAGCAGTATCTCGATTTCGCCTACATTGCCGCGGTTGTCCTCTTCATTCTTTCTCTCAGGTTCCTGAGTTCGCCTACGACGGCGCGCTGGGGCGTTCTGGCCGGAGAGATCGGCGCAGCCCTGGCGGTTGTCGCCACGCTGTTCAATCCGGAGGTGGCGCAGTACAAGTGGGTCCTCATTCCGCTGATCATCGGTGCGGGAGTCGGCATCCCGCTGGGCATGGTTCACATGACCGCGGTGCCGCAGCGAACCGCGTTGAGCCATGCCTTCGGCGCCCTTTCGGCGGCCATGATCGGCATCGCTGAATTTTATGTGGGTACCGTGCCGGTCACGCGGTTTCAAATGGGCGAGATCGCGCTGGAAGTCATTATCGGTTCACTCACATTTACGGGCAGCCTGATCGCCGCAGGCAAGCTGCAGGAAATACTTCCGCAGCGCCCCATCGTCTACCGCGGTCAGAATATCGTCAGCCTTTCCGTGCTCGGATCGGCGCTCGGGCTGGCAGTAGCGCTGGTGGTGAATCCCGCCCACGCCACGCTGTTTCCCGTCATGGTGATTGTGGCGCTGATTTTTGGCGTGTTGCTGGTCACCCCCATCGGCGGCGCAGACATGCCCACGGTCATCTCGCTGCTGAATTCCTACGCAGGTTTTTCGGCAGCTCTGTTGGGATTTGTTCTGAACAGTAAAGTACTGGTCGTCGCCGGTGCGCTTGATGGATCATCCGGTTTCATTCTCTCCCTGATTATGTGCAAGGCCATGAATCGCTCCTTCACCAACGTAATGTTCGGAGCCTTCGGCCAGGTACAGACCTCGGCCGCTGCCGCAAAAGAAGAACGAGTCGTGCGCAGCGCCACGCCGGAAGAAGCTGCCGCGATTTTGTTGGCAGCGAACAAAGTGGTCATCGTTCCCGGCTACGGCATGGCCGTCGCGCAGGCGCAGCACAAAGTGCGCGAACTCTATGACGCGCTCACCAAAAAGGGAGTCGACGTCCGCTTCGCCATCCATCCCGTCGCCGGACGCATGCCCGGCCACATGAACGTGCTGCTCGCCGAGGCTGACATTCCCTACGACCGCCTCATCGAAATGGACGAGATCAACGGCGACTTCCCGCAGACCGACGTTGCCCTGATCATCGGCGCCAACGACGTGACCAATCCCGCCGCCCGCACCGATCAATCGAGCCCCATTTTCGGCATGCCCATTCTTGACGTGGACAAAGCCCACACCGTGATGGTTATCAAGCGCAGCATGAACCCGGGCTTTGCCGGCATTGATAACCCGCTTTATTATCTCGACCGGACGCTGATGCTGTTCGGCGATGCGAAACAGTTTGTGGGCGGAATTGTGCGGGAGTTGGGCGGGGGGCACTAAACTAGACCGACAAGCAATGTCTAAGCGATTGACACTCAAAATTAGCCTTCCTAGACTGAGGTTATGGAAATCCGCCTACATCCCGAAAAAGAGGCGCAGTTGGCCCAGATCGCGGCTCAGCGAGGGCCGAAGACAGACGAACTCGCGCAACAGGTATTGAGCCATTACCTGGAAGATGACACTCGTTTCATTGAGGCCGTCAATATTGGACTAGCCGCAGCCCAGCGTGGAGACTTCGTAGAGCACTAGGAAGTAGGAAAGAGGCTAAAGCGGATATTGCGCTCTTGATGCGCTTGCGCTGGACCACTCCCGCCGCCAACGACCTTGTACAACATCGTGCAGCGTATTCGAAAAGATAATCCCGCGGCAGCCACTAAGGTAGCGACGATTCTGTACGATGGTTGAGGTGGCCTAAGAGACTTTCCACGTCGCGGTCGCGAAGGACGAATTGAAGGTACGCGCGAACTCGTTTTTCCCGGCCTGCCTTACATCGCTGTCTACAAAATTCAAGATCAAACCGTAGAATGCTGCGCATCTACCACGGTGCGCAAGATTGGCCCTGAAATGGTTGAGGTGATTTAATGAGAACCCTGCAAGGATCTACCGTCTTAATCTTCGTATCTTTCCTGGTGTCTTTTGCCGCTGCCCAATCCCAGCCTCAACTCAACCTGATGCCCATGCCGGCTTCGGTTCAGCAGGGCACCGGGCAATTGCCTATTAATCAATCGTTCTCCGTCGCGGTTACTGGTGCCCGCGACGCTTCGTTTGACGGCGAGGTCCAGAGGTTCGTAACCCAACTCTCCCGGCAAACCGGAATTCCGTTCCGTCGCAAGCCTGGCGCCACGCCGACTCTGCAGATTCACGCCGACCATGGCCGCCAGGCCGTACAGAAGCTCGATGAGGATGAATCGTACAAATTGACCGTCGCCGATTCCGGCGCGAAGCTCACGGCGCCTACCACGCTGGGCATCCTGCGCGGGCTGCAGACTTTTCTTCAGCTCGTGCAAATCACTCCCACCGGATTTGCCGCGCCCGCCGTCACCATCAATGACCAGCCTCGCTTCCCGTGGCGCGGCCTGTTGATCGATGTGAGCCGCCATTTCATTCCCATCGACGTGCTCAAGCGCAACATCGACGGAATGGCTGCGGTGAAGATGAATGTCCTCCACTGGCATCTTTCTGATGACCAGGGATTCCGCGTCGAAAGCAAGAGATTTCCCAAGCTGACGCAGGCGGGGTCCGATGGCATGTTTTATACCCAGGATGAGATTCGCGACTTCATCGCGTACGCGCATGATCGCGGCATCCGCGTGATGCCTGAGTTCGACATGCCCGGCCACAGCCGATCCTGGTTTTTGGGATATCCCGAACTCTCGAGCGGTGCTGGGCCGTACACGCTGGAGGGTGGGGGCATCGATCCGATCATGGATCCCACGCGCGAGTCGACCTATAAATTCCTGGAAAAATTCATTGCGGAAATGGCCAAGCTCTTTCCCGATCCCTATTTCCACATTGGAGGCGACGAGGTCGACGGGAAGCAGTGGGACGCGAATCCGAAAATTCAGGAGTTCATCAAAACTCACGGCATGAAAAACAATCAGGATCTGCAGGCCTACTTCAACCAGCGCCTGGAGAAGATTGTGGCCAAGAACCACAAGACCATGGTCGGGTGGGACGAAATCCTGCATCCTGATTTGCCGAAGACAGTCATCGTGCAGTCCTGGCGTGGGCAGGCGTCGCTGGCCGCAGCCGCGAAACAGGGCTACCGGGGCCTACTTTCGTACGGATACTACTTGGACTTGATGTGGCCGGCGGCGCGGCACTATGCCGTTGACCCGATGACCATGACAACGACTGACGCCGCGGCGAGCCTGACTCCGCAGGAGAAGAGCCTTATCCTCGGCGGCGAGTCTTGCCAGTGGGCCGAGTGGGTCACTCCCGAAAACATGGATTCGCACATCTGGCCGCGCAACGCGGTGATCGCCGAGCGGCTGTGGTCGCCGCAGGAAGTTAAAGACGTCGCCTCGATGTACAGGAGGATGAACGCCGTGAGTTACGACCTCGAATGGCTGGGCTTGGCTCATAATTCCGCGCGGACGCACATGATGCAACGCATGGCTGGAAATTCTGATATTGCCGCGCTGCGTGTTCTCGCAGACGTGGTCGAGCCGGTCAAGGACTACGACCGCTGGAGCGACGAGAAGGGCCCCATCGATTTCCACGCGCCGCTGACCCGCATGATCGATGCGGTCAGTCCGGAGAGCGACACGGCGCGCCGCTTCAGCGACTTGGTACAGACCTTCGCGCAGAGCGGCTACAAGGATCAGGCTGTTGAAGCGCGGATTCGTCGTTACCTGACAACCTGGCGGGATAACGATGCCAAGCTGCATCCCTTGCTCGAGCAATCGTTTGGCCTGCAGGAAGACGTGCCCTTGTCTCAGAATCTGTCTGCACTGGGCGCGACGGGCCTGAAGGCGCTCGACTATCTCGACAAAGGCCAAACTGCGCCAGATTCTTGGAAGACGCAGCAGATGGCCGTAATCGATCAAGCCAAAACGCGACAGGCCGACATGCTCTTGATGGTAGTTGCGCCGGTGCAGCAGTTGGTGGAAGCCAGCGCGGGCCAGCACAACTGAACCAATAATGGCCGAGGCGGACGTCGCAGACTCTGTGCCACTCTTCGATATGATCCGCCTCGGTTTACTTTCCTCTCTCATTCATCATCCGCACACCCGCAACACTTACTTTAGTGATGTTCACGCTAAGACCGCCAATCCCTGGGCTGCGTAGATTACAAGCGCGGCATGGTATTCTATTAACTCCAGCTGCGCACCGTCTTAAGCGGAATTCCTCGCAGGTCCTGAAGAAGTTACAAAGAAACCATGCTTTCAGTCAGCAATGTGTCCATGCGCTACGGCGCCAAAATACTGTTCGATGAAGTCTCCACGGCGTTCACGCCGGGCAAGCGCTATGGTTTGACCGGGCCCAACGGCGCGGGCAAATCCACCTTCATGAAACTGCTCAGCGGCGAGCTTGAGCCGCAAAAAGGCACGGTCGTCCGTCCCCGCAAGCTCGGCGTGCTGAGCCAGGATCAGTTCGCCTTCGACGCGTACTCCGCGATCGACACAGTCATCATGGGCAACAAGCGGCTGTGGGCGGCCATGCAGGAGCGCGATGCCATCTATGAGAAGCCGGAGATCACCGACGCCGACGGCATGAAGCTCGGCGAACTCGAAGGCATTGTCGGCGAAGAAGACGGCTATACCGCTGAGAGCGATGCAGCCATCCTGCTGCAGGGGCTCGACATTCCCGACGAGTTGCACGCCCGCAAAATGGGCGAGTTGCAGGGCGGACAGAAAGTCCGCGTCCTTCTGGCGCAGGCGCTGTTCGGCCACCCGCAGGCTCTGCTGCTCGACGAGCCCACGAACCACCTCGACTTGGATTCGATCCACTGGCTGCAGGGATTTCTGAACGTCTACGACGGCGTAGTGATCGCGATCTCGCACGACCGCCACTTCCTCAACAGCATCTGCACGCACATCGCCGACATCGATTACGAAACCATCATCACCTACACCGGCAGCTATGACGACATGGTCGTGGCCAAGACCCAGGTGCGCTCGCAGATCGAATCGCAAAATGCGCAACGCGAAAAGAAGATCTCGCAGTTGAATGAATTCATCGCGCGCTTCGCAGCTGGCACGCGGTCGAGCCAGGTGCAGTCGCGGCGCAAAGAAGTCGAGCGCCTGCAGGTGACCGAACTAGCCAAGTCCAACATCCAGCGCCCCTTCATCAAGTTTGAGCAGAAGCGCCCTTCGGGCAAGCACATTCTGGAAGTCCAGCACCTGGGCAAAGCGTATGGCGAAAAGCAGGTTATTAAGAACTTCACCGCCAGCATCACGCGGGGCGAGAGAATTGCGCTCATGGGCCGCAACGGTGCAGGGAAGACGACGCTGCTGAACGCTCTGCTGGCGAATTCTCCGACGACGCCGGAGGCCGAACTGCGCAAGACTAGCGGGTACGATGGGCCCTTTGTCGACTCCGGCAAAGTCATCTGGGGACACGAAGCTTCGATTGGCTACTTCGCACAAGATCACCGCAGCCTGATCGAGGGCGGTATGACCGCGCTCGAGTGGCTGCATCAATGGGACGGCGCGGCTGTCACCGAGGAACTGCGCGGCATTCTGGGTCAGATGCTGTTCGCGCGCGATGAGGCCACAAAGTCGACCAGCGTCCTCTCCGGCGGCGAAGCCGCGCGGCTGCTCTTCTGCAAACTGATGCTGCAGAAGCCAAATGTTCTGGTGCTGGACGAGCCCACGAACCACTTGGATCTTGAGTCCATCAACGCCCTGAACATTGCCTTGCAGCGCTATCATGGGACGGTTTTCCTGGTCACGCACGATCATGATTTGATCGACGAGGTCGCCACCCGCATCTGGCACTTCGAGAGCGATCACAAGATTACCGACTTCAAGGGTACCTACGAGGACTACCAGGCGGCAGCAGTCGCCGTTTAAACCCCTCGCCTGAGTGACGCGAAGACGCGAGAAAGCGCGTTGCACCATTTCCGCTGCATGTAAATGAACTAGGTTCTCCACAGCTTTTCACAGCATTTGCAGTTGCGTTTTCTGCCTCAAGTTGCAGATAATGGCGGCGAGCGTTGTTGCAGGGCAGTTCCGTATTCCCGTGTACAGTCGAGCTGATTTACTTAGGATTCTGCACATCACACCGCGCCAGTTACTCAACTGGGAGCGGGTTGGTCTGGTACCGTCCGCGGAAGCTTATTCTTTTTCCGATCTTCTGGAAGTCAAAAAAGTTCGCGACCTGTGCGCCATGAGCGTGCGCCCGGCGGTTATTCGCCAGTCACTGGATGCCATGCGCAAGCAGGCTTCAGGCGTGGAGAATCCGTTGCTCGAAGCCGGTGCCTGGTCGACCGCGAAGCATCGCGTAGCGTTCCGCCATGACGGCAAACTGCTGGAGCCAATCGCGGGCCAGTTTCTGATGGATTTTTCCGAGCGCGAGAAAGTCCTGACCAGCACACCGGTGCCAAAGTCTGAGCCCAGCCCGCGCGAGAACGAGGTTGCGGTGTGGTTTGCGCGCGGCATTGCGCTGGAAGAAGATCCCAACACCCAGCCCGAGGCGATTTCCGCCTATCATCAGGTGCTCGCAATCGAACCGGCGCACGCGGCTGCGCACATCAACCTGGGAACGCTCTACTACAACCGCCAGGATTTTGCCTTGGCCGAAAAGCACTACCGCCAGGCCATTGAAGCCGACCCGCGCTACTCGCTCGCTTACTTCGATCTCGGCAACGTGCTCGACGAGACCGGGCGCGTGCAGGAAGCCATTCTTACTTACAAGACCGCCTTGCAACTGGCGCCCACTTACGCCGACGCACACTACAATCTGGCGCTGGCCTACGAAAAAATCCGCGAGCCCCGCAAGGCTCTCAAACACTGGCAGGCCTATGTCAAACTCGACACCGCCGGCCCGTGGTCCGTGCATGCCCGCAGCCAGATCAAGCGCATCCTGCAGGCCGACACGCTGAAGCTGGTTCATTCCCGTCCCCGCTCCTAGAGGCAGTGCTTTCATCGAAACGGCAAGTGTGCGTGGCACACTTGAAGAATGCCCATGAGAGTCGGCCCCACAAAATCCACGTTCTTGAAGTGTGTCGGCCGCGAGTTTGTTGTCGCAGGTTTCAATGAGATCGGCATGGCCGAACTTGGCATTCAGTCTGTGACTGGAAGTTCCGCCGAGAAGATTTGGATCGAGGCTCAGTTTCTTGAAGTGATTTCGAAGTAGCTGCCGCTATTCTGCCCCCTACAAAACCAAGCCGTCCTGAGAGTGCTAAAATTACCGGTTTGCCATCTTGACCGTTTGAAGGTGTTCCCATGTCCGAAGCCACGCTGCAGGCGGCTGTTCCCACGCCACTCACGTCCCTCACCGAAGACGAGGTTCTCTTCCGCGACAACATCCGCCAGTTCGCGGACGAGAAGATTCGCCCTCTGGTGAAAGAGATGGACGAAAAGGGCGTCTTCGACAAAGACCTCATCCACGATTTTTTCCAGCTCGGGCTGATGGGCATCGAGATTCCCGAGCAGTACGGCGGAGGCGGAGCCAAGTTCTTCGAAGCGATTCTGGCCGTGGAGGAGATGTCGCGCGTGGACGCTTCCTCCGGCGTCATCGTCGACGTGCAGAACACGTTGGTCAACAACGCCCTGCTGCGCTGGGGCAACGAAGAGCAGAAGAAGCGCTACCTGCCCAAGATGGCCACTGAGACCGTGGGAGCCTATGCCCTGAGCGAAGCGGGCTCCGGTTCGGACGCCTTTGCGTTGCAAACCCGCGCCGCCCTCAAAGGCAGCGAGTACGTGCTCAACGGCCGCAAGCTATGGATCACCAACGGCAAAGAGGCGGAATTGTTCGTGCTCTTCGCCACGCTGGATCCCAGCGCCGGATACAAAGGCATCACGGCCTTCCTGATCGAGAAAAACTTTCCCGGATTCACGGTCGGCAAGAAGGAAGACAAGCTCGGCATTCGGGCGTCGTCCACGTGCGAGTTGATTCTGGAAGACTGCCGTGTGCCCAAGGAGAACGTGCTGGGCGAGCCCGGCAAGGGCTACAAGATCGCCATTGAGACTCTGAACGAAGGCCGCATCGGCATTGGTGCGCAGATGATCGGCCTGGCCCGCGGGGCCTGGGAATTCGCCTGCAAATACGCCGTCGAGCGCAAGCAGTTCGGCAAAGCCATCGCCGAGTTCCAGGGCATCCAGTTCCAGATTGCCCAAATGGCCACGGAGATCGAGGCCGCCCGGCTTATGGTCTACAACTGCGCGCGCATGAAGGATGCGGGCGTGAACTTCGTCAAGGAGGCCGCTATGACCAAGCTCTTCGCCTCCCAGGTCGCCGAGCGCGTGACTTCATTAGCGATCGAGATCTATGGCGGGTATGGATTCACCAAGGACTATCCCGTCGAGAAGTACTGGCGCGATGCCAAGATCGGCAAGATCTACGAGGGCACGTCCAACATGCAGTTGGCGACCATCGCCAAGCTGGTGCTGGGGAAATAGCTGTTTGGAGTCCTCTTTCCGGAGGCGTCATCCCGGACCCGGCGCACTTCAGCGGGGCGAGAGCCTGCCCTGAGCGAAGTCGAAGGGGATCTCGCGTGGGGCCTTCCTCGAACGCCCTGCCGGTCTCCGCGCCAGATCCTTCCCTCCGTCTGAAAAACGGCTACGGTCAGGATGACTCCCACAGGAACGGAGACAGTCGAGCTCAAACTGCAAATCTACAGGCAGGTCGAACAGGAGCCGGGCGAATCGAATGCCTCCGCAGGCGCCAAGCTACGGAGCGAAGTGGACTTCAATCATCTCTCTGGATTCGCCGCCCGAGGCAAATTTCCATTTGGCCACGGCATCTTCCGCGGCTCTGAGCAGAATCGGGCTGCCGCCCTTGGGCTCAACGGACTTCACGTCCCCGTCCGCCGCCACGACGGCAACCACCTTGACGGTGCCTCCGAGGTTCATCTTTCTTGCGATCTCCGGGTAGGTAGGGGTCATTTTTCGCAGGATTTTACGCCCGCTCTCGGTGGAAGTTTGTTGGCTTTGGGCCGTCGCCGCAGGTCCAAAGCAGCATGAGGAGAGAAGAAACAGTACCAGAACGTACCGCGTCTGCATGATGTCGATCCCTGAGATAGAGGAGTTGATGTTTCTTAACTTCTAATAAACGGATGTTAGAAGATCGACGCTTCTCAGAAAAGTAACCGGAGTAACTAGAGTCACCATAAGAGGTCTGCCGCTTCACGGTCTGACCTGACTCTTCCAAGCTCCTTTCCGGCCTTGTTCTGCAAAAGGCCCGCTGCTAACGACTTGCCGAAGTGGAAAGGGAGCTTTCAACAAATGCTGCTTGCTCATAATGTGCATCGAGTTGCACATCGTCGGACCACGGTCCGTCATTCGGACGCGCATAAACGCCCTGATATCATCCGTTTAACCAACGTTCCAGTGTTGGCTTATGAGATGCAATTCGCTAAGGGTGACCGGGGTGCCATCTGATGACATTATTCGAGAACCAAGACGCATCGATCGGATCTGCGACAGCGACTGACACTCTCGCTGCTCCCAAGAAGCACGGCTGGTTGCCGCTTTTGACCGTGCTGTTTCTGATCTCCTACGGTCTGATGACCATGCTGATTGTGGAGCAGGGTCAGACGATCGAGTCGCAGCGCGCCCTGATTCGCGAACTGTTCCGCGACAGTAGAGAATTATCCGCCGTAAAGATGAAGGCCCAGCAGGAACGCGCCCAGTCGCCGTCGGCTAAGACCCAGGCTCCGGTGACCCAAAACCGCGCATTCCAGAATCCATCGACCCAGAACCCGTCAACCCAGGCACCCACAAGTCAGGCCCCGTCTTCCCAGGCAGGACCGCAACATGGTACGCAGAATGAGGCAGCAAAGAAACCGCAGTTCCGGATGCCGTCGAAGCCAGCTTCAGATCTGGTAGACGATGTTCGAACCCTGATCACCATATAAAGATCACGGTCTGAAGATCGCGATCCAGGAACAGGATTTAAGAGCACGATCGAAGAACTGAACATTGCAGCACCTTCGTTCTGTAGGTAAGCAGTAGAGGCAAAAAGTTGTAGCACGAGAAAAGCAATGAAGGTTCTGACCCTAGCCTTGTTGTTTAGTTTGCCAGTTACCCCATGGGCCCCGCAAAAACCCCTGCGGCAGCCTTCCAGCCAGATCACAAAACACGCAAATGGCGGGCGCTGGTACTTTGCCGCCTCGGGCCACGCCGTCTATTGCTACGGTCCGGTGATGACCCTGCCACGCGCCAACGGGGACCTCCAGAGAGTGGCCACCCTCTGCCGCGACGGCAGCGCGGTCGTTCGGCTCAAAGACTAGAAGTCTACGACCTCCATTCATGAATTCCGCAACGGTCTACGGCTAAGGCCGCGCGTCCTCCAAGACCTCCAGCGCATCCAATCTTCGCGCGATAAAAGCGCCCCATCAGACTGCCCGCCAGGCAACACCCTGGCATCGGAGATCAGCATGTCCATTCGACCCGTCAAACGCCTCATCAAGTCCAAGCCCACGCTGGAAGGCGCCGGAGTGCATCTCCGCCGCGCCTTCGGCTTCGGCAATACTCACGACTTCGATCCGTTCCTTCTCCTCGACGACTTTCGCAATGACGTCCCCGAGGACTACCTGGCCGGATTTCCGTGGCATCCGCACCGCGGCATCGAGACCATCACTTACGTTCTCGCCGGAACCGTCGAACACGGCGACAGCATGGGCAACCACGGCGCCATCGCTGCCGGCGACGTCCAGTGGATGACGGCCGGGAGCGGCATCATTCATCAGGAAATGCCCAAGGGCGATGCGACCGGCCGCATGCACGGCTTCCAACTGTGGGCGAACCTTCCATCCTCCCTCAAGATGACTGCGCCGCGCTATCAGGAGGTGAAAACCGCCGACATTCCTCAGGTTACTGACGATGACGGCACTCACGTGCGCATCGTCTGCGGAAATTTCTGGGGCAAGTCTGGCCCCGTCGACGGAATCGCCGCCGATCCAATCTACCTCGACGTGTCGGTGCCTCCGGGAAAAAGGAAAACGCTTCCCGTCGAGACCACTCGCCATGCCTTCGCCTACGTTTTCGCCGGGCACGGTAAATTCTGTAATGCCTCCGGGCCCCTCGCAGTACCCACCGAAAGCGTCGGATGGGCCGACACGAAGCCGCCCGCCGACGCCGAGAATCGCTCGCTCGTCGTCTTCGATCGCGGCGATGAAGTTGGCGTGCAGGCGGGCGAGGATGGAATCCGTTTCCTCCTGGTATCCGGCAAGCCGCTCGAAGAGCCGGTTGCGTGGTACGGCCCCATCGTCATGAACACGCAAGAGCAACTCCAGCAGGCGTTTCAAGAGCTGGAGAAGGGAACGTTCTTGAAAAAGGAAACGATAAAGTAGGAACGATCCTTGAACGAAACGCTAGGGTAAGAATCATCAGACTCCAGCCGCGAAGCGGCGGCACGTGATCACCCGGCACGGAAGTGCCGGGTGATCATGCGAAAGGCAAGCGAGTCCCGAAGGGCCGGCACTTTGCGCATCTGTCCGGTCGTTATTTTTGTCGGAGCGATTTTCACGAAGCAAATCCATGCCCGAACTACCAGAAGTCGAAACCATCGCGCGCGGCCTCGACAAACGAGTCACGGGAGACGTAGTTGAATCCGTCTGGCTCGGCCAGAAGAAGGAGCCGCTAAAGTCTCCCGGCTCTGAGATTGCGGCGACGCTCGAACACAGCCGCATCGTCGCGGTCCGTCGTATGGGCAAGCACATCGTCTTCGATCTTGATCGCGTCGCGCGGGCACCCTCCCCCGCGAAAAGCCGGAAACCAAATCGGAAGCTGAAGGGAACGGTAGTCACATCAACGCGGACTTCATCTATCCCACAAGCAGAGGCGGGCGAGGGCGCCCGCCCCACGCAAAGCAGAGCGCAATGGATCGTCCACCTCGGCATGACCGGCCGTCTGCAGGTGTGTGAGTCGCAAGCCGAAGTCGTGAAGCATACCCACGCCATCCTCAAACTGTCCTCGGGCAGGGAACTGCGCTTCGTCGATCCCCGCCGCTTCGGTCGTTTGAGCGTCGCGCAGGCGGGAGACTTCCATGCCACCGGGATCGAGCCGCTGGAAATCGAACTCGAGCGCTTCCTGAAGTTGTTCCGTGGGCGCAAGACTCCCATCAAAAGCGCGCTGCTCAATCAGAAACTCCTGCGCGGCGTCGGCAACATTTACGCCGATGAATCTTTATTCCGCGCCGGCATTCGCCCCCGCCGCCAAGCTGCGGCCATTTCCCGCGACCACCTTGCCAAGCTCCTCATCGCAATAAGAGATGTCCTCAAAGAAGCGATCGCTCTCGGCGGTTCTTCCATCTCTGATTATGTGAATTCCGACGGCGAAGAAGGATTCTTTCAACTCCAGCATCGCGTCTACGGGCGCGAAGCGGAAGCCTGTCTTGTCTGCAAGACGCCCATCAGGCGAGTCGTGATCGCCGGCCGCAGCAGCCATTACTGCCCGAAGTGCCAGAAATGATACCCTTCTGCCCATGCCTGACTTTTCCATCGGAGTCGATCTCGGCGGCACCAATCTGCGCATCGCAGCCATCAGCACCGAAGGCCAGCTTCTGGAGAAAATCACTCTCGGCGTTAAGGTAGCCTTAGGTCGCGACCACGTCATCGGCGAAATGTGTGACGCGATTCACCGCCTCTCCGATCAATATCGCGGCAGCGGCAGGTTTGTGGGCGCCGGCATCGGCGTTCCCGGCATCATCGACATGGAAACGGGAATGATGCGTAAGTCTGCGAACCTCCCCGGATGGGCCGACTATCCCGTGCGCGATGAAATCGAGCGGCGTCTGGGCGCGCGGGTTTTCCTCGAGAACGACGCCAACGTCGCCGCTCTCGGTGAAAAATGGCTGGGCGCTGCCCGAGACGTCGACAATATGGCGATGGTCACCCTGGGCACCGGCATCGGCGGCGCAATCATCCTGAACGGAAAAATCTTCTACGGCATGAATGGCATGGCGGGCGAGTTTGGACATGTCACCGTCGAACCCAACGGTGTCCCCTGTGGCTGCGGCAACCATGGGTGCGCCGAGCGTTATGCCTCCGCGACCGCAGTCGTGCGCATGGCCCGCGAGGCCATTGACTCCGGTCAGGCGCCCGAGCTCGCCAAGGCCGCCGGTTCCGACGCCGAGTTCAGCGCCAGATCGATCTACAATCTTGCGATTCAAGGGAATGAAGACGCGCAACGCATCTTCCGCCGCTTCGGCGTGGCGTTGGGGATGCTACTGGCCGATCTCGTCAACGTCCTCAACCTCGACATGTTCGTGATTGGCGGCGGAGTGGTCAGCGCCTGGGATGCTTTCGCACCACCGATGTTTGCCGAGTTGCGTGACCGCTCGCTGGTTTACGCTGCAACTGCTCCCGACGATCCTCTTGGCAAGAAAGAAGGCGCATCGGCTCAAATCGCCGCTTACACGCGCAAGAAGACGATCATCACCCGCGCCCTGCTGGGAAGCGACGCCGGCCTGTACGGCGCCGCCAGAATTCCGGCGTCTTGAAAAGTAGTGGCGCAGTTCCGACATCCCGGTTCCTAATAGCCGTCGGAGTCATCCTGAGCGAAGCCGGTTTTCAGGCGGAGCGAAGGATCTTGCGCGCAGGCCCGCAACGTGTCAGCGAACGCTGGAGAACTCTTCATCGCATGAACCGCGTCTAGGAGGCCGTGCCGCAACAGTGATCACCCTTGGGGATGGATGAAGTGGATCGAGAAGGAACGTGCCGGCCGCGACAATGGCTGAGGCGGGAATGGTAAGAATCCATGCCCAGACGATTCTTCCCGCAACCCCCCAGCGGACGGCGGACAAGCGATGCACAGCGCCCACGCCGACGATGGCGCCAGTAATGGTGTGAGTGGTGCTGACCGGGATGCCAGCCAGCGCAGTGCCGAACAGAGTGATGGCTCCAGCGCTTTCGGCGCAGAAGCCGCCCAGGGGCTTGAGCTTGGTAATCTTCTGTCCCATGGTATGGACGATGCGCCAGCCGCCGAAATACGTTCCGCCAGCAATCGCAGCGTGCGCCGCCAGGATGATGGGCCAACGGTACCGTCCCCAGTTCGTAAGCATGTCGGATTTGCTCATGAATCCGGCGGTGTAGAGCGCGCCCGCGACAATGCCCATGGTCTTCTGTGCGTCGTTGCCGCCATGGCCAAGACTGTAGGCTGCGGCCGAAAGCAGTTGCAGCTTGCGGAACCATTTATCGACGATTTGAGGAGGCTTGTTCTGCAGAATCCAGTGGGCGGCCACCATGAAAATCAGACTAAGCACCATGCCCATTACTGGAGCGACGACGATGAAGATGAGTGTTTTGTACCAGCCTTCCGGAATGATGACGGAGAACATCGTCGCGGTGCCGGTGTGAATGGCGGCATGCATCATGGCAGCGCCGGCGTAGCCACCAATCAGGGCGTGCGAAGAGGACGTTGGAAATCCCCATAACCAAGTGAGAAGATCCCAGACAATCGCGCCGAACAGTCCGGCCAGCACGACATATTGATCTACGTGTTCGAGGTGGATCATACCGCTGCCGATAGTTTTGGCGACCGCCGTACCCAGGAAGAAAGCCGCCAAAAAGTTGAAGACAGCGGCCCACAGCACGGCCAGTCTCGGCGATAGCACGCGAGTGGAAACCACAGTCGCGATGCTGTTGGCGGAGTCGTGAAATCCGTTCAAGAAGTCGAAGACTAAGGCGACCAGGATCGTGATCAGGACCAACAGCACATCTCTGTTCAACGGGAAGGTCTCCGGTTCGTGCTCGCGAAATCTTTATTCGCGAAATCGAGGCTAGGTGCTCTTGACGACGATGGCTTCGAGCACGTTGGCTGCGTCCTCTGCTTTGTCGGTGGCGTATTCCAGCACTTCGTATAGTTCCTTCAATTTGATGAGGTGAATGGGATCTTTTTCGTTTTCGAAGAGATCCGCAATGGCTCGGCGGCTGACGTGATCGGCCATGTCTTCAAGCCGGTTGACTTCCTCGCAGTGCTCCATGACGTGGCCATTTTTTTCCAGCAGAGAAACGCCCTTGGCCAGTTCCTCGCATTGCAAAACGATCAGTCCAGCCAACTCGGCGGAGACCGGCGGAGGCGTGGAGATTTTGTACATCACCAGTCGCAAGGCCGCGGAGTTTACGAAATCGAGCACATCGTCGAGCGAGGAAGCCAGGCGGTGGATGTCCTCGCGGTCGAAAGGGGTGATGAAGCTCTGGTTGAGTTTAGTAATGATGGCGTGGGTGGCCTTGTCGCCTTTGTGTTCGATGGCCTGCACTTGGTTGACTCTCATAGCAAGGTCGTGCGGGTCGGCCAGGATGCTGCGCAGCAACTTGGCTCCTTCGGTGAGGTTGCCGGAGAGTTCAGCGAAGAGGTCGAAAAACTTGGTGTCGCGGGGGATTAGACGCATTAGGGCAAGTCACTCTGGCTCATGGAGGGTCGAGACGGCGGCGAAGACCAGGAGCAGAGTAATATCTCACGCGCGGCGTGGAGTAAGCAAACAGCGAAGCGCGTTAGCGGGATGTTCTGCGGTCAATGAGAACGGCCGAACGGCGGGGCGTCCTGAGGCCAATGAAGCAGAGCAGGACGAAAACCGCGGCCGATCCCAGCGCAACTGGCTGCAGAAAGCCGAGAAAGAGTTGACTGAAGCCCATCGCAGCATTGTGGAGGAGCGGAGAGCAAAAGGCGACGTTACTAGCAGGGTAGACCTAACGGGTGGGCAGGTTTGCAGGCGCGGAAGATGGCATGCTATCAATGTGCCCGGACAACTTAAGTACTGGCTAATACCATCTCCCGATCCCACCGATTCAAGCCGATCTGTTTTCTTTACGCGATCGGAGAACCCGTCGCCTCAAACTCTGTGATCGTGTCCCGTACGGCTTCTTCGTATAGGGGATCCAACTTCGGATCAGCAGAGTCTTTGGCTTCGGCGATCGCTTCAATCAACCGCCCCGGTCTCGGAATGCATCCGATCGGCTCCGAGGCGGATTTTCATGGCAAAAGTCTTTCAGCCCCTCAACCATATCCACCGCCGGAGGCGGTTTGACCCTCCGCTGGCAAGCCCTTAAACTGAATGATGTTCTCCGCCAATTCCGAGTGGCCATCCTGCGGGAGGGATTCCTGAGTCGTTTTCTGGTGTGTGGGCTTCGCGGTTTGATGGTGGTGGCCTGGTTAGGGCTGCTGGCCCCGTTGTGTGCGGCGGACGCCAATACTCCGATCACGCTGGATACGAGCGAGACGCTGTTCGCCGTGCTGACCGCGATGAATACCTGCGGCTACAACGTCGACCTTAAAATTTCCGATACGCAGCGGCTCAACATCCGGGCCGAGGTGGAGAAGAACCTCAGGAACTCAGAGGATGCGCAGACCATTACGAATACGATGTGCGAGTGGTACTTGGCCCACCAGGCGAAGGATCCGGCGCATGACCTATCGCAGTACGTGTCGCTTGCGCTGTACTTGCAAGGGCCTCCCCACTTTCTTCCCCGCGTGAAGGAGGAAGACTTGCCTCCCGATGCGGTTCCGATCGCGGCCTTCGGAGCTCAGTTGGAGGATTTCTACGAGAAGGCCGGGTTGCATTCGATCTGGGAGCGCCATCGGGCGAACTATGCCGCGTTGGTGGAGCGCTATCACGTACCGCTGGCGAAGATGGTGTTCGACACGGATATCTACCTGAAATTGCAGTCGGGGGGATATCTGGGGCGATCGTTCACGATTTACCTGGATTTCATGGGCGATCCAAGTGAGGCCAACGCCCGCAATTACGGTTCCGACTATTACGTGGTGTTGTTTCCGTCACCGGACCCAAATTCGGTCGATCCCCTGAAGATGCCGCAGATCCGGCATACGTATCTGCACTACCTGCTGGATCCGATGGCGGAAAAACACTTCAGTTCAATCAAGCGGCTCGATCCACTGCTGCAGTCGGTGAAGCGAGCGCCGCTGGAAGAAAGCTTTAAGCGCGATATTTCGCTGCTGGTGACGGAGTGCCTCGTGCGGGCGATTGAGATTCGGACTACGGGCACCAAGCAAACCGCGGAGGCGATGCGCTTGCAGGCCGTGGATGATGCGGTAAAGCAAGGGTACATCCTGACGCGCTATTTCTATACTTCTCTGCTGGCGTTTGAAAAAGATCCGGCGGGGCTGCGGAGCGCGTACTCGGACATGCTGAACAATATTGATGTGAGGGCGCAGCAGAAGGCGGCGAACGAGGTGCAGTTTGCCGACGTCTCGTCGCCGGAGTTGGTGCAACTGTCGCGGATGGAGGACCGGCGGATACTGGTGACGGCCGAAAAACGGCTGGCCGCGAACGATCCCAAGGGAGCGCAAGATCTGGCGCAGCAGGCGCTGGATAGGAAGATTGGGGATCAGGGACGAGCGCTGTTCATCCTGGCGCAAGTGGCAGTCGCCAACAAGAATCGGGAAGGGGCGCTGGAGAATTTCCAGAAGGCGATCCAGGCCACGAAAGATCCCAAGGTGGTTGGGTGGTCGCACGTGTACCTGGGAAGGATCCTGGATATGAAAGAGGATCGCGAGGCGGCGATGAATGAGTACCGCGCCGCCTTGACCTCGGGGGCAGAGCTGCCGGAGGTGAAGGCGGCCGCCGAGCGCGGACTGCAACAGGCATACGAGCCTCCGGCGAAGCCACAGTAGAGCAGCCTTCAGCTCTCAGCTTTCGGTGGAACTAGTCCATCTTCTGGGGCACTGCGATAGAATGCACGGTCGAGACATTCGACAACGGGTTGGAAACCAAGACGTCTGAAGTCGAGGAGAGAGCATGAAGCGAGCAGCGATCGTGATCGCAATGCTGGGAATGTGCGCTTGGAGTTTCGGGCAGAGCAACGACAAACCGGCGGCGCAGAATCCGCCGCCTGGGCAGGCTGCGCAACCGGCGGGACAAGCGGCCGCGCCGGCGGGGAAGCGTCCACCCAAGGTCAACAGTCAAGAGGAATTCGCCGCTTACAAAGGGGCGGCCGCTTTGACGGATGGGCCCGCTCTGGAAAAGGCGGCGGACGACTTCGCTGCGAAATATCCCGACAGCGAGTTGCGACCCTTGCTGTACCGGTCAGCGATGCAGCGTTACCAACTGGCCAATAACGGCGACAAGATGTTGGAGATGGCGAAGAAGGTGCTGGCAATTGACCCTGACGATCCCGAGGCGCTGGTGGGCGTTGCGCAGGTGCTGGCGGAACGGACGCGCGACACGGATCTGGATCGAGACCAGCGTCTTGCCGAAGCCAGAAAAGACGCCGAGCGGGCCTTAGCGACGGTGGATACCGACATTCCGACTTCAGGTTATCCGCCCGAGCAGTTGGCGTCCTATAAAGGCTACTTGCGCTCGGAGGCGTACGCGGTTCTGGGGAAGCTGTCGTCCGACGCCAAGAATTGGCCGCAGGCGGAAACAGAGTTGCGGAAGTCGATCGACGCGTTTCCTCAGCAGGTGGATTCCATCGCGGTCCTGCGGTTGGCGGTCGCACTCGACATGCAGAACAAAATTCCAGAGGCCTTGAAGTACGCCGATCAAGCGGTAGAGTTGACTAAGGACCGGCCAGACTCGGGTGCGGGCAAGGCGGCACGCGATGAAAAGGATCGCCTCACCAAGCTGAACGTGGGCACGCCGCCGGGACAGACATCGACGCCCCCAAAGAATTAGACTGGGAACGGCCCGGATGTTCTTGTCCGCTGCGCTTTTTGTATGAAGGAACGGGAAATTACGGCGCTGGAAGAAGGGCTGGGCTACCATTTCCGGCGGCGGGCCGTCATTGAGCAGGCGGTTACGCACAGCTCGCAGGCTCGGGAACAGGAAGCGCAACAGACGGGCGACAGCAAGTACACCGTCAGCGACAACGAGCAGTTGGAATTTCTGGGAGATGCGGTGCTGGCGCTGGTAACCAGCGAAGAACTGTTTCAGCGCTTTCCACATTTTCGGGAAGGCGAGCTTTCGAAACTGCGGGCGCACCTGGTCAGCGAGCGGCATTTGATTCGGGTGGCGCAGCATTTGGAATTGGGCCACTACCTGCGGCTGGGGCGAGGTGAGGAAAAAAGTGGCGGGCGGGGAAAGACGGCGTTGCTGGTAGATGCGCTCGAGGCAATTCTGGCGGCGATTTATCTCGATGGCGGGCTGCAGGTCGCGCGCGACTTTGTGTTGCGCAACGTGATTGCCCCGGAACTGGAGCGCATGGAGCGCGGAGGCGGCTCGCTGCCAGTGACGGATTTTAAATCCGCATTGCAGGAAGCGGTGCAGAGCCTGGGTCTGCCCCAACCCGCGTACGTCCTGGTGGAGGAGGCCGGTCCCGAGCACAGCAAGACCTTTACGGTGGAGGCCCGTCTACATACAAAGAACGGCAAGGACGCAGAGTTTGTGGGACGCGCTCAGGGCTCGACCAAGAAGACTGCCGAGCAGGATGCTGCCAGGCAACTGCTGACGTTCCTGGCTTCCCGCCCGAAATCTGGGGAAACGAAAGCGGCGGCGCGAGCCTCGCACCCGATGGATAAGTAGATTTCATGGATTTGTCAAACCAGCCCATTGCTTCGCCAGAGCGCCCCCTCGTTGCGCCAAACGGCCCGATCGCTCCGCCAGATGTTTCTATGGCACCGCCCGCCAGTCCAGTCGTGGCGCCCCAGCGCCGCATCGTGACTACCCTCGGTGCCGACCTGATCAGTTCCCTGCAGTCGTTGCTGGGCACGGTAGTGATTGCGATTTTCGTGATCACCTTCATTGTGCAGGCGTTCCAGATTCCTTCGGAATCGATGGAGAATACGCTGCTGGTCGGCGATTACTTGCTGGTGAACAAGCTCTGCTATGGCGGCCACGGGCTGGGCGACCATCTAATGCCCTACCAGAGGATCGCGCGCGGAGATATCATCGTGTTCCACTATCCGGTGGATCCGACACAGCACTTTGTGAAGCGCGTGATCGGAGTGCCCGGAGACCACCTGCGGATGGTGAACAAGAAGGTCTGGATCAACGGCAAGCCAATCGACGAACCTTACGTGCGCTTTCTGGAACCGCCGAATAATATGTTTCGCGATAATTTTCCGCGAACCGATATCCCGGCCTTTGGCCTGGAAGGGAAGTGGTGGCTGGAGATGCGGAAACTGGTGGAAGATGGCCAGTTGATTGTTCCGCAAGGGCATTATTTCGTGCTCGGCGACAACCGCGACGACAGCCAGGACAGCCGCTATTGGGGGTTCGTGCCGCGGGAGAATATTATCGGGACACCGCTGGTCATTTACTGGTCGGTGCGGGACTGGGATAGGAGTCCGTCGGCTTCGGTCCAGGGCAGGCTGTATCACCTGGCGTATGCCATCACTCACATCTTTCAGCTCACGCGCTGGAACCGCACACTCCGGCTGGTACACTGAATACTTCCATCGGCGGGTGAATCTGGCGCCGCGGCGAAATTCAGTTGAGGCTGAAAACATCGATTGATTACGGAAAAAAAATTGCCGAAGAAAGAAATCGTCGTAGAAGACGACGTGGCGGAAGAGAAGCCCAAGGAATCTACGGTCGAGTTTCTCTCGTCGCTGGCCGCCGTGTTGGTGACCGGGTTGTTCATCATCACGTTCGTGGTACAGGCATTTGAGATTCCATCGAGTTCGATGGAGAACACGTTGCTCATCGGCGACCACGTTTTCGTGAACCGTATCCAGTTTGCGCCCAAAACTTCATGGATCGGACCCCTGCTTCCCTATCGCGACCCACGATTCCGGGACATCGTGGTATTTCTCTCGCCGGCGGAGCCCGGACTCTTCATTGTGAAGAGAATTATCGGCTTGCCCGGAGACCGCATACACCTTCGGAACGGCGTTGTATATCGCAACGGCGAGGCCCTGGTCGAACCCTATGTGTTGCACGACAAAGACACCTTGGATCCTTATCGCAATAATTTCCCGTCGGTTGCTCCCACGGATGATCCCAATGTGTATCCCAACTGGATGGTGGATTTGCCGTCCTACATTCACGGCGACGATATTGTCGTTCCGCCGAACCACTACTTTGCTATGGGCGACCATCGCGGCGTGAGCCTCGACAGCCGCTACTGGGGATTCATTCCGAAGGAAAATATCATCGGGCGCCCCATGTTCATCTATTGGTCGTTTGAGACGCCGGATGATCAATATCGGAAAACTGCGTGGAGTGATCGTATTCTTTTCCTGGGCAAGGTTGTGCTGCACTTTTTCGATGAGACAAGATGGAAGCGTACGCTCCAGTTTGTTAGATGAAGATGAGGCCCCTCGGAACTCCAGTTAGGGCGCGGTGAAGCTTTTCTCCTCCAAGCGGCGAATGGTTGTGGCGGCAGCATTGATCCTGCTGGCGCTTTTTCTTCTTCGGCCCGGCGCCTCCCGTTTGAAATCGCGCATCACTTTCTCCATCAGTTCGGCCGTGGGCCGCCCCGTGGACATCGGCTCGGTTCACCTGCGTCTGCTGCCGCGTCCGGGATTCGATCTCGAAAACCTGGTGGTATACGACGATCCCTCCTTCGGAGCCGAGCCCATGTTACGGGCCGGCGAAGTGACGGCGGCTCTTCGTTTGACTTCCTTGCTGCGCGGGCGCTTGGAAATCGCGCGCTTGGACCTGACTGAGCCCAGTTTGAATCTGGTCCACGCACAGAGCGGGCGCTGGAACCTGGAAGCGCTGCTCGAGCGCACGGCACACATCCCGCTGGCGCCGACGGGAAAAGCGAAGTCGGAACCCCGTCCCGGATTTCCTTATATTGAAGCCACCTCGGCGCGCATCAATTTCAAAAGTGGTCCAGAGAAAAAACCCTACGCCCTGACCAGCGCCGACTTTTCTTTGTGGCAGGATTCCGAGAATAGCTGGGGTGTGCGCTTGAAGGCGCAACCCTTCCGCACCGACTTGAATTTGAACGACACAGGCCTGCTGCAGGTGAGCGGCACGTGGCAGCGTGCGGACGCTTTACGCGACACGCCTCTGCATCTCAGCATGGAATGGAGCCGCGCGCAGCTCGGGCAGTTCACGAAATTCTTCACGGGGAACGACCAAGGCTGGCGGGGCGAGGTTCTGCTGGATGTGACGCTGGCAGGAACTCCGGCGGAACTGCAGATTACCAGCGATGCCTCGATTCAGGATTTTCGACGCTACGACATTACCAGCGGCCAGGCGCTGCGGTTGGCGGCCCACTGCGACGGCGAATACAGTTCGCTGAATCATGCGTTTCACCAACTTCTATGCGCCGCTCCCGCGGGGACCGGGCTCATCACATTGAAGGGCAACATGGGCCTTCCTGGGAGTCATAGCTACGGGCTCGTGCTCACTGCGGAGGACGTACCCGCCAGTGCGGCGGCGATACTGGCGCAGAGAGCAAAAAGCAATCTGCCCGACGATCTGGTTGCCGGCGGAACGGTGCGCGGGAATCTCAGAATCGAGCAGAAGGCCGGGGCTGCAGCAAAGCTTCAATTCGAGGGGCGGGGAGAGATTGCCGACTTTCGTCTAACCTCACCTGCGAACAAGACCGACATCGCGGCGGACACACTTCCCTTTCTCCTGACGGCTGGGGATTCATCAGGGATCGCCGCGCGGCGGCAGACGATTCGCAAGAACGCTCCGGCCATTCGGTTTCCCGAAGGTCCGCACCTGGAGTTCGGCCCCTTCCCGGTCGCGATTGGACGCGTCCTGCCTCCAACGGCTCGAGGATGGGTCAACCGCGGCGGTTACAACATTTCGCTTGCGGGAGAAGTCGCGATTCCGAAGGCTTTGCGCTTGGCGCGAATGGTCGGGCTTCCGGCGTTGCAGTCAGCCACCACCGAAGGAGCGGCCCAGGTCGATCTGCAAATTGCTGGGTCGTGGGAGGGGCGCAGCAGTGGCACTGCGTCCGGTTTTACCGCACCGCGGGTGACCGGGACGGCGAAGTTGCACAACGTTCGGATCGCCGTTCGCGGCGTCGGCGGCCCGGTGGAAATTGCCTCAGCGGACATGCAGCTTTTGCCCGACGAGCTCCGCATCGCAAAGCTGAACGCGAATGCCGCCGGCACAGCGTGGACGGGCTCGCTCGCCCTGCCGCGCGGTTGCGGAACTCCCGGCGCATGTCAGGTGCACTTCGTTCTTAACGCGAATCAGATTGCACTCGGCGAACTGCGTGAGTGGGTGAGTCCGAGCCCGAAGGCGCGGCCCTGGTATCTCGCTCTGGAACCGAATGCCCCAGCCGGGCCGTCGTTCCTGACAAATGTGCGGGCATCCGGGCAAGTGACTGCCGGCCGCCTGCACGTGCAAACCCTGGAGGCGACGAGCGTTTCCGCGAAAATAAGTCTCGACAACGGAAAACTGCAGATGTCGCAGTTAACCGCAGATTTTCTCAGCGGCCGGCACCGCGGCGAATGGCAGGCAGACTTCACCGAGAAGCCCGCAGTTTGCAAAGGCAGCGGGACTGTGACCGGAGCTTCCCTGGCGGACGTCGCCGATGCGATGAAGGATGGGTGGATCGCGGGAATTGCGAATGCGACTTACGAGGTGAAAGGACCATGCCCAGCGCAGTTCTGGACCTCAGCGGAAGGCACGCTGCAGTTTGATATGAGAGATGGAACCTTGCCGCATGTCTCCCTCGGTGGCGATGCCGAGCCGTTCAAAGTCACGCGCTTTGTAGGGCAGGCGAGATTGCACGCGGGCCAAATCGAGATAAGAGACGCCAGGCTGAACTCTCCGGATGGACAATTTCAGTTGAGTGGTACAGCCTCTTTGAAGGGCGAACTTGATCTCAAGCTGGCGAGAACCCCGAGTGGGCCCGCGGTCCCGGGGTACACGATCACTGGCACGGTTCAAGCCCCGCGGGTGAATCAGTCCTCAAGTTCAGAAACCCAGGCGCGTCTCAAGCCTGAACCTCCGAAATAAAATTACGGCACGTAGCCCGGGCCGTGCAGCACCTTCCCAGGCAGCGCTCCCGTCATCTTCCCCTGATCGATCACCGGCACACCGTTGACCAGCACGTACTCCATCCCCTCGGAAAGTTGATTGGGATTGTCGAATGTCGCTCGATCGTGCACGGTGGCTGGATCGAAGATCACCACGTCGGCACACATGCCCGCCTTGAGCACGCCGCGATCCGTCAGGCGCATGCGTTGCGCCGGCAGCGCCGAGAACTTGCGAATCGCATCTTCCAAGGTCAAGGCTTTTTCTTCGCGAACATACTTAGCCAAAATGCGCGGGAACGTGCCGTAGGCGCGCGGGTGAGGATGCGCCTGCCCCAGAATTCCCTCGGGCGATGTGCCTTCGGAATCATTGTCGATGGCGACCCAAGGCTGTTGCAACGCCAACGTCACGTCGGGCTGCGACATGGCGAAGACAGCGACTCCCGTGGATGGATCCTGGATGAGAAAGTCGAAGAGCGCGTCCATCGGATCTTTATTCCACAACTTGGCGATCTCGGACAGACGCTTGCCCTGCAGCGCCACCAAGTTTGGATTCTCGACCGCGCCGATCATAATGGCGTCCGGCCCCGGGATCTCTTGCCATTCGTTGTCCCAATCTTTGGACGCAGTGAGCATGTCCTTGCGAATTTTTTCGCGCGGGGCCGGATCTTTTAGCCGCTCGACGAGTTTTGCGGTGCCGCCGTCGTGCGCCCACGGCGGGATGAACGCGGAAAAATCGTTGTACCACGCGGTATAGGCGTAGGTGTCGGCACTTACATCGGCTCCTGCAGCGCGTGCGGCATTGATCTTGGCGACAACTTCCGGCATGCGTCCCCAATTATTCTTGCCGGCGACTTTGATGTGCCAAATCTCCACCGGAATATGGGCTTCGCGACCGATGCGTAGCGCTTCGTCGATCGCCTCCAGAACCGAGTCGCCCTCGTTGCGCATGTGGGTAGAGTAGATGCCGCCAGACTTGCCCGCCTCGGTGGCGAGCGCAATCAGTTCCTCCGTCTTGGCATAGGGCGCGGGCGGATACTGGAGCGCAGTCGACACCCCCACGGCGCCATCTCTCATCGCTTCGCGCACCAGCGCCTGCATCTGCTCCAGTTGTGCCGGGGTAGGCTGCTTATCGTCGTCGCCCAGCACCATCCGCCGGACTTGCGTTGCGCCCACATAACTGGCGAGGTTAATCCCCATTCCCTGCTTTTCCAGACGCGCGAAATATTCACGAAAGGTGCGCCAGTCAGGAGTGATCTTGAAATGCTCGTAGCCGCTGCGGTCCGACTCAATGATCGCGTCGTTGAGCGGAGCAATCGAGTTGCCCTCTCCGGTAATCTCGGAAGTGATTCCCTGGTAAATCTTCGACGGCAGCCGCGGGTCGACAAGAATCGTCAGTTCCGATTGTCCCAGCATGTCGATGAATCCCGGCGCGACAACCTTGCCGGCCGCATCAATCGCGCGCTTGCGCGGTGCGGCGGACAGATTGCCGATGGCTGCGATTCTTCCGTCGCGGATGCCGACATCTCCCGAATACCAAGGGGAACCGGTGCCGTCGATGATGTGACCGTGGATGATGACGAGATCGAAGGGAGCGCCCGGCGTTTGCGCGGGCAGGGGGGCGGCGGCCAACAGCAGGAAGAAGAAGAAGAAGTTCCAAAGCCAAACATGGGAGAATCGAAATGAAATCAGGCCCTTCACGTTTTGTTTTCCCTCTCCTACCGAATTTCCTGTAAAAAAAAACAACAAAGTAAAAAAGAACCCTCGCCTAAGCCAGCCGCGAAGCGGCGAAAGAATGCAGCCCACGGCGTAAGCCCTGGGTGGAAAGTGGAAGATGAACAAGCCCCAGCGGGGCGAAAGAATATTTTTCATGCCCCCAGATCAGTGCCTTTTCCTCAAGCTCTCAGTTCGTTCGCTTCCCGATTGCCACGCCCAGTGCGATCCAGCCCGCGAGGGCAAGCCATTCGTAAACGCTGAAATGGCCGGGAACCAGCGGCACTACTTTCATCAGAGCCATTGCGATTCCGACTGCCAGCCCGAACCAAGCTACAACGCGGTCCGCTGCTGACAACGTAATCATACCGGGCCGCTCGCCCGCGAGGGCCAGGCACGCGGCGCAGGTCGCCGACCATCCAATGGCGCAGGCTACGGATCCAACCTCGGTGACCGGAACCAGAATCGCGTCCCCTAACAGCATACAAGCAGCGGTGGCGAGGCCAATGCAGAGAACCGCGGCCGACGGCGTCTGGTAACGTGCGTGAATGGTTCCGGCGCGCGAGTCCACCATGCCGCGGCGTCCCAGGGCAAACAGCAAGCGGCTCGCAGCCACGAAATTTCCGTTGAAACATTTGAACAGCGATAGCAAAGCAGCGGCAAGAATAATTTGGACAATCCAGCGCGAACCCAGCGCCTGCTGAAACGCCACCGCAGTCATGAATTTTTCGCCGGTCAGCTGCCGCCAAGGAGCTACGAATGCAACCGCCGCGACGATGCTTGCGTAGAAAAGAATTCCGATAAAGATGGCCATCCAGATCGCGCGGAAGAAGCCCCGGCTGCGAAAGTTCGGGCTGGCCTCTTCCGCCGCCTTCCCCACCGATTCGAATCCGGTCATGAAATAGGGCACGACCTGAATCACGAGCAGAATCGAAACCAGCGGAGTGTGCGTAAACAGTGGCCGAATATTGGCAGGCGAGCCCCGGCTTATGCCGAGACCCACAAAGACGATAAACAGAGCCAGCGTGCCAAAGCTAGTCCAATTCTGAAACGTGGCGCTGAGGCGGATGCCGCGATAGTTCAGCAGCGTGAGCAGCCCGGTCAGAGCCAGTCCGATGACGAGGTGCGGCAGGTATACCGGGCGTCCCGCGATGCGGTAGAGTTCCACGGAATCGAGCCCGGGAACGATGTAGCCTGCGATGCGGCCGACGGCGACGGCCTCCCACGGGCACACAATGAAATAGGCGAGGGTCATCATCCATCCGGTGGCGAAGCTGGTGGGCCGCGAAAAGGCCGCGGAGGTGTAAGCAATTTCTCCCGCCGCATCAGGCATGGCGATCACCAGCTTGCCGTAAACCCATCCGATGGGAAGCAGCAGCGCGCCCCCGATGACGAAGCCGAGCAGAGCCCCAAGCGCGCCGCCGCGCAGCAGCCAGTCATCCATGATGACCAGCCAGCCCACGCCCACCATGGTTCCCCAACCGAGAGTGAAGTAGTCGGTGGCACGAAGCTGGCGGGCGAGAGTAGTCACGAGGTTCAGGTGCTGTGAGAGGAGCGCCGCGAATTATAAAGCATTAGTATCGAGCCCTCGGCGTCCGCTTCCCGCCATCCGGCTTCCGCTACGAACCGATATCAGCCTTCCGGAAGCCGAAAGCCGAGAGCCGGCAGCCGTCATGTTAGTATCGAATTCAGCCCTGCATGACACTTCAACCCTCGATCCGTAAAAGCAGCTGTACATTCTCCGGCCGCGCCAAATGACCCCTGCCTCCAAAACTCGTAAACGCGTGCTCAGTGGCATGCGCTCGACCGGCAAGCTGCACTTGGGCAACTATGTGGGCGCGCTGCAAAACTGGGTCCGCATGCAGGACGAGTACGAATGCTTTTTCTGCGTGGCGGACTGGCATGCGCTCACCACCGATTACGCCGACACCTCGCGGGTGAAGGAGAATTCTCTCGAAGTTGTGCTCGATTGGCTGGCCGCGGGACTCGATCCGGAGAAGTCGGTAATCTTCATCCAGTCGCACGTACCGGCGCACGCGGAATTACATCTGCTGTTTTCCATGATCACGCCGCTGGGCTGGCTGGAACGTGTGCCCACCTATAAGGAGCAGCGCGAAAATATCAAAGACAAAGATCTCGGGACCTACGGATTTTTGGGATATCCCGTGCTGCAGGCGGCGGACATTCTGATTTATAAGGCCGACTGCGTTCCGGTGGGGGAAGATCAAGTGGCACACGTCGAACTGACGCGAGAAGTCGCGCGGCGGTTCAACGGGTTCTATGGCGCGCAGAAAGAAGTGTTTCCCGAGCCGCAGGCGCTGCTGACTCCGGCACCGAAGTTGCCCGGCACCGACGGTCGCAAGATGTCGAAATCCTACGGCAACACGCTCATGCTCACCGATCCCGAGCCGGTGGTCCGTCAGAAGCTGAAGACCATGGTGACCGATCCGGCGCGCGTGCGGCGCTCCGATCCCGGTAATCCGGATGTGTGCCCAGTGGGCGATCTGCACAAGATTTTCAGCAGCCAAGAAACGATGGCCAAAGTGAATGAAGGCTGCCGCTCGGCCAGCATCGGTTGCATCGAGTGCAAAAGCTGGGCCGCCGATGCGCTGGTGCAGCTCCTGAATCCCATGCAGGAGCGGCGCAAGAAATTCGAGGAGAATCCGCGCCTCGCCTGGGATATTCTGGAAGCTGGCACCGAGCGGGCGCGCCGGGCGGCGGCCGAAACGATGGAGGGTGTGCGCGCGGCTATGGGCATGTCGCTGGGCTACGAACCGTTGACGTCGAAGGATTCGAAATAGTCAGAATGACGGAAGAAACAAAAGTCGTTTCTCGTGATGATGCGGCTGCCTCGCCGGCGATCGTTGCCGGTCCGTCTGCGACCAAGCCGGCGAAAGATTCGCAAAAGAAGGAAGAAAGCGACTCCCCGTTCGCGGTCTCGGTGACCGACGTTTACGAAGGGCCACTCGACCTGCTCCTGGATCTGATCCGCAAGCAGGACATCGACATTTACGACATCCCCATCGCCCGCATCACGGCGCAATATCTCGCGTATGTAGAGAAGATTCGCGAGCTCGATGTGAACGTTGCCGCCGAATTCATCTACATGGCGGCCGTGCTGATTCACATCAAGTCAAAGATGCTGCTTCCCCGCAATCCGGATGCAGCGCCGGAGGAACAGGAAGATCCGCGCAACGAACTGATCAACCGCCTGCTGGAGCACGAGAAGTTCAAGTCGGCCGCGCAGATGCTTTTACAGAAGCAGCAGATCGAAGATGCGGTGCTATCCAATCCCTCGCTGAAGGAATTCATGGAGGCGGAGGGCACCGAACCGGAAATTGCCGCCGACGTGATCGACCTGGTCAAGACGTTTCAGCAAGTGTTGGAGCGGGTGCGAACCCGTCCGGTGCTCAACGTCGACGAAGAAACGGTCACAGTCGGCCAGATGATCGACTATCTGCGGCGCCGCCTCTCGCTGGAAGACCGCCCGATCCGCCTGAAGCAGTTGCTGATGCGAGTTCCGTCGCGGCAGGCGCTGGTGTGCATCTTCCTGGCTCTGCTGGAAATGGTGCGTCTCCAGGCGATCCAGGTGCGGCAGGAGAAAATGTTTGGAGAGATCGCGATCCGCAAGCATACGCACTTCGATGAGATCATGAACGAGCAGTCAGCAGTACGCGACGACTGGAGATGAAAAAGAACCAGTCGCTAGTGATTAGTGTTCAGTGGCCAGTAAAACTGTACTCGCTGACCACTGACCACTGACCACTCTTACTATGTCCCTGAAAGCTCAACTCGAAGCCATCATCTACGCCGCAGAGACACCCATCACGCTCGAGCAGATGACCCAACTCGTGAAGGAGACGGTCATCGAAGGAGCGGCCGACGAGCCTGAGATGAAGTCGCGCGTCCGCTCGTGTCTGGAAGAACTTGTCGGAGAATACGGCGCGCCCGACCACGGCATCGAGATCCGCCAGGTCGCGGGCGGATACCGCATGTCCACCAAGCCCGAGCAGCACGAGGTGGTACGGGCTTTTGCGAAAAGTCTAAAGCCGCCCATCCGGCTCTCGCTGCCTGCGCTGGAAACCCTGGCCGTGATTGCTTACAAGCAGCCGGTCACCGTGCCCGAGATCAATGACATTCGCGGCGTCGATTCCGGCGGCGTGATCGGCACGCTCCTCGATCGCAAGCTGATCACAACTGCCGGCCGAAAGCAGGTGATTGGCCGTCCGATTCTTTACAAGACGACCAAGGAATTCCTGATGCGCTTCGGACTGAAGGATGTGAACGAATTGCCTAGCATGGAGGAGTTCGAGAAGTTGGTGGCGCAATCGTTTCAGGAAGAGCTGATTCCCGCGGAGAGTGCGGCGTCAGCAGGCGACGTCGCCCAGTCAGCCGATAGTAGTGAGTCGTCCGACGCGGGGCCGTCGAGCGAGAGCGTGTCCGAAGTTAAAGAAGTTAAGAAAGTGGGCTGAAAACTTTGTCTGAGGTTCCGGGACTTGTCCTGTCTGCGTAACCGCAGCTGCGAAGCGGAGTAAGAATACAGCCCACGGCGCAAGCCGTGGGTGTGTAATAGAAAAGATGAGCGAGCCCCAGAGGCGCGAAAGAACAGATCCCGCGCACCTTGGCGTAAATTGTTTTCGCCGCTGCCTCGGAATTCATTATGCCGCTGGAACGCCTGCAAAAAATTATCGCCGCTGCCGGAGTCGCTTCCCGCCGCAAGGCTGAGGACCTGATTTCCTCCGGCCACGTGCAGGTCAACGGCACAGTCGTCACCGAACTCGGCAGCAAGGCCGATCCGGAAACCGACCACGTGCGCGTCAACGGAAAACTTCTGCACGGCGCCCAGCGACACGTTTACCTTCTGCTCAACAAGCCCAAGGGCTATGTCACCACCATGAGCGATCCGGAAAAACGGCCCACGGTCATGGACTTGATTCGCGGCGTGAAAGGCCGCGTGTATCCCATCGGCCGTCTGGACTATGCCAGCGAAGGATTGCTGCTGTTGACCAACGATGGTGAACTCGCGCACAGCCTCATGAAAGCGGCCTCGCATGTTCCCAAGACGTATGTCGTCAAAGTCGCGGGCACGCCCAAGGAAGAAGCCATCGCCAAGTTGCGCGCTGGAGTTTCCATCGCCACCGACGACGGTAAGCGGGTGAAGACCGGCCCGGCCTTGGTGCGCGTAGTGAAAGAAGCGGTAAACCCTTGGTACGAAATCACGCTCATCGAGGGGCGCAATCGCCAGATTCGGCGAATGTTTGAGGCGGTCGGGCATCACGTGGAAAAAATCAAGCGCGTTCGCTATGGACCGCTCACGCTCGATGTTCCGCCGGGCAAGTTTCGATCACTCACCTTGAAAGAAGTGGAACGCTTGCAATCCGCCAGCAAGACTGCCGCGAGCGGCAACAAGAAATCCCTACCATGATGTGCCTCGAGCATGATCCGATTTTTTGATCTGGTTTCGAAGCCGGCGCGCGACATGGCCGGCCACTTTCCAACGCCGCCCCCCGCGGCCGCCCAACCGCACCTCATCAAGCTCGACTCCAATGAAAATCCGTTTGGTCCGTCGCCGCGTGCGATCGAAGCCATGCAGTCGGCGCTGGCTACCGCGAACTCCTATCCTGACGACGACTGCACCGAGTTGCGCCGCAAGCTAGCCGCCCACCATGCTGTGCCAATGGAACAAGTTCTAGTGACGGCGGGCTCGACCGAGATGTTGTCGTTACTGTGCCAGACAATGCTCGCTCCTGGCCTGAACGCGGTAACCAGCGAACGGTCATTCGTGGTCTACGGAATGGCAGTGCACGCCACGGGAGCGCAGTTGATCCAGACTCCGATGCGCGACGATGTGTTCGATCTGGACGCGATCCTGGCTGCGATCAACCCGGACACGCGCATCGTCTTCCTGGCGAATCCCAACAATCCCACCGGCACCATGCTCGATCCCGCGACCATCGACAACTTCCTCGCCAAAGTTCCCGGCCATGTGGTGGTCGTTCTGGACGAGGCGTACTACGATTTCGCGATGCATTTCGCGGCACTGCGTGAGATTGAATATTCCCGGTCGCTGGAATACGTTCAGCGAGGCGCCAGCGTGATCGTGCTGCGAACTTTTTCCAAAGCGCACGGACTGGCCGGCCTGCGCGTGGGATACGGCCTGGGTCCGGCGGAACTTCTGGCTTATTGCGCGCGAATGCGCAATACATTCTCGGTTTCGTCCGTAGCCCAAGCTGCTGCCGTGGCCGCGCTCGACGATCACAACCATGTCGCACGAGTCGTTTCGAGCAACACGTCGCAGGGACAGTTTCTCACGGAAGGACTGTCAGAACTCGGACATCGCGTGGTTCCCACTGCCGCGAACTTCCTGTATTGCGACGTAGGGAAAGGCGCTTCCGCCCTCGCGGCCCGCCTGCGCAGCGAAGGCGTCAGCGTGCGTCCATTAAACGCCTGGGGTGCCCCGAATTGCATCCGCGTGACCATCGGGACCCCGGAGCAGAACCAGTTTTTTCTGACCGCCATGCGCAAAATCACCGGCCTATCGCAGCGGCCCACTCCCCGCTAGCTCGCCAAGCGCACCCAATCCCTGGTAACTCCCTGCAGATTACTCCTGCTCTTAACGCCCTTCAGTCGTCACAAACCGTCTTTCCTTTCCCGCCAGGCGCTCCCACTTGCTGAAAATAAATCACTTACAGGTGGGAACCCTCAACAGCCCCGCGGAGTCTATGTTGTGTGAGAGTCACGGCTCCGCTCGCACTTTGCCGGACTTGGCCAGGCAGCAAATTTTCAAGGGCGCAGTAGGGTGGAAAATCCTATAATCAGGGGACGCCATCATGGCGGGAGCAACCACCTTGGGTGATCTGGCAAGTGCAATCGGAATTCGGTCGCAGGAAGAAGCGGCGATCGTTGCGGAGTTAAAGGCCGGCTCGGAAACCGCCTACGCCTGGCTGATCGGCGAGTTTCAGCAGCCGGTGTACGGCTTGGTCTACCGGGTGGTGAATGATCCGGCGGACGCGGCGGATACAACCCAAGACGTCTTTCTGAAAGTGTTTCGTGGCATGAAGCATTTTCACGGAGGGTCGAGCCTGAAGACGTGGATCTACCGCATCGCTCTGCATGAGGCGGCGAACCGGCGGCGGTGGTGGTTCCGGCACAAGGCGAAAGAGACGTCGATTGAGCCGGAATCCGAAGCGCCCAGCATCGGGGAGAGCGCGATGCAGGTAGCGCTGACTGATCATGCGGACTCTCCCTTTGACAGCGTCGCGCATCACGAAGTGCAGCACCGGGTGGAAGAAGAATTGAGAAAGGTCCCGGAGCCCTACCGCACGACGCTCATTCTGCGCGATCTGGAAGAGATGTCGTATGAAGAGATTGCCGAGGTGTTAGAGATTTCGCTGGGAACGGTGAAATCGCGGCTGACCCGCGGCAGAGACGCACTGCGGCAACGGCTGGCGCCTTACGTGCGCGAGGTTGGCAATGAGCTGGGGTTGACCGCTCCGATGTCGGATAACGAACGTCGGACTTTGCGGTCGCAGGTGTCTGGAGGGGGTAGAAGGGTCGAGGTGATGCCATGAAGGGCACAGGGGAAATTCTGGGACTGCAGTGCCCCCAGGCGAAGCGGTTATTCTCGCCATATTTGGATGGAGCGGTGACGGGCACGGAGATGCTCGCCCTGCAGCAACATTTGTCGGACTGCGCGGCGTGCAACGACGAGTACCAAGGCTTTCGTCGGACGCAACAGTTGTTGTTAAGCGTGAAGCGTCCGAAGGTTCCGGCGGATTTGGGCCTGAAGTTGCGGCTGGCGATTTCGCGGGAAGCGGCCCGGGCCAAGCGGCCTCCGTTCGAGGCATTGACAGTGCGACTGGAAGATGCTTTCCAGGCATTCATGGTTCCGGCGACGGCGGGATTTCTGAGCGCGCTGATTATTTTCGGGATCGCCATGGTGTATTTCGTCGCCCCGTCTTCGCTGCAGGCGGGTAACGACGTTCCGCTCGTCATGGTCAACACCGCGCCGCAGTTGCAGCAGAGCGCCTTTGGCATGACCCTCGACACCATCGACGCCGACTCCCTGGTGATTGAAGCCTACGTGGACGCCAACGGCCGCGTGCAGGATTACCGCATTCTTTCCGACACCAAAGAATCGCAGGAAGTATTGCCGCAAGTGAAGCGGATGCTGATCTTCACCACGTTCCGTCCTGCTCTGTCGATGGGTCGCCCCACACCGAGCCGAGCGGTCCTCTCGTTTTCGAAAATCAGCGTACGCGGATAGTCGCGCTCGTAGAGACGTTGCTTGCAACGTCTCTATCTCTCCACCATTCGAAAAGCCGTACCGAACCATCGGTCCTTCTGGGACGGAAACGCGCGTCATTCTATGAAAGTGTCACTCCGCCACGCCGTTCTTGAACTTGTGAAAGGCGACATCACCCACCAACAGGTAGACGCCATCGTGAACGCCGCCAACAAACGCCTCGCTGGCGGAGGCGGTGTCGATGGGGCAATTCAGGATGCCGGTGGACCAGCCATTATGGAGGAACTGCGGCGCAACTTCCCGGTCGGTTGTTCCACGGGCGATGCAGTGGCTACGCGTGCCGGAAAGCTGCGGGCCAAATTTGTGATCCACGCTGTTGGGCCTGTCTACACACCTCAGGAGCAGGAGTGGTGCGCCCAACAACTAAGTCGAGCCTACCGGAATTCATTTCGACTTGCCGCCGAGCACGGATGCCGCAGCATCGCTTTTCCTTCTATCTCCACGGGCGTCTTCCGTTATCCTACAGCCGACGCAGCCCGGATCGCGCTCCGCACCGCTCGCGACTTCCTGCTCGCAGCTAGCTCTCTTGAATTGGTACGGTGGGTGCTTTTCGACGACAAAACCTACGAAGCTTTCGTAGATGCTGCGGAAGAAGTCTTCTGCGAACGTTCCCGTGAGGAATAAGCTCTCAGAAATTTCGTAGGAATAGCACGGGTTCAGCCCTGCCGCCGCCAGTTGTCCCTGCAGGCACCGCACGTCCTCTTGCTCATCGTAAGAGATGCCTGACGCTCACTTTGCCAGCGTTTCTCCCGGAACGTCCAGCTTCAACCGCCGCATAATGCGCGCCAGCGCCACCAGCAACGCCTCGCTCCCCTTGTCCAGCCCCAGTTCCGCTTTGTCTAGAAATGCGCACGCCCCGTCCTCCTCCAGACGGACCGCATTCTTTTGCGACAGTCCGGTGAACGCCACCACCGCAATCCCCGCCGTCGCCGGATCCTTCTTCAGCGCCTTCAACACGTCCGGCCCCGTCATCTTCGGCAGCAGCATATCCAACAGGATCACGTCCGGCTTTTTTCCCCGAGCAATCTCCAGCGCTTTCGACCCGTCCGGCGCCGTGCTGACCTCGTAACCCGCCCGCGCCAGCGCCCGCTCCGTTGCCCGCCGCAGAAACTTGCTGTCGTCCACCAGCAGAATCTTCGTCATTCGAGCCACGTCTTTCCCTTGTTCCGGCGCCGAATCTCGGTCCACGCGGATTCCGTTACCCTGGCCGGAACCCAGTCCTCGTGTCGACAGCCTTCTCATTCCTTATCGGCAGATTCCCGGAACAAACCAGCAGGATGAGGCTGAAAGATGAGGCTGAAAAAAGAACGAAGGAGATGAGAGTTCTCTCAGACTTGGCCGGAGCCTACGTCAGCATGAACTTCTTGTCGCGGGATTACTGCCGAGCATGCCCACCGCGCTTCGCGTCGCTTTTTTCCGAGAACCTGCTGGCCCCCTCGATCAGCGTTTTCACCTCAGCCCGGCACGCCGAACGCAACTCCTCCTCATGCCCCTCGGGAATCGATTTCGACAGCAGCAGCATCGTTGTCCCGTGCAGCGAGGCCCACAGCGCCAGCGCTAACCGGGTGTGATCTTGCGGAGACCCGCCCAGTCGCTTCGCCAGTTGTGCTTCCAGGAATGCGAAATTCGGCCTCGACTCCCGGATCGGCCGCGGCCGCCCCGACCCTTTTGCCGGCGAAAGCTCGCGCCCGTAGGTATAAAACAGTTCGTACTCGTGCGGCCGCCGCAGCGCCTCCTCGATGTAAGCCTCAGCCATCTCTTCCAGCGTTTCGCCTGCTTCAAGGTGTTCCCGGACGCGCGCCACAGAGCGCAGCAACAAACCGCGCACCAGGTCGCGCCGGTGCTTGAACCTCCGGTAAACCGCGGGCGTATTCGTCCCCGCCGCCCGCGCCACCGCTCTCATGGTGAGCGACTTCTCGCCTCCCCGCTTCCACAATGCTTGGGCGGCATTCAGAATGCGATCTTCAAGGCCCGGGTCCGGCTGCCGCGGCATCTTCCGTTCCTCCTCGGTTGGCTTCTGCTGAATTATTACGTTGACACCGTAAACATAACAGTGTATATTAAATCATACTCGTTCTCTCGGTTCTTTACCCAGGTTCTGATGTCAGGAAGGGCGGCCCGCGGCGCACAGCTCCGTTGGCCGCTCTCCCCTTTTTCGTGGTGCCAAATATGTTATTTCGTTGACACTGTACACAGAACGGCGTATAAATAACTGGTACCCGGGCCCCCTCCTGCGCCGTTCCTATTTCTTGATTCAGGAGTCCGTTTTCAGATGTATTCGTACGAGAATTCCGATGATTGCCTCGCCATTGTGCAGATGAATTCCCAGATTCAGCACGCTCAACTGGAGCTGCTCAGCGCCCATTGCGCCACCCACCAGCTTCGCCTTCACTACTCCGCCGATGATCTCGCCCGCTTCGGACGACGCGACGTTCTGCGCAAGGCCGCCGAGGCCGCCAGTTCGCTGAACGAGTTTTACTCGGCCATTGAGAAAAAGATTGCGCAAGCCGCGCCCAATCCCGACCTTCAACTGACCAGCGTCCAGATTGCCCAAGCTGTCGAGTATGTCTCCTCCTACCTGCGCGAGCAAAGAGAGCACTATGTTCCCGCCGCCCAGCCGCTTAGCAACCAGCACAAGGCCCGCATGTGGCCCTATTTTTCGCCCGCGATGCTCGACCAGGTCCGCATCGTCGAACTCCACGGCCGGCGTGTTTCCCCGCCTGCCTTCTATGCCCAGGCCCGCGCCCTCGGATTCGACAATCTCCCCGAGGTCACCCACATGGACTCCCTGACCTTCCTCGACGTCCTGGTTTTCAACCAAACGCTCACCGAACGTTCCCTGTTCCACGCCCTGGTGCACGCCGTCCAGTTTCAAGTCCTCGGCCTCGAGCGTTATACCGAACTCTTCGTACAAAGCTTCGTAAAGACGAAGGCCCATTTCACCGTGCCGCTCGAAGCTCACGCCTTCTCCCTCGAGTCGAAGTTCATGCGTCCGTCCGCGGAAAAGTTTTCCGTCGAACATCACGTTCTCCGCTGGGTGACCGATGGACGCTACTAACCGCGGCGCGGACGCACCGTGCACGAGTTGCCCTCCCCATCACGCCGAAGGGGCGGCCGTAAGCCGTCCCCGCGTGACCTGATTTTTTTCACCCCCGCGCAATAAATAAGAAGGGGCGGCTAAGTACCGCCCCTCAACACTCGCCAAATCAGCTGGCGCAGCGACGCCCGCTGCCACGTCGCTTCCTCCACGCAAGCCTCCATCCAATCCACCCTTCCTGGCTTCGCCGCCTCTCTGCGCAGCAAGTGCCACGCCTCCTTGTAAGGCCCGTACTTCGCCTCCTTCAGCTTCGGATACAGCGCAATGCTCCCCTGCCCCACCACCATCTCCCCCGGAATGATGTACCACATGTCTTCCTGAAAAACATAAGCCGCCAGATATTCAAACGGATCCCCCTCATACGGCCCCTCGCTCCCCCGCACCGTGCACGAATACCCTCCCCGATCCTTAAACATCGTCGACTTCACCTGCACCCGCGCAAACTGTCCTTCATGCTCCACCACAAAGTCATACGGCATCACCTCTCCCCAAGGCTTGTTCAAATGCAGTTCCTTCTCAATCGCCCGCAACATAAACTGCAACTCCGCCCACTCCCCCCGCAACTTCGGATGCTTAATATTCATCCCCCGATTTTTCATACACCTCACTTCTCCTCCGGATTCAATCCCAGGAAATCGCCACTAGAGTTGTTGTTAAGGATTCATTGCTAAGAGTGTCCCTTGGGCCAAAAAAGCATTGTCATCTTGAGCAAGCATGCCAATGAGCAAAGCCAATCGGCATGCGCAGTCGAAAGATCCCTGCCCACAACCGCTCGCCGGGTCCCGGGTGCCCCATTCCAGCCGCGCTTTTTGCGGCTAGAGTGGGGACTTTGACTTTCTTGACCCATCCCAAGTGCTTGCCCACCCTCTGCGATTTTCGCAGGCTGGGACTCACGACTCCCCCGGAACTTCCTTAGCCCAAATAAAAACGCGGCCCGCAAGGGCCGCGCCTGTTTCTACCACCATTTGGACTATGGCACACTCAGAGCACGAAGGGAACCCTCCGCCCGAAATAAATCTCCCCAAATTCCCATTTCGGGATATCAACCTGGCATGAGCAACACAACTCACGTAGGGACAGCCGCCTCGGCTGTCCGGCGGCCCGGGTGTATCGGGCCGCTACCCACAGCGAAAAAACACGTGTGGTCCACCGATGACCGAAGCCGCGAAGCGGCGTAAGAATGCAGCCCGCAGTCTGCCCTGAGCCTGTCGAAGGGGCGCGAGCCGTGGGACAGCCAAACGAAAGAACAACAGAGCCGCGGAGCGGCGACAGATAATAGACCAGGACTTCAGTCCGGTTCGGAAATCTCAACGGTAGACTGAAATAAAAAGGATGGAGCCGACGAGCGGATTTGAACCGCTGACCTGCCGATTACGAATTCTATGCAGGGACGGCACCCACCGTAACCCCTTGTTTTTTCAATAGCGCTCGCGTACCCCACATTACGCAAAGTTACGCCATTAGTCACTTTCGGGACACCTTACGGGACACCGCGGGTGTTCTTCTGTGTGAGCCGCTATTTTTCTTTTGCGTCAGATTTCTTTGGCTCTTCGGCTGCCTTTTGCGCCTTTGCTACTGCGGCAATGCTCTTAGCCAGCTCAGTGGAATGTCCCGTGGGTTCAATTACGAGGCTGGAATAAAGGGTGTTTTCCGGGTTCCAGCTCGTACCCAGAACCGTTAAGCCGGAACCCTTCTTGAGCACCTACCACACGGCCGCTTACATGTGTAGGCCATGTCAGAAAAGAGGATTGTTCTAGTCTGGCAACCCTTGATGCGACGTTGGATATGCCCTCAACTGCCTGCTTTATCAGCAGCAATTGCGGATCGTCCGATTTGGTGGCTTGCATGATTTTCGCGAGTTTAATTGGAGTCTCACCCCATTGTCCGGACTCCGCTTTCTCAGCTTGCTTCCGCAAGGCGTCTACAGCAGCCTCGATGCTGTCAGGATCGGTGAGGTCGAAATCGATTGTTCGAAAGCCGCCGACGTCGAATGGGATCTTCGAGAGTCGCGGCTCGATCACATGGATGATGGGCTTCTCGACAGCGTGGCGCACTGCCAACTCATAAAAGACGTTCGGGTTGTGTCCCGTGAGGTCTGCGACGACCAGCTGAGATTCCTGCACTGCTCGCAAAACTTGTGAAGTGATCATTCCGGGCGCGTCGATATGGTCGGAGCGAAACACCTCGTACTTGTCGCTAAGAGCCTTCTTAAAGATGTGCTTCAGTACTTTATCTGAGCGCTTGCGGACTTCGCTGTCTCGCTCCCCAATTGGCGCAATGACGAAGCAGTCTGGCTTTCTGGCACTGGGCATTTGTGGCGCTCCTTCAGTACCCAGAATTGTAGCGGTGTCCTGGGGTTTGTTCTAGTCAAACAAGAGCTGAGCCTTGTGACGCCGAAGGCGCGATAGGCTGCTGCCCCAGGCCGCTGTCCTTCCGCTTCTGCCTAGTTCCTTTTTGGTGATATGCTCCGAGATCAGGCTAGGACTCAGCAGATGAAAATCGGAGTCACTTCTCGTATCGTCTTGGCTGTGGCTTTCGCGACGAGCTCGGCCGCAATTTTCGGCGCTGAAAAATCTGAAACATCCCACCTTGAGTTTGTAACCGAATACATTCGTGAACTCGCTGCAATCGAGAACCTCCGCGCTTCGGGTGAACAGGAACTGAAGAGAATTACGAAATCAGAGGAGTCGTATCCGATTGCCATCCACACCAGCACTCTAATGTCATTGGAGCTGGGATCGCAGATCCGCATGCTAAAACGTATGCATCTCAACCCTCCGTTCGACGACCTCATTCCCAACATTACCGGATTCTATGAGGCCAAGATGGCATTGCATCAAAGGTTGATCGAGATCAGTAAAGCCTTTGTTGCTGGCCCGGAGGAAGGGGTTGATTATGGCAAGCTAGCTGCCGAGGTGCCTGAGATAAGGGCCAGAAACGACTACATCGATCAATCTCTCTTTGAATCTACGCCTTTGATTTTCGCAACCCTGATAGACCCTAAAGAGGACTCCAAACATCATACAAACCACTTAATTATCACAAAAGCAGAAAGGGCAAAATTGATCGACGACATTACTACCGACTTTGGAGCGAAACTAGAACGGAAGGACCAGAACTTTACGATCGGTGCCGCAAAGGCATTGAAGGACTATCTTCTCAAGAAAGACTATAAAAGCTCAGACGACCCTTGGGGGCAGTGACTCCCTTCAGCAAATGGACCTCCGCGACTGTTGTAAAGCGGATTCAATGCCCTCCGAATAGTCTGAAATCACATTCAGAGATTGAAAGTTCTGGCTAACCTCTCGAGCCACAAGCCCGAAAACAAGCAAGTGTCTCGTAGGTGTCTCTTGCGCCCCATCGCACTTATCGTGTGAAGGAAGATGTCGTCGAGATCCTGCACATCTGGCACCCGTCTCAAGAACGCCGGTAAAAGGCTCGCATAGAAAACGGGGCGGCTCACGCCGCCCCGCAAACTGAGAACCGAGAACTGAGTGCTACGTCCCTTCCGACCAGCCCGCCAAATACTCTTCCTGCTCCGGCGTGAGGCGGTCGATCTTGATGCCCATCGACTCCAGCTTCAGCTTGGCGACGCGCTTGTCGAGTTCGTCGGGGACGCGGTAGACCGTCTTCTCCAGCTTCTTGTGGCTCCGCACCATGTACTCGACCGAGAGCGCCTGGTCGGCGAAGCTCATATCCATCACCGACGCGGGATGCCCTTCCGCCGCGGCCAGGTTGATCAAGCGGCCTTCGCCCAGCAGGTTGATCTTGCGGCCGTCTTTCAAGGAGTATTCTTCCACGAACGTGCGCGTGGTGCGCTTCGAGGACGACATCTTTTCCAGCGCGGAGATGTCGATCTCCACGTTGAAGTGGCCCGAGTTCGAGATGATCGCGCCATCCTTCATCAGGTCGAAGTGTTCTTTGGTGAGCACGCTCTTGTTGCCGGTCACGGTGCAGAACACGTCGCCCATCTTGGCGGCTTCGGTCATCGACATCACACGGAAGCCGTCCATCACGGCCTCGAGCGCTTTGGTCGGATCGACTTCGGTGATGATCACTTCCGCCCCGTTGCCACGCGCGCGGCTGGCCAATCCGCGGCCGCACCAGCCGTAGCCGGCGACCACGAACTTCGAACCCGCCAGCAGAAAATTGGTGGCGCGGATGATGCCGTCGATAGTCGACTGTCCCGTGCCGTAGCGGTTATCGAACAGGTGCTTGGTGTCCGCGTCGTTCACCGCGACGATGGGGAACTTCAGTACGCCTTCCTTGGCCATCGCCCGCAGGCGGATGACTCCGGTGGTGGTCTCTTCCGTTCCGCCGATCACGTCGTCGAGCGCGTCGGTGCGCTTGGTGTGCAGAATCGTGACCAGGTCGGCGCCATCGTCCATGGTGATGTGCGGCTTGTGGTCGATCGCGGCCAGAATGTGGTTGTAGTAGGTGTCGTTGTCCTCGCCCTTGATGGCGTAGACAGGAATGTTATGATCGCGCACCAGGCTGGCGGCAACATCATCCTGCGTGGACAGCGGATTCGAGGCGCACAGCACCACGTCCGCTCCGCCATCGCGCAAGCAGATCGCCAGATTCGCGGTCTCGGCCGTGACGTGGAGGCAAGCCGAAACCCGGATACCTTTCAACGGCTGATTCTTGATGAACTCCTTGCGGATGATCTGCAGCACTTTCATGGACTGGTTCGCCCACTCAATGCGCTTCTTTCCTAAATCGGCCAGTTCTACGTTCTTGATATCGCAATTCACTGCTGCTGTTGACATGCTTCTCCTATATGGCGCGCTAAAGCGCAGAAAGCGTAAGTTGATTACCGATGAATTTTCGTAGAGAGGTAGCTTGCTACGTCTCTTTTGTCCACGAAAGCCTACTTGCGAACCGCGTGACCCACATGTTCGCGCAACCCCGCGTCGCTGGCGAGCTTCGCCGCTTTGTCGGTGGCTTCCCAAGTGAAGTCGGAGTCGCTGCGCCCAAAGTGCCCGTAAGCCGCGGTCTTCCTGTAAATCGGCCGCCGCAGGTTGAGCGATTCGATGATCCCGCGCGGTGTCAGTTTGAAATGCGACCGAACCAAATCCGGGATGATCGCCGGATCCACCTTCTCGGTACCAAACGTCTCAACCAGCACGCTCACCGGATCGGCCACGCCGATGGCATACGCCAACTGCACTTCGCAGCGTCCCGCCAGCCCGCCCGCGACCACGTTTTTCGCAATGTGCCGCGCCATGTAAGCCGCCGACCGGTCGACCTTCGTCGGATCTTTCCCGCTGAACGCCCCGCCGCCGTGGCGTCCCATTCCGCCGTAGGTGTCGACGATGATCTTGCGCCCGGTCAGTCCGGTGTCGCCCATGGGCCCACCGATCACGAACCGTCCCGTAGGATTGATGTGATACTTCGTATCTTCGTCAAGCAAATGCGCCGGAATCACCGCCTGAATCACATGCTTCAAAACCTCCGCGCGCAATTCGTCATTCGCCACAGTCTCCGAGTGCTGCGTCGAAATCACGACCGCATCAACCCGCACTACCTTCCCCTTAGCATCATATTCAACTGTAACTTGAGATTTTCCATCCGGACGAAGGAAGGGAAGCGTTCCGTTCTTGCGAACCTGCGAGAGCCGCATAGTCAGCTTGTGCGCCAAAGAAATGGGAGTCGGCATCAACTCCAAATTCTCATCCACCGCATAGCCAAACATCATTCCCTGGTCGCCGGCGCCGCCGGTGTCTACGCCCATGGCGATGTCGCCGGACTGTTTGTTGATGCTGGAGATGACGGCGCAGGTGTTAGCGTCGAAGCCGTAGAGGGCATTGTCGTAGCCGATGGAGGCGACGGTGCCGCGGACTACGGTTTGGAAATCGACGTAAGCTTTGGTGGTAATTTCCCCGGCGATGACGACCAGGCCAGTGGCGGTGAGGGTTTCGCAGGCGACGCGGCTGGTGGAATCTTCGGCGAGGCATGCGTCGAGGATAGCGTCCGAAATCTGGTCGGCGATCTTATCGGGATGGCCTTCGGTCACGGATTCAGAGGTGAACAAGTAACGGTTCTTTGATGCCAAGTTGTGTTTCTCCTTAGTGCACGTCGTGTGCAGAAAAACTATGAACTCTATGTCTGGAGGGACCGGAAATCCACGCGGCCGCAGCGGGGCGACGCATCGAGAAGAAGTCCTACAAAAGGCTATCAGAGGGTGCTCTGACGCGCAACGGTTTTTGCCGTAAATGCCTGAGGGTGAGTTGAATAGCGGAATTGCGGAGTTGTACGGGGCGGATGGGTGGTTTAGCGGAGGGGGAAGGACTGTGAGATCAAAATCCCCGCCCCTTCGACTTCGCTCGGGGCAGGCTCTGGCCCTCCAAAACGCGGAGGGACAAGGACGGGGCCCCCGAACCGTGGGGCACGCCACTGCTTGGGCTACGCCTTTCTTTTGGGCTCGGCGGCCTTGCGATGCTGCTTTGCTTTGACGGACTTGGGGACAAATTGTCCGAGCTCGCCCTGAAGCTTGGTCTTCAGGGAGGACGAATAAATGTGGTCTTTGCCGTCCATGAGGGCGTCGTATCCCTGGCGAGCTACTTCGGAGGGATCGTTGGGTGTACCTTTCTTCCGAGCCCACCTCGGTGTTATCCATGTCCTGTCCCTCCAAAGAGCGGAGGGATAGAAGGGGGCACCCGGCTCGTAATTTTTGTTGGGTTGGGAATCTCGGCGTTCCAGATCAACATCCCCACCCTGTCCCTCCAGAGAACGGAGGGACAAGGGCCGGACACCCGATTCCTGTGCGGGAGCGTACTGACAGGTTTGCCAAGACGGTGTATAAGTAATCAAATCCCTGGCCGGAGAGTTTCGATTTCATGTCGTCATTCAGGCCTAGAACTTGACTACGCTCCCTCCCCCGAGCTTTTTGCTGAAAGCAAACTCAATCCTTCTGGGCCGGCGCCGCGACCGTCTATCGCAGCTTTGCAACGAGAGAGAATTTCTCATCATGCAAAATCAACCACGGGTAGTTTCGCCCCCCAATTCGCCTGTAGGAGAAGGGATGGAAAAAGCTATACCATCCTGCAGTTCTCCCATCTCTGCCCATCGTATCGGGATCCTGATGTCGCAAACCGGTCGTTTCCTCGAGTGCATAAAGTGTCGGTTGAGTTTTGCATTTCCGCCTGGGACGCATTACGACACAGTCGCGAAACAGTTTGACGCTCATCTCTGCGAGTTTGTAACCCGTGCCAATGAAGGCTAATAATTTGGCTGAGAACTGAAGTTAGACCTAATGCTGAAGAGTTCTTGCGGCGCCCCTTGGGAGTTTGCGTCGTAACTTTTCTTTCGCCCCTCCGGGGCTTGCTCATTGTTCGCCATTCCACCCACGGCTTCCAGGCGGCAAACGTCGTCCGCGTATTAACTTTGAACTATCGCAAAACCCTCCCTTCTCCCAGCGGGAGAGTTTTTTGTTGGGGCGCGAGGCCTGGAGGAAGTCGGCTGAATCGAGAAGCGGACTTGTCAGTGGGATAATCTTATTCTCATCAGCTATGCTGGCGAGGGGGTTAGATGACGCCATGCAGAACGCTTTCTCGTGCAGGACTCCGCCATCGCACGGCTCTGCACTGGTTGACATCGCTGCCCCTGCGTCTGGCAGTTGTTCCGATTGTTCTCACGGCGGGAGCCTCGATCCTGGGACAAGAACAGTCCCAACCGCGGGGGCCAGCCTCTACTCCGCAAACCGCGCTGAGCAAGGCGGGCGCTTCGCCTTCCTTCATGGCAGAAACAGCGAGCCCTTATGTGCTCGTTGACGTGGTTGCAACAGATGCGCGGGCCCATCCGGTCTCCGGCCTTACGGAAGACGATTTCCGCATCTTCGAAAAAATCGGATGGGTCACCCAGGTTCCGGAGAAGATTGCTGCGTTTCGAGTAGTGGACAAGACCGGCCAGGGGACAACGACAGAACCGCCCGAACTCTTGCGCAGCGCCCCTGAAGTGCGGGGAAACTTAATCGCCGCCAGCGAACCGGCCGCACCCCTTACGGTTCTGTTGCTCGACAATCTCAACACGGATCTGTATGCGCCATCGGTCAGAGAACAAGTTGCCAGCATGGCCGATTCGATCTGCGATGAAGTTCCAGCTGATTCGGTCTGTGACGCTGTTCCGGTTGCGGTCTTGCGGTTGGGCAACAAACTCGAAATGCTGCAGGACTTCACCACTGACACAAAGGTATTGAGATCCACTTTACGGAGCGCCTTCGTGGAGAAGCCTTCCGGATCGGCCGAAGCGCCCGGTTCGAAGGGCTGGTTGCCTGCAATGCAAGGGAGTTTTGGAATCGTGAATGACTCTTCCTCGCTCCCCACAATTCTTAACTGGAATCGCCAACGAGGGGACGGCAGCGATTGGGAACGGCGCGTGCTGATGACCATGGATGCAATGCGCGCGATTGCGCGACACCTGGCTGGATACCCCGGACGAAAGAGATTGATCTGGGTCTCCTCCTCGTTTCCATTCAGCATCGCTCCGAATCCCGGTACCAACCGTTTCGACGACCCCGTGAGCTATCGCAGCCAGGCGGCTGTGGTGATGGATGCGCTGGCGAACGCGCGTGTGTCGGTGTATCCGGCCCGGCCCGGGCTGGTTTCGAAGCGCCAGGAGAATGTCAATATCCCTCGGCCAAGCGGCCAACCTGGAGTTACCGCGATGCCCGCGCAAGCAGGCGCGGATTATTTCGCGGCCACGGTGCCCATGGAAGAATTCGCCGGACAGACCGGCGGTCAGGCTTGTCTCGACGATAGAGATCTCGGCGATTGCTTCAACAGAGCGTTACGGGACGGGCTCTTCGATTATGAAATGGCATACTCTCCGTCAGCCGAGAACTGGACAGAGGGGTTTCATCGTATCGTGGTCGGGACGGCCCACCGTGGCGTGCACTTGTCTTTTCGCCAGTATTATTACGTGCGAGGAGAGAGGGCGGAGGGTGAGGACTATGAGTTGAAACAAGCGGCTTGTGACGATCTGATGGCCGCGACCTCACTCAAGATAGTGGCTGAGCTTCATTCCGCTCCTCCCGAGCGGACGAGGTATTCGCTGGCGGTGGATGGCAAGCTGCTGACGGCAGCGTCATTAGGGGACCACAGCCAGCGGTTGCGTTTGCATCTCGACTTTGCAGCATGCACTTTCGACGCCCAAGGACAACCACTGCAGCACACTCAGTATTTCGTGCAGCAGGACATGAGTGCAGATGAATTCAAATCCGTCCAGCAAAATGGGTTCCGGCGCCTGATGGAGTTTCAGCCTAACGAAAGGACGGCATTTCTGCGGTGGGTGGTGCGTGATTCGCTAACGGGCAATTTGGGGTCAGTCGATCTGTGGTACCAGCCACCGCTCCCCGTTGCTGCCGCCGGCAGCGGCAACCGGGATCATCCCGCTCCCGCAGTGCCTTCGGATTCTACCGCCGAACCCGCGAGTATCCTTCAGCAACCGGCGCCGTCCGCTCCATCCATCAGCGCCGGTGCGAAGCTTCCTCCTTTAAATCCCGACTCGGGGATCGAGCCCTATTGCGCTGCCCTCTCCAGTATGACCGAGCATTCCGAAGCGTTGGCCGAGGTTTGCCGGTTCACGCTCTCTCTGCCTCGAAAGATGCCCAATGTCATCTGTGATCTGGAGACCAAGCGCCACTGGCGCGCATACGAAATCGCCCATAGGGACGTCGTCACCGCGACAGTGACCTACGCAGATGGCCAGGAGCACTATAGCAATATCCGAATTGACGGCAGTGTCGCGAATGCTCAGGCCTTGAACAGTACTTGGTCCATGGGCGAGTTTGCCAGTATTCTCCAAATGGTCTTCTCGCCTTCGAGCGATGCCGAGTTCCGGTTCAGCAAAGAAGTGAAGCTGAACTCGGCTCCGTCCCTGGTTTTCGAATTTCGTGTCCACCAATTGAACAACGAACTGTATTACTTGTACGCGTTTTACCCGAACGGATCGGGTATCACGTTGTTTCCTGCCTACCGCGGGCGAATCTGGCTCAACAAAAGTAATTTCCAACTGATGCGGATAGAGAAAGAAACTGCCGACATGCCCCCCTCGTTTCCCATCACCCGCGCCACCACGGTTATCGATTACGCCGACATGCAGTTGGGAGATGGAAGTTACTTTGTGCTGCCCGGGAAGTCCGAGATTGAGACATGCTCAGGCAGCGAAGGCACCGAGTGCGCACACAACGTCGTGCGGTTCAAGAACTGGCACAAGTTCCGGGCAAAAACCCACATTCTGTCGATTGAAGAACCGCGCTGATTGCCGTGGGTCGGGCCGCAATGTTCGCGCGGCTAGCGGCATGGAATTCGACGGGGTGCAGCGGGAGGCTTTTTGGAGGACTCCAATGCTGGATTTCAGATTTCCTAAAAACGCAAAACGCACGAATCTACGTTTGACATCTCGGCGCGGTCTGCACATTGACCGGGCCGGAGGGGCCGACCTAGTATGACGTTGCCCATTTAGCACACACTCGGAATTGGGAGGGATTGCATGCGTCACCGCGCGAAGGCCATGTTGTTCCGCATTTGTGTCTGCCTGCCCTGTGCAGTGCTTCTAGCTGCTGTCGCGACGCCAGCTGGTGCTCAGCTGCTGACGAGCAGCGATCTTTCTCGCCTGCGCTCCGTCGGTGGCGTAGCGCTTTCGCCTGACAATCAGCACATTGCTTATACGATCACGATGCGCGATCGCCCCGGCCGGCCCTATGGCCAACTCTGGGTGATGGATCTGAGCACAGAGAAGAGCATTCGCCTCGGCGGCGACAAGCCCGCCGGTGGTCCACTGTGGTCTGGTGACAGCAAGTGGATCGCGTTTCGCGGTACGGATGGCGACAAGCACGGACTTTTAATCGCGCATCCCGACGGCAGCGACACAACTTTCCTGGCGGCGCTAGCGGGGACCAATTCCCCGCTGCCGGGAACGGGGAAGGACTTCACCTGGTCGCCCGATGGAAAGCAGATCGCGTTCGTCTCGTCCACGGCAGGCGAGGGCGCAGCTGAAGCGAGTGGCGATCCCATGGTCATTACGCGCTATCTTTACAAGCCTGACGCGGGCGAAGGGCTGACGCGCTTCAACGACAATCAACGGCTACACATTTTTGTGGTGGACATCGCTTCCAAGCAAGTGCGCCAGTTGACGCAAGGCAACTACGACGAGCACTCCATTGACTGGTCGCCCGACGGAAAGCAACTCGTCTTTGCTTCCAATCGCGAGCCGAATCAGGATGAGTTCTTTAACTACGATCTTTTCACGCTGCAACTGGCCGACAACAGCATTCACCGCTTAACGGCTACTGAATCCTGCGAATACAATCCGCTGTGGGCGCCGGACGGCAAATCCATTGTCTATCGGGGCACGCGCCGTGGCCTGACGGACCGAGAAACCACCATGGAAGACACGCACGCCTGGATCATGAACGCCGATGGCAGCAATCGCCGCGAAATTGGCAATGCGATTGACAATCGGCAGGGTGCGCCGCAGTGGGCGCCCGATGGCAGCGCCATCTATTTCACAGTGCAGGAACGCGGCAGTAATCATCTCGTGCGTATGCCTATCTCCGGCGGCCAGCCTGAATACGTCGTAAACGATGTCGGCGGAGTTGGGTCCTGGTCGGTTGGCAAGAACAGAGCGGTGGCTTACAGCTTTACCACGCCGCGGGACGCTTCACAGCTCTACTACAAATCCGGCGGCGCCGCGTCGCGCAAGCTCACGAACCTCAACCATGAACTGCTTGCGGATAGGTCCATCGCCGAGGTTGAATCGTTTACCTTCGTCAGCAATGACAGCCGATTCGACGTAGAAGCTTTTCTCACCAAGCCCATCGGCATGACCGCCACGTCCAAGCATCCGCTCATCGTGGTGATTCATGGAGGACCGCACGGAGAAAATGGTCCAGGTTTCAACTTCAAGAACCAGATCTACGCTGTGCACGGTTATGCCGTGCTCAATGTGAACTATCGCGGTTCCACAGGTTATGGGCAGAAGTTTGCGGATGCCGTTTTCGGCGACCAGGATGGCAACGAAGGCCAGGACGTTCTCTACGGCGTAAGCGCGGCAGTGCGGCGCTACTTATGGATTGATCGAGAACGTCTGGGAATCGAGGGAGTTAGCTATGGGGGCCAGCTCACTGATTGGCTCATCACTCAGACCAACGAGTTCAAGGCGGCGATTCCGACGGCAGGTATCGCCAATCTGGTCAGCTACAACTACATGACCTATTACAACCAATACGAGGAGATGGAATTCGGACAATTCCTGCATCAGGGAAACCTGATGGACGTGGCATGGGAACGCTCAGCGCTGAAACATATTGCTGCCGCGCATACGCCGACTCTCATTATCCACGGCGAGAACGACAACGATGTTCCGATCGCGGAAGCGGAGCAACTTTTCATTGCCCTCAAAGATGTAGGCGTCGAGACGGTTTTCCTTCGCTATCCCCGCGAAGGACATGGGCTCTCCGAGGTCAAACATCAAATCGATGCGACCGATCGATCGATCGTCTGGTACGAGAAGCATTTCCCGAAGTCCGGTGCGGAAGGCGTGACCAACGTTCAGCCGTAGGCCGCGAGTTGGGGCCTGACAGACGACGTTGGATCAGGCACGGACGCTCACCGCATTTCGAGCGAGACCAAGTCGCCGTTCTTTGCACCGCTGGGTTTGTAGTTCACCGTGACCTGACGGTCTCGCCAATCGCAGGAAAAATCATCGGCGCCAATCAAGAGCAGAGATTTGTAGTCGGCGGCGCGGAGTTTCAGGGTCGCGCTTTCGGCGGTGACGGTGAGAATTGCGGCGGGGGCCTGCGAGCAGTCGACTGCGACCAGGCGGCCTTTGAAGAACTTGGTGGGGCGCTTGTCGCCCGATTCGCCGGATTGCGCGGATTCCTCGGCGGCGCGCTTGGCAGCGTCTTCTTCAAGCACATCAAAGGGCGACTTCTGCGGCGCGAGTTGGGGTTGCGCTATGTCTCCTGCTTTCACAGGAATGCCATATTTGCGCTCGGTTCCGGCTTGCTCGATCAAGTCGCGGGCGCGCGCGGCAATTTGGGGATTGCCGCTGGCCTTCAGCCGGTCAAGCAGGACGTTGGCTGATTCCCATTTCTTGCTAGCCACATAGATTTGCGCCAAGTGATAGACATAGCGCTCTTCGCGCGGGCTGAGACCGATGGCGGCGCGTTCGGCCTGCAGGGCGGCGGCAGGGCCTCCGCCGGCGTTGCGGGCGACCGCCAGCAGATCATAGGCGTCGGCGAGTTCGGGATACCACTCGAGCACGGAGCGAAGATCGAGCATCATGTTGGGCAGGCCCTGGATGTCGGTATGGCCGGCCTGCGCGCTGCGGTACTTCAGGACGGAGACGTAATAGCGCAGCCACATGTCGTTCGGATCTAGGGCAGAGGCGTCTTTGAGTTCGCTGGAGGCCTCGGCGAATTCGCCGTGCTGGATGTGGTCCCAGGCAAGGATGCGATGGGCGAGAGGGCTGCCGATCGCATTGCTGGGGAGTTGGTCGGTATCTTGGCGGGCGTTCCGTGCTTCCTGTTTGGCTTCGGCTTTCTTATCGGCGGCGGTGGGCGCTTCGGCCAGGTCGTGCAATGCTTTGAGGCCGACATTGCGGCGTTCGGGGATGCGGATCTGAACTTCAGCATAAAGGGAGCGCGCATCGGCCTCGAGCAGAGGCTTGGAGGTGATAGCCGAATCGTCAGGGCCGACGGGCACCGGGAAGCGGTAAGCCTGACCGGGCGCGGCATTGGCGACAGAAGCAGGGTTGGTTCGCCGGGCGGCATCGACTGCGGTGAGCAGCGCACTTTGACTGTGGAAATAATCTTTCACCGCTTGTTCCAGCTGCGCGGAACTCATGCCATAGGCTTTCTGAATGGCATCCTCCACCGGGGTGTGCTGGTTCAAGACGAGGTCGAAGTAAGTTCCAGTTTCCGGCAGCTTCTGCTCGTGGAGCAGGTAGTGCATGACGATCCACGACTCCGCATAGTAGAGCGTGTGGCGTGTGCCTTCGTTGCGCGCGGAGGTGTCGTGCTTCATGGCGAAAAGATCGGGCAGCGAGAGCCAGACCTGGGCGCCGAGCAATTCGGTGAGGGATTTGGGGGGATGCGTGTCGCGCTGGTTGCCGAGCAAATCCTGAGTGGCGGAGGGAAGAAGTTCGGGGTCGGCGCCGAGTTCGACCTGTTTGTTGTCGACGTGAATCGAGCTGAAATATTCGGCGAGGCCTTCGTCGAACCATCCTTGGGCGGGGGGATAGTTGTAAGTCAGCAGCATTGCGGCGAAGTCATGTGCGACTGCGCGCCAGGATTCTTCTTCGGATAGGTTCAGAACGATGAAGTCCTGATCTTCGCCGGGAAGAAAAAATCCAGGGACGTCAATGGGCTGGCCCTGGCGAAGGGGCGCGACCTGATAGTAAGACTTGTCGTTGTTGAAGGCGAGGATAGTCAGCGGGACCGACTGGTTGAGGCGCTCTTTCCCCAACAGAGTGGCGAAGACGGCGCGCATCTGTTCGAAGCGCAGTGCGACTTCGCGGCCTTTTTTGTCGCCAGCGTCGGTGATGACGGTGAAGTGGATGGAGTGGATTTCGAGCCAGGGGTTGGGTTCGGCGGCGAGTATAGGGATTGAGCACAGGACGAGGGCGCACAGCGTAAGGAAGAGCGGGATGGCGTGGGTGCGGGGCATTGTGCTGAAGAGAGGGCGATGCTCTTAAGAGAATGCTACCACGATGGTTTGGCAAGTGCTGTCCGGCCATTGGTTGGACAGAGTCAAAAGCCCCGCCGGAAGCGGGGCTTTGTAAATTCTCGGCGCCAGATATACCAGGCACGCCTGCCAAGCAAGCTTAGGCTAAGGCGAGATCGGATCCGGTTCAATCGTCCGAGCCAGTTCTCACCGTTCACGTCCGGGGTAGTCTCAGGCGTCCCTCCGGGGCGCGGCGCGCACCCGTGCGCTTACCCGGCGTTGAAACGCCGGGGACGGTCTCCGCTCTCGCTCCTGCGAATCTATTAGCGAGCGGGCCGTTATAATTCCGGGCGATGTTCATACGCCCGGGAAATCGGATTTGCATTCTTTTTCTCAGCTTCGTGCTGTTGGCGGGTTCAGGCGCGAGTGCTGTTTCCGGGGCCTCGTGGAGCGGTGTACTCACTGACGGCTCGGGCAAGCCCTTGGCCGAAGCAGTGGTCACGCTGCGCTCCAGTTCTGGAGGTCGTGACTACACCGTCAGGACTGCATCGAGCGGTAAGTTCGCATTTGCCGAAATCGTTGCAGGCTCCTACGAAGTTTCAGTGAAGGTCGCGGACAGAGAATGGAAGGCGGTGGCGCCGCTCGTGGTCAAGGACGCGAGCACGCTTACCATGGCGCTGCAGTTGTCTTCTCCGGGGCAAACCACGCAGGAACTCCGCATCGTGCCGTCCGCCACGGCGACCTCGGCGCAGGCTAGCGGGGGCGAGCATCTTTCCAGCACCGAGGTTTCGAGTCTGCCGCTCAATGTGCGCGACTTCAGCAAGTTGCTGCTGCTGGCGGCGGGCACGATGACGGACGCGAATGGCGCCGCGAATTTTACGCAGCAGTTTGCGGTGAATGGGCAGCGTGGCGTGGCCACCGTTTTTGCCATGGACGGCTTCGACACCACCGATCCGGAACTGGGCGGGGCGACATTTTCCAATTTCAACGTCGATGCAATTCAGGAGGTGCAGGCTAATTCGGGAGTGATGCCCGCCGAGATCGGGCACGGGGCAGCGAGTTTCACGAATGTGGTGACCAAGTCCGGAGTCAACTTGGTGCACGGAAGCCTGTTCGAATTTCTGCGCAACGCAGCCTTCGACGCGCGCAACTACTTCGATTACAAGGATCCAACCGGCAAGCGGCGCATCCCTCCGTTTGTGCGCAATGAATTCGGCTTTACTAATGGGGGGCCGGTAGTGATTCCGGGAATCTATGACGGGCGCAACCGGACGTTTTATTTTGGCGAGTATCAAGGCTTTCGCCAGGTGCTCGGTACCACGCAGGTGCTGCCGGTACCCACGGCGGCGGAGCGGCAGGGAATTGATACCACCACTTTTTCTGGCGATACGCTGACGGTTCCGGTGAATCCGGTGGTTCTGCCCGTGCTGAATCAATATCCTCTGCCGAACCAGCCGTCGGGAGCCTTTGGCGACCGGACCTATGCAACGTCGTCCAAGGTTTCCACGCGTACCGACCAGTTCTCCATACGAATCGACCGCCAGGTTTCGAATAAGGCCTCTCTGCTGACGCGGTTCAGCTTGAATCAGGTGACGGGGCCGCTGACCAATCCCGATCAGACGGCGATCGATCCCAGCTTCGGAGTACAGTTCTTTGATCACCAGCGCAATGCTGGCGTGAGGTATACGCGGACGATGACTCCGCATCTGACTTCTGAAACTTCTCTGGGATACATCCGCAGCACGCCGTTCTTCCCGACAACTAACCATACGCAACCGGGGATCGGTTTTGCCGACGGCTTATTTCAGGCCTTCAATTTACCGGCCGGCTCGATTTTCGGATCGTATAGCAATCTTTACCAGTTCAAGCAGGACATGGCCTTGGTGCGCGGGTCGCATGCCTTCAAGTGGGGAATGGAGATTCGGGTCAACCGTGACTCCACGATCTTTGGGACGAATCCGAACGGAATATACGAGTTTGGCGGAGGCACAGCGTATTCGCCAGTGTTGATCAAGTCGGCGAGCGGGACACATGACATCCAGATCGGCGATCCGCTGCCAGATTCGCTGACCGGATTGCTGACTGCGACGCCGTTTTCCTACAGCATTACGGCAGCAGCCAGTATTACGCCGGTGGGCGATAAGTTCGATGAAGCAGGCGTGCGGCGCGAGGCTTACAACCTTTATTTTCAGGACGCGTGGAAAGCGACTCCGCAACTCACGGTCAACTACGGATTGCGCTACGAAGTGAACAGCCGCATTCATGAGGCGACCAAGCGTACGTCGCTTCCAATATTTATTGGGGCAGATGGCAAACCTGCATCCTACGGGGATCGCACGGCTAAGCAGATTCTGCTGATCAATCCGCAGCCTCCGTACAACCAGGATTGGAATGGATGGGGACCGCGCCTGGGACTGGACTACGCGGTGGGCAAGCACACGGTGCTGCACGCTGGCGGGGCCATCACTACGTTGATTCCAAACTTGTGGCAGGACAATTTTCTGACGGCTGCGATCCCGTTTGCGTTCGCTCCGTACATCACCGCTCTGCCGGGAGTTGCAGTTCCATTTCGCGATACGTTTGTGCCCGAGACCCTGCCGACTGCCTACAATGTCCAGGGTCAGCCGATTTTCGCAACTGGCAGAACGCAGGATGTTCCGGCGAACACCGAGATTGATTTGCCGCGATTCCAGAATGATCTGACGGCGCTCACGCCCGGACACCAGGTGCAGTTGCTCTCGATTCCGGGCATCGCCAGGAATTTTGGCAACGGCTACATCGGGACTTGGACGGCGGACGTCGATCATGACTTTCGGGACGTGAAGGTCAACGTCTCGTATGTGGCGACGGCCGGGATTCATTTGGCGAGAGTTTATTCGCCGAACAGTTATGGCGGGGCCGATCCGGCGCACGCGCCGTTCACGGAGTTCAATTCGGCGGGGCAGGCCACGGGGGGGTATGGACAGGAAATGCTGATAACGAGTGGTTCCCACTCCACCTATCACTCTCTGCAGAGCAGCGTGAGCAAGAACTCGGCGCGGGCTGGATTGGGGCTGCAGGCCAGCTACACGTATTCGAAATCGATTGACGATACGAGCGCGGTGCTGGGTGGGTTGTTTGGCACGGCGGGGACGGTGCTGCAGACGCTGCCGCAGGATCCGTGGAATCCGTCGGCAGAAAAAGGCCCGTCGACGTTCGACGTAACGCACGTGTTTTCGGCAAGCGTGATTCAATTGCTGCCATTGGACCGGATGGAGTTTCTGCGGCCTCTGGGAAAACCGCTGACCAAGGGGTGGCAATTTCTAAATATCACGACCCTGACGACGGGATCGCCCTTCAGCGTGTACTCGGGGATTCAACAGACGGGCGCGGGCGCGGGGGGAACGGATCGGCCGGATCTGGTCGCGATGTCGCATTTTTCGACGAGCCGCTCGGTGCGAGAAGACTACTTCGGCTTAGGCGCGAACAACGCCTCGTTCTTTAATATTCCGATCAATGTTCCGGGCGGGACGGGGCCGAATCACGGGCGTTTCGGCACGCTGGGGCGCGACACGTTTCGCGGTCCGGCATATCACGATTTTGATTTCGCGCTGATCAAGGACACTCCTTTTGGACATCGCGGAAACGCCGAGTTGGGGACGGTGGAGTTTCGAGCAGAGTTCTTCAATTTATTCAATATCGTGAATTTCGGGTTGCCGTCGAACATTGTGCGGGGGAGCGGATTTGGAATTATCAGCAAGACCGCGGGAACGTCGCGGCAGATACAGTTGTCGCTGAAGGTGATTTATTGAGGCCCAAAAAGTGGCAGTTCGTTTTGGGCGCGGTTGCGTGCCAGCAAGCTGGGAGACTCCCATATTTCAGAGCGACGGCGTAGGCGCCTTCAGGCTGCTCGCGCCCGCACCCGCTTCGAAGCGACGACAGAAGGTTGCGTGAGTTCGCCCAACAGGGTCATCAGAGCACCATGAACGCGAAGGAATTTTGTCTCATCATCGCCCTTAAAAACCAAGGACTCCGGCATGGTGGCAACCATGGCAGCCAGTCCGTAATCGATTTCGCGATAGTTCGGAAGCTTATCAACTTTTTCACGCCACCGGGGTAGTCGGTGAGCAGTATGATTGCGAGTTCGGCGCTACCGCAGAGGAGAACATCCTGCGCAATGGAAGCTAAAACCGCGAGGCCGGATGAGGATGCACACTCGAGCCAGCGCGTAACTTAGGGAACTTTCCGTTGAGTCCGTGCGTAGAGTCAGAGGGGTTCTGTGCCCGTGCGAAGACTACATCTCCTGGTGTTTCTGCTGGCAGCCGCGCTCTCGGCCGCTCAAGACTCGCAACCGGAATCGGCAAGGGAACCGCTGAGCGCCGATGCCATCATGGCGCGCGTCGCTGCGAATCAGGACCGCAGTGAAGCCCTGCGCAAGCAATACGTCTACCGTCAACACATCCACATTCTCTCGCATAAACCGAAGGGCAGGCTGCAGCGCGAAGAGACAGCCGACTATGACGTGGTTCCGACGCCCGACGGCACTCAGAAAGAACTCAAGTTGCTCACCGGACGTTATTGGAACAAGGGGAAGTACGAGACGTTCCAAGGAGAACCTGTTCCTGAGGCCGACAGCCTCGACGGCAGCCTGATCCACGGTTTCCGCGAGGATCTGTTGAATGAGAAGAGCAAAGACGGGCTGGCGAAAGACCTATTTCCGCTAACTACGGAGGGGCAGAAAGATTACGAATTCACGCTGTTGGGACAGGAGATGGAAGAGGGACGCAACGTCTACCACATCGGCTTTCGACCCAAGGACAAGCACGACATTGCATGGGCCGGCGAGGCGTACATCGACGTGGCGGAGTTTCAGCCGGTGCGAGTCTTTACAAAATTGTCGCGGCGGATTCCGTTTGCGGTCCGGACATTGCTGGGAACCGATGTGCCCGGCGTAGGCTTCAACGTGGTGTACAAGCGGCAGGAGGATGGAGTGTGGTTTCCGGACACCTTGGGGACGGAGTTCCGGATTCACGTGTTGTTCTTTATCAACCGGCAAGTTTCGATCGCGCTGGAAAACTCTGGGTTTGAGCACACGCACGTCGAGAGCAAGATAAAGGTGGTGGGGCCGGTGGAGTAATGCAATTCGAGTTGGAGAATGCACTGAGATGGCCTACCCTATGGCGTTGTCCTTATAAAGCGTCCCCAGGAAGGTCATCATGAAGCGGTATCTTTCCCTGATTCTACTCTGCGGTCTGCCGGTCGTTTTCTCCGCACCATCTCTCGGCCACGATCTAAAGATTCTTACCAACCATCTCGGATACGAAGTTTCCGGCCCGAAACACGCGGTCGTACTCGGAACAGCAGGCGATCGCGTCTCGAATTGCGCGCTGAAAAACGATGCGACGGACCGGCAGGTTCTCTCCGTGCCGGTCAAGGCGGCGGGTCCGGTGCAGAAATGGAGGGACTGGTACTTTTGGACCGTCGATTTCGATTCGTTCGCAACCGAGGGTAAGTACTACCTGGAGTGTAGTGCAGGAGTCGGAAATGTGAGGTCATTCCCATTTCTCGTGCAACACGACCTGCTGGCGCGAAACACGATGTCCGATGTCATGTATTACTTCAAGGACGAGCGCAGTTCCGGAGAAATGGACAAAGCGGACAGCCACCTGAAGTTTGAGGGCGCAAAGGCGGGCACAGTCGACGCTCATGGGGGATGGTGGGATGCGACGGGCGATTACGGTAAGCACTTGTCGGATCTGTCGTTCTCGACGTACTTCAATCCGCAGCAGATTCCGCTCGTGGTCTACAGTCTGCTCAAAAGCCACGAGCAGACGAAGCTGCGTGGGCTGCAGGGCTTTGCCCGCTATCAGCCGCGTCTGTTGGACGAGGCCATGTTCGGGGCGGATTATCTGGTTCGCGTCAAAGTGTCGAAGGGATCGTTCTATCGTTCCGTTTCGACCGGCGGCGTGAAGCAGGTTCCGGAGGAGCGCAAGATTGCCGGGGAGATGAAGCGCTTCGGCATCGAAGGCGCGCCCGGGCAGGGTGCTAAAGATATGGTGGAACAGGCGAACAACGATCGAGAGTACGAAGTCAGCTATCGCTCGGGAGGCGGAATCGCGATCGCCGCTCTGGCGATGGCGAGTGCGTATCCCGTCTCCGGACAATTTTCCAGCGCGGACTATTTGAAGGCGGCCGTGGACGCCTTCGACTATCTGGAAACAGACAATCTCAAACTCACCAACGACGGCAAGGAAAAACATTGTTGACGATTATTGTGCGCTGGCCGCGGCCACAGAACTCTATCGCGCGACGCACAAAGAAAAATACAAAGTGGCCGCGGATCACCGGGCGCAGAGTCTGATGAGCCGTCAGATCACCGCGGGCGGCTATAAGAATTACTGGCGCGCCGATGATGGGCAGCGTCCGTTCTTTCATGCTTCTGATGGCGGCTTTCCGGTGGTGAGCCTGCTCTATTATTCCGAGATCGCCGACCCGACTATGACGCAGCAAGTGCTGGACACGGTGAAGAAGTCTCTGGAATTCGAGCTTGCGCTCACGGCGGAAGTCAGCAATCCTTTCGGCTACAGCCGGGAGTATGTGCAAGACAAGACAGGAGCACGCCGCACGACCTTCTTCTTTCCGCATAATAGCGATGCCGCTCCGTGGTGGCAGGGCGAAAACGCTCGGCTGGCGTCGGTGGCGACGGCTGCGCGGTTGGCTGCGCGCGTCTTTGTCGGAGATGCGGCATTTCGCAAGCAACTGGAAGCCTTTGCCACGAACCAGTTGAACTGGATCCTGGGGCTGAATCCGTTCGACTCCTGCATGCTGAATGGCGTAGGGCGCAACAATCCTCCTTATATGTACTTTGATTCCTGGGAGTTCAGCAATGCTCCGGGAGGAATTTCCAATGGAGTCGGAACGCGAAACCCGCTCACTACGTCAGGAACAGGGGCTGGCGGTGAATCAGGAATCTCAACGTTTGGACTGCTGCTGCCCATCATCTCAGGTAAACTATCCGTGACCCTTCCAACAAAATGATTAACGGCAAGCGCATTGCGGTCGTCATGCCCGCCTACAACGCGGAGAAGACTCTCCAGGTCACGGTGCGAGAATTGCCCGACTTGGTGGACATCCGCATTCTGGTGGACGACCACAGCTCCGACCAGACCGTGGATCTCGCCCATCGGCTCGGCTTGTACGTCTTCCAGCATGACCGCAACTACGGCTACGGACGCAACCAGCAAACCTGCTATCGCGAGGCTTTGGCCGCCGGCGCCGATGTCGTCATCATGCTTCATCCCGACTATCAATACACGCCGCTGCTGATCACGGCCATGGCCAGCATGGTCGCCTACGATGTTTATGACGTCGTGCTGGGATCGCGCATCATCGGTGGTCGCGCCTTGCTCGGCGGCATGCCGGTTTACAAATACATTGCCAACCGCTTCCTCACAGCGTTTGAGAACCTTTTTCTGCGAGTCAAGCTTTCCGAGTACCACACCGGATACCGCGCCTTCAGCCGCAAGGTCCTCACCGAGTTGCCCCTGCTGGAAAACTCCGACGACTTCGTCTTCGACAATCAGATGCTGGCCCAGTGCGTGCACTTCGGCTTCCGCATTGGTGAAGTCTCCTGCCCCACAAAGTATTTCAGAGAGGCCTCATCCATCAACTTTCGTCGCAGCGTGAAATACGGTTTCGGCGTCCTGGCGACAACCTTGCAGTTCGCGCTGCAAAGATTCGGACTGACTCATTTGCCGCGCTTCAGCGATCAAGGCCGCAAATTGGAAGCGGGCCACGAACCCTACTACGCCGCCCGCTCCGAAACCGCCCGCCCAGTCTAGTGCGCACGGTCCAGCACCTTGCTGAACAATGCGGGCGCCGCGCTTTTAGTGTGGATGCAAGAACTAGAGTTTCCACGAGGCGGTGAAGCAGAGGTCCAGTTCGAGCCGCGAAACTGCGGGTTCAGCTTGTGGCCGCGAAGCGGCGTAAGAATGTAGCCAATGACGGAAGCCGTGGGTGGCCCGGTGGAAGACGAGTGAGCCCCAGCGGGGCGAAAGAATAGTTCTCAGCCGCAGCGGTATGTGATGCGATTTTTTTCGCAGCCTGCCAGCGACCCGCCCGGTTCTCCTATGTCAAAATCTTAAATGTCCGAATCCCCGCAAAACCCGCCCAAAGGCCCATTGGCCACGCACGATTCCTCTGCTACGAATCTGGCGCTGCTGGCCGCACTCACCGTGTGGGCCATCTTCGTGATGGGCTACCATCCGGGCCTTGAGGACGACGCGTTTTACCTGGCGGCTATTAAGCGAAATCTGAATCCGGCCCTGTTTCCGCATGATTCGGAATTCTTGCGCCTGCAGTTTCAAGCCACCATTTTCGATAAACTCATCGCGTTCTCTGCCCGCTTCAGCCATCTGCCGCTGGCGTGGACCGTTTTGCTCTGGCAGGTCGCCGCTATCTTGCTGCTTCTCCACGGTTCGTGGCGCATCAGCCGCCGCTGGTTCACCCAGCCTGCGGCGCAGTGGTCCGCCGTGACCACCGTCGCCGTCTTGCTGACCCTTCCCCTCCCAGGCATTGCCCTGACGCTCGCCGATCAGTACCTTCATCCCCGCACCTTGGCCACGGCCGCGATTCTTGCCGCCATCGTCGCGGTCATCGACCGTCGCCTTTGGTTCGCTGGAGTCCTGCTCGCGGTCGCCTTCGCCATCCATGCCATCATGGCCAGCTTCGGAATTTCCTTTTGCGCCTTTCTGTTCTGGAACCAGCGTGTTTCCCGTCTGCGCCGTTCCTCTGCCATGCCCTTCGCCGCCGCCCTGCTGCTTCCTCTGGGATGGCTTTTTGAACCCACCTCCGATGCCTGGCGCCAAGCGGCTGCCACTCGCGGCTTTTACTTCCCCACGCGCTGGCACTGGTATGAGTGGCTGGGAGTCTTCGCTCCGTTAATTCTTATATATATCTTTAAGAGATTGTGTGATAATAATAAAATATCTGGTAGTAATGGAATAGCGCTGCGCTCGTTCGTTTCAAGTCTCCTTTATTATGGCGTCTTCCAAACCGGCGTCGGCCTCCTCATCATGCTTCCTCCCAGCCTTGAGCGCCTGCGGCCATTCGAGCCCATGCGCTACCTTCACTTACTCTACCTGCTGTTCTTCTTGATCGTGGGCGGCCTGCTCGGCCGCTATGTACTCGATCGCCGTGTCTATCGCTGGCTGCTACTTTTTCTTCCTCTGAGTGCGGTGATGTTCTATGTCCAGCGCCAAATGTATCCCGCCTCTGCGCATCTGGAGTTGCCCGGCATCGCGCCACAGAACGCTTGGCTGCAGGCCTTCACCTGGATCCGGCAAAATACTCCGGTCGACAGCCGGTTCGCGCTCGATCCTCACTACATGACGTTGCCGGGCGAGGACTATCACGGATTCCGCGCTCTCGCCGAACGCAGCACGCTCGCCGATTATGAAAAGGATGGCGGCATGGCCGCACGTGTTCCCCGCCTGGCTCCGCGTTGGCTCGAGGAAGTGAATGCCCAGAGAGGTTGGCGAAATTTTCAAGCCGCAGATTTCCAGCGCCTCAAGCATGACTTCGGAGTGACGTGGGTCATCCTCTCGCGTCCTGGCGACCAGGGCTCGAATGCGAATCACAATGCAGCGTCGGGAATGACGTGCCCCTATCAGAACAGTCAGCTTCAAGTGTGCCGTCTATACTAAGAGGGCAGCCGCAAAAAAAGTAGCGTAAGCGAAAAAGGAACGCCCGCGGAAACCCAGCGTGGCGTCCCGCTAGCTGTCGCGAGGACGTCTCGTTCGCGCATGCAAGCGCCACGAACTCATGTCCACAGAATCTTCTTCTCAAGCCCGCGTTCCACCCTACGTCCTCATGGTGCTCGTAGCCCTAGCCGTCCGCCTCGCCGTCATCCCCTTTCTCTATCACGACTGGATGGACCCCTTCGTCCTCGAGCATTGGGCCTTCGGAAGGATCGCGCGCTCCATCGCCTCCGGTCACGGCTTCGGCAGCCCATTTGCCGACACCGGACTGTCTGCACTCTTGCCACCCGTATACTCTTACCTGCTCGCGGGCATTTTCAAAATCTTTGGAATCGAAACTAGAACCTCGGTCCTCGCTGCGCTCTCTTTGAACAGTTTGTTTTCAGCCCTAACCTGCGTACCGGTTTTTCTGTTGGCTCGCCAAGCTTTCGGCCAGCGCGTGGCTAAGTGGGCGGGGTGGGGATGGGTTTTTTCTCCATACGGTATCTACTACGGAGCCGATTGGGCGTGGTCGACTTGCCTGGTCGCGCTCGAACTGTGCTGGTTGTTTCTGTTCGCCTGGCGCCTGGAAAATTCCTCGCGCAAGCGCGACTGGCTGCTCTTCGGTGCTCTATGCGGCCTTTCAGCGCTCACCGAACCCGTCGTGATGGCCGTTCTTCCTTTGCTTGGGATTTGGACTCTGTACCGGCGCTACCGACTCGCTCGGCCGTGGAAAGCTCAGATGATCGTCGTAGCCTTCGCCGGGACCGCAATGCTGTCTCCGTGGCTCGTGCGGAACTACATGCTCTTCCACCGTTTCATTCCCGTGCGCAGCGGCTACGGTCTCGAACTCTACATCGGCAACAACGGCTACTCCCAGCATTGGGTGAACCGCGCGCTTCATCCCAACCACAGCGATGCTGAACTGCAGGAATACGAGCGGGTCGGTGAAATGTCCTACATGGACCACAAACTTCAGCAGGGAAAAGATTTCATCCGCAGCCATCCCGCCTGGTTCGTGTGGATGACGTTTCGCCGCATCGTCTATATGTGGACGGGCTACTGGAGCTTCGACCGCGCCTACCTGAAGGATGAGCCGCTCGATCCGCCTAACATTTTCGTGAATACGACTATGACCATTCTTGGGCTGCTGGGACTGTGGCGCGTCTTGCAGCGCGACGGGGCGCTGGGAGTCCGCTTTGCGATCGTGCTTCTTTTCTTTCCGCTGACTTACTACATCTCTCATCCCGAGACGTATTATTTTCGTCCCGTGGATCCGCTGATTGTAATTCTTGCAGCAGTGACTGTGGCTCGTGGCTCGCAGCGGCAAGAGGTAACAACGTAGCGCCGGAGCCTGCCCTGAGCGAAGTCGAAGGGTCTCGCTGGCTGTCGCGAGGGCGTTGCGCCTCGCAGCCAGGGGCAGGCTGCGGAGCCGCTACCGTAGCTGGCAGACGCGCACTGCGGCATTCTGATACGCACACTCTAGTCCCGCCACGCCGGGTTGTTGCACTACGACCCAACTTACGCCGTATTTCTCCCGCAGCCGCGCAAAATCCGTAGCCTGAAAATTCTTCCACGGAGTTTGCGCCTGCAGCTGTTCCCACCACTCCTCTGCCAGGGGAGGAAACATGCTAACCACCCCGCCGTCCTTGACGGAGTCGGCCAGACGGCTCCGCTGCGCCAGACAGCGGAATCCGATTGCGTCTTGTTCGGTCAGATGCATGTAGTCGGGGTTTAGCGCAAAAACCGCCTCCGGAGGAGTGTTCTCCCGAATCCAGAAAAACGCCTGCGCCCACGGATTCCTCGCCGCGCGGCCAGGCCACTCGACATGCGCGCTGGCCGGAAAAAGAGATTGTTGCGCCGCGAACATCCCGACATTCAACGTCACAAACAGGGCCAGCCACCGCCACGCGCGGTCCTTGAGTACGTATTCACCCAGGAAGCCGCCCATACACACAAACAGGAACATGTAGAGAAGATGCAGGCTGCGCAGAGGTTGTAGTCGGGCCAGGCTCTCAAATCGTGCCGGGAGGTCCACCGCCAGAGCTACGAAGAAAAAAATCGCTCCGTAGATCACGAATGCGCGGCAGGCGCGCGCCAGTACTGTCCACTGCTGCGCCCGCGCCATTCGTCCAAACCACCACAGCATGGCCAGCGGAGCAAAAATTCCCAGCCATTCGTACCATTTCCAGTCCTGAATGTAGAAATAGGCGTGCATCCTCGCCGCTTCGTGGTATGCCGGAGAAGCCTGGCGTGCGAAAGGAATGCCTAGAAGAGCGACGCATCCCACCACGGCCACGCCCCTGCCCAGTTCTCTCGCGGCTCCGGCGCGACGCTCGATTTGCTCCATCACGATCCAGAGGGCGCAGAAAGAAAAAGGGAAGGCCCACATCAGCGGATGAATGCACGCCGTAAACGCGACCCACTCAAGCGCCCGAAGGTATTTCCTTTCCAGGATTCTCGCCACCGCGAAAACCGCCGCAAATGCCGCCAAGTTCCGCGCATTTAAATACTGGTCCATGATGTAAAGCGCGGTCGCAGCCACGGGAATCGTCAGCAGCCCGGCAATCAGGCACACCGATCCCCACCGCGCCGTCGCGGACGGAAACAGAATGCTGCTCAACTGCCAGCAGGCCAGGAGCAACAAAAAGATCGAAGCGGCGTGCCACACCAGCAATCCTGCCTCGAAGGGCAGATGACTCACGCGGAGGGAATATGCCACCAGGTTCGGGAACAGCGTCATGCTCGCATGCGACCGGAAGAACTCCTGACCTACGGGAAACAGCGCCGGGTTCAGGATTCGTTCCACGCCTGGAAGATAGATCTCCGCGTCCTCGGCGTACGGATGATAGCCGTGCGTCAGCAAAGCCGTCGCCGTCAGCAGCAACAGAAAGAGTCCCGTCTTGTATTTGACGAGATGGATTTCGATCACTCGATTAGAAGCACGCCCAGGATTTCGTACCGCGTTCAGGATACAACAATATAGGCTGCGCATTGCGCCGCCTTGGGGGCGAGGATTAACATCTAACTACTCAAGATGGCGACTGCGACATCTTCACCGGTCACAACTCAGCGCCGGCTCACGATTGGGCTCGGCGAGATCCTGAACTTCGCCTACGACGCGTTTTGCAGCAATAAGCTGCAATTCACTCTCACCTCACTGGCTATGGCGGTGGGCACGGCTTCAGTAATCCTGGTAGCCACGATCGGCCTTACCGGAAAGCAATACATCCTTCGCCAGCTGCAATCGATCGGCACCAACATGATCTACGCCGACTACCAGGGGGGCGGGCAGCGCATTGACTCAACGCCCGACCCCATGACGATGGAGGATGTCCAGGCCGTTCGAGAGCAGGTTCCCAGCATTGTGGCCGCTTCGCCCACCGTAGCTTTGGAGGACCACATCAGTGTCGGCGGGGGAAAACAGAGCGACATCCTTCTCCTCGGCGTCGACCCAGCCTATCTGCGGGTGCGCAATCTGAAGGTTCTGGCCGGCCGTTTCTTCGATTCCGAAGATTCCTCCGGCCGAAACAAGGTCGCTGTGATCACCGAGAAACTGGCGCAGAAACTCTACGCATCTACTCCCCAGGCCGTCGGCCAGATCATCAAGTTGAGCGGCGGCCTTCCGTTTACGATCGTGGGCGTGTTCAAGGAAAGTGTGGACACTTTCGGACAGTCCGAAATCCAGGAAGACACCATGCTGATCCCCTACACGGTCAGCCTCTTCTTCACGCCCACCGCGACGGTTCATGAAATCTACTTCTCTGCGGCCACTCCGCAGGACGTCATCCCGGCGACGGCAGCCATCAAACGTGTGCTGCAGTCGCGGCATCGTCCCGAATCTGTCTACAGCGTGCAGAACCTGACGCAGTTTCTCACCGTGGCCGGACGAATTGCCGATGCGATGACGCTGATCCTCATGCTGGTCGCTTTTGTCACGCTGCTGGTAAGCGGTATCGGCATCATGAACATCATGCTGGCGACGGTGACATCGCGCATCCGCGAGATTGGGATTCGCAAAGCCATCGGCGCCACGAACCGCGCGATCCGCTTCCAGTTTCTGGCGGAGGCCGTTTTGATTTCGCTGACCGGAGGCGTCATGGGCATCGTCGCGGGCCTGGCCATCCCCTACTCGGTGCGCTTCATCACCGACTACCACTTGCCGATCTCTGGCTTGTCAGCGATTATCGCCATCGTCGTGTCGTCGATCGTTGGGATCATCTTCGGCACCGTCCCCGCCACCCGCGCCTCGCAGCTCGATCCGGTGGAAAGCTTGCGCTACGAGTAGAGAGTTATCCAGCTACAAAATGGAGAAGTGTTCCTGCAGGAACACTTCTCTTTGCAAATCTGTACGTACAAACGTTCCTGCAAGAACGTTTGTGTTTACACATATGTACGTACGGAAGTGCATGGATTCGGCTCTAATTGAAAGTAAAAGATGGGGTTACTGATGACCAGGCGAGAGGGCAGGCTTCAGCACCTACGAGCGGGGCGCCGGCCCACCTGGACGAAGATTTCGTTTCGTGATCGAGTGGCGTGATCGGCCCGCGTGGCAGCAAGCAGTCCCGACTCCCGCTCTTCGCAAAGTGCGCGAAGGACGGGGCAGCCCACTGTGTTGCTGATGCCGGCGAGATCAAAAGCTGGGCCACCCGCCGAAAGGTTTAGCGACGGTGTGCAGTTTGAAATCGGGTCTCATGGGAAGTCACACTACAGATCTCGCACGCGACCAAGCGGGCCGCCTACCAGTCGCTCAATTTCCTGTGCGAACTCAGCGGGGTGAACTGGGCCCTCCCATCGGTGCTGAACACTGCCATCCGGCTTGAACAGAATCGTGGTCGGAACTGTCTTTATTCCGAATCTGCGAGCCGCGAGATGATCCGGGTCTTCGAGTAGCGGAATCGTCATTCCCCAGTCATAGCTGGCGTTCACAAGTTCGCCATGCTGCGGGACCCTGCCGGTCGCCAGTTGGGAAGCATCGACGACCACGACGCGCACCCCACGGGAGGCGTACTGGTGGTCCATGCTCTGAAGAAGTATCGCTTGCCCGCGCGAGGGCGTGTTAGCTGTGTCAGGGACCGTCTGCAGAAATGCCAACAGCAGCGGTTGCTGCGGCTGAAACTGCAGATGAAATACGCCACCGCGCACTTGAGAAAGCGCCAAGGCTCCATTTGCACTGAAGGGCAACCGAAGCTCCACGGGGCAAGGATGACAACCGTCATGAGCGAAACGCGGAGCGCGGAACACGAAAACGGATCGCGGTCTCATTGTGGCTGATAGGCTCCAATGCTGTAGCCGCTCCCGTTCGGCAGGGCATTTCCCCAAAAATCCTGATTGCCCATCGAGCAGCCAGAGATACCGGTACAAACGTTGGCACCGTTACCCAGGGCTGGCGAGCCCGGCATCAGGGTGAAAGCTGTCGTTGGCCGACCCACCTCGTGATAGGTTGGACTATCCATCATCGGCTCCACATAGAAGCTGTGGCTGTCCCGGCCCGTGCCGGCTTGGTACGCTGTGAAGCCGGCGTAGATGTTGCTGCCGATCTGCCATGTCGGAACTGTGCCCGAGGTTGTCCAATAGATGTTGTTGTCCAGGCTGAGGTCCGCAGTCATGTTAATCATGGTCGGCGCCGTGGAGTAGATGATGTTGTTCTTAAAGAAGTTGGGGTTCGTCCCAGAGTAGAGTGCGTTGGGAGCTAAATGCCGGCCCGTCGCCTACCGGACTCCAGTAAAAGGTGTTGTTGTAGATCTGCACGCCGTCGAAGGAACCGCCACTGACAACGATCTCGCCCTGGTAGGACAATGAATCTTTCTGTCCATCGTTGGAAAGACGTTATAGCGAATCACGTTGTTTAGCGATGGGACGGCAGGCCCGGCAAAGTGACCGATGCAGTAGCCTATCGAACGTGGCCAAAGATGTACTGCACGATGCTATCAAGGGCATTGGTGTCAAGGGCGAAACCCCCGCCGTCATAAGGTTCATCAGCCTGGTTGGCATAAGACTCATTGTTCTGCATGATGAAATTGGCGCAGGTCACGCACCCGATGGCATCCGTGGCGGTCTGATGCGGGCACAAGCCGGTGTTGAAGCCCACGTTGTTCTGTATGAACCCGTCGTTCACCGACATCACCAGAATGCCCACATTGCAAACATCGTGCGCAGTGGAATTCTGGATCGTCACATTACTTCCCAACACAATGGAGCTGTTGTATGGCGGAGTGAAGGCTGCGCCGATAACCTGGATGCCGTCCGAAGTCAAGCTGTCGTGCGCCGAGATGCCATCGATAAGAATGTCATTGAGCGTAGTAGTGCCGTCAGCATGAATTAATAGTTCCCCTGAGTCACCGTGGGCGACAGACGCGTAATGGGCACCATGAACGTCAAGGTTGCGGAAATAGATGTGGTTCAAGACGGCCTTATCTTGGTCTCCCGAAACATAGATGCCGAACAAATTGCCACCCACGACCTCCAGGTTGTTGATTTCCCAGTACTGTTGATTGAAAAGCCTGATGGCCTCTTCATCATGCCGCCGTCGATGATCGGACGTGCTCCTGTTCCATAGGCATCAATGATATCGGGGCACCATCTTTGCCTGATCCCTGCGGAACCAGGCTCCCGCGCACGTCGTTCCGCGCTTGAGAGCAGGCTATCTCCCGGCTGGAATGCAAATGCATTGGGACTCGTCAGCGAATTCCAGGGCGAGCCTTGCGTCCCGCTGCCGCTCGCTGTGGACGAGCAATCAAGGTAGTAGCTCGTGGCCCTGGCAGGCGGTGGCAGGATTTGGTTGGAGGATCCTCCCCCACATGCCACAAACGAGGCCAGATACGCCAAAACCAGGAGAATTTGAAGTGCGGATCCCTCGCAGGAAGTCTCATGAGGGTTCTCCGTGCAAAGGTCTGCGGTTATTTCTTGCGCAAAGCTTATTCGTATCGGTAAGCGCTGTCAGTGATCACACGCACGGACCACGCGCGCCCCAAATCGCTATGAAAACGGATTCTCTTGCAACTGCGTAACAGTACTCACAGTTCTTCCTGATGTTTGGCTTCGCGCTTGGCTCTATCGCGCTCCCTTCTCTGTGCCTTTTCTGTTCGCGCAGAAAGAACTTTTGACGTTTGCTTCTACCTCATCTCGATACGCTTGCATGTCTGCTGCCCACTGGGGGTCCTGCTTCGCAAATGCTTGGCGGTCCCGAAAGCCTTGCAAGAACCCGTCGTCCAATTTTTCGAATGGCTCTTGAGCTTTTCGCGCAGTTGTTCTTCTTGCTCTCTCTTTGGTTGCAGCTGTTGCCATCTCTCGCGCCGCAACCGCTTCCTCTCTTCGCGTTCTGCTTTGAGTCGCGCCTGGGTGCTTGGTACGGACTGCGACTCGGCTGCCATGGCAAAGGGTGGGCCAGCCCGCCTTCTATCTCTTGGACGAACCCGGGGCAGTGCGAGTGAATGAAGGCTGGACGAAGATTTCGTTTCGTGATCGAGTGGCGTGATCGGCCCACCTGGCAGCAAGCAGTCCCGACTCTCGCTCTTCGCAAACTGCGCGAAGGACGGGCACCCGCTGTGTCGGTGATGCCAGCGAGATCAACAGTCTAGGCCACCCGCCCTGGCGGGGTAAGCCGGTTTCGCTGCGGGAGGGTTACGACTTGGCTCGAATGCCGGAGGCGTAAAAGGAACCCGAAACAACAAAGCCGGGCTGGTTGACCCGGCTTTCCTGGTTGGAACTGGTTCGACCGATCTTATTTCGATGGCCGACCCAGCATGTCGAGATCCGTGAACTTTTGCTCTGACTCCTACGCCTTCCCACTCAGGACTTCGGGTCTTCTCACGCTATGCCCCCGAGTCTCAGTTTGCATCGCGGGGTCACCGGCCCGCGGCGCGTGCCGCCTTACATCACCATGGCCAGGTTCTCTAGTTCGTGCATCAGGACTGGCATGGCGCAGCCCGCCATCTCGACGCGGCCGGCAGCGTCCAGCGCTGCCTTGGGCGAAACCCCATAGCCACGGCCCATTAGGAATACCTGGAGCAGTTCGGCGGCCTCGTAGGAGTCGATCATGCCACCCTGAAGCAGATCGTTCCTGAGTGCCGCTAGCTCGGTCATCGTGAATCTGTCTTTGTCATTCATCATGGCCGTCATCACCTCCGACTCCGACCTTTTGCCTTCTTGCCTACTTAGACTCATCGGCACTTGTGGAAGTTGCATGCAATTCTTTTGCCGTAGTTATGCAGTTTTTGCTGTACGGTCCCCCAATCCCCTGTTAATAGATTTAACCCGTGTGGATGTCGAAAGTTGCGGACAGGTTCAGCCGGCGGTCGCGGCTTCCCGACGTTCCTTTCGTACCCAAACGTAATCTCAAAGACTGACACAATGTGTCGTTTCCGGACGGTTCCCAACAAAGCGGGTTGCGTTCGGGTGGTCGAAACATTGGGACCGCGTCTTTTGGGCCCGTTTCTATCCTCATAGTGTTCGGCGATCCCCGGCCGTTTCTTACGGACGAAAAGAAGGCCACAATCCCGCAGAAACGCCTGCGAAACTGGGAAATGCAGTTCCTTCAATTGTTTCTAGAAGGGGCCGGGAGTCGGCAATGTGAATAACCTGCTAAAGGGTGCAGCGTTCTTTCTGATGTGCCCACGCCTTACACAGGCTCCAGCACTTTGTCCTGAACCTGCGCGATCAGGTTGTCGAATTGCGCATGATCGAGGCAGAGGGCGTGCTGGCCATAGCGGGCTTCTTTGCCCACGACGTGCCAGTAGGGCATCCAGCAGAACTGCTTACCTTCGGCCCCGGCCTCGAGCACGACCAGGAAGGGATAGAACGTCACTTCTTCTTCCTCTTCCCCAAGCCACGACTCCAACCTGTCGGGAAGATGAGCGGACACAACCTTAAAGTCTCCGTCGCCAGCGCCGAGTTGGAAGTCGAGATTGACGTGCAATTCACGCGTTCCTCCGCAGGCCGGGCATTCTTCCGGAGCCATTTTTGAGAAGTCGTAGAGGGTGTCGAACAGTTTGTGGTGGGTGGGATATTTCTTATGACATTGAATGCAGGAGAAATATTGTGTGGCCATGGCGGAACCTTTCTTTCCCTGGAAATCGGGTTTCCGGGATTCGGGCATCCGAAGTTCAGCCGCAAACTTGCCCGCAGCCTGCGTGCTAAGGCTCGACGGTGGCCTCATCGATCAGCATGATGGGGATGTCGTCCTTTACGGCATAGACCCGATAACACTGCTTGCACTTCAAACTCTCCGGGGCTTGGCGGTACTCAAGGGCCTGTTTGCACGCCGGACAAACCAGAATTTCCAGTAGTTCTTTGGAAAGCATGACTGGGGCATTGTACGACATGGGCAGGGAAACGCAGTGATGAGGCGCACAACCTTTTCACCAGGGAGACCCTGAAGCACTGAGAAAACAGGACGTTTTTTGATTTCTCCGTGTCTCAGTGCCTCCGTGGTAAGGGGTGTTGGCGGGAGTTGCGATAGAATTTGCTCGGAGCCCGAATGCCCGCCACGATTCTCGATGGAAGCAAAATCGCGCAAGACATCCGCGGCGAAGCAGCTGTGGAAGTGAAAACCATGGTCGCCGCAGGGGTGCGGCCTGGATTGGCCGTTGTCCTCGTCGGACACAATCCGGCTTCCGAAATCTATGTGCGGGGCAAAGTCAAAGCTTGTGAAGAAGTCGGAATCTACAGCGAAAAGATTACCCCGCCCGAATCTGCCACCACCGCTGAACTGCTGGCGCTGATTGCGGATCTCAACCGGCGCGACGATGTCGACGGGATACTGGTACAGCTGCCGCTGCCTGCCCAGATCGATGCGAAAAAAGTGCTGATGGCGGTCGATCCGGCCAAAGATGTCGATGGATTCCATCCCATGAATGTCGGTTTCCTTTCCACACAACGTCCTGGGCTGGTTCCATGTACTCCCGCCGGCGTGCTGGAAATCTTGAAGCGCAGCAACATTCCCATTGCCGGGCGCGAGGCCGTGGTCGTGGGGCGCAGCGACATCGTGGGCAAGCCCGCTGCTATGCTGCTGCTGAACGCCAATGCCACGGTGACGGTGTGTCACTCGAAAACGCATGACCTGCCGGAAGTGTGCCGCCGCGCGGCGATTCTGGTGGCAGCGATTGGGCGCGCCGGGATGATAACCCGGGATTTCGTTAAGCCGGGGGCGACGGTGATCGATGTAGGGATGAATACCGTCACCGATTCGGCGGAATTTCAGCGATTCTTTGCGGGCAACGCCAAGCGGGAAGAGAGCTTCCGCAAGAAAGGATCGACGCTGATGGGCGACGTCCATCCCGAGGTCGCCGAAATTGCAGGAGCCATCACGCCCGTGCCGGGGGGAGTGGGCCCGCTGACCATCGCGATGCTCATGTTCAATACGTTGAAGGCGGCGAAAATGCGTCGCGGAAATCGCGTGCCGGAACTGTCGCGCGTGTGATCATTTAATGCCGAAATTGCCGTTGGAGAGTACATGTTGAAAGTCGGCCTCACCGGAGGCATCGCCGCCGGCAAGTCGGTTGTAGGAGAGATGTTTGTGGCACTGGGCGCGTATCTGGTCCAGGCGGACCGAATTGCGCATTCGCTCATGCAGCCGGGCGAGGCCGTCTATAACGAGGTTGTGCGCCAATTCGGCCGCGGGATTCTTAATTCCGATGGCAGCGTCAACCGGGGCAAGCTGGCCGAGGTTGCCTTTGGCCCGCCTACGGATGCCAAGGGACAGCGCGCATCGCGCATCGAGGACCTGAACCGCATCGTGCATCCCGTGGTCATCCGCAGTCAGGATGAGTGGATGCGGGCCATAGGAATACAGGATCGGCATGCCGTGGCGATCGTCGAGGCGGCGCTGATTCTGGAAGCTGGGCTTCGTGAGCGCTTCGACCGGCTGGTGGTTGTGACCTGCAAGGCGGAGCAGCGTGCGGCCCGTTTCGCCGCACGCCAGAAGATCGATCTTGAGGCCGCGCGCAAGGAAGTCGAGCGCCGCATGGCCGCGCAACTCCCCGACGAAGAGAAGATCAAAGTGGCCGATTACGTGATCGACAACTCCGGCTCTATCGAGAAGACGCGCGAACAGGTGCGAGGAGTGTGGCATCAGATGCAGGCGGAAGCGGAAAAATCCTGAACCAGTTTGGATTGGCACCTGAAGGATTGTCATCCTGAGCAAAGCGAGGCCCTGCTGAAAAGCGGCTCCGCTCAGGATGACTCCCAGGACTGGACAGGTTAGCGAAGTCAATCCGCACTAGCCTCTGTGCCTGTGCAACGTGCTTAGTGCTGGGGCATTGTTTAGAATTAATTCAGGGACCTGACTGCTCCCCAACATCGTACGTACCTTCGGATGGTTTGAAATTATGAAAGTCATGCGGCCTTTGATTTTTGCGCTGGTTCTGGCCGGCGCGTTCTTCTACTTCACGACCTGGCGTTCGAACTCGCAGGGCGAATTTCATCCCACGACCTGGCTCAGCCATCCGGCGCAGGTGGAGATCACCGAGGCGGCGCCGAACGAGTCCCTCGACGGCGAAGAGCAGAACAATATCTCCGTCTACAAGAAAAATATTCCGTCGGTGGTGAATGTCACCTCGCGTGCCATGGCCTTTGATTTTTTCTACGGTCTGGTGCCGCAGGAGGGGCAAGGTTCGGGATTTGTGATCGACAAGGAAGGGCACATCCTGACGAACTATCATGTGATCGCCGACGCGCGGCAGGTGGAAGTCACGATGCATAACCGCAAGAAATATAAAGCGACGGTCGTAGGCACCGATCCGCCGCACGACCTGGCGGTGATCCAGATCAAAGCACCGGACCTGATTCCGGCGGTGCTGGGGGATTCGCGTAATCTGCAGGTAGGACAAAAAGTCTATGCCATTGGAAATCCGTTTGGTTTGGCGGGAACGATGACGCGCGGAATCGTGAGCTCGATTCGGCCGGTGCGCGAGCCCAACGGCGCGATGATTGACGAAGCCATTCAGACCGATGCGGCGATCAATCCGGGCAACTCCGGCGGTCCGCTGATGAACTGGCATGGGGAAGTCATCGGCATCAATACCATGATTCTTTCCAACGTCGGGCAGAATGCGGGCATTGGTTTTGCCATTCCCATCAATACGGCGAAGGCGGTGCTGAATGATCTGATGACGCTGGGCCGGGTGCGGCGTCCCGCGCTGGGCGTGCGCACGATTCCGATCAGCCCGGAACTGGCGGATGAGATCGGATTGCCCGTCGACTACGGATTGCTGATTATCCAGATAACTCCGGGCGGCTCCGCCGATCAAGCGGGTCTGCGCGCGGGCACAGAGCGCGCCTACCTGGGGAATACTCCCATCATGCTGGGCGGAGACCTGATCGTGGCCATCGACGATCAGAAAGTGCAAGACGAGGATGATCTCTCGCAGATGATGAACAACCACCGCGCCGGAGATACCGTCAAGATCACCATCTACCGCAATAAGAAAAAGATGGATGTGAGCGTGTCCCTGGGCGAAGCGCGGCAGCAAGTGTGAGAAAGGCAGCCGTCAGCTATCAGCTGTCAGTTCTTCGTGTCATCCGTGTGCGTCAGGAGATACTCAGTATGGTTGACAGTCGTACAGGAAAAGGTAAGGACCATCTTCCGATACCTGCCGGTCCGTAACGTTGAAGTTGGGAAGACGTTCCTTATAAAGACTCGCGGTGAAGGGATCGTAAAGGGTATTCTCCTGAACTCGTACAACTATCTGACGCAGACTGGTGATGTAGCGAGGATCGAGGATGTTTTTCGGGTTTGCCTCCGATTTGACGACGAGCAGAAATGGAGCATGCCTGAATCCTTCTAAGCCGACGGATTTCTTTTTCGTTCGGGGATGGGGGACCTATCTTCCGCGAGACTCCAAAGAACTACCACGGCGCGAACTGCGCTGATACCGCGGTTGCGACGCTAATCCTATTCACCATTGAAAACTTCACAGTTCCGGGTTAGTCTGTCGCCCTGCTTATGACTGCCGTCCTTTAATCTGCGGGTTGCAACGTTGAGCGAGCGGTGCGCGGAGGTGTGCGCGTCGCTCACTCTTCATTGTGCTGTCTGCCTTGTGCTGTCCCTAACCAGAAAGGATTTCTACCATGCAATTCGTGGATAAGGCATTCGCTCGCCGTCTGGAGTCGGTGGAGGAGATGCCGCAGGTGTTGTACGCGCGAACGTTTCAGAAGACGCGGCCCGAGGTTGGCGCGGCGGAGGAAGAAATTTGTGGCGGGCACATGATCTTTGCGGGACTTGGCTCGCCCATCGGACGGGCGACCGGGGTAGGACTGGATCGTCCATTCACCGCCGAGGACCTGAATCGCGTGGAAGAGTTCTACCGCGCACACAAGGCTCCGTCGCAAGTGGATTTGTGTCCCATGCACGATGCGACCGTGTTCGAGCTGTTCAAAGAGCGCGGGTATGCGATCGCTGAGCTGAATAACGTGCTGTACCGGAAGCTGGATGCGGAGGAGAAGTCTCCTCCGACTCCGGCGGGATGCGAGATTCGACGCAGCCGACTGGAGGAAGCCGAGGCCGCGGGCGCCATCGTGGAGAGTGCATTCTTTCCTGACGGCGCGCCGAAGGCGTTTCACGGATTGATCGCGCCGTTCTATCAGATGGAAGGGGCATTGGCGTTCGTGGCCAGCGTAGAGGGCAGACTGGTGGCGTGCGGCACGGGGCTGGTCATCCCGGAGCACAGGGTCTTTGCCCTGTGCGGCGCGGGTACCCTGGCCGAGTTTCGCGGGCGCGGGCTGCAGACGGCCCTGTTGCGCGCCCGCATGGCGGCCGCTGTCGAGGCCGGATGCGAGTATGCCGCGGTGGTTACGCAGGGTGGGACAACCTCGCAGCGCAATGCGGAGCGGCTGGGCTTTCGCGTGGCGTACAGCAAGGTAACGGTGATCAAGCAACTGGAAACGTAGAGACGGAGGTGTGCACCGCCTTTGGCTTAGAAATCGCGCTCGCTGGTAGACCCCCGTTGCCGTTGAACTCCCGCTCATTGCATAGTGGAAGCGATGTCTACGGAAAATCTAGTCCTGCAAGGCAAGCGCGTTCGCCTGGAACCTCTTGAGCACCGCCACGTCGATGGGCTGGTCGCGGCCGCGGCGGACGATGCCTCGCTCTACCGGTGGAGTCCTGTCCCCCGCGGCAAGGGCGAGGCCATGAACTACGTCGAAACCGCCTTGGCCTGGAGGGACGCTGGAACCGCGATGCCGTTTGCGATCGTTCGAGTTGAGGATGGCATGGTCATCGGCTCTACGCGCTTCTGGAATCTGGAACGATGGTCGTGGCCGCAAGGCCATCCGTCTTACGGGCACGGCGTTCCCGACGCCTGTGAGATCGGCTACACGTGGCTGGCCCGCTCGGCGGTTCGGACGGCTGTGAACACAGAGGCCAAGCTGCTGATGCTGACGCACGCCTTCGACGTCTGGCGGGTGCTGCGCGTCTGCTTTCATACCGACGCGCGGAACCAGCGTTCCCGGGCGGCTCTGGAGCGCATCGGCGGGCAATTCGAAGGGATTCTTCGATCCCATCGGATGGCCGCGGACTACATCCCTCGCGACTCGGTGCGGTACTCGATCGTGGCGTCGGAGTGGCCGGCGGTGAAGCAGCAGCTGCTTCAGTTCTTGGATCGGGCGTGAGTGTGGCGCGGGGGGCCCTCGCCCACGCTGCAAGGAGCATAGAAGTCGGCCGCGCGCGCGAGCCCGCGCCAAATAGGCCGACAGGCGAGGCGCTTGTCGCTACGCGATCGTCTTGGGTTCAACCCCGTAATCGGCCACCCATTGATCGTGGGTCTGCTGCGTGACGGGCCACTGAAAGCAGAGGCCGTAGTCGTCGGGATCGTTGAACCACAACTGCCTCATGCCGTAAGGCGCGACCTTCGGCTCTTTCAGGTGCAGACCATGCTCGCGCAAGTGCTGGTAAGCGGCGTCCAGGTCTTCGCAGCCGAAAAACAGGCAGGTGTCGCGGTGCCCGGCGACGCGTGCGGGATCGGGCGCGGACGGACGCTGGTCGGATTCATAGGCGGTATTGAGCATCAACTCCGCGCCGTTCAGCTTGAGCCAGGCATAATTGCAGTCATCCCCAGGCTGAGACGTGGCGTGAACCTTGAAACCCAGCACGTCACGGTAGAAATGAATTGCGGTCGGCATGTCGAAGACCTGTAGCAGTGGAGCAATACCATGAATGTCCATGGGCGTACCCTCCTCCTTGCATGGCGGGAGAATATATCAGAAGACTGGAATCCCCGACGATGGGACGCGCGCGAATGTCCGCCGTAAGCGGAGGGAAGCTGATCTCCGGGCCGGCTGTTCTAAGCGGCCGTTGCCGCGACGACCGCCGTAGCCGACGCGAGTGATCTGCAGAGCTGAGTTGCCAAGCTGGCGGGTTTGCATTCCTAGCTCCTTTTAAAATTGGATTCGTGAGAAAGTGGTTGTGATTCAGAGAGAAACCGCGATGAACGTGGATTCCATTCGCTCTTACTGCCTGTCCTTCCCCGGAGCGACGGAAAAGCTTCAGTGGGGCGACGCGCTGTGTTTCAAAGTCAGGGCGAAGATGTTCGCGGTGTTGGGGCTGGATCGTGTCCGGCTGACGTTCAAATGCACGGCCGAGACGTTTGCGGAGTTGATTGAGCGGGAGGACATTCGGCCGGCCCCGTATCTCGGGCATCACAACTGGGTCATGCTCGATCGGCTGGACGCGCTGCGCAAGGATGAATTGCAGGAACTGATCCGGCAGTCTTATGAGATGGTGGCCGCGAAGGCGCCGGGGAAGGCGAGGGCGCGGAGCAGCGGAAGGAAGAAAGCGGCGAAGCAGAAATCTGCTGGATCGACAGTTCGCAAGAAGAAGCGTTAGCTGGTCGTGCGCGCGAGATCCTTCCTTCCGCCTGAAGAAGGGCTGCAGTCAGGATGACGCCCATAGCGATGATGCCCCTAAGAATGGAAAGTGTCGAAACTCAAACACCTCACTTCCCACGCCCGACTGATTTGACTCGGCTTGCCGCGGTCGGCTAGCCTCAGAGTTCGTTCCTGAGTGTTTGAGCACCTACAACCCGAATGCGATCTCCACATAAATTATTGATTTTGCTAATCCTGCTGGTGACGGGCGCTGCGGTTCCCGCCACGGCGTCGGTTCACCCGGTTCATGCCGCGCATGCGATGGTGGTGAGTGTGCACGAACTGGCCTCTCACGTCGGCGTGGAGATCATGCAGGCTGGCGGCAATGCGGTCGACGCCGCGGTGGCCACGGGATTCGCGCTGGCCGTGGTGCATCCCGCGGCTGGAAATATTGGTGGCGGCGGATTCATGCTCATTCGCATGGCGGATGGCAAGGCGCACTTTCTCGACTACCGCGAAATGGCGCCGGCAGCGGCCACCCGCGACATGTACTTGGACGCGCAGGGCAACGTGATTCCCGGCGCCAGCGAGATTGGCTACAAGGCGATCGGCGTGCCCGGGTCGGTGGCCGGCATGGTTTACGCCGAGCAAAAATACGGGAAGCTGACCCTCAAGCAGGTCATGGCTCCGGCAATTCAGCTTGCGCGTGAGGGGTATGCCCTGAGTTGGGAAGAGGCTGCCGATATGCATGACCGGCATCTGGCCGAGTTCCCGGAATCGCGCCGGGTGTTTCAGCGCAACGGCGATTACTACAAGCCAGGAGAGATTTTCCGCCAGCCTGACCTGGCGCGGACACTGGAGCGGATAGCCGAGAAGCCGGACGATTTCTATCACGGCGCTCTCGCGCGCGAACTGGCGGCGGCAATGCAAAAGGGCGGGGGCCTGATTACCGCCAATGATCTGGCGCATTATGAAGTGAAAGAGCGTGAACCGGTGCACGGAACTTACCGCGGGTATGAGGTGATCAGTGCGCCGCCGCCCTCCTCGGGCGGAGCCGTGCTGATTGAAATCCTTAATATTCTGGAGGGCTACGATCTGGGCAAGATGGGGGACCGGTCGGCCCAATCGATGCATTTCACCCTCGAGGCCTTCCGGCGGGCATTTTTCGATCGCGCCGAGTTTATGGGCGATCCGGATTTCGCGAAGATTCCGGTGGCGCAGCTCATTGACAAGAGATACGCGGCAGCCTGGGAGGAGACCATCGATCCCGCGCACGCAACTCCGAGCAAAGATCTGAAGCGGCCGGCGATTTTCAGCGAACTGGAACAGTATGCCGCGGGGCATCCGCCGGCAATGGCGGCGCCCGAGTCCAACCATACGACGCACTATTCGGTGATGGACGCGGAGGGCAACGCAGTCGCCGTGACCACGACGATCAACGCTTGGTTTGGATCGCGGGTTACCGCCGACGGCCTGGGATTTTTGCTCAACGATGAGATGGACGATTTTTCCTCCAAGCCGGGCGTGCCCAATTCCGACGGCTTGATTCAGAGCAGCACGAATGCGATTGGGCCAGGCAAGCGACCGCTGTCCTCGATGACTCCGACGATTGTGGTGCGCGATGGCAAGACGGTCATGGTGCTGGGCTCGCCTGGCAGCTCCAAGATCATCACGACTGTAGCCAACGTTTTGATAGGCGTAGTGGACTACGGAATGAATATTCAGGAAGCGGTGAATGCGCCGCGCTTTCACAACCAATGGCTGCCCGACGTGGTGAATGTAGAACAATGGTTTTCCCCCGATACCGTGAACCTGCTGGAGCACATGGGATATAACGTGGAGATCGGGCTCCGCTATGGAGTGCATGTCGCGCCCTACTGGAGCGACGCGGAGTGCATCGCCGTCGATGCCAAAACCGGCGAACGGCTGGGCGCCAGCGATGTGCGGGACGGCGGAAAGGCAGTGGGATACTGAAAGGCGATTGCTGATTGTTGATTGCAGATTGAAAATCGAATCGCTGGGGTATTTTTAGATTTTTCAATCCACAATCATCGATTATCAATCAACAATTTCCTAAGGGAACAACATGCAGAGAGCGGTTTCCACCTATCTGTTCGTGAAAGAGCGGCTGCACCCCGGCATTCTGGACGGGCTGGCTCGCAATGGGGTGCAGGCGGTCGAGATTTTTGCGGCGCGCCAGCATCTGGATTATGCCAACCGCAAGGCGCACGTCAAGGAGATTGCCGAGTGGTTCCGGGGCAGCGGGATTCCGCTCAACTCGATTCACTCGCCCCTGTACTCTGACTACGAGTGGGGCCGGGCCGGCGCTCCACCGGTCAACGTGGCTTCGATCGACCGCGCTGCGCGGATTGAGGCGATGGACGAGATCAAGCGCGCTCTGGAAATTGCCGAGCAGATTCCATTCCGTTTCCTGGTGCAGCATCTGGGAACGCCGAATGAAAGTTTCAGCGATAAGAAGTTCGAGGCGGCGATGACCTCCATCGAACATCTGCGGGCATTTGCCAAGCCGCTGGGCGTGCGCATCTTGCTGGAGAACATTCCCAATGAACTTTCGACGCCGGACCGGTTGGTGGAATTGATCCGGGGCGCGCACTTCGATGATGTTGGCGTCTGTTTTGACTTCGGACACGCGCATATTGAAGGCTCGGTGCGCGCCGGGTTTGAAATTTTGCGAAATCACATTCGTTCCACCCATGTTCACGACAACGCGAAAGACAAAGATTCGCATCTGTGGCCGGGGCAGGGGACCATCGACTGGAAAGAAGCGATGGAATTGCTCCGTTCGGCTCCGCAAACCCCGCCTCTGCTGCTGGAACTGGCTGAAGATGAGAAAGTGAATGCGCTGGAGAAGCTGGGAGAAACGTTCGAGAAGCTCGAGGGAATTGGGTAATTGAGGAATTTTGTAATTGGGTAATTTGAAGACGGGGTGTAGTCAGCCGGATTTTCAATTACCCAATTACTAAATTTCCCAATTCCAAAATCATATTTATGTCTTCACCTGTTACTACGATTGCAGAAATCGGGAAGCATGAGGGTCAGGCGGTCACGATCCGCGGGTGGCTTTACAACCTGCGTGAAAGCGGGAAGCTTTTGTTCCCGCAATTTCGCGACGGCTCAGGCATCATTCAAGGTGTGGTACCCAAGAACGCGGTCTCACCGGAAGTGTTCGATGCGATCAAGACGCTGACGCAGGAGTCGAGCGTCATTGTCGAAGGCAAGGTTCGCGCCGACAAGCGGGCGCATGGCGGCTACGAACTCGATGTGGCCAATGTGCAGGTCGTGCAGCGCGTGCCGGAATCTTCGCCCTACCCGATCACCCCCAAGGAGCACGGCACCGACTTCCTGATGGAACACCGGCATCTGTGGGTGCGGTCGCAGCGCCAGGCGGCGATTCTGCGGGTGCGGGCCGAAATCATCAAGGCGGCGCGCGATTTCTTTGACGAACGCGGCTTCACCCTGACCGATCCTCCGATCATTACTCCCGCGGCATGTGAAGGCACGAGCACGCTCTTCCCGGTTGACTACTTCGACGAGCAGGCGTTTCTCACGCAGTCGGGCCAGCTTTATGTGGAAGCGACCGCAATGGCGCTGGGCAAGGTGTATTCGTTCGGTCCCACGTTTCGCGCGGAGAAATCGAAGACGCGGCGTCATCTTACCGAATTCTGGATGGTCGAACCGGAAGTCGCTTACGCCGAACTCGACGACGTCATGGAACTGGCGGAGGGGCTGATCACGTTCATCGTGAAGCGTTGTCTGGAAAAGCGGCGCGTCGATCTGCAGACCATTGGGCGCGACATTTCCAAGCTAGAGAAGATCGAGGCGCCGTTCCCGCGTATCAGCTACGACGATGCGGTGAAGAATCTGCAGGAAGGCCACGCGAAGGGCGCGCTGGAAACGAAATTCGAATGGGGCGGCGACCTGGGATCGCCGGATGAAACTTACCTTTCGGCGCAATTCGACAAGCCGGTCATGGTGCACCGTTATCCTGCGAAGGTCAAGGCGTTTTACATGGAGCCTGACCCGCAGCGCCCGGAACTCGCCTTGTGCGTCGACGTGCTCGCGCCCGAAGGCTACGGCGAAATCATCGGTGGCTCACAGCGCATGGCATCGTATGAATTGCTGCTGCAGCGCATCCACGAACATGGCCTGCCGGAAGAGGCGTTCAAGTGGTATCTCGATCTGCGCAAGTTTGGCAGCGTGCCGCACGGCGGCTTCGGCATGGGCATTGAGCGCGCCGTGGCCTGGATTTGCGGCCTGGAGCACGTGCGCGAGACCATTCCGTTTCCCAGGATGCTGTACCGACTCTATCCGTAAAATTTGGTAATTGTGGAAATTGTGTAATTGTGTAATTTGAAATCGGCGTCGTTTTGCTTTTCAATTACCCAATTGCCCAATGACTCAATTTCAAAAATTACACAATCTATTCCATGATGACCATAGCCTCAGCCTCTACCAACATTTCTCCCAGAAAAATTCGAGTCATCGGCGTGCCTCTTGACCTGGGTCAGTCCCGGCGCGGCGTCGACATGGGGCCTTCGGCCGTTCGCGTGGCCGGACTCGAAGCCCGCCTCGAGGCGCTCGGGCATGAGGTGGAGGATGGCGGCAACGTTCCCGTCGCCATTCCTGAACAGAAGAAAGAAGGCGACACGCATGCCAAGTATTTGAAGGAAATCACGGCTACCTGCACCAAACATGCGGAACTGGTGATCAAGACGCTCGAGGCCGGAAAAGTTCCTCTGGCGCTGGGCGGAGATCATTCCATGGCGGTCGGCACGGTCTCGGGCGTTGCCGAGTATTATCGTCGGCAAAACCAGCCAGTGGGCTTGATCTGGATCGACGCGCACACCGACATCAACACGCCCGAATCCTCGCCTAGCGGCAACGTACATGGCATGCCGCTGGCGGCGCTGATGGGCCTGTGGCCTTCGGAACTGGGGAACATCTTCAACTTTTCCCCCAAGGTGAAACCACCGAACTGCGTGCTGGTCGGCGTGCGCGACATCGACGCTGTGGAAAAAGAAAACGTGGTGCGAGCCGGCATCGGCGTCTTCACCATGCGCGACATTGACGAGCGCGGCATGCGCACGGTGATGGAAGAAGCCCTGCGCATGGCTGCACGGGGCACCGCCGGTTATCACATTTCGCTCGACATGGACTGGGTGGATCCGGAGGACGCGCCCGGGGTGGGCACTCCCGTGCGCGGAGGTGCGACTTACCGCGAGGCTCATCTCGCCATGGAGATTATCGCCGACCACGGCCACATGCTCAGCTTCGAAATTGTCGAGGTAAATCCCGTGATCGACGAGCACAACCGCACGGCCGACCTGGCGGTGGAACTGGCGCTCTCGGCCTTTGGGAAGAAAATCTTGTAACCGAAAGGTGTGCTGCATGCCTGAGCTTACTAGTGCGCAATTTCGTAGTTTCATACGAGGCGATTTCCAAAAGTCGATCCTCAAATCGTATAAGGCGTGATCGGCTGCGATTGACGCGAGCGTCCATCCGCGTCCACACTGGAAGATCATGGAAAAGCTCCGGGTCGGCATCTTATTCGGCGGGCGCAGTGGAGAGCACGAGGTTTCACTGCTGTCGGCCGCCTCCGTTCTTAATGCAATCGATAAAGAGAAATATGAGGTCGTGCCTATCGGCATTACCAAAGATGGGCGCTGGCTGACGGCGGAGCACGCCGAGAACTTGCTGCAGGGCAAACTCATGCTGGAGCCCCGGAGCCTTCGCGCCGGCGATCCGGAGACGACTGCCTCGGCAGCGGTACTGGCGCGCGGCGAAGCGGTTGTCGTGCCGCCGGAGCCGGTGCATCGGCAAAGTGGACTGGTGCCTTTTCAGACTGACGCCGCGATGATGCGAAGAGCCAGCGACCGTGCCATCAACGTGGACGTGATCTTTCCGGTGCTGCACGGCACGTTTGGCGAGGATGGGACGATCCAGGGTCTGCTCGAACTCGCGGACATTCCTTACGTCGGAGCGGGCGTACTGGGTTCGGCAGCGGGTATGGACAAGGACATCATGAAGTCGTTGTTCATTGCCGCCGGAATTCCTATTGTGAAGCATGTAACCATCCTGCGCAGCGCGTGGGAGAAAGACTCGAAAAAAGTTCAGAAGCTGATAGAGAGCAAGCTGACGTATCCGGTGTTCGTGAAGCCGGCGAACCTGGGATCATCGGTGGGCATCAGCAAAGCGCACAATCGCAAAGAGCTGGGGCCCGCGATCGAGGAGGCGGCGAAGTTCGACCGCAAGATTGTGATCGAGCAGAGCGTGGGAGGCAAGAAAGAAAAGGCCCGCGAGATCGAGTGCTCGGTGCTGGGCAACGACCAACCAGCCGCATCGGTGCCCGGAGAGATCATCCCCGGCAAGGAGTTCTACGACTACACCGCGAAGTACGTCGACGAAGGGTCGCAGCTGATCATTCCCGCGAAGCTCACCAAGACCGAAACGAAAAGGGTGCAGGACCTGGCGGTGGCTGCATTCCAAGCAGTGGACTGTTCGGGCCTAGCCCGCGTGGATTTTCTGATGGATCCGAAGACGCGGAAGATTTATTTGAACGAGATCAATACGATGCCAGGATTCACATCGATCAGCATGTATCCCAAGCTGTGGGCCGCATCCGGACTGGCATATGCGGACTTGATCGATCGGCTGATTCAACTCGGGATCGAGCGGCACGAGGACAAGAAGAAGAATCAGTACAGCAAGTAAAGGAAACGATGATTTTTGATTGCTGATTGCCGATCGAAAACCCCTGCACCTCGGTTATTTCCTCGCCTCACACACAAAGTTCGCTGCATCGTTGGTGTCGCCGCTGCCCTTGTATTTGGCGGCCTGCGGATACGCGCATAGCGGCCGCGTCATGGTGGCGTGATCCTTGTCCTCGGCGGCGTACTTCGACGTGATGATCGTCGAAGGTGCTGCGCCTTTCTCTACCCATTGTTCGAGAGCGGCATCCACGCTGTGTTTAGGATCGTCAAAGATTAACCGGCCCACTTGCCCAAAAAAGTCAGGGCCAGGCCCGTCGTTGCAGTGCTGCATTCCCGGAACCATGTAAAGGCGCACGAACGAATCTGCGTCGCGCTGTCCTACCTTCGCGATGACACTCTGATAATAGTTGACCGTGTTGACCGCCGGAATCGCAGGATCATCCCACCCGTGATACACAATCAGCTTCCCGCCACGAGCCTTGAATGGCTTCAGATCCGCGTCGGTCGCGTTCAGGGCGCTCGCAGTTTTCTCCTCTGCGGACTTCAGCCCATCTTCGAGCGTGAAGGTCTTGTAATCCCAGTCGGATTTTTCATACACCATGTTCGAGAAATAGCCGATGCCGAAGAACGCCATCAGGCTCTTGGCCGGCGCCGGGCCCGTAATCCAGACTCCCCAGCCGCCCTTGCCATCTTCCGCACCCGGCAAAAAGCCGGGAAAGACTTCGTGTCCGTGCGTGTCGTGCGGACCGGCATAGATCTTCTTGAGCGCAGCGGCCTGCGGCGCGGTCAGACACTTGTCGGTGTCTTCGCCGGCCTTGCACTCGATGGTTGCCGGATCGAAGTGGCACTGCCGGGGATCGTTCAGAATTCCGTCGCGTACGCCGTCGAGTTCGTCGCAGGCAGCGAGCACGGCCGCCGAGATCGCCGGAATCTTCGCCGGAGGAATAAAGCTGGCCGGATTAAGAGTGAGCGCTTGCGTGTCCACGGCCGCAGTCGAGAGCAGCGCGGTCCAGTAGTTGGCCGGAGCCCCCGCGAGAATGCCGTCATAATCCGCGGGATAGCGTTGCGCCTCCATCAGCGCTTCGCGCCCGCCATCGGAACATCCTGCAAAGTACGACCGCTGCGGATTCTTTCCATAGAATGCGTGGACCGCTTCTTTGGCGACACGCGTCATCTCGTGGATTCCGCGATGGCCGAAGTCGACGACCTTCTCCGGATGTCCCAGCGCCCAGGACGCGTCAACCGGTGATCCCGCGTGACCCGTGTCGGTCGCAGTGGCTGCGTATCCTTTACTCATCGCCATGCCGAGCTGCCGGTCATCGATCAGCCCGGCGAATCCGCCGTTGCCGATGCCTTGCAGCTTGCCGTTCCATCCCGAGATCGGCATCCAGACTTCGAGCTTGATGTCGGAGTCCGCGGTGGGCTTCGCCTCTGCCACTACGCGGCAGAATGCAGGAAGACTCTTGTAGAACGCGGTCAGGTCGAGTCCAGTGAAGGGCATGGGAGGGCCCACGAACGTTCCGGCAGCGACGGTTTGGGCAAGAGTAATCGTCGCGCCGGGGATCTTTGCCTGCGCCACTTTCTCGCACGACTCTTGCGTGAAAGCGATTGCGCTTGCAGCCAGCAGGAAAGATGGAACTACAAGCGTGAAGCTGAAATGCGCTTTCATGAACACTCCGCTGATCGGATCGTGAGTACTACTGCGCCCCGGCCTTTCCCATGAATGCGGCCTGGTCCGCCTTCATCTTCTTCAAGCCATCCATCGGCAGGTACACCATGTGTCCCGAATCGAAAGTCGCAAACGAAACATTGTCCCGATACTTCTGCGGCAGGTTGAGATGGTCGACCGTGTAATTGGCGGCATAATAGGGCGTCGCCAGGTCGTAATAGCCTTCCATCACCAAAATCTTCAGATAAGGATTTTTCACGATCGCCTGGCGCATCGCCGATGCGGTGTCGGGGAACCCTTGGATCGCCGATCCCCAATCCCACTTGTCAAAGCCAACGTCCTGCGCCCGCACGTAGTAGGGCATATCGGTCTTGTACCCAAGTTCGGTGCGGATGTAGTTGTTGAACACTGACGTGAATGGCGGCTGCGTGGCTGATCCGGTGGGATCGTAAAACGGAGTGTCGAGCAAACCGTTGGGATCCGGGCCGGTGTAGCGGGCGTCGAGGCGTCCCACGCGCAGTTTCTGATCGATCAGCAGATAGTGGGTAAACTTGCGGACGTTGATGCGCAGGTTGGCTTCGTCGATCACCTCTTTGCTCAAGCCCGTGAATCGCGCCAACTGATCGATTACTTTCTGGCGCTCCTGCAGAGTGAGCGAGTCTCCCTTGGCCAGAGCCTGCGCGTACTCGGTCGATGCCCATTGTTCCGATTCCTGCCGGGCGCGATTCATGTCCTGCGCCAGATCGGGCGCCAGCTTGTGATGATAGCCGGCAATCATGGTGTAGGACGGAATCAGAAAAATGTACGGCTGGTCGTTGGTGTTGTTGTCTTCGAGGGTTTCGAAGTTCAACACCGTGGAGAGCAGCGTGATGCCGTTAAACGAAATGCCGCGGTCGGCGAGGTATCCGGCGATGCCGGCGGAGCGCGTGGTTCCGTAGCTTTCTCCGAAGAGATACAACGGTGATGCCCAGCGCTCGTTGCGCGTGATGTAGAGCCGTATGAATTCGCTGAAGGCTTCGATGTCGCCTTTGACGCCCCAGAATTTCTTCATGAGTTCGGCGTCTGCGGCGCGGCTGAAGCCGGTGCCAATCGCGTCGACGAGCACCAGGTCGCTTTTGTCGAGCAGCGTGTAAGGATTGTCTTCCATGCGATAGGGCGCGGGAGGCATAAAGCCATCCGCTTGCAGCACGACTCGGCGCGGACCGAGCGCACCCATGTGCAGCCAGATGGAGGCCGAACCCGGTCCGCCATTGTAGGCGAAGGTGAGCGGCCGCTTGGCGCTCTCCTGGCCGTCGAGCGTGTAGGCGACATAAAACATCTCCGCTTCGATCTTCCCGTCGCCGCGCTTGATGGGGAGGCGGCCCGCAGTGGCAGTGTACTTCAGCATTTTTCCGTCGACTGTGGTCTGGTGATGGGTCACGACCGGCGCGGCCTCGGTCATGTCGTAATGCTCTTCTTTGTCCTTCTCTTTATCTTTGTCGGACGAAGCCTCGCGAGGCGTGGGCCTTTGCTCAGCAGGGGGCTCCGGCTTCGTGGCGCTCTCCGCGGGCTTTTCTGGAGATGGCGCGGCTGCCTGTTTCTTCGAAGCTGCGGTTTTGGGAGGCTCCGCTTGTTGGGCGAAAGCAGCTGCGGCGCAAGAAGTGGCAACGGTTGACGCGAAGAAGATTGCTGCGAAAAAAACCGCGAACTTCCGGGAAAATCTCTTCATGGTTCAGTCCCCAGGGATGATTTATCGCGACCAGATTTTCTGGACTTTGCGAGTGGGAGGAATTGTACACCGTCCTCGCAACAGAAAGAGAGTATGAGTCGCGTGCTATGCTTTCGCGCATGCGCTTACGTCCTGGGTTATGCCCGTTACTTCTGACTCTGACTCTCACTCTCACTGCTTTACCCCTCAGCGCGCGCGTCCTTCGCGTCGAAACTGCTACCCGCACGGATGTCCTTGGCGGCAAGCAGTTCGGCGATGCGGGAGCTTACGAGCGCATCACCGGGCGCGTTTACTTCTCGCTTCCCGTGGCGAATCCGCACAACCATCGCATTGTCGACCTGAGCAACGCGGTGAACTTGAAAAATGGCGAGGTCGAGTTCTCTTCCGACTTCATCGCCGTCCGTCCCATTGACCCGCGCAAAGGCAACGGCTCGATGCTGCTGGAAGTTCCCAACCGCGGGCGCGGGCGCATTATCGCCCTCGTCGATGGCGGTGACTGGGATCTCGCGGCCGACGCGGGAGACGCCTGGTTGTTGCGCAATGGTTTCACCATCGTAAGCCTCGGATGGCAATGGGACGCAGCTGGCGCCGACGCGCTGCGATTCGTTGCTCCGCTCGCGAAAGAAAATGGAAAGACGATTACCGGCCTCCTGCGCGGCGATTTGATGCCCTCGAGATTAATGCCGGAAATTCCACTCGGACACCTTATCCTGGGCAACATTGGTGGGACCGAATACCCGGTAGCTGCACCCGACGATCCGCGGAATGTGCTTACAGTGCGGGACTCTCGCGATGGACAACGCACCGTAATCCCCCGCACGGAATGGCAGTTCGCGCAGATGATCGACGGCAAGCTTACCCCGAGCGATCGGCATATTCATTTGAATGGCGGCTTTCAGCCCGGCAAGATCTACGAATATGTTTATGCTGTCGCCGATCCGGTCGTGGCGGGCGGCGGCTTCGCCGCAATACGCGACTTTGCGTCGTATGCCAAGCACGCACCGGACGCAGTTACCCCCGCCGCTCGTGTCTACGGCGAAGGCATTTCGCAGAACGGGCGCTTTCTGCGCGACTTTCTCTATCAAGGTTTCAATGCCGACGAAGAAGGACGAATCGCGCTTGACGGCATCCTCGCCCACGTTGCCGGAGCGGGCCGCGGCAGCTTCAACTACCGCTTCGCCCAGCCTTCGCGCGACGCGCAGCCGACCTCGTCGGTATTCTTTCCCACGGATATCTTTCCCTTTACCGATCAGCCCGAGAAAGATCCCGTCACCGGAGAGACGGGCGGCCTTCTCGACCGCGCCGTGACGGACAAAGTCGTGCCCAGGATTTTTTTCTCCAACACTTCTTATGAGTATTGGGGCCGCGCGGCAGCGATGATTCATGTCAGCGTCGATGGCAAACACGATGCACCGATCTCGGACAACGTCCGCATCTATCACTTCACCGGCCTGCAACATTTTTCCGGCCCGTTCCCTCCGGAAAAAGGGAAAGGCGATTTGCTCGGACAGCAGCCGCAATCGCCGCTCCCGGTGAAATATTTCTGGCGCGCGATGATTGCCAACATGGACTCCTGGGTGCGCAGCAACACTCTTCCGCCGGCCAGCAGCTACCCGAAGATTGCCGACGGAACCCTCGTGCCGCTCCGCGAATACGCGCCGCCCGCGATCCCGGATGTCAACCGGCCGCATGAAGCGAATGCGGCTTGGCGTCTCGATTTCGGTCCGCATTGGCGGGATGGAATTCTCAGCATGCAGCCGCCGAAGGTTGGCGAACCCTTCCCCGTGCTTGTGCCCCAGGTCGATGCCGACGGCAACGAACGCGACGGCGTTCGCTTGCCGGAGGTCACCGTTCCTCTCGCGACCTATACGAGTTGGAATCTTCGCGATCCTTCGATCGGCGCACCCGACCAGCGTGTCTCCTTCGAGGCGTCGTATCTCCCATTCCCCAAGACCGCCGCGGATCGTCAGAAGACGGGCGACCCCCGCAAGTCGATTGCAGAGCGCTACGCCGGTGGCGACGACTACCTGACGCGGTACAAAAACGCAGTGGACGACTTGGTGAAGCAGCGCTGGATTCTGCCGGAAGACCGCGATGCCTTGATTCGACGCGGCAAGCAGAAATGGGCGGAGGCCACGAAATGAGATGAAAAAAGGGCCCGGGTGCCCCATTTCTCGCGTCCTTTGCGAGAAGTGGGGACTTGGGCCGACGCCAGAAGGCCCAGCTCCGAAGGCCTGGAGTAGAGCGGATCGATATCCAATAGTTTTTTCTTCTGAGTCGGCTAAAGTATTCATTCTTAATGGCTTGTGGGTCGCGGGTATGGCGGGATCTGGGTAAAATCTTGATCCGGAAGGACTTACGGCTAAAATATTCCGGAATAAAGACTTAGCTTCATACTGCGCAGACCGCGATCCCCTCTTGGGATCGGCGGTCGAAAAATTGTTGGGAGAGCCCTCGTGCATGTAACGAGCTTGCTCGTTCTGAAATCCTCAGTAAAGGTTGTTCGTCACAAGACCTGGGATTCTTGTTGTGGAGGGCTGTGGAAAAAGAGTTGGAGGGGCGTAGGAACGTCCCGTCTGACCCCGGTTTTCCCGCATTCAAATCAACCCGGGCTGCGGTGGGCCACCCGCCCGTTCTCTGTCCATCTTCTGTAGGTCGGTCGTAAGTCGGGGTTGAGACATTGCCAGACGGCATGAGCGGGCGGATAATGGCGACCAATGAAGATTGGCGCCGCTAAGCCTAAATCCAAAGCCGAGTTCCGCTTTGAATCGGTGAATATTGATTCGCTGTTCGGTGTCCTCGACGCCGTCGCGTTTATCACCACGCCGACAACGAAGAGCATCTCGCAGTTTGCGGGCATCGACCCGCGTACCGCTGGCAAGTTGCTAAAAAATGCACGTCTGATCGGGCTGATTGATTCTGCGGGCGGCGATTCCTACTTGCTGTCACAGCCCTACCCGTTCAGAGGAACGAGTGACCAAAAACGACGCGTGGTGCGTGAAGCGTTGTTGCGATCGTCCATCATTGAGAAGATTAGGCAGTTTATGGGCCTTGGCGACAATCTGCCCAATGCCATGCGCAAGGCGATGACGGTAGCAGGGGAGCTGAACTACGACCCGTCGGCGATCGCGCCCCTTGTGAAATGGGCCCAGCAGTACGACGCCCTGAGCTTCGAGGTTCGAGCCGAGCGGCTGGTCACCGAAGCGGTCGCGGCGAAGGAAACGCGGCACATCCAGCACAGCCAACAACGTGTGGTGTTCATTTCCCACAGTTCAAAAGACAAAGAGTTCGTCCGCAAACTCGCATCTGACTTAAACGCCAACGGGATTCAGGTTTGGCTCGACGAACTGCGTATTCAGGTCGGAGACTCCATCCCTTTGAAGATCGCGCAAGGGCTGGCCGAGTCTGATTTCTTCCTCATCGTGGTGAGCCACAACTCTGTCAACTCGGAATGGATTCAGAAAGAACTGGACAACGCGCTGGTGCAGGAAATCGAAAGCAAACGGGTGCGCGTCCTACCCGTTAAGATCGACGACGCGAACGTCCCGATGATCATTCGCGCCAAGAAACACGCGAATTTTTCGCTCTCCTATGATGAGGGGCTCAAAGAACTGATTGCGGCAATTAAGGCACGAGAGGTGACTGCTGATGGCCGATAAGAAGGATGACAAACCCCGCGTGATGCCCAAGGGGGGCCGCAAGGGTGGCACCACATTTCCCCGCATGGGGCTCACCGAAGCGTTGACGTATTCAGACAACGTCGCCAAGAAAACCACCACCGGCCCGCAGAGTGTCGAAAACATTCGACTTGGCGTCTTCGAAAACAAAGGCCCTCGAGGTGGTGTGAAGGCCGCAGCGCTCAAGCAGTACGGACTACTCGAAGAGAAGAACGACACGTATGACTCGACGGCACTGGCCCGAAAGATTCTAGCGGCGATCGACGAAGAAAAGCCGCTCCTGTGGCGGCAGGCGTTTCTAACAAGCAAAATCTTTGCGCAGATGTACGAGACGTATCAAGGTGATCTGACAACTCGCCCAAAACTCCGCTCTGTAGCAATCACCAAAGGCGTGCACTCCGACAATTCAGACGAATGTGTCGAGCATTTTGTGAGCAGTGCGTTGAAGTGTGGTCTTGCCGCCGAAGAGCGGAGCGACGGCGTGCAACTTGTGGCGAAAAACGCCAGCGAGCCGGCACCGTGCCCGGGAGAAGACGGGGAGACCGGCGACGTGAAGGACAACGGTGGCGCAGCGATCGATCCGCTTGCCGCACCGCCGCCGCCCGCTGCGACGCCTGACCCAAAGGTCGTTTCGCGTGCAAAGGCCGACGATATGAGCCCCGAAGGCCCGCCTGCGCGCGGCAAGGTGCAGGTAAATCTGAATCTCCATGTCGATTCGAGCACCGATCCAGAGACGTTGCGACGACAACTCGAATACTTGGAGAAGTTCGGCGTGATCTAACCAGGGAAATCTGGAAGAAGACCGGGGGGCAGACGGGACGTTTTCTACGGGGGGCTGGCCCACCTTTGCATCACCACGGCCTGGGCTGCCCCACCTTTCGTGATCTTCGAAAGAGCCTGCCCTGGGCGGAGCCGAAGGGTGGGCACCACGGACCCGGCCCATGTTTACTCGTCACATACTCACGGCCTGGGTCTATGCTACGAATTCTCGGTGGCTAACCGACTCAATCGTTAACTACGGCGCCGGATACCTCCACTTCATCACCACGAGTCATGCAGGTGGGTTTTCTGTCGTCCCTACGGGACTTGGTTCTCTTTTTGACTGACTGACCCAGGACTTACGTCCTGGGCTAACTTATGTCGCCCCTCCGGGGCTGGGATCAGTTTCCCCTTGACGCCGCCTGTTGCTTTTTGTAACATCGCAAGAACAAGTCCGCTCTTTCGTTGATGGGGGGCGGACCTGAATTTCATGCAGAGTGGCTGAGGGACGAGCCCTGTGACGCCACGGCAACCGATCCGGGATCATATATCCCGGGTGCTTGGTGCCAACTCTCTCCTGGAAACAGGGAACATGGGATTCGGCAAGCGCGCTGTATTTGCTTTCCGATAGCCTCTTTTCCTTTTCCTGGAAAAAGAGGCCTTTGCTTTTTGGGCCAATTTTTCCGGCTCGTCCTCAGCTACTCGTTGCTTTGCCAGAGAACAAAGCAAGAAAGCGAGTAGCTACATGTCTCACTACGAACTGCGCTGCCGGGAATGCGGACGGACCTGGGGAAACCAGCCCCGCTCCATCTGCGACGACTGTTTCTCCCCTCTGGAAGTTGCCTACGACTACGACGCGCTGCGCGCCTCCATTAGCCGTGAGCAGATCGCCCAGCGGCCGCCGAACATGTGGCGCTACTCCGAACTCCTGCCTCTTCCCCAGGGCTATGAACCGCGTCTGCCGGTTGGCTTTACTCCATTGTTTCAGGCTCCGCGCCTCGCTGAGCAGTTGAGTGGAACGACCTCCGCCGCGAAGAATGTCTACATCAAGAACGACGCCGTCTGCTTGCCGACATTGAGCTTCAAGGATCGCGTAGTCGCGGTCGCAATATCGCAGGCGAAGGCGTTTGGGTTCGATACTGTGTCGTGCTCTTCGACGGGAAACTTGGCCAACGCCGTGGCCGCCCACGCTGCCCGCGAAGGACTCAAAGCTTGGATCTTTATCCCGTCCGACCTCGAGCCCGCGAAAATTCTGGGCACCCACGTCTTCGGTGCGAAAGTGGTGCGCATCGCCGGCAACTACGATCAGGTCAACCGCCTGTGCTCGCAGATTGCCGACGAGCATCGCTGGGGTTTCGTCAACGTAAACTTGCGACCCTACTACGCGGAGGGATCGAAGACTGTGGGATTCGAAATCGCCGAGCAACTCGGCTGGCGCCTGCCGGATAACGTGGTCTGCCCGATGGCGGGCGGTTCGCTGATCGTCAAGATCAAGAAGGCGTTCGATGAACTGATTAAGCTGGGCTTGGTCGAGGGCAAGGAAGTGAAATTCTTCGGCGCGCAAGCCACCGGCTGCTCTCCAATTTCGACTGCGGTCAAGACCGGCAGCTCTGAGATCGAGCCACAGAAGCCGGCAACCATCGCGCGTTCGCTCGCCATCGGCAATCCTGCGGACGGACACTACGCCATCAAAGTAATCAAGGGCAGCGGAGGATGGAGCGAAGATGTCAGCGATCCGGAAGTGATCAATTCGATCAAACTGCTGGCGGAAACAGAAGGCGTCTTCACCGAGACCGCGGGCGGCGTGACCGTCGGCACCGCCGGCAAACTGTATCGCCAAGACCGCATCCTGCCGGAAGAAACGACGGTGCTGTGCATCACCGGCAACGGCCTGAAGACGACTGACGTGCTCGCCGGCGTCTACCAGACTGAACGCCCAATCGCGCCGAAGTTGAAGGAGTTCGAACACTACCTGCAGCAGACGCTGAGCCCTGCCGATATCCCCGGAGTGATCGCGGCAGAAGAAGCGACGAGCGTGGGAGCGTAACCATGCCGATCACCGTACAAATTCCGACTGCACTACGGCGCCACACAGCGGGCATCGGTTCCATTACGTGCGCAGTATCGAATCTCGGAGAATTGTTTTCTGTCCTCGATGAAAAGTTCCCCGAACTGAAGTCGCATCTGCGCGACGAGAAGGGACAGGTTCGACGCTTTCTCAACATCTACGTGAATGAGGAAGACATTCGCTTCCTGGGCGGACAAACCTACGCCTTCCAGGAAGGGGATGAAGTTTTGCTCGTGCCCTCGATCGCAGGCGGGGCGATGTAGTGGTTGATCGAGTCCCACAAACAATTTGTTCAGAAGACGTTTTATCCCAGGCCGCTGTCTAGCGGCTTTGTTATCTGCAGTCTGTTTTCCCTTCCGCCCGGAGCTCACGCCGACCAATCTCCAGCAAGCTCAACAGACATCCCAACATTTCGCTCTGACAAGCTCGGCGGTGGGCGTCATGTTTCGCAGGCGAAAAAATAATTCGGAGATTCCCTCGCACCGCGCGATCCGTCGCTACCGAATTTTCTGCGTGTGCGTCTCACTCCCCAAGTTGTCACACGAGCCTTCGTGCTTTCCGGTGACAGGCAACGAGCGGGTTCCTGACAGCGGCCTTGAGGTGTGCCATGAAGGGTCGCATGTTTGTTATCTTCCTTTTGCTTGCGGGTTCGGTTGCAGCGCAACCCGACGCAGGCAGCATCATCCGGCGCGTGCGAGTGCGGGTTGCTTTCGGGAGCGGAGGATGTGACGCGCCCGCTCACGTCTCCTTGGTCGGACACAGTGGTCCCGTGGCCGAAGGTACGACGAATGACCGGTGCGAAGTGGACTTCTTCAACTTGCCGGAAGCCACCTACCATCTGATTGTGTCGGCTGGCAGTTTTGCCAATGCGGACATGGGCAGCATCAACCTGACTTCTGGCGGTCCGGCGGAGTTCGAGGTCCAGGTGAAGCGGCCGAACGAACTGGACCGCACTTACGCCGTGCCCGGTAACGCTTTTGTGTCGGCCTCCGATCTCGGCGTCCCGAGCCGTGCCCGAAAGGAATTTGACAAGGCGAATGAGTTGATCGGCAAGCAAGACCTGGGGCAAGCGATTCAGAAGCTGAACAAAGCAATCTCGATCTATCCCGCGTATGCGGTTGCGTACAACAATCTGGGCGTGATTTATTCGCGGCTCGAAGACCCGGTGCGGGAGCGCGAGGCGCTGCAAAAAGCGATCAGCCTCAACGATCACTTTGCGCTCGCCTACGTCAATCTTGGAAGAATGAACATCGCGGCGGGTGATTTCCCGGAGAGCGGAGACCGCGCTGGACAAGGCTTCCACGTTGGATCCTGCCGACCCGATGGCGCTCATCCTGCTCTCCTGGTCGGAGTTCATGCAGCGGCGTTTCGAACAAGCCATCGCGACCAGCCGCAAGGCGCATGCGCTCGACAAGCCTCATGCCTTTGTGCATCGGGTGGCGGCGCGCGCCTTTGAACAGCAGAGGCAGGGCGCGAGGGCGATCGCAGAACTGGAGCTGTTCCTCAAAGAGGAGCCCGCCGGTCCTCGCGCGGATGCCGCACGCAAGGAATTGGAAACCGTGAAAGCCGTTCTTCCGTGATTCAAAAAGGGACTTGCAGACAAGCGCGTCCTCACGGGGCCGGTTCCGTTACGGTCCCGGTTGATAGATGCAACTGCTTCGTCCGGTCAATCACCCACTGCGGGAATACCGGAGCGCCCTGCGGAATCTTGCCCTGCGTGATGGCCCAGTGCTCGATCCAGCCCGTACCTTCCTCGCCGACGTACGTATCAGGCAGGCTGTAGGCCTGATCGCCTAACGCGTCTTCCAGCGTGATGAAGCGATATCCTCGCTTGCGGAGAAGCTCCAGCAACTCGCCGATGTGGTCGGCTTCCAGGTTGCTGGCGTGCAGCAGCAGAATTTGCTTCGGTTCGTAACCGACAAGCTTCGCAGAAAGTTGCTCCGCATATGCGAACGTCGCATCGTGATACGCGAGATAGTCTTTCACAATTTGTGCCTGTAGCGTCGTGTCATTGCGTTTCTTGGCGTCTTCGTAGACTCCGGCAAACATCCAGTCCCAAGCGTCGAGCGTAATCGGAGCGATACGATACCCGCGCTCGACGAGAAATGCTTCGGCTTGCCGCCGCGTGAGCAGGTCGCGCCCGGTGTCGAGATAGGGATGGCGAAAATAGCGCAACTTCATTTTGTGCTGCGCGAGCAGCATGCGGGTGACGCTCTCGCCCTGGATCACGTCGTCTTCCCACGCTTTCAGTCCGACCTGGTTCAGCGAGGCATGACTGAACGTGTGGTTCCCCAACTCGAAGCCGTAGTCGAGCCACATCTGGAGAACTTTGATGCGCTCATCGACCTCTCCCGGCTTGTAGAGTTTCTTCTCGTTCACAAAGCCGACGACGGGAATCTTTTGGTCGCGCAGAGTTCCCAGCAGCTTGGCGGTCATGGCGGTGATTTCGGCTGCGGGCAGGCGGTCGGCTATGCCGGCAGGAAGATCGTCAATCGTGACCGCGACCTGACGATCAGGCTGTTTGGGAGTTTGCGCAAGACCTAAAAGGGCAACGATGCAGAGAAGTGCGGCCAGTAGGGTATGGCGTTTCATAAGGGGCCTCGATTGATTGCTGCGCAGGAAACAAGTATTAGAACACGCCGAGCGGATAAGCCATTAAAGAGGCCTGCTTACAATTTTCATCCGGCGAAACCGTCTTCCATAGTGAGCGAATGTGAATTCTTGACCAGAGGTGTATAATCTAACTAACTGGTTAATTAAGTACCAGCACCCAATCAATCATGGCCCGGCTCTTTCATCCCCGTCACGTCCTGCACCGCCGCATGGGGTCCCGCGGCCAGCCTGAGGAGAGCCGTGCGGCCATCCTGCAGGCTGCCGCACAGGAGTTCGCCGAGCACGGCATTGCCGGAGCCCGCACCGACGCCATCGCCCGCGAGGCCCGGGTCAACAAGGCTCTGCTCTACTACTACTTCAAGGACAAGGAGACCCTCTACGGCGCCGTGCTCGACGACGCCTTTTCCGGCCTGAAGGCCACCGTTTTTCGCGTGCTCGACGGTGATCTGCCGCCGCGCGAGAAGGTGATGGCTTACGTGGGCGCCTATTTCGATTTCATTGCCTCGAACCAGCTCTATCCCCGGCTGATGCAAAGCGAGATGATGCGGGCGCGCGAGGGCCAGTCGCAGCACATCGACAAAGTGATCAAGAACTATATACAACCGATTTTCGCCCGAGTCAGCGAGGTGATTCGCAAGGGAACCGCGGACGGCGAGTTTCGTCCGGTGAACCCCGCTCACTTCGTGCCCTCGATGGTCGCCATGATCGTTTTCTATTTCAGCAGTGCCCCCATGATGCAGAAGGTTGTCGGATTCAATCCGCTGACAGCCGAGCGGATCGCCGAGCGGCGCGCCGCGGTGCTGGATTTCATTTCCGCTGCATTGTTCCGCGCAGAACGCAACCGCCCAGAACGCAACCGTCCCGAACGACACGCCACGCCAGGCAAGGAGCACGCTCATGAGCGCGCGTAACAAGTTTTTTATTCTTCTCGGAATCATCTTCGTGATTGCCGCGACCTACTATTTTCTTTCCACCGACCACTCGCCCGACCTGGTGTTGATCGGCACGGTCGACGCCAACCAGGTGATCGTGAGTGCGCAGGTCGAAGGCCGCATCCAGAAGTTGTTGGTGGACGAAGGCACGCCGGTGAAGGCGGGGGATTTGATCGCCGTGCTCGACCCATCCGAGTTGCAGGCGCAAGAGGCCGCAGCCACAGCTACGATTGCCAGCCTGCAGCAAAAAGTCGCTGAAATGCAGCACACGGAACGATCGACCTCGGGATCTACTTCGAGCGATGTGGCAAACGCACAGGCCAAGTTAGCATCGGCGAAGGCACAACTGCTTCAGGCAAAAGCGACGCTGGACCGGACGGAGAGCGACAGTCGCCGCGCTATCGAACTGGCCAAGGCGGGAATCACATCGGATCAGGAGCGCGTGCAGGCCGAGACCAATTTACAAGCCGCCCAAGCGACGGTTCAGGCGCAGCAGGAACTCGTTCGGGCCGCGGAAGCGGACCTGCACTCCGCCATCGCGCGCACGCAACAGGCAAATGCGGCGAAAAGCACCGTGGCCTCTACAGAGGCTGACCTCAAGAATGCGGTTGCCATGAAGAATCAGGCCGCCGTGCGGCTGAGCTATACCAACGTCTATGCGCCGGTGAGTGGAACCGTTTCCGTGCGGGCGGCACGCCAAGGCGAGGTAGTGAACATCGGTGCGCCGATCGTCACCATCGTCGATCTGAGCGATACCTGGGCGCGAGTTGCGATTCCAGAGACCTACGCCGACCACATCGGATACGGCGATGTGCTGCGGGTGCGCTTGCCCGGTGGAACCATTACCAGCGGCAAAGTCTTTTTCAAAGGCGTGGAAGGCGATTTTGCCACGCAACGCGACGTAAGCCGCCGCAAGCGGGATATCAAAACCATCGTGCTGAAAATCCGCATGGACAATCCCAAGGGCGCATACGTCCCTGGAATGACGGCCGAAGTGCTGGTTTCGCCGGAACAACTAAAGGGCGGCAATACCCAGAGCACGGCAGCCGCGGCGCAACGATGACGGCCGAAGGAAATCCAAAAACGAACGGCGTGTCCGCGAATACGTCGAGTTCCGGGCTCGAAAAGCCCGTTTACGATCCGACCGCGCCGTCGGCCATTGAAGTCCAGCACATCGTCAAGAAGTACGGAGACTTCACGGCGGTCGACGACGTTTCCTTCAGCGTGAAAGAAGGCGAGATTTTCGGGCTGCTTGGCCCCAATGGGGCAGGGAAGTCGACGCTAATCCGCATGATGACCACGCTGATCCCGATCACCTCGGGCCACGCTCGCATCGCCGGGCACGACGTCGCCAAAGAACCCAACGCGGCGCGCCGCATGATTGGCGTGATTCCCCAGGCGCTGACCAGCGATCTCGACCTGACCGTCGAAGAGAACATGAATATTTACGCCAAGCTCTACGACGTGCCGGCGAAACAGCGCAAGAAGTCGATCGATGAACTTCTCCATCTGGTGGACCTGACGAAGTGGCGTGACGCGCAGACGAAAACGCTCTCGGGCGGCATGCGGCGGCGTCTCGAGATTGCCCGCGGTCTGGTGCACCACCCTCGAATCTTTTTTCTGGATGAGCCAACCACCGGACTGGATCCGGTATCCCGCGTCGCGGTGTGGGAAATGTTGGGAAACATCAAGGAACATCGCCAGCTGACCATTCTGATTACGACGCACTATATGGACGAGGCTGATCGCTTGTGCGATCGCATCGCCATCGTCGATCACGGCAAACTGGTGGCGCTCGACGCACCCATGGCTTTAAAGGCGAGCGTGCCGGGATCGAACGTGATTGAGGTGCAATTCGAGAATCCTCCTGCGGATTGGGAGCAGCGCCTGCACGCTCTCGACGAGGTCACTTCTGTGCAGCATGAGGGCGCCGGCATGTACCGCGTGCTCACCAGCAACGGCTCGCGTACCACCACCCAGTTGGTCGAGATGGCGGTTACGGCCGGAGTTCCGGTGAAGTCGCTTTCGGTGCAGAACACTACGCTCGACGATGTATTCGTGCATTACACCGGAAGACAGCTGCGCGACGAACTGCAAAAAGCCTATACCTTCGTAATGCCGCCGCGGCCGGGGTTGCAGCCATGAATCGATCGGAGTGCCGGATATGAATCGAATGATGGCCATCGTCGAGCGCGAAATGCGCAAGTTTTTCCGCTCTCCGGCGCTGATGCTGGCGTCGATGATCTTTCCGCTGGTGCAGTTGATCATTCTGGGCAACGCGTTTGGCGGAAAGATCCATGATGCCCGTGTCGCCATCGTCGATCAGGACGGCGGACCTCAGGCCTTGCGGGTTCGCGAAGCATTCGACTCCGTGCGCTCCAACATTCGCACCTTCGTCCCCATCTATTACGACAGCGACAAGCAGGCCATGGAGGATGTGCGCAACGGCAAGCTGGAAGGTGCGGTCATTATCCCACCGCAGTTCTCGCGGCGCGTGTATGAGGAGAACCACCCCCGCATCGCGCTGGTCGTGGACAACAGCGACAACTTCATGAGTTCGGCAGTCGAATCGGAACTCACGGATCTGACCAATTCGCTCAACCAGCCCACGGTCTCGCCCCGCATTCTGCAGCAAACGGCGCTCGATATCGTCGAACTCTACCCCTACATCGAGTACATGAAGTTCCTGCTGCCCGGTTCGCTGGCGCTGGCGATGTTCGTCTCGGTCATGATCGGCGGCGGCATGCTGTACATCGACGACAAGGCGCGCGGCGTGCACGAAGGCTACCTGGTCACGCCCATCACGAAACTGGAGCTCGTCCTGGGCCTGAACCTCGCGGGTGCGATCAAGGCCGTGATGACGGGTGTCGTCATCGTAGTGATCGGCTCGATGCTGGCGGGCGTCGGCACAATTTTCAATCCCGTGACCGACTTTGGCTTGCTGATCATGATTGTGCTCACCTCGCTGGCCTTCAATACCATGATGTTTCTGCTCATGGTGCGCATCGAAGATCCGCTGGTGCCGCGCGCCATGTTCGGCATTCTCAACACCCTCCTGTTCTTTCCTAGTGGCTCGGTCTATCCCATCCAGGCGTTTCCTCCGTGGTTACGCGTTATCGCGAAGGGGGATCCGTTCACATATGCGGTGGACGGCTTCAAGTGCCTGCTGCTCAAGGAAACGACGCTTGCCGCAGTCTGGGGAGACATGCTCTTCCTCTCCATCTTCGCCGCCGTGACGCTGGGCATCGCGATCCGGTTGTTCAAGCGAACCCTGTAGGAATTGAGTAATTTGGTAATTGTGTAATTTTCTGGAGGTCCACCGGCTTTTTAAATTACTCAATTACCCAATTGCCCAATTGCCCTGGAACTTTTAACTTGCCCGGTGTGTCCGTTATGCTAGAGAGGTATGACACTCCTGGACGCCAAAGAGTACGACTCGGAAAAAGCGCGGAAGCGCAGGAAGCAAATCATCTCGGCAATTGCAATCCTTTTGATCGTCCTTGCCCTAGGCTGGTGGTTCCGCTATTGGCCGGAAGAACGCATCGTCGGCCACTTCTTCGATGCCCTGCAGAAGCAGGATTACAGGACGGCCTACGGCATCTGGATGCACGATCCGCAGTGGGCACAGCATCCGGACCGGCATCCGAAATATCCCTTCAACGATTTCTATCGGGACTGGGGCCCAGGCGGAGAGTGGGGCTTGATCAAGACCCAAAAGGTGTACGGCGCGAGCACCTGCCCCGGCGGCGGCAGCGGCGTAGTCGTGGATGTGGTCGTGAACGATCGTTCCGAACACGCGCAGGTCTGGGTGGAGAAGTCCGACCACACGCTAAGCTATCCGCCGTGTGAGCTGATTTTCCGCTGACGCGAAACGTGCGCTTGCGTGAGCGATTCAAGTGTTTTCGTTAGCGTCGAGTCATCGCTGACATTCAGGCAGGTCTTCGAGCGATCGATCTGCCTCATCAGTCCGCACAGGACTTTGCCCGGCCCAACTTCGATAAAGGTCTGCACGCCTTGCGCAATCAGCAGACGTATGCAAGGATCCCACTTCACCGAGCCCGTGACCTGCCGGAGCAGCGTGTCGCGGGCGCGCAGATCATCCGTCACCAGTTCGGCCTCCACGTTGCAGGCGACGGGGTAGGCCGGCTTTTGCAGCTTGAGTGCGTTGAGATCGCCTTCCAGGCGATCTTGCGCCGGCTTCATCAGCGAACAGTGGAAGGGTGCGCTTACCGGCAACAGCTTGGCGCGCTTGGCACCGCGTTCGTCCGCCAGTTTCGCGGCGCGTTCGACCGCGGCCATATTGCCAGAGATGACAATTTGCTCCGGCGAATTAATGTTGGCCGGCTCACAGACTTCGCCCTGCGCGGCGTCGCGGCAGACCGCGGTGACTTTCGCGGGATCCATGCCGAGGATTGCAGCCATTGCCCCGATGCCAACCGGCACGGCTTCCTGCATGTACTTGCCGCGGTTGCGCACGGTGCGCACGGCTTCGGCAAAGCTGAACGTCCCCGAAGCGACGTGCGCGGAATATTCGCCGAGACTGTGTCCGGCGACGTAGCTGGGCTTGGGAACGCGCGTTTCCAACACACGCAGCGCCGCAATCGACACGGTCAGAATCGCCGGCTGCGTGATCTCGGTCAGCCGAAGCCGGTCTTCGGGTCCGTCGAAGCACACGGAGGAGAGCTTATAGCCGAGCGCCTCGTCGGCCTCTTCAAACGTGCGGCGCGCGACCGGATACTTTTCGGCCAGATCTTTGCCCATGCCGACGGCCTGCGAGCCCTGGCCGGGGAAGAGCAATGCAATTGTGTTCGCGTTGGTCATGAAGTTGATGAAGATATCAAATCGTTGTCATCCGGAGCGCGTCTTCTGCGCGAAGGATCTCTGCACTTCGGCGGGAGGTAAATTGCACAGGTCCTTCGCTTCGCTCAGGATGACAGAATGTCGGATATCACACAGTGGCAGCTGACGCGGGCCGCAGCGCCGCCAGGCCACGCTCAATCGATCCGTTAATTCCCCGTTCCGAAAATTCTGCTGCCACGCGCACCGCATTCTTGATCGCGTTGGCGTTCGACGAGCCATGCGTAATGATGCACGCGCCTTTCACTCCCAGCAACGGCGCGCCGCCGTATTCGGTGTGGTCGAGCCGCTTCTTGAAATCGGTGAAGGCGCTCCGCGACAGCAACGCGCCCACTTGCCGAGTGATCGTCGCCTTCAACGATTCCTTCAACGCCGTGCGCACCAGGTTCGCCACGCCCTCGGAAATCTTCAACGCAACGTTGCCCACAAATCCGTCGGCTACGATGACATCGACCTGCCCGTTGTACAGATCGCGGCCTTCCACGTTGCCCACAAAGTTGAGCGGGAGTTGCTTGAGCAACTGGAAGGATTGGCGCGTGAGTTCGTTGCCCTTGCTTTCCTCTTCGCCAATGGAGAGCAATCCGACGCGCGGTCCCGCTGCCTCGGCTTTTCTCCCGAACATCGCGCGAAAATAAATGTCGCCCATCACCGCAAACTGTTCGAGATTTTGGGGCGTGCAGTCGACATTCGCGCCGACATCGAGCAGCATCGCAGGATTCCCCGGCGCAGTCGGGAAAACCGCGGCCAGCGCCGGACGATCGACCCCAGGAACCGCTCCCAGCACGACTTTCGCAGTAGCCATGGCCGCGCCGGTGTTGCCCGCAGTGACGAAACCCGCAGCTTGTCCCTCGCGCACCATGCGCAAGCCCACACGCATGGAGGAATCGCGCTTGGCGCGAATCGCCTCCACTTTATCTTCCATGGTGATGAATTCGCTGGCGTGGACGACTTCGATAGGCAGGCGTGCGGCCGTCGAGTGGCGATCCAGTTCCGCCTTGACCACAGTTTCGGGCCCGACCAGCAGCACCCGCAGCCCGTATTGGCGCGCCGCTTGTATGGCACCCTCAATCTCAGGCTTAGGAGCGCGGTCCGAACCCATCGCATCCAGCGCGATCACGCTAGGCATGGTGTCTTTGAGCTAGCTGGCTTCTTTGACGTCGAGGACTTCGCGTCCCTTATAGTAACCGCACTTGGGGCAGGCGCGATGCGGCATTTTTTTCTCGTGACAGTTGGGGCACTCGGAAAGGCTATGGCCCTTGAGTGCGTCGTGGGCGCGCCGGGTCGAGGTGCGCTTCTGGGAGTGCCGCCGTTTTGGATTAGGCATAGTTTAAAATTCCTCTCGATCAAAAAGCTGTCAGCTCTCAGCCATCAGAGTGACTGCTCACTGCCGATTGCTCTGTTCGAAATATGAATTCCATCAGCGCTCTAGCACTACCAAGGAGTTCTAGGGCTGAAAGCTGACGGCTGAGAGCTGATAGCGGTTTTCAGTGCTCCAGCTTGCTGCGAATCTCTCGCAACGCCGTCCAACGCGGATCTTCCACCGCAGTAGTACAGGAACACTGTTCTTCATTCAAATTCTTGCCGCAATGCACGCACAAGCCCTTGCAATCTTCGCGGCACGTGACTTTCAAGGGCAACGCCAGCAGCACCTGTTCGCGCAAAACGTCTTCCAACAGAATTCCGTCGCCTTGATAATAGCCGATTTCGGCCTCCGCGTCGGTCACCGAAAGCTCGTCGCGGCCCGCGTCCGCCCCCAGCGGCCGGTAGAGCAATTCAAACTCGCGCGTTATATCCTGGGCCACCGGCTCAACACAACGAGCGCATTCCAATTCGAGTCCCGCGGTCAGCCGTCCCCGGAGGCGTATGTCCTTAATGATCTGATGCTTGCCGTGATGCTCTTCGACCACTTCAGCGTGTCCGGACGCCTTCAGCGGCGTGCGCTGCCGGGCTTCGCCACCCAAGTCGATGACCTCGGGCTGAAACTCCTCCTCAAAATCCAGAGGATGGCGTTCCAATACATGAATGTCCAGGAACATAGCGAAACCTCCGCGCCAATGTTGCCAACCCAGTTCCGCGGAAGCACGCCAAGAGGCGTAAGTACCGCAAGGAGCAAGACTTAGGATATAGGGACCGGCGCGAATGTGTCAAGAAAAGCAGAGCTTCAAGGGACTTTGGACATGCCCCTAGGAGTACCCTGGCTCTTGCGGCGCACCTCCCGGTAAAATGGCTGGGCGTGTTCTGAGCCGACCGGAACTTGCGCTATTCAAGCCCCTTTCGGGTTGTAGTCCGACGTTCCTATTGCGAAATTGCTCATGCCATGATTGGCTGTAGGATTTCGATTCGGGCCGTGTAGGCAGAATAAAGGCGAGCATGCGAGTTTTGGTCACAGGAAGCGCCGGTCACCTGGGCGAGGCCTTAGTCCGCACGTTACAGAATTTGAAACGTGAGGTCGTCGCTCTTGACGTCCTGAAGTCCCCGTTTACAACTCACGTCGGCTCGATCACCGATCGGGCTTGCGTGCGGCGCTGTATGAGTGGCGTGCAAACCGTCTTTCATGCCGCCACCCTGCACAAGCCCCACGTCGCCACGCACGGCCGGCAGGAATTCATTGACACTAACTTGACCGGAACGCTCAACCTGCTGGAAGAGGCCGTGACCGCAGGCGTCGAGTCATTTATTTACACCAGCACAACCAGCGTATTTGGCGATGCTCTTGTGCCTCCACTAGGAGCTCCCGCCGCGTGGATTACCGAGGAAGTCACGCCCCTCCCCAAGAACATTTATGGTGTGACCAAGGCGGCAGCCGAAGACACTTGCCAGTTGTTTCACCGGAACCAGGGACTACTGTGCATCGTGCTACGAACCTCACGATTTTTCCCCGAGGAGGACGACAATCAGGGAGTCCGCGAGGCCTACGCGGACGATAACGTCAAGGCGAATGAATTTCTCTACCGCCGTGTTGAGATCGAAGACGTCGTGAGCGCACATCTACTGGCCGCCGAACGCGCGCCCGCGATCGGATTTCGCAAATACATCGTCAGCGCAACCACGCCATTCTTGGCGGATGACTTGGCCGACCTGCGGGTCGACGCGCCGCGGGTGGTGCGGCGGCGCGTTCCCAACTATGACGCGGAGTACCAGCGCCGAGGCTGGAAAATGTTTCCCAGCATCGAAAGAGTGTATGTGAACGAGCGCGCTCAAAGGGAACTGGGCTGGAAGCCACGTTATGACTTCCACTACATCCTCGGCCGCCTGCGAGCAGGCGACAACCTGAGAAGTCCTCTCGCCCAGGTCATCGGCTCCAAGGGATACCACGCCAAGGCGTTCTCCGACGGGCCCTATCCCATCGCGTAGATGATCAGCGGTCCCTAATCTCCAAGCTGCAGCACTTCCACCGCTCGGGTCGGAGCTTCCTCGAAGATGATTTCTTTTTCGACGTCCATGGCGTTTTGACGGATATAGCGGGGGACGTACCAGCCGACCGCAGCCAAGGGGAGAAAGACGATCATCCGCACCGGTTCGACGAACGCCCACGCCTCCATCTGCGGCGTCACCACGGCAAACAGGAAAAACGCGAAGACGCACCCCAGCAGCGTCACGATCGAGTGTTGCTGGAAGACCGGAAACGAGCAGGTGAAAGGAAGTTTGCGGAAGCGAATCAACACCGCATCCGTCAGCAACATCGACCAAGTGACAACCACGAGTGTGTGCAGGCCAGCGACCACCCAGCCTCCTAGGTACGCATAGATCGGAAAAGAGATCAGGAGCACCCACGGCAAGACCAACACCCGCATCACTTTTCTGGCCAGCGGTTCGCACTCGTGTTTTTCCGCATCGAGCATGAGCCGGAAGATCCAGTTCGACCGCAACTCGACGGGAATCTCAAACACCATGCGAAGGCCGACGATGATAAAGAACGCAAGAACCAGCGGGATCGAGAGACCGTCAGCCGAGACCATAGCCTTTCCTGCTGACTCTCCGTTTTCGAAGGCACTCAGCAGAGCCTGGGACGCGAGAACCAGGCCGAGGCCGCCGATCCCTGCCAAAACCAGACGGTGCGATTCGCTGCGGAACAACGTCTTCCACACAAAGTGAAAGCAGCCCTTTTGGAACGGGGTTCGCAGAAGCCACCGGTCGAACCAAGAGCTCACCCACGATTTTTTCGCGGCGTATTCAATGGACGCGCCTTCGCTGATCTCCGCAATGCGGACGAAATGCCGTTGGTAGCCCACGGCGTAGACACAAAACGCAATCACGATCACCGCCCCGAACCCTGGCATAGCCAAACTCCCAAGTGCTGATAACGTAGGATCCGCGTGCCCCCGCAGCGACTGGCAGAGCCCCAGAAACCAGCACGAAGGCAACAGGCGCGTCCATGCCGGCGGAGATCCCGGCAGCCTCCGCAAGAAATCCGGCAAGGCGAAACTGGTGCAGAGCAGAGTCACCAGATAAACCACGACCAGCGCGCGAACATATGGCGAGACCTTTGCGAAGGTGCGCGGCGGCAACACCGCCATCCCGAAGCCAAGCACCGAGAACACGGCAAAGAACGAGAAAGCACTGGCCACTACCACTCCCAGCGCATGTACGGCTGCGAATCGCAAGAAGAAAAGAAAAGCGTTCTGGGTAGCTCCTACCACGAGCGGGAACAAAATGGACGACGCCGCATTGACGTCGATCGCGATCAGGCCCACGAGAAACAGTACCGCGACCAGATTGGCGAAAAAAATGGTCCGCGTCGAGATGGGCAGCGGAACTAGATTCATGTAGTCGCGGCGGTCGGGGAAGATGGTGTCCCATCGCCACACGGCCACCGCGCCGGTGACCGCCATCGAAAGAGTAATAAAAAAATATTCGTCGGGAATGGCGCTGGCGAAGGGATCAATGTTCGTCGCTCCCCGCATCCACTGCAGCAGCGTTCCATACTTTTCGAACAACAAGATCGATACGAATCCTCCGGGAAGAGCCAGCAGAGTGAGCACGAGGCCGACACCGAGATCGAGGCCTTCCGCATCTGCGTCGCCACCGCCGCGGAAAATGCGGGCCACGAACAGCCGGACCATCCGCCAAAACGGCCGCTGGCTGTGCTCCTCCCATCGGCGGAAAACCTCTTCCATCGCCTCTGTTATCATGCGGCCTTCATCTTCATGACCGTGACAATGTCGCGCGCCACGCTCATCGTGTCCACATCGTCGACCAGATGCAGAAAAGTATTCTCCAGCGACTGCCCGAGAATCTGGCCAACGTTGGCGACCGAATCTTGCGCGATCACGACGCCCTTCCGCAGGATCAGCACGTCGGAGCAAACTTTTTCGACAACCTCCAGCACGTGCGAGCAATAGAACACGAGTTTCCCCTGCTGCCCGAGCGCTTGCACCAGGTTCTTGAAGATCAGGGCCGAAGTCACATCCAACCCCGAGAGCGGCTCGTCAAAGATGAAGATCTCAGGATTGTCCATGATCGCGGCAATCAGCAGAACGCGCTGCCGCATTCCCTTCGAGTAGGAACCAATGCCGGCGTGCCGCTGCGGATGCAGGGAGAACAGTTCTAGCAGGGAATTGATCTTCGTTTCGAGATCCCGCTGCTCCATCCCACGCAGAGTTCCGATCAACTCCAGATATTCCCACGCGGTCAGGTACGGATACAAGTTGGGTTCTTCCGGAACATAGCCTAGCCGCTTCCGGTAAGCCGCAAGGTTTTCTTGAATGTTGTGACCGTCGAATTGCACCACGCCGCGTGTCGGCTGCAGCAATCCGGTGAGCATCTTCACCGTTGTGCTCTTGCCGGATCCGTTCGGGCCGAGACATCCGAGGACTTGTCCGGGCCGCAACGAGAACGACAAATCCTGCACCGCGGGCAACGAAGCGTAGCGCTTCGTCAGGTGCACGGCTTCGAGCATGGACCACCTCGCGAGACGAAGACTTCAGGCGCGAAGAGAAGAGAGAACCCCAGTGATGTTTGATTAGACACCGGCGGTGCGCGATACGTTCCGCGAAAGACTCATTGTCCCGCTGGCATCTTCAAGCCGAGCGCTCGTATTGTGACTTCATCCAGCTTGGCCTTCGTGTCTCGGTTGGTGACCACGCCGAAGCTGCCCGAATAATCCCACATCGCCCATCCGATGTTGTGGCGCTCGAGCGAAGTGCGCACATCTTTGATCCATGCGGCACGGTCTTGCGGCTCCGCGAGTGCCCGGTAGACTCCGAACTCATTGCAGATCAGCGGGACGTTGCGTCGATTGGCCCAGTCGGCGGCCTGATTGATTTCCGCTTCGATGCGCGATGCGTCCCAGTGATCCTGTCCGTAACGGATCACCTGCATGCGATCGCGCGCCTCCGGCACGAGGGCTGCAACCTGCGCGGCATTCTCCGGCGAGGACGGATAGTGGAGTCCCTTCAGCCAGTGCCAGTAATACGCTCCCCACGTTGCGCCTTGGTGTGTGAAGATATGCGGCTCATAGAAATGGAATACGTAAATGACATTAGGATCGGGCAGGGGCTCGAGAAAAACCAGGTCGTCATCGTCGTCCCAGCGCGCTCCGGCGGCGATGATCGTGTTTGTGGGCGCGCCCCGCCGAATGGCCGCGGCCAGCTTCGCCTCGACGCCATACCAGCGGTAGGCGTCGCGCATCTCCGGTTCATTCAGGATTTCGAAGAACACGCGGTCCTGATCCCACGAAGCATAATGCTGCGCCACTGTGCTCCAGAAATCGGCGAAGCGTTCGACGAAGTCGTCTTCCTTGGCTAGGCGCGTTTTGAAGTCGGACTCGGGATGCATGTCGATCTCGACGGCGAGTCCCGCATCCAGAATCATTTTGACGGCAGTGTCGAGATATCCAAAATACTCCGCGCTGCCGCCGTGGCGGCGTGCGGCGTCCATCATCGGCTGCGGGTTCACGCTGAGGCGCACGTGATCGAAGCCGGCAGATTTGATCAATGCAATATCTGACGCGGTGGTCCAGCTTTCAAAGTGCTCTTTTGTATATCCCTTGGGATCGTAGACCTGCGCGAACCATTCGCTCAGATTGATGCCGTGACGAATGTGCGCCAGGCGCGAGGCAGGAACCGCGGACAGTGATTGCGTTGCAGGCTGCACCTGCGCTAACGACACGGAAGCCAGAAATGAAAAGACAGCGACCCACTTACGGATCATGAACCACTCCCTAATAATGCAAGTTCTCAGCTAAGAATCGGCAGCGCGCGAATTCTCCTCTTCGTCGCTGCATAGATTGCGTTGCACAGCGCCGGAGCGACGGGCGGCACCGAGGGCTCGCCGATGCCCGTCGGAGCTTCCGCGCTCGGAACGGCGTAGACCTCGACCGCCGGAGTTTCTTCCAGGCGTAGCGGAGCGTAGTCGTCAAAGTTGCCCTGAACTACGCGGCCTTTCTCAATCGTGATCTTCGCGCGCAGCGCGTTGCCCAGTCCGTAGACGATTCCGCCCTGAATCTGCTGTTCCAGGATGCTCGGATTTACGACTTGCCCGCAATCGACCACCGCGACCACGCGATGAACGCGTGGCTGATCGTTCTCCATGGTGATCTCGACTACCTCGGCCATGTAGGACGCGAAGCAGCCGAAGCAGGCGACTCCGCGATAGTGGCCTGCGGGAAGGGGCTGGTTCCATCCTGCTTTTTCGGCGGCAAGTTGGAGCGCGGCGCGCATGCGGCCGGTGTGCCATGTCGTCGTGAAGTATTGCAAGTCCTGATCTTTCGCGAGGAGATGAAGGCGATACTGTAGGGGATCTTTGCCCGCGGCAACCGCGAGTTCGTCGATGAAACTCTCCAGCGCAAACCCCGCTTGCAGCGCGTAGACCGACCGCATCCAACCCAGCGGCACGGGCGTCTCAGTCAGCACGTATTCGATCGAGTAGTGGGGCAGTCCATACACGGGTCCGGCTTCGTCAGGCAAGTCGGGATCCACTCCGTTCGGAACCGGTTGTCCTTTTTGCCCGCTGATCGAAGGCGCGATGATGCGATGCGTCAGCGCGACTGGAAATCCTGATCCATCGACTGCGGCACTGAGTTGATGCAGGCTTGCCGGACGATAGGTGGAAAAGCGCATGTCGTCTTCGCGCGTCCAGATCACTTTCACCGGCGCGTTGATCGCCTTCGAGACCAGCGCGGCTTCGACCGCATAGTCGTGCTCCAAGCGCCGGCCGAATCCTCCGCCCATCAGGGTGACGTTGACCTTGACCTGGTCCGGGTCGAGTCCGATCGCGGTCGCCACCGAGTCGCGGCAATCCTGCGGAACCTGCGTGGGTGCCCACAGTTCACACTTCGTACCGTGATAATGCGCAGTGCAATTGCCCGGCTCCATGGGCGCGTGCGCCATGAAGGGCAATTCGTATTCGGCGGAAACGTGTCGTCCGGAAGCTTTTGCCGGATCTCCAACCAAGTAGAGGCTCACGCTTTTCCTTGACGCCGCTTGCTTCAGCGACGCCATGACTGCCGCGGTATTCAGATTCTTGTTGGGGCCATTGTCCCAGGTAACGTTGAGAACGCGGCGGCCTTCCATCGCTTCCCACACGCTGTCGGCGACCACGGCGACGGCTGAATCGCCGATCTTGCCCACGTAACTCACGCCGGAGATTTTCTTCGAATCCTTGTCATCGAGGGCCGACACTTTCCCGGCGATCGTGGGACACCGCGAGAGCACCGCAAACTTCATTCCGGGCACACGGAAGTCAATTCCGAAAATCGCTTCGCCTTTTACCTTGTCGGGTGAGTCAAGGCGGGGCACGCGTTGCCCGACGATCTTGTAGTCCTTGCTCTGCTTGAGTGTTACGTCGGTCGGGATCGGCAGCGTCGCAGCTTTGCCCGCGAGCTCGCCGTAGCTCAAACTCCGGTTGGTGGCGGCGTGCTTGATGTGGCTGTTCTCGGCCGTGCACGAAGATCGCGGAACGTTCCACGTCAGGGCAGCGGCCGAAATCAACATCTCGCGCGCTGCGGCGCCGGCTTTGCGCATCGGATCCCACGTGGTGCGGATGCTCGCGCTTCCTCCCGTGGTTTGATCGCCGAAGAGCGTGCTTGCTCCTGCCTGCTCGATTTCGATCTGCTTCCAATCGGCCTCGAGTTCCTCGGCGAGGATCATGGGCAGCGCCGTGCGCACGCCTTGTCCCATCTCGGAGCGCGCGACCATGATCGTGACTTTGTTGTCGGGCGTGATGCGCAAATAGGCGTTGGGCGAAAACGACTCTTCGTGCGAAGCGGATTTGTGCGGAAGGTAGAAGCCGATCACTAAGCCAGCGCCAGCGGCGACTCCGGCGGTTACGAATTCACGGCGGGAAAGTGGACTCATCGCGAGCCTCCGCTGGCGGCGGCGCGATGCACCGCTTTGCGAATCCGTTCATAGGTTCCGCAGCGGCAGAGGTTGCCGTTCATCGCCTGGGTGATCTGCTCGTCGGTGGGGTTGGGTGTCTTCGCCAGCAGCGCTGCGGCGGACATGATCTGTCCCGTCTGGCAGTAGCCGCATTGCGGAACCTCTTCCGCGATCCAGGCTTGCTGCAGCACGTGCAGGCCGTTGGCTCCGAGACCTTCAATCGTGATCACGCTTTTGCCCGCGACTTGCGAAACCGGAGTCGAGCAGGAGCGAATCGGATTGCCATCGACGTGGACCGTGCATGCGCCGCACAATCCCGCGCCGCAGCCGAATTTGGTTCCGGTGAGTTCGAGGGTGTCGCGGAGAACCCAGAGTAGAGGCGTCTCCGGAGAGACGCTGACTTTCTTTTCACTGCCGTTGACGCGGAGAGTGATGTCTGCCATGGAGGTCCAGTTGTGGATTTGGAAAGCTGCACAACATGGTAACCAACCTGCGAAAAAAGGGGAAATGGCTGGACGAACAGAAATCTCCGGTGTGGCCGAAGGCGAGTCTTGGGATATCCGGATTCTTAGCGGCTGGGGCTCAGCGTCATTTCTCGCGCGATCTGCATACCGATCTCCTCTGCGATCTTCCGGAAGGCAGGGATCTCGTAGAGCCGCAGCCCAATTTCGTCTTGCGGAGAATTCCCGGCGTGCACGCTGGCGGCTCCGTCCCGCACAGCATTGTGTATTTTGGCGGCGGTGGTCATGTCGAAACTCTCAGAGACGATCACACTGTTGTCTCCCCAATGCTCCACGAGCACCGGTCCCTCCTCAGTCATCATTTGGGCGCGCGATACCGGACAGTTTGGCCCGCTGCACGTGGGCGCGGACTGCTGCGTCACCGTTTGATAGCGCTGCGCGACCGCGGAGGTGTAAAAGCGCGCGAAACGTTCGGCGGCTTGGGGCGTTGTCCATCGCGAAACATATAGAAGCGCCAAGTCGGCCGTGGTCGCGGCTGCTCCGCTCGCTACTTTGTCCTTGCGATGGAAAGTTACGTACGCACCACCTTGCCATGCGGCAGAGACGTCGTCCGCAATTCTCCGTTCTCCGTACTGTTTCAGGAGCGCACGGACGTCGAGTTGCCCAATGCCTCCCGAGTCGTATACCTCGTACTGCTCACCCAGTAACTGCTTCAAATCCGGCACACCCAGCGGAGGCAGCTTTTCCCCCTTGATGTAGGCCTCTGGCTGCAGCACTTCATGCGAGTTCTTTGGCGGGCGTGCGAAAGCGCCGGCGAACGCCATTTGCCTTCCGCCCTTATGGAGCAATTCGCCTTCAAAGATCAGGCCTTCGTTGTAAGCGAACGATCCCGACTCGCGCAGAATCATCGGGGCATCGTGCAGCATCTGCGAGTCTGCTACCGCCTTCACCGCGGGTTCTTCCATCGAATAGATCAGATCGGGCGTGTCCACCAAATTGCGTCCCATGGGCGCGAGGAGATAGTCCACATAAACCACCATGGCTTGGCCTTCGACCACGGCCTTGCGGGCGGTCGCGCCGTCATCGTTGTCGATTTCGGTCGTCTTGGAACTGTGTCCCGCCGGCTTAAGAGCAGCCTTCATCCACTTCCGCAGATCGTAGTTCTGATCCTGCAGGGCGTGGGTGAGTTCGTGAGCCAGGATCGGTTCCTGGCGGTCGGGAGGAACCCAGTTCAGCAGAGAGATGGTCTTGGTTTCAAAGTCGTAGTAGCCGGCAATCTGTTGGCCCGTGGACTTCACCAGAAATTCCCGCAGGTTGAAATCGCGCGGGAGGAAGCCGAGTTTCTTCATGCTCAGTTCTTCCTGGGCAAATCGTTGCGTGAACTCCTCCTTGGCAAGCGCGCCGCGCGCGTACTTCTCCACGTCGGCCTTGCTGACCAAGCCCCGCTTCACCACGGCGTGCTTGGGCATGCCAGTATCTTCTGCGGCGAACGCGAAGATTCTGTCGACGGACTCGAAGAGTTTTTTTGTGTCTGCGTCGGTCATGCGGACCTCTTCCGTGGTGTCCTTACGCAGCTTGCGGGCAACATCACCAAGGCTTTGCGAGGAGGAATTCTCTTGGCAGAAGGTGAGCGCGGGGAGTAATCCAAGAAGAGAGATCACGAAGAAACGACGCCGGCTCCGGCAGCAGATCATTTGGCCTCACTCAGGAACGAAGAATGCACGCTTCTGAATTTTCCTTGAGTGTGCTCTGAGACTCACGGCAAAACGTCGGACAGGGCCTTACGAAGGTAACGAACCGAAGCCAAACAGGGCGAGTTTGGGCGATGTTTACTTCAGTTCGGACAACTTCTGCGTGGCGAGTTGTCCCGCTTCGTTGCCGGCGTTTTCTTTCTTGATCTGCTCGTAGATCCTCTTGGCATCGAGTGGCTGGTTGGAGTTTTGATAGAGTTCGGCCAACTGTAACTGCGCCGTTACTTTGCTGACGGACGCGGTGGGCTTGTTGATCAGTTCCTGATAGAGAGCGACGGCTTCCTTGGTGCGGTTGGTCTGACCGTAGAGCGAGGCGAGGGCAGACTTGGCAACTGCCGCAACCTCGCGGTTGCCGGCGGAAGCCACCTGCTTGAAGTTGCGCTCGGCGGCGGCATTGTCGGACAAACTCGCGGCGGTCACGCCGAGAAAGTAATGGGCCATGTCGGCGGTGCGGGTGTGCGGATACTTGTCGACGATCGCCTGAAATTGCTTCTGGGCGGCTTGCGCGCGCTCTTTGGCGGAAGTGAAGCTGGGGACGTCAGGCTGGGCGGGCGTGCCCTCGGGGCGGAGCGGCGTGTCCATGGTGCGAACCGCCTGCGAGAGATCGAAGCTGGCTTTTTCGTCTTGTGCGCTCAGGTAATACCATCCGCCAATCACGGCGGCGAGGACGATTGCGATTGCGACTGCGGAAACGATCAGCGTTGTGCGGTGGGCGACTGTCCAATCGGCCGTTTTCTCGGCGGCGTCGAAGGTTACACGGCTGAAGGCATCCTGTTTCAGTTGATGGCGGGTTTCTGCGCGCACGGACTTCCCTTCTGGTTATAAACGGCGGGCTGGATAAACTAGCAGTTTAACAGGGGCGAAACAGGGCGTCAAAACTAGCGATTGACCTGTGAATCATTGCTGAAAAAAATTCTGAATACGGGTCGCGGAGGCCGCCATTTCAGCAAGTTCGTTCTTGGGAAATCTTGCATTCTCGGGGGTACCCCCCTCCCCCACCCTTCCAGATGCCGCGACCGACGCGGGTTTTGCAAAAATGCCTTGCAAAATCTTGAGGGCAAAAGGCTTCGGGGTCAAAATCTTGACAACAAAGGACTTGCGGCCTTTTTCTCGACCAAAGTAGCTACCGCCTCCGCCTTGAACATGATCTGCCTCTTTCGCCTGTGGATGACAAGGTTGGATGTCACATGAGGCTGTGGAGAAAGCGAAGAGCCTATCTGGTTCCTCGCAGATTGCAAAGGTCCTTCGGCCCGCAAAGGGCTCGCGGGCCTCAGAATGACAGATCTATCACTGTCGAGACGAATGCGACTTCATCAAAAGCGACTCAATTCAGGGTTTCAATCTCGGCGAGCAACTTCGCTACGCCGCAGCGGGCGAGGTGTCAGTGACCTCGACCGCATTGGAGGGCGAGGAAATCGCTGTGATAGGCAGGCCGACTACAACAACGGTGCCCGTCCCGTTCGAGTTAATCTCCAGCGTTCCACCCAGCTGTCGGAGCCTTTCTCTCATGCCTCGAACCCCAACGCCGGGCGTGCCGGAGGAAGCCATTTCCTGCTGCTTTTCGGGCGGGATACCTTTGCCCTTGTCCGCGATCTCGACCATCACGTGATCGTCGCGCTGACGAAGGCGAATCTTGGCCATCGGACTTCCAGAATGCCGGTGAATGTTCGTAAGGCATTCCTGTACCACGCGAAAAACGGCGGTTTCGCACTCCCGCGGCAATCGTCCGAAATCGTCAGGGAGGTCCAGATCCACCTTGATTTTGCTGCGGAGAGCAAATCCATCCACATACCAGCGAAGGGCAGAGGCCAGGCCCGCTTCATCCAGCAGAGGCGGATGAAGCAAGTGAGAAATGGTGCGGACTTCAGCGGTCATTTCATGGACTAGATTTTCGCTGTCGGAAAGGGCATTGGCGGTTTTGGTCAAGCGCTCGATGTCGACACGGACGGTAGCCAGGTTCATGCTCAGGGCCGCCAACATCTGTCCAACGCTGTCGTGAAGTTCGCGAGCGATGCGGCGCCTCTCGTCATCCTGCAACTGCAGCAGACGGGCTGAGAGTTCGCGCAGATTCTGATTGGCCGTGTCGAGTTCGGCGGTGCGTTCGTGGACGCGACTTTCGAGTTCTCCCTGCGCCTTGCGCAGTGTTTCATTGTGGCGGCGACGCGCTTCCGCCATGGCCACGACAATGATCGAGGAGAACAGGAATGCCAGGATAAGAACCAACTCGGCACGAGTGGGAATACGAAACGAGTGTGGAGGCGTAACAGGTCCATACATCGCGCCCACAAGCGCGAGCACGGTCGCCACAATGGATGGCCCGATGCCGCAGTACCAGGCAGAGAATGCTACCGCCGGCAAAAGCAGGACGTAAGCCGCGCGGTCGCCGACCAAGGGATGCAGTGCACTACTAAGCAGAACCGCGGTTACAACCGCAGCAATCGCGAAGATATACCGCAGGAACGTGCTTTCCGAGATTCGCGTAGAAAGCGAAGAATTGGTCCCCATGTTCTCACCCTAAGGTTCGAAGCCCCGAACAAGCAAGATCGCGGAAGGGCAGGCTGCAAGAAAGAACGCAGTGCCAATAGAGCAATCATAACAGGATCGCTTGGACGAGGTGAACGTCAAAAAGAAACTTTTCCGATAAATTCTGCCCCGGCTAGTAACGTACCTGTCAACCGCTTAACGTTTTTTTCAGCCGCTTCACTGTGTGCAGTGCTCATTTCTTGAGTTTCGTGTCCTCAAGAAAGGCTGGGGGCTGCGTCTTTCGCAATACTGAGGTATCTGCTAGTCTGCGTTTTCCGTTCTGAGGGAGGAAAAAGGAAATGTCATCGCACAAGTTGGTATTGTCAACCCTTGCAGTGCTGTTGTGCCTCAGCTTTTCCGTATCGGCGGCTGAGAAGAAGTCCAAAGACGCGAAAGCCGACGAAGCGAACAAGCCTTCGTACGAACTGGCTCAACCCGCAACCGAGAATCTGGATTACACGATGTACCAACGCATCCGGGACGAGGGGCTTTCGCACTCGCATGTGATGGAGTTTGCTTCGGCGCTGGCGGATGGGATCGGGCCGCGGCTAACGGGGTCTCCGAACTTGAAGCGGGCGAACGAGTGGACGCGCGACCAGTTTGCCGCGATGGGATGCAGCAATGCGCACCTCGAAGATTGGGGCGAGTTTGGCATGGGCTGGCGCCAGCTCAACACCTGGGTGCGCATGTCGGCGCCGGATACGGCGGTGTTTATTGCGCAGGCGCTGCCCTGGTCGCCGCCGAGCAAAGGGCCCATCAATGGGCGCGCGGTTTGGGTGAATGCGAAGGACGAGAAGGAACTGGACAAGTACAAGGGCAAGCTGGCGGGCAAAATTGTTTTCTTCGGTGACATGCGCGACGTGAAGCCGGTCGACAAGCCGCTGTTTGAGCGGCGAGACGATGCCAATCTTAAGCAGACCGCCGAATATCCGGTGCACGTTGGAGAGCACGAGGATTTTTTCCAGACGTTCATCAAGCGGCTGGAATTTCGCGAGAAGGCGGGACTGTTTTTTGCCGCCGAGCATGCGGCTGGGATTGTGGTTCCGAGCCGCGATGGGCGCAACAACGGCGGATCCGGGGGAACGATTTTTGACGATGGCGGATCGGGGATGGGGTGGTTCACTTATCAGCGGACGCATGCCGAGGAACTGCCGATTGTCGTCATGGCGATTGAGAATTACGGGCGCGTGTACCGGCTGCTGAAGGCGAACGTGCCGGTCACGGTCGAGATGGATGTGGAGACGGAATTTACGGGCGATCACGAGCATGGGTTTGACACCATCGCCGAAATTCCCGGGACCGATCCCAAGCTGAAAGAGGAAGTGGTGATGGTCGGGGGACATCTGGATTCGTGGGCGTCCGCGACTGGAGCGACTGACAATGGGGCGGGAACAGTGGTCGCAATGGAAGTGATGCGAATTCTGAACGCCTTGCATGTGCAGCCACGGCGGACGATCCGCGTGGGCTTGTGGACTGGGGAGGAGCAGGGAGAGTTTGGCTCTTATGGGTACGTGAAGCAGCATTTCGGATACGTGCCGCTCTCGACCGAGCCCGACCAGTTGAAGCTTCCGGACTTTTTGCGCAAGCCTGCGGGTGGGGTGCAAGTGAAACCGGAGCAACAGAAAATTTCGGGATACTTCAACCTTGACAACGGCTCGGGAAAGATTCGCGGCGTCTATTTGCAGGAGAATGCCGCGGTAGGACCGATTTTCCAGCAGTGGATCGCGCCCTTGCAGGACCTGGGCGTGAGCACGCTGACGATGAGGAATACGGGCGGGACCGATCACGAGGCGTTCGACTCGGTGGGCGTGCCGGGATTCCAGTTCATTCAGGACATGCTCGACTATGGATCGCGCACGCACCATTCCAACATGGATACTTACGAGCGGCTGCAGGCGGATGATCTGGCGCAGGCGGCTGTGGTCGAGGCGATCTTTGTCTACAACACGGCGATGCGGGATCAGATGTTGCCGCGGAAACCGTTGCCGCGGCCGGAACTCGAGGAGCAGCGCAAGGCTCCGCTGAAGAATGTGATGCCGGGAGCGGAGGCGGCGGAAGACGAAGTGAAGAAGCCGGAGAATTAGACGCCGGGGCTAAAGCCCCAGTTATTTCGGTGTGCCTTACGCGGCCTTAAAGGGCCGCTCTTCCACGGCTCTGAAGGTCGCTCCTCCACGGCTGCGGGAAGGTCGCTCTTCCACGGCTCTGAGGGTCGCTCCTCCACGGCTGCGGGAGGGTCGCTCTTCCACGGCTCTGAAGGTCGCTCCTCCACGGCTGCGGGAGGGTCGCTCTTCCACGGCTCTGAAGGTCGCTCCTCCACGGCTGCGGGAGGGTCGCTCTTCCACGGCTCTGAAGGTCGCTCCTCCACGGCTGCGGGAGGGTCGCTCTTCCACGGCTCTGGAGGTCGCTCCTCCACGGCTGCGGGAGGGTCGCTCTTCCACGGCTGCGGGAGGGTCGCTCTTCCACGGCTCTGAAGGCCGCTCTTCCACGGCTCTGAAGGTCGCTCTTCCACGGCTGCGAGAGGGTGTTTGCACGCCGAAACGCTATTGGAGTAGCCTCGTCTAACGCTTAACCTCCGCTTCTGGAGTCTCCCATGGCTGCAATTCATCTGATCATCAATAACAGTCCACATGAGGTTGAGGTCGCCCCCGACACTCCTCTGTTGTGGGTCCTGCGCGACAAACTGAATTTGACGGGCACGAAGTATGGCTGCGGGATGGGACTGTGCGGGGCGTGCACGGTGCATCTGAATGGCGAAGCCGTGCGCGCGTGCCAGACTCCGGTATCGTCGGTGGGTGGGAAGAAGATCACGACCATTGAGGGACTGTCATCGGACAATTCGCATCCGGTGCAGCGGGCGTGGATCGCGGAGCAGGTGCCGCAGTGCGGATACTGCCAGACCGGGCAGATTATGTCGGCGGCGGCGCTGCTGGCGAAGACTCCCAAGCCTAGCGACGATCAGATCGAGGCCGCGATGGTGGGGAACTTGTGCCGGTGCGGCATGTATGGGCGCATCCGGCGAGCGATTCATCGTGCGAGTACTTCTGGCGCCAGTGTTGGCGCTGGGAAAGGAGCATAGCCATGGCCATTAGCCGCCGACAATTCGTGGTGGGAGGAGCGGTCGCCGGGGCGGGATCTCTGGTCATTGGGGTGCGGTTCTCGGGATCGCTGCTGCGTGCACAGGAGTCCGATCGGGGAGCGAAGAAGGCTGGGCCGAATCCGTTTGATGCCTATGTTCACGTGAAGCCGGACGGGCACATCACGCTGATCGTGGCCAAGTCGGAGATGGGGCAGGGAATCAAAACCGGGCTGGCGATGATACTCGCGGAAGAGGCCGAGGTTGATTTCAATACGGTCAGCGTGGAGCAAGCGGAGACGCGGCCGGATATGTACGCGCACATGGGGACCGGTGGAAGCGGGAGCACGATGGAGAATTACACGCCTCTGCGACGAGCCGGGGCAGCCGTGCGCGGGTTGATGATTACGGCGGCGGCGGCGAAGTGGAACGTTCCGCCTGCCGAATGCGAAGCGCAGAAGGGAACGGTGCTGCACGAGAAATCCGATCGCAAGGCCAGTTACGGGGAACTAGTTGAGGCTGCGCGGAAGTTGCCACTGCCCGATCCGGAGAAGGTGCAACTCAAGGATGAAGCGGATTTTGAATTGATTGGACATCCGACGGCGCGGGTGGATGTGCCGTCGAAGGTGAATGGCAGCGCGCAGTTCGGGATCGATGTGCGGGTTCCGGAGATGGTGTTTGCGGTGGTGGCGCGGTGTCCGACGTTTGGCGGCAAGGCGGCGCACTTCGATGCGGGCAAGGCGAAGGCGGTCGCGGGCGTGCTCGATGTTTTTGAAATTCCGGCCATGGGAGCCGGGATGTTCACTGCCGGAGGGATCGTCGTGATCGGCGATTCCACTTGGGCCGCGATGAAGGGACGCGAAGCGCTGCAGATCACTTGGGATCACGGAGCGGCGGTTTCGGAATCGAGCGAAGGGATGCAGGAGGCCTTGCGAGGCGCGGCTCAGAAATCGGGGAAGCGGGTTCGCAACGACGGCGATGTTGACGCGGCGCTTTCGAATGGAGCGAAAAAAGTGGAGGCGGTGTACGAGATGCCGCTATTGGCGCACGCGACCATGGAGCCGATGAACATCACGGCGCATGCACGCGGAAGCGATGCGGAAGTGTGGGCGCCGACACAATCGCCGGATTGGGTGCAGGGAACGGTGGCGCAGGTGCTGGGTCTCAAGCCCGACAAAGTTGTCGTGCATACGACGCTGATGGGCGGAGGATTCGGGCGGCGCTATATGGCTGATTTTCCGGCGGAGGTGGCGCAGATCGCGAAGTTGGTGGGCAAGCCGGTGCAGTTAGTGTGGACGCGGGAAGATGATATGACGCACGACTTCTACCGGCCGGCGACGTGCCATCGCATGCGAGGGGCGGTGGATGCGAATGGGCGTCCGGTGGCGTGGTTTCATACACTGGCGTCGACGTCGATTCGCGGGTATTGGGATCCGAAGGCTGCGCCGGAGCAACAGGAAGTTGGCGGCGCGAAGGAAATGCCGTACGCGATTCCGAATGTGCGGCTCGAGTTCAATGGCGTCAACAGTGCGGTGCCGCGGGCGTGGTGGCGGTCGGTGGAGAATTCGTTTAACGGTTTTGCGGTGGAGAGCTTCATCGATGAACTGGCGGCGGCGGCGGGACAGGATCCGGTTCAGTTTCGGAAGTCGCTGCTAGTCAAGTCGGCCAACTGGAAACCAAAGAGCGAGGATGATCCGTATCCGGCGCGCCTGCTCGGAGTGCTAGAATTGGCGGCCGAGAAATCGGACTGGGGTAAGCCGCTGGGGAAGGGCCGGGGACGCGGGATTGCGGCGTTTTTCTCTTTCGGTAGCTATTTTGCCGAAGTGGCGGAAGTGACGGTGAAAGGCAGCGAGTTCAAGATCGATCGCATCGTGGCCGCGGTGGATTGCGGGCAAATGGTGAATCCCGAGTCGGTGCGCTCGCAGACGGAGGGCGCGATTGTTTTTGGATTGAGTGCCGCGTTGAAGAATGAGATCACGATTAAGAATGGCGCGGTGGAGCAAACCAATTTTGATGGATACGATCCGCTCCGGATCAACGAGGCCCCGCCGATCGAAGTGCATTTAGTCATCAACAAGGAAGAACCCGGCGGAATGGGTGAGCCGGGGCTGCCGCCGGCCGCGCCCGCGGTGGCGAATGCGATTTTTGCGGCCTCGGGTCAGCGGCTTCGCCGGCTGCCGTTCCAGTTGAAGGCAGCGTGAGAAGCCGGGCGGCGTCCGGCGAACAGCCGAGGGCGGCTGTCCCCACATCGTTTCACTACCCTGAAATACAAACGCCGCCGATTTCTCGGCGGCGTCTTGTTGCCACAAAACTGTGTCTACCGCGGAGCTTCCTCCAACATTCCCTGCTCCAGCTTTTCCTGGCATTCGATGCAGTGGCGCGTCCAGGGGACGGCTTCGAGGCGCTTGGCGTTGATCTCTTTGCCGCAGTGGATGCATTCGCCGAAGTTGCCTTCGCGGATGCGGGCCAGCGCCTTGTCGACCATCTGCAAAGTTTGGCGGTCGTTGTTGCTCTGGCTGAACAGGAATTCCTTGGTGTAGGAACTGGCGGCGCGGTCGGCGATGTCCTGGGCGGTATCCTCGTCGGCGGAGCGGCCGTCGGCCTGGGTACGGTTTACCGTGCGGCGCAATTCCTGCTGCCGCGTCTCTAAACGTTTTTTGAAAGCTTCCAACTTCTTCTTATCCATAGGTCATTTCTACTCGGTTGATCCTGAAAAATCGCTCTCATCAAACTCTGAGGACGCCCCATCCCGGAGGCGTCCATGGTGTTAAGGCCAAACGAAGATGATAAGCGCCAAAATTAAGATGCGTCAACCGCTTCGAAGGCTGCAAGAGGACTCGGCGAGCGCCCAGGTGCGAGACCAAGCCAACCTTTTTTCGAGAGACAGCTTCTAATCGGGCCCTCAGTTCTGCACCGGGGGCGTTCATCCCGGTTCTTGAACCGCATCGAATTTTGACGTTGAACGCGAACGTCGAGCTGCACGAAGGGTCCGCTGTCGCAGAAATTCTGCCTATCGCGGTAACGGGTCCTTCATGCTGGCCAAGGCATATCCCATGACGGCCATGGCGGCTGCGTTTTCGCGCAGCTCGGCGGGGACAATTTTATCCAGCGTGTCGGCGGCGCTGTGATGGTAGTTGAAGTAGGTGCGGCCGTCTTGCAGAAGTCCGAGGGCGGGCACGCCAGCCTCCGACATGGCGGCGATGTCGGCTCCCGGCGGATAGCTGCTAGGCATGACGGCATTGCCTCCGAAGCTTTGCAGAACTGCGAGCGCAGGACGCAAGAGTTCAGCGGCGTGCGGGGACATCTTGACGTCGAAGCCCAGCGGGTGCGCTGCACCGGAATCGCTTTCGATGGCAGCCGCGTAGTGCGGGAATTCGGCGGAATAATCCTTGCTGTAGGCTTGGCTGCCGGAGCCTCCATTTTCTTCGTCCATCCAGGCGATTACCCGCAGCGTGCGCCTGGGGCGCAAGTGCAGCTTCTGCAGAATCTCGGCCGCTTCCATGGCGACCACGACGCCGGCGGCATCGTCGATGGCGCCGGTGCCGAGGTCCCAGGAATCGAGATGTCCGGAGACGACGACGACTTGCTCCGGATGTTCGCTGCCTTTGAGATCGGCGATGACGTTGTAGCTGGTCGCATCCGGCAACTTTTGAGGAGTGAGAGTGAGATGCATGCGGACCTTGCCTTGTGTGGAAAGATCGGCGATCAGGTCGGCATCTTCTGCAGTGACGGCGCCGGCGGGAATTCCGGCGGGGGCGCTGAACCCGGTGTGCGGGAGACGGAAGTCGGCGCTGCCGACCGAGCGGACTAACGCGGCCACTGCGCCCAGGTTGGCCGCGGCCTTGGGACCGGCACCGCGATACCCCACTGCTTCACCGTAGGCCATGAAGGCCATCCCAGCGGCGGCCTTCTGCTTGTCGAAGAGTTCATTGAAGAGAACGATCTTGCCGGCAACTTTGTCGTGGCCGAGAGCTTTCAGTTCGTCGAAATTGCTGACCACGACCACATCCGCGGTAAGGCCTTCGGTGGGCGTCGATGTGCTTCCGCCGAGCGCGGTGACGACAACTTTCTGCGTGGTGCCCGCGGCCTGGCCTGCGTATTCGGTCAGTTCGGCGGTCTCGGCGCCGCGTACCCAGTGCGGGACTTTTACTTCTTCGAGATGGACGTCCAACCCGAGCTGGCGCAACTCGGCGGCGACATAATCCACCGCGGCTTTGGCTTGCAGAGATCCACTGGGGCGTGGGCCGATGTTCTCGGTTAAATGGGCAACTTGGCGGTAGGCGTAATCGTCGGACAGCGCGGCCGCCTTAATCGCGGAAAGTTCTTCGAGCAATCGGGGAGGAAAGTTTGCCTGCTCCGCCTGGGATGCCTGCGGCTGCGCGGCAAACGGCATGGGCGCTGGCTTGGGTTGCTGGTTCTGGGCACCGACCGCGGTTGAGAAAGAGGCAACTAGTAGAACTGCGAAGCAGAGTTTGGCGGCAGCGAGGCCGGAGGCAGAAAGGGGTTGGGTCATAGTCGTTGGTCAGTGTATCCGACAGCGGCACGAGAACGAAACAGCGACTCCAATGTTTTCATTTCGGTGTTTGCCCGAGTCTAATTGGCGGGTTTGCCCGAGTGTGCGAAAACAAGACAGGCACGTCAGAGTTGCTTTCTCTTCACGACTTCGGAATTCCTGTTACGCAGAAGCACCTCATTCGTAGCGCAGCGCGACCAAGGGATCGACTCGAGCGGCGCGCCGAGCGGGCAACCAGCAAGCGAGAAACCCGGTCATCAGCAGCACAATGGGCACACACGTTAATGTCCACGGATCGTACGCCGACACTCCCCAGAGTTGCGTCGCGAGGATTCGGCTCAACGCCAGGCTGACGATCAGTCCGACGACCACGCCGATGGCTACGAGCCGGAGGCCCATGCGAATTACCATGCTGAGGACATCGGCGCCCTGCGCACCGAGAGCCATGCGAATGCCGATTTCCTGGGTGCGTCGCGCGGTGGTGTAGGAGAGCACGCTGTAAACCCCGATGGTGACCAGGATCAGGCCGATGGTGCCAAAGATGATCATCAGCATGAAACCAAATCGCGGTCCGGCGTAAGAAAACTGGCTGATGTAGCCCTCTAATGTGCCGGTGAGCGTCAGGGCGACGTTGGAGTCTGTGGCCCAGACTTCATGGCGGACGGCCTTCAGCATGGAGAGCGGCTCTTGAGCAGTGCGAACCAGGATGCCGCGAAAGGCTGAGCCGGTGACGGTATAGGGGATCCAGATTTCTGGCCCGGCAGGGTCCTGGAGGCCATGGTTCCTGGCGTCGGCGACCACCCCAATGATCTCGAAGGTGGGGTCCGGCACTTTGTCCTCAAAGTCAGCAAGGGATGCGATGCGAACCTGCCGGCCGATGGGATTTTCTCCGGGCAAATACTTTTTCACAAAGGTTTGGTTTACCACCGCGAGTTTGCGCGCGCCGGCAACCTCGCCCTCGGTGAAGGTTCTGCCATCGAGAAGCTGGATTTTGAGAACCTGGAAGTATCCTTCACTACAGAGTTGAAAGATGGAATCCCATTTTTCCGAGTGAGTCTTTCCGGGGACTTCGATTTCGCTGGGAATGCCGCCGTAGGGCGGAAGCGTGCTGGTCTCGGTGACGGCTACGACGCCCGGCAGGGCCTTCAGGCGCAGCAACAAGGGGCGATAAAAGCTGGCCACCTGATCCGCAGTCTTGTAGCGTTCCACCGGGAGCGGCAGCCTCGCGGACATGACGTGGTCCGGTTGGAAGCCGAGATGGACCTCGCGGAGGGCCACAAAACTACGCATCAGAAGGCCGGCGGCGACCATCAGCGTGAGCGAAAGCGCGACTTCCAAGACGACAACTGCATTCCGGAGTCTTCCGTGACGGAAACCGCCGCTGAGGCCTTTGCCGGTGTCGCGCAAGGGCTCGTTCAAATCCTTTCGGGCTGCCTTGAGCGCCGGGACGAGGCCAAAAGTTAGGGCCGTCAGAATGGTCACGCCTAAGGTGAAGAGCAGCACCGGCGTATTCAGGCGGATAACGGCCTCCGCAGGAATAATGTCTTGCGGCATCAGGGCGACGATGAATTTCAAACCTCCCCAGGCCAGTAGAACTCCCAGGACTGCTCCGCCCGCCGCCAGGATCAGACTCTCGACCAGCAGTTGGCGTATCACGCGGCTGCGGCTAGCGCCGAGCGCGGAGCGAATGGCAAATTCCTTTTCGCGAGTGGTGGCTCTGGCCAGAAGAAGATTGGCCACGTTTCCGCAACCGATCAGCAGCAGCAAACCCACGGCGGCAAGCACGATATAGAGAGTGGTGCGAAAGCGTCCGACGACCAGATCCGTGAGCGATTCAATCTCCACCGTAAAGTGCTTCGGGTAATCCTTGGGGTAGATGGTCGCCAGCCGATTGGCCACGACTGTCAGATCGGCTACGGCTTGCTTCTGCGAGACTCCCGGCTTTAAGTGTCCCATCAACGACCAGTAACGGTTAAAAGCTCCGGCTATGACGTTTTTCTGAATGGCATGGCTTGGCTTATCGGGAATCCATAAATCAGCGTCGCCCCATCCGAAGCGCGGCGGCATAATGCCGACCAGGGTTCGCTGCGTGCCGTTTAAAACGAACGTCTTGTTCAAGATTTTGGGATCGGCAGCAAACTCGTTGACCCATGTCTTGTAGCGCAGCACGAAAACGGGAGAGGCGCCTGGTTCATAGTCCGCGGGGACCATCACACGGCCAAGGAGCGGAGACATACCTAGGAATTCAAAGGTTCCAGGCGTTACGTAATTTCCCCGGAGCAGTTCAGTGCCTTCTCCGGAGCGGTAGAGCACGTCTAAGTTGTCATTGCCGATTACCCGGTCGAAAACATGATTCTGCGCCACATAATCCAGGAATTCGGGCCCAGTGAACCCATTGCGCCCGCCCGGCTCATTTCGTTCCGTGTCGTGGATCTCTGGGAACATGTAGCGCTGCGCATCTGGATAAGGAAAGGGCTCCATGAGAATGTTTTCCAGAATGCTGAAGATGGCCGTGGATGCCCCGATCCCCAGGGCCAGCGTGAGTACTGCGACTACGGCGAAGCTGGGCGTCTTGCTTAAATTTCTGAGCGCATACCGGATATCTTGACGGAGTGTTTCCATGAAGTCCTCGCCGGGCTTAACAGATTCTGTGTCGTCTTAATTTCCTGCATCCCCACAGGCGGCGTGCCGTACTCCATGTTTCAGGAGGTGGCACAAGGTTACACCCACACTTTTCCTTGTTTCAAAAGTACGCAACGGGACCGCAATTTGTTCGATGGCCGGAGTGTGGTCGCGGTGGCCGCACTCGCAGTTCATTTTGAGCGCCGCTGGAGAACTGCCGGAGGGCCGGTAACACGGAGTTGGACACTCCCGGCGGGTGTATTTGAGCCGTCACGATTTTCAGCAAACAAAAATGGCCCCATCGCTGGGGCCACATTTCAAGAGGCTACGGATTTGGTAGGTGATGTCAGGAAAGGCGATGCAAGACGCCGTTCCGCCAGCCGGAACGGTTCGGGAAGTGACGCGGAGATAGAGTGAAGGTCATGGTGCTTGAGTTTGCGGCCTCTTTATTACCAAGGAAAGATGCACTTGCCGCACCAAAGTTGGCAGCTCGCGTGATGTAGGTCACACAAAGAGATAAATCTATGAGGATTAACGACTTAGTTCGAACAACCGAGTTAGGTGCGACTTGGAGGTGGAAATCGGCGCTAAATTGGAAGTGCAGAACAATGCATATTCAATGCACGCCGCTAACAGACGGCAGAAACGCCAAGCCCATAGCGGGTTGTGGCCGGCCACGGGCTCGGATCAACGGAAGTTCTTGAGACTAGCTGTTGCCGGCAACGGTGCGCAGCTTCCCAGGGAGAAAGTGATAGGGAGGCCACGGACCGCTGATCGCGACTTCGCAGTTCTTCAACTGCTTGGCGGCGGTGCTGTAGCGGTTCTGATACTTTTCCACGCTCTTGGAGTCGATCAGGTGGGCGATGTCGATCAACATGCCCTCGGGTGCGACCTTCTTGCAGCTGACTTCTTCCTCGAGCGGGTTGAACAGTTTGTGCACCTGGACCGACAGAGCCCGCGCCTTGGTCTGGCGTTCGCGTTCACGAGACGCCTTCACCTTCAGCTTAGACAAGTAGTCGCCGCCGACGGTGTCGGGAAGTTCGATGTCAATCATCGCCTCGCGCAGGGAACCGTCACGGACGACCAGTTTGATGTGCATTTCGGACTTGCCGCGCAGCTTAGCGACGCTCAGGCCAAAGGCGCGCCGGTTGACCCGGACGGCTTGGCGAAGCGCATCATCGCTGTCGAAAATGGTGCCGAACTTGAAGGGCAGGACGGTGGAGTTTCGGAAGCAGTTGCTGACCACGCGAGCGTGCTCAATCGCGGATTTCTGGTCAAGTTCACCTGCTGCGTGGTCGTATTCGCTGACAATAACCGCGAATTCACCACTCGGATAGCTCAGAACCGCAGCGCCGTTCACTCCTTGGACGCCCTCTAGCAGGAAAGGGCGGCGAGTGCGGGTTCCATTGGGAAGGGTTTGATGCTCGGTAAGACAATACGCGTACCACGCCATGTTGAACTCTCCGAACCGGGATGGAGGCGGACTGGGCCACCTCTCACGTCGAGTTTTTCGCCAAAGCTTATAGTGCAAAGGTTGGAACGGGCGGTACCTGGGTCGTAACTATCCGAGAATGCTTAAAGTACGCATCCCCCAACTGCATATTACTTTGTGCATAGGTAAAATGCAACTTTTTCTTCGCGAGAGGCATCGAAAGGCGTTCATTTTCCGGCCGCGGAGCGGTTGGCCCGCTCCTGCAAGGCCAGAAGAACCACGCGCAACATCTCGTCCCAGGGGGCCGGTTTGCCAGTCCAGATTTCGAATTGCCTCGCCGCCTGGTGGACGAACATCTCGATGCCGGGGATGATTTGGGCTCCGCGTTCCTTCGCTAGTTTCAGGAAGCGGGTTTCGGCGGGATCATAAATCATGTCAAAGACGTAGCGGGCATTAATCTCCTGCTCTTGGAGCGGGGACTCGCGCAGGTTGCCCATTCCAACCGGGGTGGCATTGATGATGACGTCGAAGGCCAACTTCCTCAGGTCGGCGCGCTTGATGATTCGAGCTCGAGCCTGGTGGGCCAGTTTCTTGGCCGGCGCGGCAGTGCGGTTCAGAATGTAGACCTCCGACCCTCTTTCCTTAAGCCCAAACACGGCGGCGCGGGCCGCTCCTCCGGCTCCGATCACCAGAATTCGGGCGCCTTCCAGAGTATTCAGACGGCGTTCCAGAGGCCGGACGATCCCAGCCGCGTCTGTATTAAAGCCGTAGAGCTTGCCATCCTGTGCTCGTACGACCGTGTTACAGGCGCCGATCTTCATAGTGTGGGCGTCCGTGTTGTCGAGATGCGAGAGGATTGCTTCCTTGTACGGCATGGTGACGCTGATGCCGTGGATGGGAATCTCGCGCACGCAGGTGAGCAGGTCCTTCAAAGTCTTGGCGTGGAGGGCCAGGTAAACTGCATTCACGTTCTCCCGGCGGAAGGCCGCGTTCATTAGGGCAGGGGACAGGGAGTGTGCGATGGGATCACCGACCACTGCATAGACTCGCGTGGCCACGTCAACCTGCTCGATGCGATAAACATTGCGCAATTCCTGCGCGGTCACCTGGCCAGGAGCGGTCTCTTCGCCGGCAGTGGCGGCGGCGAAGGTGAACACGCTTCCAGCCCGGACGGCTAGAACGCGGCTCATAATTCCTTGTTCGCCCATGCACATGCCCACCAGAGAGTGCCGGTCGCCCTCCCGCGCCAGAAACTTGATCATGGTGACGTTGTCGGCGAGAGTGGTTGCCGTGCTGACGATTTTGTAGAAGTCAGCGGGGTAGGCGAGCATTTTTTCCAGGGTTTCGTCCAGCTTCTTGGTCGCCCGGAAATCGTGGAAGGAGAGAATCAGGGCGGCGCGGGTGCGGAGCTTTTGGAGTTGTTCGGGCTTGCACTTGCTGGCGGTCTGCAGCTCAACGTCGACTAACTGGCAGCCCGCAGCCGCAGCCTTGCCGAGGAGGTCCAACTGCGAGGCGATCGAGCCTCGGAACTTTCCCCCGCTGGCGGCCCGGCGGCAGGTAGCGATGACGACCGTCCCGGGATGGGAGTCCAAGAAGCGTTTGATTCTGGGAAGCGCCAAGCCCGGTTTGGAGAGGTAGTCTAATCTAAACTCGAGAAAGGAGTTATCGCGGACCAGGAGTTCGGCCTTTTCGGCCATTTCATTGGGATCGGAGCCGATGACTGCCACGCACACTCGCGGCAATCGCAGGGGTAGGAGACGGGGCGAATAAGGGGAAGCTGAATTCATCTTTCGAAATTAAGACACCCGGTTCGGGGTATAGAGAATGACGGCGAATTATTACAGGGGCCTAATTACTTATGCAACAACGGATTAATAGTCTGGGAGAAAAACTTCTGCTCCAGGGTTCCCGACACCCTCGTAACCTTGACCCACCTTACCCCGCTTGTTACCTTCCGGCTGAAGCCTTTTCTTTTCCGGCATTTAACTAGGGGGGAGCGCAAGGCGGTCCTTCCCGGAGGTAACATGAAGAAAACAGGACTGTTTGTGTTGTTGCTCGCCACAGCGGCTTGGGCGCAGACTGGCTCGGACGCTACTGTTGCCGAGGTTCCCCAAGGGACTTCGCCGACCACAGTGAGCTTTCCCAATGTGCGGGTTCAGATGCCCACCTACGCTGACTTGTATTGCGCTGGATTCATCAGCAAACAGATCCTGCCGGACGCCAACTACGTGGCGGGAGGCTTGCAGACGCCTACCACTACGAAGTTCACCCGTGGCGACATCGTCTACCTCCAAGGCACCGGATATAGCGCGGGTGCGGAGTACGAGATCGTGCGCGCTCTACGCGACATGAACGAGTATGAGACGTTTCCCGGGCAAGGCAAACTGCTCAAAGCAACCGGCCAACCTTACGAGGAAGTCGGACGGGTGAAGATCGTTGACGTGCGGAACAAGACCGCAATCGGGCAGATCGAGTATTCGTGTGACGGTGCCAATCCCGGCGATACGGCGATCCCATTCGCGGAAAAGCAGGCTGTGTCTTTCCATGCGCCAGTGCATTTCGATCGCTTCCTGCCGCCCAGCAATAAGTTGTCGGGGCGCATCGTGATGGGAAAAGATTTCGATGCCGAACTGGGCACCGGACAAAAGGTTTACATCAACCTCGGAGCGAACCAGGGAGTGAAGATCGGCGATTATTTCCGGGCAGTACGCAAGTATGAAACGGACCTGAATGACCCAGTGGACTCCCTATCGTTCAAGGCCGCGATGGCCGAGGACACGCAGAAAAAGACGCCCTCGTTCGATCCCGCCATGTTTACTAAAGGGAATGGTCCGGTGATTCACGTGCGGGACTTGCCGCGTAGGTCTGTGGGCGAGATCGTGATCATCGGCGTGACAAACACCACGGCGACCGGCATGGTCGTTTTCGCCCTGGAAGATGTACATGCGGGAGACGGCGTGGAACTGGATCAGATGCAGTAGATTTTCATCAGAGGAATACCGGGGACGGGAAACCGTCCCCCTTTTTTTGCCACAGCTCCCGACCTCAGACGATGCGCAGGGAGGAATTAATTCCTCAATCGACGACAAATTGATCGAAGAGGCGCGATGCCTGGTCGGACAAGACCCCTCAAGACTGAGTCTTTTCCCCGAAAACCTCGGCGGTGAAGGCTTCGATTGTTGCGCCATTTTTCCATGCATCCAGAGGCAGGCCGGCCTTGCGGCAGGTTTGTTCGAGGAACGTGGTGCGGTCCCAGTGGTGCTCGGTTGGCACCTGCGGCAAAAGCAGGCCGCGACGCCCCGCCTTGCTGATCAGCAGGCCGTGGTGCCCGATTTCGACGGCCTCGGCAGGAACGGGTTGTGGAGGCGACAGGATGCTGAGTTCAATTTCCAGGTGGGACGCCTCCGGCAGCGTGACCGGACGGAAGCGTGTGTCTTCGAAAGCGGCGGCACGCGCGGTGTCTGCGACCGCACGATAGACGGGACTCACGGGAAGCACATAACCCACGCATCCTCGCAACTCACCGTGCAGGTAAAGGGAGGTGAATGCGCCGCGAGGTTCGGCAAGATGGTCCGTCGGCGGGTCGAGCGGGATCTCGCGCCCGTCGAGCGCGGAGAGAATGGAGTCATGGGCGAGGCGCAGCAGCAGTGCGCGTTCGTCTGGCGAGAACTCACCTGCGGATGGATCGCCAGATTCCACAGCAACCGGACTAGGTCGAGGTAGCGACATCGCGGTCCGCCTGCGGCGGTGGCACGGGCTTTCTGCGCCGGCTCAGGATGAAGGCGCGGCGACGGCGCTTGACCACGCGCCGGTCGATCTTCGACCAGAAGGCGACAAAGTAGTCGATTGCCGACACCAGGGAGACACATACCATGAACCAGATCGCAAGATAAGCGATCCAGTGGATGGGGAAGATGTAATGGCCGTAGACCGGCAATTCTTTCCAACGGTGGTCAAGGATTACAGCGACCACCGAGACAATCTGCACCACCATTTTGAATTTGCCGAGTTCACTGGCTTCGATGGTGAAGCCCTCAGAGGCGGCAATGGAACGTAGACCGCTTACCAGGAATTCTCGTCCAATCACGATCACGGCAATCCATGCCGGAACCAGGCTGGGATTCAATTGGACCAGGGTAACGAAGGCCGCCGCGATGAGAAGCTTGTCGGCCAGCGGGTCGAGCAGAATCCCCATCGTGGTGACCTGCCCGCGCTTGCGGGCGAGATAGCCGTCAATGCCGTCGGTCATGGAGGCGGCGATGAAGAGCGCCGAAGCCAGCAATTCCTTTTCGCCGTTCACGCTGCTGAAGCGGCTGCTGGAAAGAATCCACATCAGCAAAGGAATGCTGAAGATGCGGATGAGCGTGATGGAGTTAGGTAGGTTCACACTTCGAGGTTGGTTCCGGCGGCCAATCGGAATCCAGTTTGATTATCCTCCACGGCAAGAGGGAACGCAATGCATCTGCAGCACTACGTCACAACGCAATTATTAACCACAGAGGACACAGAAGCGTACAGAGGTTTTCCTCCGTGGCTCCTCTGTGTCCTCTGTGGTTATCGGTTTATTTTGGGGCTGGAGTCATCGCGCCCGCTTTAGGCTGCTTGGCGATAATCAGGTCCTTGACCTTGTCGTAAGTGGCCTGGGGGATGATCTTTTTTTGCACGAGAGCGAGTTTGGTGCGGTAGGGGCGGCCGTCAATGATCTTTTGCGAATAGGCGTCGCCGATGCCGGGGAGTTCTTTGAGTTGATCTTTGGTGGCGCTGTTGATGTCGAGCTTGGCGGCCGCGGCGGCAGGCTTCGCCATCTGAGCTGGCGTCGCCATGGCCTCAGGTTTTGAGCCCGGTTCCTGCCCTGCAACGACGACGCTCGCCAAGGAAACCGCGAACGCCAGAGCTAGAACGCTTACCGCCAGAGTTCTGTAAGTCGATTGCATAGATTCTCCTTACGCGTAAATGCCGCGCTGGCGGATAGTGTACGCCACGCGGTCAATGGCCAGCATGTAAGCGGCGATGCGGTTGTTGACGTGGTGCGTCTCGGCATAACGAACCACATCTTCGAATGACGATTTCATGATGGCGTCGAGCTGTTCGTTGACCACCGACTCTTTCCAGAAGTAGCCCTGGCGGTCCTGCACCCACTCGAAATACGAAGTGGTCACGCCCCCGGCGTTGGCCAGAATATCGGGGATCACGAAGACGCCTTTGTCGGTGAGGATATCGTCGGCAGCGGAGGTGGTAGGACCGTTCGCGCCCTCCGCCAGGATGCGGCATTTTACGCGGTCGGCATTGCGGCTGGTGATGACATTCTCCGTAGCCGCGGGAATGAGAATTTCGCAGTCTGCCACCAGCAGATCGGCTGCATCGCACGTTTCCGCGCCGGGGAACCCGTGAACCGTTCCATTCTTCTGGCGAAAATCCACCAGAGCTTTCAAGTCGATGCCGTTGGTGTTGTGCAGGCCGCCGCCAACTTCGGCGATGCCAATCACTTTATAACCGGCCTGATGCATGAGTAGAGCAGCATTGGAGCCCACGTTGCCGAAGCCTTGCACGACGACCCGAGTACGTTCGCGATCGAGGCCCAGCTTCTGGCAGGCTTCATCGCACACGATCATCACGCCACGGCCGGTGGCTTCGCGGCGTCCACGGGACCCACCAATGTTGATGGGCTTTCCGGTTACGCACGCGGTCACCGTCTGGCGCATGTGCATGGAGTAAGTGTCCATCATCCACGCCATGATTTGTTCGTTGGTGTTGACGTCGGGAGCGGGAACGTCTTTTTCCGGGCCAATGAATTCGATCAGTTCGGAGGTGTAGCGCCGCGTCATGCGCTCGACCTCTCCCATCGACATTTTGTGCGGATCGCAGATCACGCCGCCCTTGGCTCCGCCGAAGGGAATGTTGACGACGGCACACTTCCACGTCATCCAACTGGCAAGGGCGCGAACTTCGTCGAGCGTGACGTCGGGCGCGTAGCGGATACCGCCCTTGGCCGGGCCGCGCGCAATCGAATGCTGCACGCGAAAGCCGGTGAAGACCTCGAGGTGGCCGTCATCCATCTGCACCGGGATGTAGACCGTGAGTTCGCGGTTGGGATAGCGGAGGACGCGCCACAGGCCCTCGTCGAGGTTGAGCTTTTGGGCAGCCAGGTCAAACCGCGCCCGCTGCGACTCCCATGGATTGCTTTCTTTGTCCACGTGCGGGGGCGTCGTCATCGTCGTCATAAAGTCGTCTCCGGAATGATTGCAGGTCGGTGCTGGCCGGCGCCGGGAGGTTCCCGGTCGGGCGCGAGCAAACGTTCCGAGTATATGAGGGGCGACGGCAGGGAAGCAAGGAGCGGAGAGTTAAGGAGGTGGCTACTTCGAAACCATCAGGTGGCGGATGCCGAGAAACAGCAACAGGAATCCCGCTCTGCCGAGCAACAAGCGTATGTGCCACTTTACCGCAGGTTTGGGATGGCGGAAACAGGCAGAGAAGAGGAAAACTGCCCCCATCAGTATGGGCACCTGGTTGACGAGCGCTTTGCTAACGACGTAAATGAACCGATCAATTGGGCTCACCCTGCTTTTTCCGTTTCCGCTCAGTCATGTGATTACGCCGCTAGCGATAGTAGCTGCGGCGGATGGTCGTTCTCCCAACCAGTCCCAATCATAAACTGCGATCCAAACAACATTGAAACCCCAAGACCTGCCCGCGCATCTTTACATGCTTTCGGGACAAAGACTTGGGCAGAAAGAAATGACTCCGCAACCGGCACCCAGCGGTTCCGCTCCAGGCGGAGGCAATCCCTGGCTGGTCGCCATCGCGGTCATGCTGGCGACGTTCATGGAAGTGCTGGACACTTCCATTGCCGCCGTCGCGCTCCCTTACATCGCAGGCAGCTTGTCGGCAACCAACGACGAAGCTACGTGGGTGCTCACCAGCTACCTGGTGGCGAATGCCATTATCCTGCCGGCCAGTTCGTGGTTTGCGCTGCGCTTCGGGCGAAAGAGGTTTCTGATCGCCTGCATCACCATCTTTACGATTTCGTCATTCGCCTGCGGCTCGGCCACAAGTTTGGCGTGGATTCTGATTGCGCGTGCGGTGCAAGGCGCGGGCGGCGGAGCGCTGCAGCCGCTGTCGCAGTCGATTCTGCTGGAAACTTTTCCTCCACAAAAGCGCGGGCTCGCCATGGCAGCGTTCGGATTGGGGGTGGTGGTCGCGCCAGTGTTGGGGCCTACGCTGGGAGGATGGCTTACCGACACTTACTCGTGGCGATGGGCGTTCTACATCAACATCCCAGTCGGCATCTTCGCCGTGTTCATGATCTCGCGCTATGTGGTGGATCCTCCGTATGTCAAAGACGCGCATCCCGGCAAGTTTGATGGAATCGGGTTAGGGCTGCTGGCGCTCTGGCTGGGATGCCTACAAATCATTCTCGACAAGGGACAGGAGGACGACTGGTTTGGCGCAACCTGGATTCGCTGGGCGGCGGCCATCCTGCTCACCAGCTTCGTTGCGTTTCTTATTCGAGAGTTTCGCCACAAGCAGCCGTTGGTGAATCTGCGTGTCTTCCGGCATCGCAACTTCGCCATCGGATGTCTGCTCGTCGGTCTGTTTGGCGCCTCAATCTACGCCTTGGTAACATTGCTGCCGCTCTTCTATCAAGAGTTGATGGGCTACACCGCGCTGCAGGCGGGCTGGGCAGTGAGTCCGCGCGGCATTGGGGCGATTGTCGCCATGCCGATGATCGGGTACCTGACGGCGAAGATCGATAACCGCTATCTGATCGCGTTCGGATTCACTCTGTTCGGGGTTGCGAGCCTGTGGTTCGGCCAACTCAATCTTTCGATCGGGCAATGGACATTTTTGTGGGCCATTCTGATTAGCGGCTTTGGATCGGGATGCGTCTTCGTCCCGCTATCGACGACCACCATGGCTTTTCTGAAGAACGAAGAAATCGGCAACGCCAGCGGTCTCTACAATCTGTTGCGAAATATCGGAGGGAGCATCGGAATCTCGATCGTAAATACCATCGTGGCTCGCCATGAGCAATTGCATCGCAACGAACTGGCGGCTTCGCTGGCTCCGGGACGCCCTACAGTGCAGGGGGCGATTGGGGGAATGCAACAGTATTTGAGCACGCAGGGAGCTTCATCTACCACGGCGTTGCGGCAGGCGTATGGACTGATCAATCAGACTCTCGACGGACAGGCGCGTTTGTGGTCTTACGTGGATGACTTCCGCTACATGGCACTAGTCTGTTTCGGTTGTGTGCCGATCGTTTTCGCGCTGAAGAAAGCTGTAGGAATGAAGGGGGCGGCGAGCGCGGGGCACTAGAATCGACTACCCATACATCTCGAATGGAGCACGCCTGAGGGGGCTGCGCTTAGAGTTGTCATCCCAAGCACAGCGAGGGACCTCGGTTGTTGCTTGCGTCGGTGATTCGTTTCGGCGACGGCCCGAAAACCTAGGTCCCTCGCTTTGCTCGGGATGAGAAGCATTGCGAACGACGATGCCAGCGAGCCACGATGCCGGCGAGTCACGATGCCAGAATAGAGATTTGGAGACGAATTGTTACAGCACGATCTCCATGCCCTCGGAGGCGGCGCGAACCTTGGAGTAATAGTTGCGCGCGTCCGCGACCACTTTGTCGACGATGGCATCGGTGTGGTCGGGATCATGATGGTAGAGGATCAATTCTTTTGCGCCGCTTTGCATGACGATGTTGACGGCCTCGCGCCAGTGGCTGTGTCCCCAACCACGGCGGCGGGCTTCGTACTCTTCGGGAAGATATTGCGCGTCATAGATTAGGATGTCGGCGCCTTCGGCGAGTTTGCGCACGGCCTTGTCGAAGTTTGGATCGCCGGGTTCGTTGTCGGTGGCATAGACCAGCACACCTTCTTTCGTCTCCACGCGAAATCCCATGCACCCTTGCGGATGGTTCAGCCACGCGGTCTTGATCTGAACGCCTGCGCCCATGGGCAGGCATCCATTTTCGATATCGTAAAAGTCACGCTTCGCTTTCATCTGGTCGAGGTTGACAGGAAAGTAAGGAGAAGCCATCTGCTCGGCAAACACCTGCTCCAAGCTGCGGGTTTGCTTGGAAGAGTGAAAGATGAACTGGCTGTTGGGACTGTTGTACAACGGGCGGAAAAACGGCATGCCCTGAATGTGGTCCCAGTGGAAATGCGAAACGAAAATATGCGCGGAGAAAGGCCTGTCGCCGAACTCGCGTTGGAGTTCGTGACCTAACACGCGGAAGCCGGTGCCGCAGTCGAAGATATAGATTTGCTCTCCCAGACGAACCTCGACGCAGGAGGTATTGCCTCCATAGCGCAGGTTCTCGGCCTGTGGAGTGGGCGTGGAGCCGCGTACGCCCCAAAACTTAATTCGCATAAACTCCGGCGCTTAGTCCGTACTCTCCGGGCCCAAGAGGGCCAAAATGTTCATAATACTCGGGATATTAAAGATTTTAGCCTTTGTCCAGAACTCAACAAGTGACCAAAGTTTGGGTCTTGAGGCGTTGGCCCGTCGGACCAAGTGAGATTTGCAGGATTCGTCGCTACTGCCGCTACGATCATTCCGGTTCAAACGTGATCAGGGCGGCGCTTGCTGCGGGAAGTTCGATGACCGCAGTTCCACTCTCCACAGGAAGCGTTTCTTCGCGCGCGGCCGACCATGCGCCGCCCGCGCCCACGGGTGCGCCACCGAAAGTGGTATCGGTTGTGTCGTCCACTCGCGGGGCGTGCAGACGAAGCGACCTTACCCGCCGTGCACGCTGTCCCGCATCGATGGTAAGGTGAACGCCGCGGTCCGTATTCTTGTTGAACGCCGCTACTTTGATTGCTCCATTGTCGCTGCGCAGGCCATGAGCGGTCAGCAGGGGAGCCCGGATAGAGTCGTCGAGTTTGCTTTCCACCAACTGGCCGGTGCCGGCCTGGGCAAAGAGCAGCATGCCGTAATAGATTGGCCGGGCCAGGAATCCATCTTCCTGCGTTCCCGCAATCGGGGTGTACCATCCGTAGCCGCCGCCGTGAAAGTTGATGCCCATACCGCCCGCGGATGCGAGCTGATACATCAGGTCCGCAGCCCAGAGCGCAGAGGCGAGGGTGTCGCTCACGCCTTGCTTGCCTCCCTGGTAGCAAGAGTTCGTTTCCGCCAGCCGGAAGGGAAGGCCGGATTCCTGCATCGTTGTCTTCATTCCCTCGAATTCGTTTTGCAGCTTGGGATTGGGCCGGAGCAAGCGTTCAATCGTCATCGACGGATCGGTCGGCGGACCCTCCGCATAGTAGTGCTGCGAAAGGAACACAGCCTCACGTTTGAATTGCTTCGCGAAAGGGACGAGCCATTCGTTGTTGTACGCCGTATCCGGTCCAGCGAAGGGTGCGTTGGGAAGACGCGCGCGGATGGTCTGGTAAAAATGCTGCCACTCCACCGCGAATTGCTTGAAGTCGTAATCCGCTTTGCGAATTCCGTTGCGAAAGAAAAGATCGGGCTCGTTGCAGAGTTGGAATGCGACCAGCTTTGAAGCAGCGGCGTCCATGACGTGGGCCGCCTCGTCGGCCGCGTTCTCCGCGGTGCCTGTGCCCATGTTCAGTCCGTAGATCAGCTTCCAGCCGCAGATGTCGAGGAACTCCCGCAAATTGCGCACGGCCTCGGGCGTGATACTCACCGGCGCAGGCGCTTTGTGCCCGGTGTCGGGACCGACGGCCATTGCAAATGCGGCGGGATTCGCCTTGTCCCCCATGAGCATGCTGTCGGCATTCGACATAGCCGACTGGTCTGCGGGATTCGGAGTCCAGTGGGAGAATTCGCTGGTGTTGCCTCCGATCCGCAAAACGCCGGAAGTTCCCAGCCGCCGCATAAAGCCTGCCAGTTGCGTATTGCCGCCAGAAAAGAAATGCGGATTCCCGAGCTGCGCCGATTCGTAGCTTAGGCCGGTGAAATCGTCGCGGATCTTGTTGCCGAGTCGGTCGGGGCGAAGCGTCAGCCGGACGAAAGGACTCGGGTTCATCTCGGCGAGACTGAGTGGATGGTAAGAAATTGCAGCAGAAGCCGCGGCAGTGAGGCGAATAAAATCTCGACGATTCATTGCAATGAATTGCACCACAGGTTGCGCCGCGGAGCAACGTGCGCGTAAACCTGCTGCCCCCTCGCGGGCCTACCCTATAATGAAAACCCGCAGTTCTGGTGCGTTCAGTCTCGGAGGAGCTTGAGCGCCGGAGCGGGTCGGATCGCAAACCATGCTGCAACCGGACTTCAACCAGTTCTCGCGGCTGGCCCGAGAGGCCACGCTGGTTCCAGTGGTGAAATCTGTCAGTGCTGATTTGCTCACACCGGTTTCCGCCTTTCTGGCCATCGCGGAAAAAGAACCACATGCATTCCTGCTGGAATCGGTGGAGCGCGGCGAGCAGATCGGGCGCTACACGTTCCTGGGCGCGCGGCCCTACATGCGGGTGAAGGCCCGGCAGGGAACCGTGGAGATTGAGCGCGGACGCCGGCGCGAAGTCGTTCAGGAAAACATCTTCCAGGTGGTGAAGCGATTGCTGCGGGAACATCGTCCGGCCAGCATTCCCGGGCTGCCTCCGTTCACCGCCGGAGCGGTCGGATATTTTGCGTACGACGTGGTTCGGCAGCTGGAAAAAATTGGGGAGCACGCCAACGATGATTTGGCGCTGCCCGACGCCGAACTGATGTTCTTTGATCGGCTGCTGGCGTTCGATCACTTGCGGCACCAGATTCACATCGTCGCCGCCGCCGACGTTGCGCGAGAGACTCCGCGGCGCGCCTATGACCGCGCGCTCAGCGACATTGCTGCTTTGGAGCGGAAGTTGGCGGCGGGGCTTACTCCGGCACTTTGGCGCAAATCCGCCAAGGGGAAGACGGGCAAGCTTAAGGTTCATGCCGGCATGCGGCGCGAGACTTTCCTGCGCGGCGTGGAACGCTGCAAGGAATACATTGCCGCGGGCGACATCTTCCAGGTCGTGCTCTCGCAGCGGCTCGACTTTACTCCCGAGGTCGCGCCCTTTGATTTGTATCGCTCGCTGCGGCAGGTGAATCCGTCGCCCTATCTTTATTTTCTGCGGACGGGCGACACACACATTCTGGGCTCTTCTCCCGAGATGTTGGTGCGAGTGACAGGACGCAGACTCGAGTACCGGCCAATCGCGGGCACGCATCCGCGCGGGCGCGACGAAGCCGAAGACCTGCGCCTGGAACAGCAGATGCGCACCGACGAAAAGGAACGCGCCGAACACGTCATGCTGGTGGACTTGGGCCGCAACGACTTGGGGCGGGTGAGCGAATACGGTTCGGTCAAGGTGAAAGATCTGATGTACGTGGAGCGGTATTCGCACGTAATGCACCTGGTGTCGGCGTTGGAAGGCACGTTGCGCAAGGATCTGGACGCGCTCGACGCTTTCGCTGCGTGTTTTCCCGCGGGAACGCTCAGCGGGGCGCCGAAGGTGCGGGCGATGCAGATCATTGAAGAACTCGAGCCCACCCGCCGCGGGATTTATGGGGGGTCAGTACTGTATGCCGATTTCGCCGGCAATCTGGATTCGTGCATCGGCATTCGCACGCTGCTGATGCAGGGCAAGAAAGCCTATCTGCAGGCGGGCGCGGGAATTGTCGCAGACTCCGACCCGGCCAGCGAGTTTCAGGAGTCGATGAACAAAGCGCAGGCTCTGTTGAGAGCCGTGGAGAAGGCGAGAAGCAGTGGCCAGTGATCGGTGATCAGTGATCAGTGGCCAGTGGTTAGCAGCGCTCTACATGGGGCTAGACGTCGAGTCTCAGAACAGGATTGAGAGTGTCACCCATGAAGATCGCATCTTCCTGCGCTGACTGGCCACCGATCACTGACGTAGAAAGTTTGCCACCAACTTCTTCCCGGCATCCGTCAACACGCTTTCGGGATGGAATTGCACTCCCTCGACCGCGTGGCGGCGGTGGCGCAGGCCCATGATGGTGCGGGTGCCGTCTTTTTCGGTGGTCCAGGCACTGATTTCCAACTCGTCGGGCAAATCCTTTTCCTCGACGATGAGCGAATGATAGCGGGTGGCCGTCATCGGCATGGGCAGACCTTGAAAGACGGTTTTGTTATCGTGCATCACCGCGCTGGTCTTGCCATGCATGAGATGAGCGGCACGAACGACGTGGCCGCCGAAGGCTTCGCCGATCGCCTGGTGTCCGAGGCAGACTCCAAGTATCGGAACTTTCCCGGCGAAGTGGCGGATCAGATCGATGCTGACACCTGCCTCATGCGGCGTGCAGGGGCCGGGGGAGACGACGATCCGCTCAGGCCGCATGCTCTCGACCTGGCTCACGGTGACCTGATCGTTGCGGCGAACTTCGACTTTGGCGCCCAACTCGCCGATGTATTGGACCAGGTTGTAGGTGAACGAATCGTAGTTGTCGAGTACGAAAACCACAGCGGCTGCTCCTGATATCAGCTTACACCGGGAAAGGATTTCGGATTGCACATTGCCGATTTTCGACCCGCGCGGTTCAAATCTGAAATCTCAAATCGTGCTTTTCTCCCCTGAACGGGCCACCCCCTGACCCAACGGTGGTATTGACCATGACACTCTCGCGGGGCATCCTCCTTTTATCAGTGCATATGCCACTTAGCGCCACTGGAGGTTGCATGGCTGAGTCCCAGCAGGAGAAGCGGGGGGCACGTCGCTTCGCGCTCCGTGTGCCGGTCACCGTCGATCATGAAAATGCGACCCATCCTGCCCAGATACGTGATGTCAGCGCGCGCGGCATCTGTTTTTACCTGGAGTCCCCTGTGGCTCAGGGATCGCCGATTGGATTCACGCTGACTCTGCCGCCCGAAATCACGCTGACGGAAAGCATCCGCGTGCAATGCAAAGGCCGCGTGGTGCGGGTGGAGAACGGAAGAGATGACGGCAAACTGGCTGTCGCTGCCGTCATTGAAGAATACGAGTTTCTGCCGGCCTGAACGCACACCGCAGACCTCCATCCGAGCTGCTCATTGCTAGTGCGGTGAGTCCTTGACTCTTGCCGTGCGCAGTACCATAGTGCCGCCGGGATGGCGGCGTTACTTTTAGGCGACCGCTAGTTCTCCGAGGTCCGCCGGCTTCTAAGTCTCTTCTTTTGCATCGTCACTTCTCTCACATCCACCGCAAGTGATATGTTTCCTTCAAGCTTCCAGCGAGGGATTCTTTGCCGCGACGTTCGCTCAAATTTGTGTGCCTCATGACGACGGCGCTGATTGCTGTTGGGGTTGCTGCCCAAACCTTTGGCCCTCCGCCGCTCGTGAAGAGCGTTCGTATCATTCATGAACGCGGCGTGCCTGTGGTTGAGATTCTTTCCAGCGGCGGTCCGGTCATCCCTGAGATCCAGACGCTCGATTCGCCGCCACGCCTGGTCATCGATCTGCCCAATTCGCGCCTGGGATTAATGCCGAAGCGGATGGCGATTCAAAAAGAAAACATCCTCGCCATCCGCGTCGATCAATATCAGCAAAAACCTCCGATGACGCGCATCGTTCTTGACTTGTTGGCGCCATATGGCTCCTCGTGGGAGGGCGCGGGCACTCGCCTGCTGATACGGCTCAAGCCGGCGGAGGATGTGAATGCCGGTAAGAAGTCGTTGCAGCCGCCGACTGTGCCAGGCATGTCGCTGGACGCGGCTCCAGCCGTGGTTCCGGTGACCGGAGGAGAGGGCGCCGTGGTGCTGGCGGGAAGCCGCATTGGTTCCGGTTCGACGGTGACAGCTGGTTCGGATACGGCGATTCTGCGCTTGTCCCGCGGAGGAGAACTTCGCGTGTGTCCGGGCACGACGGTTTCGGTGACGCCCTCGCAGACCAAACGCGACCTGATGCTCGGCCTGAGCACCGGCGCGATCGAGGCGCACTATACGCTGCGCGCGTCGGCCGACACGGTGCTGACTCCGGACTTCCGTATCATGTTTGCGGGGCCGGGAGAATTCCACTTTGCCATTAGCGCCGACCCGCACGGCAACACCTGCGTGCGGGCGCTGAAGGGCAATACTTGTTCGGCAATCGTATCTGAGCTGATGGGAGACCGGATTTACCAGGTCAAGCCGACCGAGCAGGCGATGTTTCACTCCGGACAGATCAACAAGGTTGACACCGACGTTCCGCTGGAATGCGGATGTCCTCCACCTTCGCCGCTCATGCGGGCGCAGGCGCCTTTTGCACCGAACGTGCCCGACTCGGAATTACCGGCCAAAGTGCGCATCGGCGGCAGTGAGACTCCGGCTGCATCGGCGGGAAATGGTTCTCTGGGGGCGACACCTTCCGAGACGAGGCTGTCAAACGGGCCGGAGACGGCGCCCTTGCCGGCTTCTCCGCCGAACGACGCTCACGTGCAGGTCGATGTGCCGTTCGTCTTTACCGCGAAGAACCGCGCGGCCACCGCGATACCGGCGCCCGTGCAGGCCGCCAGAGACTTGCCGGTGGAGGATTCGCCGACTCGCCAGGTTCATCTCGATGCCGTGGTTGAGTCTCCACTGCCGGAGAAGCAAAACAAGCCAGAACATCGCGGCTTCTTCCGGCGGGTCAAAGGAATGTTGTCCACCATCTTTGGGTAAAAGTTCTTCCTAAAATTTCCGTTCCGGAAATCCTTTTCGGGCGGTCGTGCGTCTTACGGCAAGTTGGGCTGAGATCTTTGAGACAACTCGTCTACAGGAGCGCGTCATGACCGCTGCATCTCCCGGACAGGGCCCGAATCTTTTCTCCATACTTTCAGGGGAAAACGATGGACTTTATCGCACCAGGCGTGAGACTTTCGTTTTCTCGCTGCTTGGGCAAGCAGCGATCCTGGGACTCCTGAGCTACTTCACGAGCTGTGTAATCCGCGGCACACCCGAGATCGCCAGGCACTTGCCCAAGTTCAACGAGTTGCCGTTAGCGTTCTCGGGACACGACGGTGGCGGCGGTGGCAACCATGACCTGCTACCGGCCTCGCGCGGCAATCTCCCCAAGGCTTCGCTCGATCCTCAACTCGCGCCCCCGACCGTGATCCTTCCGAAGGAACCGCCGAAGCTTCCGGTGGAGGAGACGATGCAGGTGGCTCCGGACATTCGGTTGCCGCAGGGCGGGCAAATCGGCGATCCCGTGCCGCAATTCTCGCGAGTGCTGTCCAATGGACCGGGCGGTCCGGGAGGAATCGGATCGGGATGTTGCGATGGCGTCGGACCATCAACAGGGCCCGGATTCGGCCCCGGGCCTGCGGGAATTTATCCCGCAGGGAAGATGGGAGTGACCGTGCCGCAGGTGATCTTTAACCCCGAGCCGAGCTTTTCCGATGAGGCCCGAAAGGCTAAGGCGCAGGGAATCGTGATGCTCCTGCTCGTGGTCGGCAAGGACGGGCGCCCGTATGACGTCCGTGTCGGGCAGAGTCTGGGCATGGGCTTAGACGAGAAGGCGATCGAGGCCGTCAACCACTGGCGCTTCCGGCCGGCCACTCTGAATGGCCAGCCGGTGGCGACGCAGATTGCGGTCCAGGTGGATTTTCATCTGTACTGAGGCGACGAAGAACGCTGTCGGACGTCAGACCTCAGGCGTCGGACTTCCGGCGTCCTGAGGTCCGACGGCGCTTCTCTTAGCTTCGGTTGATGGCGCGGCGGAGCGGTTCTACTTTTTCGCGCAGATCGTCGGCCAGATCCGCGCCTCGGGCGGCCACATCGCGGACGCGGTCGCTGGCTACCCGCACACGGTCCTTGGCCTCATCTGCCCAATCGCCGAGAGTGTCCTTGGCTTCTTCGTAGCCGCGTTGCAGGTCGCGGCGCATCTGCTTGCCGGTCTTGGGCGCGAGCAGAAGTGCGGCCAAGGCTCCGGCTCCTAACCCAATCAGGAGAAAGGTGACGGCGACGCCGACGTTGCTGCCTTCTGAAGACTCGTAATGTCCAGTTCGCATAATGAAGACCTCAAATTTTCCGCCCGGGAAATGTTCGGGCATATTGGCGAAATCTGCGCCGAGATCCGGGCACAATTGATTCTAGTCCAACTGCGTGGACCGCGGCGAATCCAATCCGGAAGGGTGCACTCCGCCCATCTTCGATGAGTTCAGAGTCGGAAAGGTTTCTTTTCCGGCGCAGCTCAGTGTAAAATAATCTTTTAGCCCTCGTGGCGGCGGAACTTGTGGCCTGCCCGCCTTCCGCCGGCTTCACAAACCGCAATCGTACAAGGAGAGTTTTTCAAGCGATGTCGATCCCTGCCACCCAGCTTCGTCCGGGCATGATCATCAAGCACAACAATGATCTGCACTCCGTTTTCAGCGTCGAACACCGGACGCCCGGTAATCTCCGCGCCTTCATTCAGGCCAAACTGCGCAACCTGCGTACCGGCGCCATGTTCGAACACCGCTTTCGCTCGCCCGATCCGATCGAGAAGGTCAACGTGGACGAAGTCGAGATGCAGTTCCTCTACGCCGACGGCGACAGCTATTACTTCATGGACACCACGAACTACGAGCAGACTCACCTGAGCAAGGAAATCCTGGGCGACGCCGTCGATTACCTGATTGCCAATCTTGAAATCAAGGTGGAATTTTTCGACGGCAAGGCGGTCGGCATCGAGCTACCGCAGACTGTGATTCTAACGGTTGTCGAGACCGAGCCCGGATTGAAGAGCGCCACCGCTTCCAGCGTGACCAAGGCCGCCAAGACTGAGACCGGACTGGTGGTGCAGGTGCCGCCATTCATTAACGAAGGCGAGAAGATTAAGGTCGATACTTCGGAAGGCGCGTACCTGTCGCGGGCGTAAGAGAGGAAGTTAAAAGGCAAAAGTCAAAATGCGGAATTTCGAACCCTCAGGATTCTAATCTGTTTTGACTTCTACATTCTGACTTCTTCCTTCTGCATTCTTGTTACAGCATGGCTCCTACTGAAAAAGTGACCGAGGGCCGCCGGTTCATCGTTCGCGGACGCGTTCAGGGCGTTGGCTTCCGCTGGTTTGTGGAGCGTGAGGCGCACATCCTGGGCATTGCCGGGTGGGTGCGGAACAATCACGATGGCAGCGTGGAAGTTCTGGCCCAAGGGACTCGCGACCAACTCTCTGGACTGCATTCCCGTCTGCGCGAAGGGCCGCGCGCGGCCCGCGTGGATGCAGTCGAAGTATCCGACGCCAGGGGGGTCGCCGAACTGAAATCATTTCGCATTGAAGGAGCGTGGTAATGTCACCTGTCCCGGTCATGGATGCAGACCACTTAAAGAAACTCATTCGTGAGATCCCCGATTTTCCCAAGAAGGGGATTTTGTTTTATGACATCACGACTCTGCTGAAAGATAAGACCGGCTTCGCTACGCTCATCGACAAGCTCTCCGAGCATTACATCTCGCAAGACATCGACCTGGTGTTAGGCATGGAAGCTCGAGGTTTTATCTTCGCCCCGGCGCTGGCCTATCGGCTGAACGCCGGCTTCGTCCCCGTGCGCAAACCGGGCAAGCTTCCGGCCGAGTGCGTGAAATATGATTACGCGCTTGAGTACGGAACGAACTCCTTAGAGATTCACAAGGACGCCATCCAGAAAGGTCAGCGCGTCCTGATCGTCGACGATCTTCTGGCCACCGGAGGCACCGCCGAGGCTACGGCCAAACTTGCAGCCATGCTGGGCGCAGAGATCGCTGGCTTGGGATTTGTGGTGGAACTAGAATTCCTGAAGGGCCGCGACAAGCTCAAAGAATATGACGTGATGTCGCTGCTCCGTTACGACAAGTAGCGCGGCGTCCCATGAGAAAACGGGGCCGGCGCTGCTTGGCGCTCGGCCTCGCTGCGTTTCGCACCCGATGAAAGATAGTCTATTTCCAGAGGCGCGTTACGATGAATGCAACTCCGGCCCAGAAACTCGCGCTGACAGTGACCGCGAGTGCTAGTCCTGAGACCGTGCCCCAGTTGAGGCTAAGTGTGCCGGCCTCATCCGGGTGGGCCTCATCCTCAACCCGGGATGGCAGAAACGAAATGTCTCGCGATCCTGGAACTAAGGGGCTCCAGGCATCTTGAGACGCGATCCTCATTTGTATACCGTCGGTGCTTGCGTGGGGGGACAGCTGCAAGACTTTGTAGCTCATGAAGCACCTCCTCGTCTGCAATTTGCAACTCAGTGGCCATGTTGAATCTTTGGCCCAAGTCGCTCTGAGTGTGAGGCCCATCTCGTCAGGTGGGTTGCCGGGTTTCAACACTGCGTCAAAGATCCCAATCGTGCCTGCCTGTTTTGCGAGATTTGCCGCATCTAAAACCCATGCGAGGGAAAATTCTCCCGCGCCTGCTAAGAAACTTGTATACAGGAAAACCCTGATTGCGAGGTAGTTTGATCCGGACCTCAGTCCTCCGCCAGTGACAAGCGCGACTCCTTGGGCAGATAGCCCTTCCGCCGAAACCAGTCCTCCATTGCGTCCCTGAGTTGGTCCATGGGTACGGTGGAACCGATCTCCATTTGACCGTCCGAAATCGGAAGAGTGTCGTCGAAAACGCTGGCGTTGGTGAAGTTGCGCATCGAGAAACTGTCGAGCCACTTCAGCGGGCAGGGAACACTGCGGCCGTTGGCTTCGTACTCTACGCGAATCTTACGGGCGAACATAAGCTGATTTAACCACAGCCAAGCTCATGTGGCGACAGCCGCCTCGGCTGTCCGTCCTGGGCGAAGCCCGGCTGCTCGGCTCCAAAGCTGACACCTTCGGCCATCTCAAAACACGGCCGTTGCATCCACGGCTCCAGATGCCCCAGTTCAGGTGTCTAAACCCACGAAGGACCGCGTCTCAAGCAAGAGCAGCGCCGTCGCTCGTTCTCTTTCCGGAGTTCTCTTGCTTGGCAGCGACCCGCTTTTTACTCGGAGGAGCCATGCGTTCAATGAAAGCCGCAGTCTTGTGGTTGGTGCTTGCCGCAGTTTCATCTGTCGCGTTTTCCCTAGGCCAATCTTCCACCCCGTCGACAAATATTGCGGAATCGGCCGCTCGCCTGCCGGTGACCCGCGTCATTCTCTACAAAAATGGGGTGGGTTACTTCGAACATGCCGGCCGCGTTCGCGGCAGTCAGGATGTGAACGTCGACTTCACCACTGCGCAACTGAACGACGTGCTGAAGTCCCTCACTGTGCTGGATCTGGGGAAAGGACGCATCACCGGGGTTAGCTACAACTCGGCGGCGCCGCTGGAGCGGCGCCTCGGCTCGCTGCGTCTGCCGGTCGGTGAAAATCCGACCACGGCGCAGTTTCTCGACGCATTGCGCGGGGCGCGGATGGAAGTACGAAGCGGCTCCGAGAACGCCACGGGTCGCCTGCTCAGCATCGAAGAGCGGGAGATTCCGATCAAAGGTGACCAGAAAGTGACGATTGACCAGATTTCCATCGTCAGCGATAGCGGGGAAGTTCGTGTATTCGATTTGAACCCTTCCACCAGCGTTCGCGTCGCGGAAAAAGAAGTGAACGAAGAGGTGGGCAAGTACCTCGGGCTCGTCGCATCGACCCGCGATCAGGATGTCCGGCGTATGACGATCTCCACCGCCGGGGATGGCGAGCGGAACCTGCTGGTCAGCTATATCAGCGAAGTGCCGGTTTGGAAGAGCACCTACCGGATCGTGATTTCAAACGAGGGCAAGCCGCTGCTGCAGGGATGGGCCATCGTCGACAACACGGTTGGTGAAGACTGGAAAGACGTCGAGTTGTCGCTGGTCGCGGGCGCTCCGCAGTCGTTCGTGCAGGAACTCTCGCAGCCCTACTACACCCGGCGGCCGGTAGTGGCCCTGCCGGAGAATGCGATGCTCACGCCGCAAACGCATGAGGCGACGATAGAGCAGCCGGCGGAAGTCGTGAACGGCCAGCTTGCTTCACCGTCTGCGATTCCTCGAGGTGTGGTGGGCGGTGTTCCGGGCGGAGTTCCCGGAGGGCAGATGGGCGGAGTGATCGGCGGCGTCGTGAAGGGCGCTATGGTGGAGCGGGCCAGACTCGGGGGAGGGTCAGGCGCGGGATTCGGCGGTGGAGCGGCGGGAGGAGCCTTGAAGGCTTCTCGTCCCGACGCCACCGAAGTGGCAGAAAATCTCGAAGCCGCGACTACCGTGGGCGAGACCCGCGAACTCGGAGACCTGTTCGAATACAAGCTGAAAGATCGCGTCACCATTCGCAAGAACCAGTCGGCGCTGGTCCCCATCCTGCAGTCGCGCATCGATGCCGAAAAAGTTTCGGTGTGGAATCCCTCAGAAAGCTCCGTCCTGCGCGCTCTCTGGGTGAACAATACCAGCGATCTCACCCTCGACGGTGGCAGCTTCAATGTGCTCGAAGGCGACGCCTTCGCCGGAGAGGGCTTGATGGATGCGATCAAGCCGGGCGAGAAGCGGCTCCTGTCCTATGCTGCCGACCTCGGCGTGCTGGTCGATGCCAAGCAAAAAGCCGACAATCAGCGCGTCACCAAGGTGATCATCGCGCACGGCACCATGACGCAATCGACGCAAGAGCACCAGGAAAATACCTACACGATTCGCAATCGCGACGCTTCGCCGCGCGAGGTCGTGATTGAACATCCGGCGCGCCCCGGCTGGAAACTCACGGACGACGAGAAGCCGGCAGAGAGTTCCGCATCCTTCCACCGCTTCCGTCTCACCGTCGAGCCGAAGAAGACCACGACCTTGGTGGTCAAAGAATATCGGCCGATCATGAATAACTATCAGCTGACGAATGTGACCGACAACCAAATCAAGTTCTTCCTCGAGCAGAAGATGATTAACCCGGACGTAGAAAAGGCGTTGCGGCGAATCGTTGCCCAGAAGAACGACATCGCCGTGATCGAAGCGGTGATCACCGGACGCCGCTCCCAGGTATCAAGCATCTCCGATGATCAGCAGCGGGTCCGCGAGAACATGAAGGCGCTGAAAGGCAGTGCCGAAGAAAAGGCGCTGCTCGAACGTTATGTCCGCGAACTCAATGAGCAGGAAGATCGCGTGCAATCCCTGCGGCGCGAGATCGCCGATATGCAGCAGAAACGCGACGCGGCCCAGAGCACGCTCAACGAAATGATCGGAGCGCTGCAGATGGAGGTAACGTTATAGGAAGAGACCGTGCTACGTACGGCGGACAGCCGAGAGCCTGCCCTGAGCGAAACCCGGCTGCCCACGAGATCAACTCGCGCCTACCGCTTCGCCCTGGGTCCCGCCGCTTTGACCTCCGGCGGAGCGTCGAAGTTCTCGAAATTCTTGGCGAAGCGACGACGCAGATCTTCGGCGCCTTTGTCGTAGGCGGCTTTATCCGGCCAGGCGTTCCGCGGATTCAATACATGAGCAGGCACACCGTGGCATGCCTTGGGAATGCTGAAACCAAACGTGGGCTCGACTTCAAATTCTTCCCGGATCAATTCGCCTTCGACCGCCGCGTCGACCATGGCGCGGGTGTAGGGAATACTCATGCGCTGGCCCACGCCGTACGGCCCACCCTGCCAGCCGGTGTTCACCAGCCAGCATTGCGCGTGGTGCTCGCGCAAGCGGCGGCCCAGCATCTCGGCGTAGGTTTTGGGAGGGAGTGGAAGGAACGGCGATCCGAAGCAGGTCGAAAACGTCGCCGTAGGTTCTTTCACGCCGGCTTCGGTTCCCGCCACCTTCGCCGTATAGCCCGACAAGAAGTGATACATCGCCTGCTCGGGCGTGAGCTTGGAGATCGGCGGCAGGACGCCAAAGGCATCCGCGGTGAGAAACACCACGTTCTTCGGATGCCCGCCAATGCCGGGGATCACGGCGTTATCGATGAAATCCACCGGATAGGCGGCGCGAGTGTTCTCGGTTTTGCTGTCATCGTTGTAGTCGGGAATGCGCGTGTGCGAATCGAGGGTCACGTTCTCGAGCACGCAGCCGAAGCGGAGCGCGTTCCAGATCTGCGGTTCGTTCTTCTTCGAGAGCTTGATGCACTTGGCGTAGCATCCGCCTTCGAAGTTGAAGACGCCGTCGGCGCTCCATCCGTGCTCGTCGTCGCCGATCAGATCGCGCGAGGGATCGGCCGACAGCGTGGTCTTGCCTGTTCCCGAGAGCCCGAAGAACAGCGCGCTCACCCCGTCCCGCCCAACGTTCGCCGAGCAGTGCATGGGAAAGACGTTTCGCGGAGGCAGCAGGAAATTCATCACGCTGAAGATGCACTTCTTCATCTCGCCCGCGTACGAAGTACCGCCGATCAGCACGGTGCGGCGCGTGAAGTTCAGCAGGATGAAAACCTCCGAGGCCACGCCGTCACGCTTGGGATCGGCCTTGAACTCGGGAGCCGCGATGACGGTGAATTCCGGATGATGATGCTTGAGTTCCTCTGCGGCGGGACGCAAGAATAACTGCCGCACAAAAAGGTTGTGCCAGGCGTATTCGTTCACGATGCGCACCGGAAGGCGGTACGCGGGATCGGCGCCGCAGAAAAGATCCTGCACAAAGAGCTCGCGCCCGCGCAGATGCTCCATCACCCGCGCGTAGAGCGCGTCAAACTTGTTCGGATCGTAGGGCGCGTTTACTGCGCCCCAGGCGACGCTGTGTGCTGTGGTCTCGTCTCTTACGATGAACTTATCTTTCGGAGACCGGCCCGTGCGATTCGTATAGCCCACGATGGCCCCGTTGGATGCCAACTTCGCCTCGTTGCGCCGGATGGCGTGCTCCACCAGCAGCGCCGGAGAAAGATTGAAGTGCGTCCGGCCTTCACTCAGCAACTCGGCTACGTCGCTGATGTGCATCGTGGTCGCCATGGGGTCTCCTCAATAAGGGCAGAAAACGGTCACAAAACGAAAAACGTACCATTTTCCCTCAAAAGTCCCCCGGTTGCCAAATATTGGGTGCTGTCCTGATTTCAACGAATTAGGACAGGACCCAATATTGCGAGGATCGGAGTCCTGGCAGATTCGACAGGAACCCATTGTGAGCTCAGCAAAACGTTCTTGAAAATCGAACGGGAGCACATAGAACAGAATGGCGTGGCGGGCTAGTCCGCGGTCTTGTAGTCGCAGGCCGTGCGGCAGGGTTCACAGTACATGAGGCCGTCGGTACACAGGCGGATGTCAATCACGGATTGGCACAGGCAGCAGTATTTCTCGCACTGGCAGTTGTCTTCCGTCTGTTCGCACTGTGCACAGTGGTATTTAGAAGGCCCGGTTCCGGTGCTCATGAGAGTAATGTAGCGTGCATCGGCGGCAAGCGAAAAATGACCTTGGTAATCGCCGCCGCGGTGGAAAAGAGCGCGCACAACACCTGCCCCGGCAACGCGCGATTTCTCCGTGGCCTATAATCCTCACCAATGATGTTCCAACATCTGCTGGATGGCGCGGAGGTTCTCGCTCAAAACGGGGACCCAAGCGTCAGTGGTGTGGAATACGACTCGCGTCGGGTCAAGCCGGGGTGCGTGTTCGTGGCCATGCAGGGAGAGACGTCCGACGGCAACCGCTTCATCGACCAGGCGATTCAATCCGGTGCGGTCGCAGTCGTCACCGACTCGCCAGCCGAGAAGCCGCGTGAGCGTGTGGCTTGGGCCGTCGTGCCCCACGGTCGGCGAGCTCTGGCGCGCTTGAGCGCGAACCTCTATAAGCGCCCTGCCGAGCGGATTGCGATCACTGGAATCACTGGCACTAACGGGAAGAGTACAACCGCGTTTCTGGTGGAGTCGATTCTCACGGCCGCCGGGCGCAAGAGCGCGCTCATCGGGACGATTGAATATCACGTGGCCGGGCATGTCTATCCCGCTCCGCATACGACCCCGGAAGCGCTCGAACTGGCTCGACTCTTCAACGAAGCGCTCGGTTTGGGCGCGACGGACGCAGTCATGGAAGTTTCGTCGCATGCGCTGGTGCAGGAGCGTGTCTTCGGCGTGCCCTTTGACGTTGCTGTCTTCACCAACCTGACGCGCGATCACCTCGACTACCACAAGACGATGGACGAATACTTCACCGCCAAGCGAGTGCTCTTCGAAGGCTGTGGCACCGATGCGCCGCGTGCCGCCGTGGCCAACCTTGACGACGAATATGGCGCGAAGCTGGCCCGGTTCAGCCGCAAGCGCAGCGCCGTCGTGCTGACTTACGGTTGGGATCGCGGCGACTTCCACGCCGAGCACGTCGACATCAGCCCACGCGGCACGCGCTTCGACTTGGCCACACCGCGGGAAAAGATTGCCATCTTCTCTCCGCTCATCGGACGGGTGAATGTCTACAACATCTTGGCCGCGGCGGCCGCATGTTACGCACGGGGCTGCCAGTCGCAGGCAATTGCCCGCGGCGTCGAATCGCTCACCCATGTGCCGGGAAGATTTGAGCGCGTCGACTGCGGGCAGCCCTTCACCGTGGTCGTGGACTATGCTCACACCGACGACGCGTTGCGCAATCTGACGGCGCTCGCCCGCGAGTTCGCCTCGCGCGGCGGAGGAACCGCGAGAGTCGTGACCGTGTTCGGCTGTGGAGGCGATCGTGATCGCGCCAAGCGTCCGCTGATGGGCGAAGCCGCTGGGCGAGGCAGTGATTTTGTCGTGCTCACTTCCGACAACCCCCGCGGCGAGGATCCGCGGGCGATCATCAACGACGCGTTAGTGGGCCTTCAGAAGAGCGGGGTGAAATACAGCGTCGAAGTCGACCGCCGCAAAGCGATTGCGCTGGCGATCGCGGAAGCGCGCCCCGGAGATATTGTTCTGCTTGCCGGCAAAGGACACGAGAAGGTGCAGATCACTCGCGAAGGGTCACATCCCTTTGACGACGTCGAAGTGGCTCGTGAGGCTTTGCGGGCCTCCGGGTTCGAATGCGCACAGGCGGCTGGCGGGAACCGGGCATGAAGTTGACGCTATCGAAAATCGCCGAGTTTATATCCGCCACAACCCACGCCACAACCCACGTAGGGACAGCCGCCTCGGCTGTCCCCCAGAGCGATAATCCACGCGAGGAAGTTGCGCAGGGCTATTCCATCGATTCGCGCACGGTTGCCCCGGGAGAACTCTTTTTCGCAGTCAAGGGCGAACGGCTCGACGGCCACGACTTCGTGAACGCCGCTCTAGAGAAAGGAGCCCTGGCAGCCGTGGTGCGCAAAGATCAGCTGCATCGCTATCCCGATAGGGCCCGCCTGCTGGCCGTCGATGATACGCTGGTTGCGCTCCAAACACTGGCGACCGCGGTGCGGAAAGTCTGGGGCAAACCGCTGGTAGGGATCACCGGCTCCGCAGGGAAAACGACGACCAAAGAAGCCGTCGCGCATGTTCTTGCCGCGCGCTTCCGCGTCCTCAAGTCCGAAGGCAACTTCAACAATCATTTCGGCCTGCCGCTCATGCTCTTGAAGTTGGAACCGCAGCACGACGTTGCGGTCATCGAAATGGGTATGTCGCACTCCGGTGAGATTCGCGCGCTGGCGGAAATCGCACAGCCGGAGGTAGGTGTGGTGACCAACGTGGCCCCCGTACATCTGGAGTTTTTCGATTCGCTTGCCGGAATCGCACGAGCGAAGTACGAATTGATTGAATCGCTTCCTGCCAGTGGAACGGCCGTGCTCAATGCGGATGACGAGTACGTTTCGCAATTCGGCCGCGACTTCAAAGGCAAAGTCGTGACCTATGGAACACGGGCGACGGCCGATGTGCGGGCCGAGAATGTGCAGACCCGCGGCGCCGAAGGCTCGGAGTTTGACGTGGTCGTCGCAGGCGGACGCGCGCGCGTGCGTCTGCCGCTGGTCGGAGAGCACAACATTCTGAATGCTCTGGCAGCGGTGGCCGTCGGCATGGTTCGCGGACTAAAGCCGGCGGAAGCTGTCGGCGCGCTGCCGACTCTCGCGCCGGCCGACAAACGGGGGCAGGTTCTCCAACTGGATAACATCACGGTCATCAACGATTGCTACAATTCCAATCCGAAGGCGCTGCACGCCATGGTCGATGCCCTGGCGGCGATCAAAGCCAGGCGGCACATCGTGGTAGCGGGAGAAATGCTTGAACTCGGTCCCGCAGGAGAGGAAATGCACCGGGCCGCCGGTCAGCATATCGCCGAGAAAAAGATCGATGTTCTGGTGGGCGTCCGCGGACTCGCACAGGCGATAGTCGAGAGCGCACGGCAGGCGGGAACGGAAGCCACGTTCGTGGCGACGCCTGAGGAAGCCGGAGAGTGGCTAGCCCGCGAGGCGCGAGAGGGAGACGTGGTGCTGCTCAAGGCGTCGCGCGGCGTGAAACTCGAAAAGGCATTAGAGGCGTGGCAGGCACGGCGCACCACCGCCAACTGATTACGGCGAAGGACGGAGGCTGATTGCTCTACTGGCTGTTGTTCGTCAAGCTGCAACACTATGTTGCGCCATTCCGCATCTTTCGCTACGTCACTTTCCGCACGGCATTCGCCAGCCTCACCGCCCTGTTCACCGCGCTGATCGTTGGTCCTCTGGTCATCAGCCGCCTGCGCGACTTTCAGATTGGACAATACATTCGCGAAGAAGGACCGAAGGCTCACCAGAAAAAAGCCGGCACGCCCACCATGGGCGGACTGCTGATTGTGATCGCGATCGTCGTTCCCACCTTGCTGTGGGCCGACCTGAGCAACCGCTTCGTGTGGATTGCGGTATTCTCCACGTGCGCCTTCGCGGCCATCGGATTCGTCGACGATTACACGAAGGTGACGCGTCGCCGCAACCTGGGCCTCACGAGTCGCGCCAAGTTAGGACTGCAGATCGCCACCAGCATCGTGATCGCCTCCATGCTGATCGCCATGCAGACCTACAATCTGTATTCGACGAAGCTGATTGTGCCGTTCCTGAAGCAATTCCATCCCGATCTGGTGGTGCAAAGCCTGGAGCGATCTCCGCATCTCTGGCCGCTAGCCTTTCTGCCTTTCATGGTGTTTGTGGTGCTGGTGATTGTGGGTTCAAGCAATGCCGTGAATCTTACGGATGGGCTGGATGGGCTGGCGATTGGCTGTACCGTAATCGCTGCGGGCGCACTGACCGTGCTGACCTATGTGAGCGGCCACGCAACTTTCGCGACCTATCTGGAACTGCAGCGTATGCCGCAAGTGGCTGAACTCACCATCTTCTGCGGGGCGATGGTGGGATCATCCATTGGATTTCTCTGGTATAACGCGCATCCCGCGGAAGTATTCATGGGCGACGTGGGATCGCTGGCGCTCGGCGGCGCGATCGGCACGGTTGCCGTCATTATTAAACAGGAACTGCTGCTGCCGTTCATTGGCGGCGTATTCGTGATCGAGGCGGTCTCGGTGATCCTGCAGGTCGGCTCCTACAAGCTGCGCAAGAAGCGCATCTTCAAGATGGCGCCGCTGCATCATCACTTCGAATTGCTAGGCTGGTCGGAGTCGAAGATAATCGTGCGCTTCTGGATCGCATCGCTGGTCTTCGCGCTGTTCGCGCTGACGACGCTGAAACTAAGATAGGATCACGACGGAGCCACGGAGGCAAGGAGAAGATCAAATTCTATTTCTTGTTTTTTCCCGCGTCTTTGTGCCTCCATGGTGAAATGGATTTGATGGATCTGAACGACAAACGCGTGCTGGTGGTGGGCCTCGGTAAGTCCGGGGTTGCGTCGGCTCTTTTCTTGAAGGCGCATGGCGCGCGAGTTACCGTGTCCGACACCAAGAGCGGCGACGAACTGCGCAACGAAATTCCCGTGCTGCTCGATCACGGCATCACGGTCGAGACCGGAGGCCACGGCGACCGCACCTTTCGCGGTCAGGATTTGATCGTAGTCAGCCCCGGCGTGCCGGTGGACGCGCCTCCGCTGGTGCAGGCGCGGGCTTTGGGCGAGGCCGTGATCGGCGAGATCGAACTCGCGGCGCAGTTCCTGCCCGGGCCCATCGTCGCCATCACCGGATCGAACGGCAAGACTACAACCACTACGCTTACGGGCGAAATCATGACTGCCGCAGGCTTGCCCGCCCTGGTGGGCGGCAACATCGGGACGCCCGCCATCTCGCTGGCCGAGCGCGCCCAGGCGGAGACTATTATTGTGCTCGAGATTTCGAGCTTTCAACTGGAAACGATTCAAACTTTCCGTCCGAAAGTTGCGGTCGTGTTGAACGTCACGCCCGATCACCTCGACCGTCATCGAACTTTCGAAGTCTATGTGGACGCAAAGGCGCGCATCTTTGAAAATCAGCAGGGAACCGACTTCGCTGTGCTCAATGCGGACGATCCCACCTGCGTGGCCTTGGCTTCGCGGACGCGCTCGCAAGTATTCTGGTTCAGCCGGCAGAAAGAAGTGCAGCAAGGCGCCTGGGTCCGCGACGGCAACATCGTGTTCCGCGACGCGAAAGGGCAGCAGCGCGAGATCATGCAGGTCTCCGAGATCCCGCTGAAAGGCGCACACAATCTGGAGAACGTGCTGGCGGCGGTATGCGCGGGCGTGCTGATGGGATGCGCTCCGGAAAAGATCCGGCAGGCGGTCTGCAACTTCAAGGCGGTCGAGCACCGCCTGGAATTTGTGGCGACAATTCGCGGCGTGGATTACTACAACGATTCCAAGGCCACGAACGTGGATGCGACTATCAAGGCGCTGGAATCGTTCCCCGCGAACATCCACCTGATTCTCGGCGGCAAGGACAAGGGCAGCGACTACACCGTGCTCAACGACCTGCTGCGCCAGCGCGTGATGCGTGTCTACACGATCGGCGCGGCGGCGGCGAAGATCGAGTCGCAGATTAAGAATGTCGAAGTCGTCCACGCCGAGACCCTGGAGAACGCCCTCCGCAAGGCCAACTCCGTAGCGAAGTCGGGAGACGTGGTCCTGCTGGCTCCTGCCTGCGCTAGCTTCGATCAATTCAAAAACTACGAGCACCGGGGCCAAGTGTTCAAAGAGATCGTAAGGGCGTTGGCGGAAAAATCGTAGCCGTCTCCCCAATATCTCATCGGCTGAACCAAAACAATCAACAATTAGCATTCACAATGCACAATTCCTTCTCCGTGCCTCGGTACCTCCGTGGTGAAATGAATGTCCCATGGCAAAGCGCGTGAGTGTCGACCGCTGGCTGTTTACCGTCACCATGCTGCTGGTGTTTGTGGGCTTGGTGATGGTGTTTTCGGCGTCGGCGGTGATGGCCCGGGAGCGCTTCGGGTCCGAGTATGCGTTTCTGTCAAAGCAGTTGATCTGGGCGGTCGCCGGACTCATGGCCATGGTCGTCACCATGCGCGTGGACTACCGGCGCTACAAGCATCCCGCGCTAGTGTTTTCGCTGATGGGATTCACGACCCTGTTGCTGATCTCCGTCTTCTTTCTCGACCGCTCACACAACACACATCGCTGGATTCATGCCGGCGGGCTTTCGTTCCAGCCCTCGGAACTGGCCAAGCCTGTGCTGATTCTGTTTCTCGCCTATTTCCTCGAAACTCGGGCGAAGACCATCGATGACGTGCGCAACACGCTGCTGCCGGCGGCCGCGCCCGTGCTGGTGTTCCTCGGGCTCATTGTGTTGCAACCCGATCTCGGCACAGCCATTGCCTGTGGAGCGATCGCAGCCTGCATCCTCTATGTAGCCGGGATGCGCATGCGATATTTCGCTTACTCGTTTGCGGCTTCGCTGGTGCCGCTGTATTTTCTGATTTTTCACGTCAGTTTTCGGCGCGCCCGCATCCTGGCGTTTCTCAATCCCTATGCTGACAGCCAGAAGACCGGCTTCCACATCATTCAGTCGCTGATTGCTGTGGGCACGGGCGGCGTGACCGGCACAGGCCTGATGGAAGGTAAGCAAAAGCTGTTCTATTTGCCGGAACCGCACACGGATTTTATTTTCGCCGTGACCGCAGAGGAGTTGGGTCTGGTCGGCGCCATGTTCGTCGTCGCCTTGTTTGCCATCTTCTTATGGCGCGGGATGCGGGCTTCTTGGCGCACAGAGGACGTCTTCGGCCGCTATCTCGCGGTGGGAATCACCAGTATGGTGGTCCTGCAGGCGTTCATCAACATCAGCGTGGTGCTGGGCATGATGCCGACTAAGGGCATTCCGCTGCCGCTTGTCTCATATGGGGGATCGTCGTTGTTTGTGACGCTGGCATGTGTCGGCGTACTGTTGAACATCACCAAGCAAGCGGAATAACTTGCCGCGGATTCCACGGATCTGCACGCATTTTCTGAAGGGTTGTTGTTCGTCCTTGTCAATCCGTGTAATCCGTGGCGCGTTATTTTCTGGTTTATAGTCACTTCATGCGCGCAATCCTGGCGGGCGGTGGGACGGGTGGACACGTGATCCCCGCGCTGTCCATCGCCAATCAACTCAAGAAGAGTTACGACGCCGAAGTGCTGTTCATCGGAACAGCGCGTGGCATTGAAAACCGGCTGGTACCGGCCGCTGGATTTCCGCTGCAACTGGTTCGCGTGGGTGCGTTGAAAAATGTCAGCCTGACGACGCGGTTGAAGACGGCCTTCGATTTGCCGCGGGCCCTCTGGGATGCGGGCCGCATGCTCAACCAGTTCGCGCCCGATGTGGTGATTGGCGTGGGCGGTTATGCTTCGGGCCCGGCGATGCTGGCGGCGCTGGTCAAGCACATTCCGACGCTGGCGTTCGAGCCCAACGTGGTGCCGGGCTTTGCCAATCGCGTCGTTGCGCGATTCGTGTCGGGCGCGGCAGTACACTTCGAGGAAACAGCGAAATATTTTCGCCACGCCGAGGTCACGGGCGTGCCGGTGCGGCAGGCGTTTTTCGAGATCACGCCCAAGCGCGGGGGCATTCCGACTCTGCTCGTGTTCGGCGGCAGCCAGGGCGCGCACGCCATTAACGATGCGATGATTCGCTGTTTGCCGGTTTTGCAGCGCGAGGCTCCGAGTATCCACATCATTCACCAGACGGGCGAGCGTGACTATAATGACGCGCTGGCGGCCTACCAGTCTTTGGGAGAGTCGGCCGAGGTCTTCAAGTTCATCGAGGACATGCCGGCAGCTTTCGCGCGCGCGGATTTGCTGGTATGCCGTTCCGGTGCGAGCACGGTTGCCGAAATTGCGGCTGCGGGAAAGCCGGCGGTGTTTGTTCCGTTCCCGCGCGCGGCCGATGATCATCAACGTGTTAACGCCGAAGCTCTGGCGCGGCACGGAGCCGCCGTGGTAGTCGAGGAGTCGAAGCTGGAAGGAGTCTGGCTGGCGGAAACGATTGCGGCCCTGCTGCAAGACTCGCAACGCCTGCAGCAGATGAGCCACGCGGCGCGGGAGTTAGCGCATCCCAACGCCGCGCATGATATTGCAACGATGGCAGCGCGAGTCGCGGGGATTGAAGAATCAGCCACGGATTAGCACGGATCTTCGCGGCTATTTCTTTATTTCTTGTCTTTCTAAGTGCTTGGTTTTATCCGTGAAAATCCGCGTAGATCCGCGGCCAAGAAGTTAGCTTTATGTTCGCCAAAATTCAACGCATTCATTTCGTGGGCATCGGCGGCATCGGCATGAGCGGCATTGCCGAGGTGCTGCTGAATCTCGGTTACAAGGTTTCCGGATCCGACCTGAAGAACTCTTCAGTGACCCAGCGGCTGGCCGGGCTGGGTGCAACAGTGTTTGAAGGACACCGCGCGGAAAACATCGCGGGCGCAGAGGTCGTGGTAACCAGTTCCGCGATTTCCGCGGAGAATCCCGAAGTCACCGAAGCGCACAATCTACACATTCCCGTGATTCAGCGCGCGGAGATGCTGTCCGAGCTGATGCGGCTGAAATATGGCATCGCCATCGCCGGCATGCACGGCAAAACGACCACGACCTCGATGGTGGCGGCGGTGTTGGCCGCGGGGGGACTCGATCCGACCGTGGTCGTCGGCGGGCGCGTCGACGCCATGGGATCGAATGCGCGTCTGGGAAAATCGCAATACCTGGTGGCCGAGGCCGATGAGAGCGACCGGTCATTTCTGAAGCTGTCTCCTATTCTGTCCGTCGTGACCAACATCGACCGCGAGCACATGGACTGCTACCGCAACATGCGCGACGTGAAGAAAACGTTTCTCGATTTCATGGACCGCGTGCCGTTCTACGGGATGATCGTCGCCTGCAACGACGATCCGCTGCTGCGGCGGCTGTTGCCCGATGTCCAGCGGCGCACCGTAACCTACGGCACCAAACGTGGCTCCGACTTTCTGATTAAATTCGATGCCGCAACGGTAATTCCGGCCGGCGATTCCCGCCCGCTCAGCCGCTTCCGCGTCAGCTATCGCAAGCAGGATCTGGGCGAGTTCACGCTGCATGTGCCTGGCGTGCACAACGTTCTGAACGCGACGGCCGCGATTGCTGTGGGCGTGGGGCTTGATGTTAGCGTCGAGTCGATTCGCATGGCGCTCGATCAGTTCCGCGGCGTCGACCGGCGATTCCAGTTGCGCGGACGCGCGGCGGGCGTGAGCGTCATCGACGATTACGGCCACCATCCCACCGAGATCAAAGCTACGCTGGCCGCGGCGCGGCAATGCGGGTTTCGCAAGATTCACGTCATCTTCCAGCCGCACCGCTACACTCGAACCCGCGACCTGATCGAGGAGTTCACCACTGCCTTCGGCGACGCCGATTCCTTGTTCGTCCTCGACATCTACGCCGCGAGCGAGAAGCCCATCGAAGGTATCACGGGCGAAATCCTATCGCAGCGCATTCGCGAGAAGACCGCCAAGAATGGCCGCTACGTGGGTTCCCCCGCCGAAGCCGTGGATGCGGCGGCCGCGGTCGCGCAAGACGGCGACATGATCCTGACTTTAGGCGCGGGCAGCGTTTCCCAGTTCGGGCCAATGATTCTGGAGAAACTGAAGGAGCGGGAGGCTGGGCATGCGGGAATCTAATCAGTACATTCTAAGACTCAAAATTCGTCGTACGGGTCATCGTTCGCCTGCGATCGCAATTCTCGCCTCATTGTGCCTCACGATGACGTGTGTCGCACAGCAGTCCCCATCCCAACCCGCGGTGAAGCCGGCGCCCCTGGAAGGCGACTATGTGAGCCGCGACTTCCATTTCAAATCGGGCGAGACTCTTCTCGAACTTCGCCTGCACTACATGACCCTTGGCAAGCCGGAACGGGATGCCAAGGGGGAGGTGACCAATGCAGTGCTTATCCTGCACGGCACCGGGGGCTCCGGACGGCAGTTCCTGGCTCCACAGTTTGCAGATGTGCTGTTTGGGCCCGGTCAACTGCTCGACACCAGCCGCTATTTCATTATTCTTCCCGACAACATCGGTCACGGAAAATCGAGCAAGCCCAGCGATGGGATGCATGCCCGCTTTCCTCAGTATGACTACGACGATATGGTGGCAGCGCAGCATGAACTCCTGGAGAAAGGACTGGACGTGAACCATCTCCGGCTGGTGATGGGGACGTCGATGGGCTGTATGCACTCCTGGGTCTGGGGCGAAACCTATCCCGACTTCATGGATGCGCTGATGCCGCTGGCGTGCTTGCCGGTGCAAATCGCTGGGCGCAACCGCCTGTGGCGCAAGATGGTCATTGACGGCATCCGCCAGGACCCCGACTGGAAGAACGGCGACTACACCACGGAACCGCGCGCGGCATTGCAGATATCCGCTGATTTCCTGCTGATCGCGGGGAGCGCGTCCCTGCTGATGCAGAAGAACCTTCCCACCTGCAATGCGGCCGACCAGTACCTCGACGATTCCATGAAGCGCATCACCGCGAACCTGGATGCCAATGACTTGCTGTACGCCGTGAGTTCCTCGCGCAATTACGATCCGTCGGCGCAGTTAGGAACCATCAAGGCGCCAGTTATGTTCGTGAATTCGGCGGATGACTTCATTAACCCGCCAGAGTTGGGCATTGCAGAACGCGAAATCAAGCACATAAAGAATGGCCGGTTTGTGTTGATTCCTGTTTCTGACCAGACTCACGGACACGGCACGTACACCTGGGCAGCAGTTTGGCAGCAGTATTTGAAGGAGCTGCTGACCACCTCGCAACACTGACAGTAAGGCGCTCACATAGCCTTTCGACTTGTCCGGTCTTTTCCGGGCACCTGCCGGCCATCTGGCAGGTACCTTCCTTTGCTAACGGATTGAAATGCCCTTCGTCTATCAGCCATAAGGGGTTAAGGCCATGAAAACAAATCAAGCATGGGGATGGCTGGCGGCAGGGGTGCTGGCAGCCGGATTGAACGCAAGCTATTACGATGGTGGTTTTCGATGGGCGCACCGGATAGCGGACCGCATATGCCGCAACTCGGCGGCAGCATTAGACCTGGCCTCTGAACAGACCGGTCAATTCCTCTCCGAGGCGCGGCTGCTGACGGCGCGAAATCAGACCACATCTTGCCCCTGGGCCACGGCTGTGGCGCGGGTCCAGAGTCGGATCGCCCGTTCCCATGCGGGATTTGATGTGATGTCGGCTCGGCAAGAATCCCAGTTAGCCCGGTTGGAGGCGAATCGGGCGAGGATGGAAGCTCAGATCGCTGCCCAGGCCGCTCATCTTCGTATTGCAACGGCAGCTCTTGCGCCGGTCGAATTCAAGGCCATTCCGGCTCCTGTGGTTTGTCCTCGTGTGCACGTCAATATTCCGCAAATCCCGATGATTAAAATGCCAGTCGCTCCGGAGATTCACATCGAGACGGCGTCTGCCGGTCCGGTCTAATTCAAGAACGTTCGAAGCATTCACCTTCTACATTTGCCTCTTGCAAAGATAGGCGCGGAAAACCAGCCGCGCTCATCTTTAGTTGTTGGGGAGATTTTCGTCGGGGGTCGGCCGGGCTTCGCGCTGGACGGACAACCGAGAGCCTGCCCCGAGCGAAGTCGAAGGGCGGCTGTCGTCACATGAGCCGTACCCAATGCGGTTCCTACTTGTGCAAAACATCTGTTTTTTTGTCTATCTCAATTCGAGAAATGAAGCTATATTGAAAAAGCTCAGCGATTCCTTGGCGACAACTGACCTGAACTGATGGCGCGGAAGTCCAGCGGCACCATCTTGCAGGAGGAGTTGTACTCACCCAGCGCTCAGTCGGCGCGCGAGGAGCTCGAGGACGCGCGTCTGGTGGACCTGGATGTAGACGAGGAATCTCCCTTCCTGCGCGGGCAAAAGCGCGTCTCCGCCCGTCGCAGCTCGCTTCCCAAGAAAACCGCAAGTCGCCTGCTGTGGGCGTCGCTCGCGGCCGCGATTTTATGTGTCGTCGCAGTTGCTGCCGCCGCTTTGTACGAATACGGCGAGCGCTCATGGCGCTTTCGTGTGGAGTCGAGCGACAGCATCGAGGTCACGGGCATGGAGAACGTGACCCAGGCGCAAATCATGGAAGTGATGGGTGCTGACATCGGACGCAACATCTTCTTCATTCCACTGGCCCAGCAGAAAGCGCAACTTGAACAGATTCCGTGGGTGGAATCGGCTAGCGTAATGCGCTTCGTGCCCAACCGGGTCAAAGTTGAGATTCACGAGCGCACGCCCCTCGCGTTTGCACGAGTGGGACCGCGAATTTTCCTGATTGATGCGGGCGGAACTTTGATGGAGCTGCCGCAAAAACACAAATATTCCTTCCCCGTAATTCTGGGGATGAATCCCGGCGAGCCGCTCTCCACGCGGGCTCCGCGCATGAAAGCCTATGACGAGCTGGTGCAAGACCTCGATTCCGGAGGCGCTCGCTACTCGCAGGATCTCAGCGAAGTGGATCTTTCCGATCTCGAGAACGTGAAGGTGCGGGTGAACGATCCGGCCGGCGATGTGTTGGTGGAACTCGGTTCCTCCGATTTTCTGAAACGCTACAAAACTTACGTGAGCCACGTGCAGGAGTGGCGGCAGCAGTTCCAGAAGCTGGAGTCGGTGAACCTGCGCTACGACAATCAGGTGATTGTCAATCCGGACATGGAAGGCAGGCCTAAGCAGCCCGCGCTGGCGGCCTCTGCGGCGAGAGCTGCGGCGGCCGCGGGCGTGAAGCCGGCGGCGCTGATTACTCGCATGAATCCGCATCGGACACTTCCCAAGCCTGCGTTTGAGTTGACGGAGAAAAAACTCGCATCGGCATCAGCGAAGAAGCCTGCGGCCAAAGCGAAGGTCAAGAAGACGAACGCGGGCAAAGGAGCGACCTCGAAAAAAGTCGCAGCGAAAGCTCCCACATCGGGTCCTAGAGCGGCCGCATCGACAGTGCATGTTGCCGCCCACAAACCGGAAACTAAAAAGCAATCCGCTCCGACTACGCCTACGCATCCATCCATTCCGAAACCGAGCGCAGCCATTGCGAAACAGCAACCGAACAGGAGTTCAGATTAATTGACGTCGAGGAATTCATAAGCGATGGGGAACCCGCAGGGAAGTTTTCTTACCGCGATTGACGTAGGCAGCGCCAAGACTTGCGCGCTGATAGCCGAGTTCACCGACACTGGCTTGCGCTATCGCGGGCACGGCGTGGCTGAGTCGCGCGGCTCGCGCAAGGGCGTCATCGTTGAACTTGACAAAGCGGTGGCGGCTATTCAGAAGGCGGTCGAAGCCGCGGAAGACACCGCGGGTGCGGCGGTCGAGCAAGCTATCGTCGGCATCGGTGGAGTCCATGTGCGCGGCATCAACAGTCACGGGGGGATCAGCTTGGGCCCGCGTCCGCGGGAAATTGGACGCGACGAGATCAAGCAGGCCGTCGACCGGGCCCGCGCCATCCCACTGCCGACTGATCGCGAGATCCTGCATCTGCTGCCGCAGGAATTCATTCTCGACGATCAAGCCGGGGTGCACGATCCGCTGGGCATGATGGCAGCGCGCCTCGAGGTTCGCGTCCATATGGTCACGGCGGCCACCAGCGCCACACAAAATGTGATTACCGCAGTCAACCGGGCTGGAGTGCATGTCGACGACACGGTGTTCGAGCCTTTGGCGGCCGCCGATTCGGTGCTGCGCCACGATGAGCGTGAAATGGGAGTATGCCTGGCGGATATTGGAGCGGGTTCGACAGAACTCATCGTTTTTCAGCAGGGCGCCGTCATTCACACGGCAGTGATTCCCGTGGGCGGCGACCATTTCACCAGCGATCTGTCGGTGGGCCTGTGCACGCCGCTGGCCGACGCAGAAAAAATCAAGAAGATTTATGGCAACGCGATCGTGACCCTCATTCCCGAGGGTAACGAAGTCGAGGTCCCTTCTGTCGGCGACCGTCCGTCGCGGCTCTTACCACAGCGATTGGTGGCTGAAATTTTGGAGCCTCGGGCCCGCGAGTTGTTCGAAATGATGCGGGAGACTCTGCGCCAGAGCGGCATGTTCGATGTCTGCCTGGCGGGCATTGTCCTGACCGGAGGAGCGTCGCGACTGCCCGGAATTTTCGATGTGGCGGAGTCGGTGCTGCGCCGGTCGGTGCGACTTTCATGGCCCGCCCCGCTCGCCAAAATGCCGTCGACATTATCCGAGCCCGAGTTCGCCACTGTGCTGGGCATGGTGAACTATGGCCAGCGGGCGCGGGTTGCGAGGGGCCTGCAGGAAGATCGCTGGGGATCAAGATTGAAAGCGCTGTTAGTAGGAAAAGGAGCGTAATGAAACCACAAAGGATACGAAGTTTCACGAAGGAGATCCTCTGATTTCCTTCGTGCCCCTTCGCGTCCTTTGGGGGTTGACAGGTTTCGCATTTCAAACTAGGTGAACACAATGAAAAATGATTCCGGAATTCGCATCAGCTTCAACGAAGAAGCCCGCAACGATGCCAAGATCAAGGTCATCGGCGTGGGTGGCGGCGGTGGCAACGCAGTGAACCGCATGATTGATGCCGGGGTGGAGGGCATCGAGTTCATTGTCGCCAACACCGACCTGCAGGCGTTGCGCATGTCGCACGCCCCCGTCAAACTGCAACTCGGCGTGAAGCTGACGAATGGCTTGGGTGCGGGTGCCAATCCTGAAGTCGGTCGCAAGGCGGCTCTCGAAGATTCCGACAAGATTATCGAAGCCCTCGAAGGCGCCGACATGGTCTTTGTCACCACCGGTCTCGGCGGCGGCACCGGCACCGGAGCCGCTCCCATCATCGCGTCGCTGGCTTGCGAAATGGGTGCACTCACGGTTGCAGTCGTCACCAAACCCTTTTCGTTCGAAGGCAAACGCCGCATGCAGCAGGCCGAACGCGGTATCGCCGAACTGATGGAGTCGGTCGACACCACCATCGTGATCCCCAACGAAAAACTGCTTGCCGTGGCGGAAGATGCCGGCTTCTTCGAATCATTCCGCATCGCCGACGACATTCTTCGTCAGGGCGTGCAGGGGATTTCCGACATCATCACCATCCCCGGCATCATCAACCGCGATTTTGCCGACGTGAAGACCATCATGGCCCGCATGGGTTATGCCGTCATGGGCACGGCCTCCGCCAGCGGCGCCAAGCGCACGATCGAAGCCGCACAAAAAGCCATTGCATCCCCGCTGCTCGAGGCTGGGGCGATCGATGGCGCGCGCGGCATTCTGATCAACATCACCGGTTCGGCGTCTCTCAAGCTCGCCGAAGTGCAGCAGGCCTGCTCCATCATTCAAGGCGCCGCGCATGAAGACGCCAACATCATCTTCGGCGCCGTGTTGGACGAGAAGATGAAAGATGCGGTGAAGATCACCGTTATCGCCACCGGTTTCCGCGAGGCGCCATGCGTGAGGCCCCGCCCGCAGGAAACTCGCACGTCTTTCGCCGCAGCGCATGAGGACGCCATGGAATTCCCGGAAGAACACGGATCTCGGGATCCCATGCCTGAGTCCATGCCCAAGCACATCATGGAGGGTGACGTGTCCGATCGCGGCATGACGGACGATCGTGCATACGTCGATGACGTCGCTCCTGTCCCCGCGGCGCACGCTTCCGATCGCTTGGCGGGCGACGTGATTTCGCTCGACAGCATGCGCAGCGCCATCGTGACCAACTTCGAACAGGATGATCTCGACGTGCCCGCGTTTCTTCGCAAGCGCAACGAAGTGATGTAGGGTTGAACCCGTTTGCACAAGTGCTCCAGTTGAGTCCGCGCCGAAGCCAGCGAAGGCTGGCCGTGGTGGGAAAAGTTTTTCACATGGAGAAGTACCTTTCCAGTAACTGGGTAATGCATTACTGAAGGGGTCTGAACCGAGGTAATCCCATTGCATGTCATTGTTCCATAACGGGTTAAATGAAAAATAATGTTTCAAGCGATCTAAACTTTTTCATTGCCAGAAACGTGCTAAGTCTCGTACTATCAGCGCAGTCGAGTGATCGTGCGGGTTACCCACCCGTTGGCACGGTTCTTGCATCGAATCAAGTGAAGAGTCCGGGGAGCGAAGTCAACAAGATGTTTAAAGGAAAGAGCCTTCTTCGTCTATGCGTGGCCTTTTTTGCCTGTCTCCCTCTGGCAGGTATGAGTTGGGCAGCACACATCAGCACCAGCACGCACCCGCAGACTAAGTCAAAAACGCCGTCACGGAAAGTCAGTGAGAGCCAGCGTACCCGGCGCCGCATGCGCCATTTGGCGCGCAGCCGCAGTGCGAACCTCACGCGGGCTTCCGTGAGCACACGCCGTCATCACTATTACGAGCGCTTTCATATGAGCTCGTTCGCCGAAGACATTGGTACGGGTGACATTACGACCGGCGAAGATCCGGTTGTGCGTCAGGCCGCGATTGATGCGCTGGGCAACATGAACGGCACAGTCGTCGCCATCGAACCGACCAGCGGACGCGTGCTGGCCATGGTCAACCAGAAACTGGCTCTTTCGAGCGGCGCACAACCCTGTTCCACCATCAAACTTTCTGTGGCCCTGGCGGCTCTGAGCGAAGGCCTGGTTTCCAAGGAGACAGAAGTTGCTCTTGGCGGCCGAAGCCGCATGAATCTGACTACCGCAATCGCTCATTCCAACAACGCTTATTTCGAAGCGCTCGGACGCAAGCTCGGTTTTGAAAAAGTCGCCTACTATGCCCACGAATACGGACTCGGCGAACTGGCGGGATACGACATTCCCGGCGAACAACTGGGCAGCTACCCCGACGAAGCGATTCCCGAAAAGCTAGGCGGCGTGGGCAAGATGTGCTCGTTCGGCGAAGGCGTCTCCATGACCCCGTTGCAACTGGGCGCGATGGTCTCGGCGATCGCCAACGGTGGAACGCTTTATTACTTGCAGCATCCCACCACTCCCGAAGAGGTGGCGAGCTTTCAGCCGCGCATCAAGCGACAACTCGACATTGCTCCCGTGATTCCCGAACTATCCGATGGCATGGCAGGAGCGGTCCAGTACGGTACCGCCCGCAGCCTGCGCCTCAACTTCAACGAAGAAGAAATTCTGGGCAAGACGGGAACCTGTTCGCACGCCGGAACGCGCCTCGGTTGGTTCGCCTCTTATGCCAACACCAGCGTTGGGCGCGTGGTAGTCGTCGTCTTCTTGCAGGGCGGACGTCCCACCTTCGGTCCCAAGGCCGCCGAAATTGCGGGACGCATGTATCGCAACATGTACGACCACAATTTCTTTATTGCCACCCACGGCTTTCCTTCCGACTCCGCCGCGGGGAAGCCAGTTACCACGAACCCCTAAGTTATTCCGCAATCATTCTCGTAGAGACGTAGCTCCGCGACGTCTCTTTTATATTGGGCGCTGGCATCTTTCCTGCGATTCGTTTATTCCTCGTCGATCGGCGAATCTCCAACCTCGTTACGCTCGAGCGCGAAACTTTCTTACCGACTTTTAATACGAGGAAGACCAACCCTGCCGATGTGTACTTCAGTAGGTCCGGGAGCGTGGATGAACTCCGCGCCGATTTGCGCCTGGTTGTGTTCAGGAGGACCATACGTCAGGTTCGATCATGTTTTACGGAGAGTACGATTACGAACTGCTGGTGATGCTGCTGACTCTGGCAGTGATCGGGGCAATCCTTCTTTTCCTGCTGCACCGGTGGAGGCAAGCAGACGCAAAGCGCCGTGGAGAACAATACTTCAACCTAATGGCCGAGGCGATCCCGCAGATTGTATGGACTGCGGTTCCCGGAAGAGGGATGGACTACTGCAACCAGCGTCTTTACGATCTTACTGGATTCAGCAAAGAGGGAAGTCTGGGATGGCTATGGCAAAAAATGCTCCATCCGGACGATCTGCCTTTGGCCCTGAGAAATTGGGAGGAGTCGCGCCGAACAGGTAAATCTTATGATGTTGAATATCGCCTGCGAACGGCTGCGGGAGGTTATCGCTGGCATCTGGTCCGTGCAACTCCCATGCGGGATTCCGCCGGCACCATCGTGAAATGGTTCGGAGCCTGCACTGACATTGACGATCAGATGCGCCACCAGCAGGTATTGGAGGATCAGATCAAGCAGCATACGGAGGCGCTCATGGAAGCCAACACCCGTTTGCAAACGGAAATGCACGAACGGGCCCTGGCGCAGCAGAAACTGAATCTGCAAAGCGAGCGCATGGTGCGAGAACTCACCGTACGTTCGAATCGGGCGACCAACCTGGCGAAGATGGCCGAATTGCTGCAGAGTTGCGCTGCGGAGAAGGACGCTTGCTCGGTGATTGCAGGCATGGCCCGGAAGGTCTTTCCCGAACTGCGCGGTGCCTTGCTCCTGTTCACTTCTTCGCGGGAAATGCTCGAGGTGGCGGCGACTTGGGCGGATTGCGACTTGGCAGCAAATGGCTTCGGGCCTGAAGACTGCTGGGCTCTGCGGACCGGGCGCTCGCACATTGTTGCGGCCGGCGACCACACTGCCGAGTGCGGCCATGCGGCGTCCGGCCAGTACTCGTACGTCTGCTTGCCTTTGCTGGCGCAAGGCGAAGCGATCGGGATTTTGCATCTCCAAATGATCGGACCCGACGACCTGCCCCAGCCGATATTGTTGGTCGCCAATATGTTCGCCGAACAGGTCGGACTGTCCGTCGCCAATATCCGGCTGCGCGAGGCTCTGCGAAATCAGTCGATCCGTGATCCCTTAACCGGCCTCTATAACCGCCGTTACCTGGAAGAGATGATGGAACGGGAAACGCGGCGGGCAGTGCGCGCCGAGCAGGGCTTGGGCGTTCTGATGCTGGATCTCGACCATTTTAAGAAATTCAACGATACCTACGGCCACGACGCGGGCGACAATGTGTTACGCGAAACCGCTTCCTTCCTGTTAAAGAGTGTTCGCGCCGAGGACATTGTGTGCCGCTTCGGCGGCGAGGAATTCGTCGTCATCCTACCGGTGGCGGACTTGAAAGTAACTCAGGCCCGGGCCGAGCGGATCCGCTCCAGACTGCGTGAGTTGTCGGTCATACATCAGGGACAGTCTCTCGGAACGGTCACCGTTTCTGTAGGCGTGGCCGAACTTCCTCAGCACGGCACCTCGGCCCAGGAACTGCTCGAAGCTGCCGATGCCGCGCTCTACTGCGCGAAGAGGGAAGGCAGAGACCGGGTAATGGTCGCCGATACGTCTCGGACCGCCGAAGTGAAACTCACCTAGCGCCGATTCACGTAGCGCCGGCATCCTGCCGGCTGTCGCGAGAGCCTGCGCTGAGCTTGCCGAAGGGCGTCTCCCTCGCACTGTGCGAGGGAGACGCCCTAACGACAGCCGCCGAGACGGCGGCGCTACAGCAGAACGCCCAGCCGTGAGGCTGGGCGTAATTGTTAAAACCGAGATTGTTAAGCGCGGATCGCTAAGCCGAAAGCGCGCAGTTCAACTCCGTTGCCCGCGGCCTTTGCTCTCATCACTTGCGATCACGCCGTCTCGAATGTGAATGACCCGGTGGGCATATTCCGCGATATCGCCTTCGTGCGTGACCAAAATAATCGTATTGCCCTCCGCGTGCAGTCGGTCAAACAGCGCCATGATTTCCACACCGGTTTGTGAATCCAGATTGCCCGTGGGCTCGTCCGCCAGAATGATCGAAGGTTTATTGACCAGCGCGCGCGCAATGGCGACGCGCTGCCTCTGACCGCCGGAAAGTTCGTTGGGCTTGTGGCTCATGCGGGATTCCATCCCCACTGCCGCCAGCGAGTTCTTGGCTCGCTCCATTCGCTCCTCTGTACGAACGCCAGCATAGATCAAGGGCAGTTCCACGTTGTGCAGCGCCGTGGCCCGGGCCAGCAGGTTGAATGTCTGGAAAACGAATCCGATCTCCTTGTTGCGGATGCGGGCCAGTTCGTCGTCGTCGAGTTCGCTGACCAGTTGACTGTTCAGCCAATACTTTCCTTGCGAAGGCGTATCCAGGCAGCCAATCAGGTTCATCAGTGTCGACTTGCCCGAACCCGATGGTCCCATGATGGCGACGTATTCGTTGCGCTGGATGCGCAGATTTACCCCGCGCAGCGCGTGGACCTGCTGTTCCGATCCCATGTCGTAGGTCTTCCAAAGATCTTCCGCCGCAATCATGCAGGATTCCGGCGGTGCTAGGTTCGCGGTGTTGGGCATACTGATAACTTCTGCGGTTGCCATGTTTTTCTCCTGGTCCGGTGCCACTGACCTCTCCCGATCTTTGGATTCAGTACGTTCTGCTTGCAGGCTCCGTTTTCCGAGACTCCCTTGTTCTAGCTCCGTGTTCGAAACCTCTACCGGCTTTTCCTTATGGACGTACCAGCCCGGCTAAGGTTATGACCCTTCGTCTTCTTTCTTAGGTACCGTATTGTCGATCTTGACGCCGCTCCCGGGGCGCAAGGTTCGCAAGGCCTTGTAACTCCCCGTAATCACTTCGTCCCCTTCTTTCAGGCCTTCCAGCACTTCAATATCGGTGGTGCCGGTAATTCCGGTCGCCACCGGAACGAACACCGCTTTCTTGTTGCGGATGACGAAAACGCCTTGCACGTCATCCTCTTTCTTTCCCTTGGATGCGACTTCCTTGGCTGCAGGTGCCGCCGCGTGCACCGAGCCCGGCGGATTATTCTGCTGCTCGATTTGCGTCTTGCTGCGCAAGGTGAGTGCCTGGATCGGCAGAGCAAGCGCATTGCTCCGGGTTGCTGTCGTAATCTTGGCCGTGGTGGAAAGTCCGGGACGCAGATCAAGCGGCGCGTCCTTCACGTTTACCACTACTTTGAAGTCTTTGGCCTCTTCGCTGGCGGTCGCCTGCTGCGACGTGGAAACTCCGCTGGAGCGGACGATCGCGTTATCCCCAATCTCGGAAACCGTGCCGTGAAAAATCTTCTTCGGAATGGCGTCGATGGTCACCTCGGCAGGCTGTCCCAAGCGCACATTCACAATGTCGGTTTCGTCCACCATGACTTCAGCGGTGATGATCGACATGTCGGCAATCGTCATCAAGGTGCTGCCCGGTGCATTTTGGATGCCCATCACGACCGTCTCGCCCTCGCGCACCGGCAGGTTCGTGACCACGCCGTCGTACGGCGCGTTGTAGCTAGTCTTTTGCAGTACATCGTTCACGCGAGTCAAATTCGCGCGGTTCAGGGTGATGTGCCTCTCGGCAGAATCCTTCTGCGCCTTGGCCTGTGCCACCCGAGCCTGCGCCTGCACCAGGCCCGAGTCCGCAGTTGCCCACGCATTTTTGCGGCTGTCGAAATCCGACCTGGCGATCAAGCCGTCCTTAAACAGGCTCTGGGCGCGATCCCAGTCCAGTTTGTTACGATCATAGTCAGCCTGGGCGCGCAGCAGGTCGGCCTGGGACGTCTTTAGCGCGGCATCCGCCGCAAGCGCATCCGTCTCCGCCGCCTGCAAAGAGGCTTCGTTGGCATTTACATCGGCCGAGGACTGAACGTTCTCCAGTTGCGCCAGCAATTGACCCCTCTTCACGTGATCGCCCTCCTTGACATAAAGGTGGGTGATCTTGCCGAAAGCGTTTGCGCCGACGTTGACGTAAGTCTTCGGTTTGATCTCACCCGAAGCGCTCACCACCGTTGCCAGATCTTGCCGCTGCACTTTCCCGGTCTGTACCGTCATTACATTCTTGCTGCTCTGATGAACGGTGAAACCGACAATGATTGCGAGTAAAACCGCAATGCCAACTCCGATTGCAATTTTTTTCCAAGCTTTCATGATTCCCGTCAATATTCGGGTGATTTATCTCCCCCAGAAGGCTAAACCCAGCCAAAACGTTTTTTTACAGTGATTGGCCTCAGTTGCCTTGGTTCGAGTGACGGACACACACCATCTGTTACGATCCTGGCGCCGAAAAAGTTCCCATTCAGGAAGATGCGGAAGTATCCGAGACCCGTCACGCGTGGGAAGTGATAGTTACTGCCCCCGGAACGCCCTATTATAGCCCTGCCGCCCCCGCTTTTGGAGCTACAGATTTGGTCCATCCCCTGGGCAACTCGGGCCGCCTCCCCCGCTTCTTAAATATACGGTTGCGGACTGTTTTAATCGATTCTCCGGGCACGACTTAACCTTGCTTTCACACGACAAACAAGCCTAAAATAGGCAGATTAGTTGTATTGGCAGGAGTCGCTCTCATGTTCCGGGTAGTTTCATATCAAGCCGCTCTCCGAATTCTGTTCGCCTCTGCGGGTCTGATGGTTGCCGGGGCAGTCGCCCAGGATCAACCTATCCCGCAGTCCGCCGACAAGCCTACGAATGACGCTGCCAGTTCCGCGCCAGCAGAGCCCGCCGCTGCGCAGACAGAGCCCGCGCAGGCAAAGCCCACGCCCGATGCCGTAGATCCCCTCAAGCGCCCTACCAATGCGAAACAGAAGAAGAAGAATGAGCGGGCGCTTAAACAGGAATTGAGTCGTCCTTATAAGAAGTGGCTGGAAGAGGACGTAGTCTGGATTATCACCGACGAAGAACGGGCAGCTTTCAAGCAGCTTTCGAACGACGAGGAACGCGACAATTTTATTGAAGCCTTCTGGCAGCGTCGCGATCCCACTCCCGATACCGAAGAGAACGAATATAAGGAAGAGCACTACCAGCGCATTGCCTATGCCAACGAGCACTTCGCGGCAGGTGTGCCGGGCTGGAAAACCGATCGCGGCCGCATGTACATCGTTTTTGGCAAGCCCGATGAAATTGATTCGCATCCCTCGGGCGGAACCTATGAGCGCCCCATGGATGAGGGCGGCGGCGAGACCTCGACCTATCCTTTTGAAGACTGGCGCTATCGTTATATCGAGGGAATCGGCCAGGAAGTCATCATCGAGTTCGTCGACACCTGCATGTGCGGTGAATACCACATGACCCTCGACCGGTCCGAAAAAGATGCGCTGCTCATGACGCCGAACGCGGGCTTGACGATCTACGAGCAAATGGGAATGGCGAGTAAATCGCAGCGCTTTACCGGCAACGGAATGGAACGTCTGGGCCTGGGGCCTGAGAGCTCTATGCTGCAGACCAAAGAGTTCGATCGCCTGGAGCAGTTCGCGAAGTTGCAGGCAGCTCCCAAAGTGAAGTTCACCGATCTCGAAGAGGAAGTCAACTCCAAGGTCATCCTCAATCCCATGCCCTTCGATGTGCGCGCCGACTTCGTGAAGGTCACTAGCGATACCGTGCTGGTGCCCATCGCGATCCAGATGAAGAATCGTGACATCACCTTCGTCAATAAAGACGGCGTTCAACGCGGAACGGTCAACATCTTCGCTCGTTTAACTACGCTGACCGGCAAGGTTGTCCAGACCTTCGAAGACACCGTGCAAGTGGACGTGCCCGCTGAACTGCTGCCCCGGACGGCAGAGAACTCCGAGCTCTACACAAAAGCTTTGCCACTGCGCCCGGGCCTGTACAAACTCTATGTCGCGGTAAAAGACGTGAACGGAGATCGCAAAGGCATTTGGAGCCGCAGCATCAAGGTTCCCGAATTCTCCGATGACAAGCTCTCCACTTCCAGTCTGGTTGTGGCTGACGTGATGGAACCGGTTCCTACCAAGGATATTGGCACTGGCAACTTCGTCATTGGCACCACCAAGGTCCGGCCCCGCGTGGCTCCGGCCGACGGCAAGCCGGCTGTCTTCAAACGGGACAAAGATCCCAAACTGAATTTCTGGATGCAGGTCTATAACCTCGGTGTGGACGAGAAGACGCACAAGCCTTCCGCCACTTTTGAATACGATATTACCAACCTCGCAACCAATAAACAGGTGGTCCAGAAGACCGAAACTACTGATACCATGGGCAACATCGGCGAACAGGTGACGCTGCAGAAGTCGATCGTGGCCGCCAACCTGCAGCCCGGCACTTACAAAATCGAAATCAAGGTGAACGACAACATCTCGAAGCAAACCGTTAATCCGTCGGCGTTGTTTGCCGTCGAATAACGATTAACTCCCTGCGAATCCCCACGGGGGTGGGTGGAGTGAGACTGAGTAGCCTCGGAACTTGGCTAATCCTGTTGGGCTTGTCGCTTCCTGTTTGGGCTGGAGAGCAGCCCGGAGCGATCTCGGGATACGTTCGCAATAGCTCGGGCATTCCGCAAATGGGCGCGGTCGTGGAGATTCTCGGCGCGGCCAATCGCACCCTGACCGTCTTTACCGACGGAGCTGGATACTACACGGCCTCCGGTTTGTTGCCGGGCCTCTACACCCTCAAAGTCACGGCGCCTTCCTTCCTGCCCGCACTGCGCGAGAAAGTCCTTCACCCGGGTGCCAAGCTCAACGTTAACGTCACCTTGAGTACGCTGCTGGGCGTCATGCAACTCGGACCCGCCCGTCCTCTTCCGGATGAGGATGACTGGAAGTGGACTCTGCGTTCGGTCGCGAACCGCCCCATTCTGCGCGTCTTCGACGATCCCATTTCCAACGGCCTCGAGCAGACCGCCGAGAAGCAGACTCATGAGTTGAGCGGAACTGTCTCCTTCCTCGCCGGGTCAGCCGCTGGCGGCTACGGTACCGGATCGGACATGAGCACTGGCTTTACTCTGGAGCGCTCGATCTTTGCCGATGGACATCTCTCCTTTAGCGGGGATATCGGCTACGGCAGCAGTCTCCCGGCGGGAGTGCTGCGCACCACTTATTCCCGCCGCTTGCCAGATGGCTCTGCGCCCACATTAGGGCTGACCGTGCGCCGTTTCTCTCCTTCCGACCCCGCCCTGCACAACGCGACGCTGCAGGCCTTGGACCTTTCCGCCGGCGACGACTTTACCGTCGCCGATGTTCTGGAACTAAAATTTGGCAGCGAGGTTCAGAGCGTCCAGTTCCTGGGCCACGCAACCGCTTTTCGTCCCTACGGTTCAGCCGATCTTCATCTCTCACCCAACACGGTTCTGGAATACAACTACGCCACGTCCCGCCCGGACCTGCGCTCCGAGAAGGGTTTTGATTCTGCCCCGGCCGACCTGAGCGAATCGAATCCGCGCGTCAGCTTGCTCAATTTCGCTCCCAAAATGGAGAGCGCTCACCATCACGAAGTGAGCCTGTCGCGGCGTGCCGGGAAGATCAATCTTCAAGTCGCCGCCTATTCCGATCGCGTGGGCGATCCTGCTCTCCTTGGCACTGGCGAAGCTACGGCTGTGGGCGGATTTATTTTGCCCGACGTCTCCTCCGGCACGTTCACCTATGCTGGCAAGACCCTCGATACCAATGGCCTCCGCTTCGTGCTGCAGCGCAAGTTCTCCGACGATCTCACGGCCACTCTCGACTACGCTCTTGGCGGCGTGGTTGATCTCTCCAAACCTGACGTATCTTTGCAGCAAGCGCAACAGTACCTCAGCACTCAGCGCCGCCATGCCGTCGCCGCCAAGTTGAGCGGAACCACGGCGCATACCCACACCCGCTGGATCGCCTCGTACCGCTGGGTGAACGGTCCCGCAGTCACTCCGGTCGACATGTTCAACGCTTCTCCCGGACAGAGCGATCCTTTCCTGAACATCTTCATCCGCCAGCCGATTCCCAGCCTAGGCGGCCACATGGAAGCGATCATCGACGTGCGCAACCTCTTGGCGCAGGGCTACATTCCGATCCTCGGCCAAGACGGACAGACGGTCTACCTGGTACAAGCCGCCCGCTCCGTACGCGGCGGCGTCTCCTTCACCTTCTAGTCAGTACCTGGCATACCCCGGCGAAACGCGAAGGCGCCCTGTCCTATCTCTCCGTCTTTTGGAGAGATAGGACGGCGTCTTTGACTCACGTTGTGTTCACAATTAGTGATAGGACCGAATGCCAACTGCCAAGTGCTCATAGCTGGCTACAAATGCTGATAGCTGACAGCTGACACCAGTCGTCTTCTGCTGTATTCGTAAAATCTATTCCCTCCCATCGGCAACTCCATGGTTGACTCTTGCGATCCGCTTTCGATACTGTTCTTCCGCTGATCTTTGCGGCGGGGCACCGCATCTTGTTAGGATGCAAGCAATTGCAAGCTTTCCCAGAGTAACTGAAGCAACCTCCCGCAGAGCACCATCGCTTTCCCCATAACTGATCCGTTTCAAGGAGACTTCATGAGAGCGCGCATTATCCCGGCGTTTGTTCTTCTGGCTGCACTGAGCCTGTCGGCACAGACCTTCCGCGGAACCATCCTCGGGACCGTGACCGACCCTTCCGGCGCCGTGATCGCCGGGGCAAAAGTGACGGTGAAGAATGCGGGTACGGGCTTGGAGCGTTCCACCCAAACCAGCGCCGACGGCAGCTATTCGCTCCCCGAACTGCCCATCGGCACCTACAGCGTGACGGTCGTTCAGGCTGGATTCGAAACGTTCGTAGCCACGGGCGTCACCGTGGACGTGGCCGCCGAACGTCGCGTAGATGCGTCCCTGAAAACCGGCGAAGTCTCGACCAAGGTCGAAGTCTCCGCCGACCAGTTGCCCATGGTCGAGACCACGACAAATACTCTCGGCGGCGTGCTCACCGCCCAAGTCGTAGAAGACATGCCCGTCAATGGACGCGACTACACCAAGTTGATCTACATGAATCCCGGCGTGTCCGGCTCTCCTGACCAGATCTCCGATTCCCCAGGTTCGTTCGGCGAGTTCTCCATGAACGGCGCGCGCGGCCGCTCTAACAACTACCTGCTTGATGGAACTGACATGAACGATGGTTACCGCAACGATCCGGCCATCAACCAGGCCGGCGTCTTCGGAACTCCTTCGACCATTCTGCCGATCGACGCGGTGGCGGAGGTGAACGTTCTCTCGAATTTTCAGCCCGAATACGGCCGCAATGCCGGCGCTGTCGTGAACATTGTCACCAAAAGCGGCGTTAACACGATCCACGGCAGTGCCGCCGACTACTTCCGCAACAGCGCGCTGGACGCGCGAAATTACTTCAATCCTTCCAGCCAGCCGAAGGCTCCGTTCCACAACAACCAATACGGCGCTTCGCTCGGCGGCCCAATCATCAAGGACAAGACATTTTTTTATCTGGATTACGAGGGACAACAGGAACCGGTCGGCGTTGTGACCGTGGCGAACGTGCCTACCGGCACTGCGGCTGACGGGTCGCTCAGTCCGAGCGACGCCACCAACTCCGTCATTGCCGGTCTGCTGTCGCGGCATCCGTGGCCGGCGCCAAACCTATCGAATCCGAGTCGAGGTGCCGTTTCCACGAGCGGATTAGCGTCGGTGGTTTCTCCTTCGTTCAACAAACTCACTAGCTTCATCGCCAAGATCGACCAGAACTTCAACGCCAGCAACGTCCTCACCGGCCGCTATTTCTTTGGCGACAGTGTGCAGTCGTTTCCCTTGGCTTTGACCGCGACGGGTGGCCAATTGCCGGGTTTCAATACTTTCACCCCAACTCGGGTACAACTCATCTCGCTGTCCTACACCCACACTTTGGGATCGAGCAAAGTCAATGAGCTGCGCTACGGCTGGAACCGCTTTGCCGAAGGATTTTTCCCGGCCGATCAAGGCTTTCAACCGAGTTCGATCGGACTGTGTGCGGCCACGAGCACAGCACTTTGCCAGGGCGGAGCCTCCGATTCCGGATTGCCCATCATTCTTCTCAGCGGTGTTTCGCAGCTCGGCGCCACGAGCAGTGTTCCGCGCCATCGCGTCGACAGCAACAACCAGTTGATCGATAACTTTTCCTGGAAGTTGAACAAACACGATCTGAAGTTCGGCGTCGATTTTCATCGCACCTCGGTGCAGCAGTACTTCGATAAATACTTCCGCGGTAGACTCAAATTCAGCGGACATACCGACACCCTGGGTAATACGTTTACCCCGATTCAGGACCTTCTCTCCGGCTATGTGGACAGTGGCTTCCAGTATTTTGGAAATTCCACTCGCCACACCTTTGAAAACAATTTTGGTTTCTACGCGCAGGACAGCTTCCGCGCTACGTCGCGGCTCACTTTCAACTACGGACTGCGCTGGGACTATTTCGGTGTCGTGCGGGAGAAAAACAACCTGCTTAGCAACATCACCAGCGTTTCTCCATCCCCGGGAACTGGGACGTTTACTCTGACCCAGGTAGGTCAGCCCGGCCTGAGCAGCCTTTATAACCCCGACAAGAAAGACTTCGCTCCGCGAGTGAGTGCAGCATGGGACGTCACGGGAAAAGGGAAGACCGTCGTCCGCGCTGGGTTCGGCATGTTCTTTGACGCGTTCTCGCAGGACATGGTGCTCGGCCACCTTCCCTACGCGCCATTCTTTGATCCCGGCCCTGCCTACAACAACGTTGGACCCTCTCCGATTCTCTCGACAGGAGCAGTCGGCGGAACGATTGCCGCTGGCGTTCCCGTTTACTCTGCCACCACAACCTGCAGTTACGAATGCGATGTTTTCGCCTTCGACCGCAACATCAAGACGCCCTACATGGAGAACTACAACCTGAACATCCAGCAGCAACTCTCCAGTAAGGCCGTGCTGCAGTTGAGCTATGTCGGGTCGCAGGGCCATCACTTGTGGCGGTTCTTTGACATCAGCCAGCCGAGTGCGGCGCAGATCAACGCGGCAGATATCGCCTGCAATTGCATCAACGATTACAGCGGTGCGGCCCGCCCTCTGAACGGCAATCCCTACGGCGCTTTCTACGTGCTGCAGGAAAATTCCACCGGCAAGTCCAACTACAACGCCTTACAAGCTAGCTTTCGGATTACCGGCTGGCACGGCGTCACTTCAATCATGAACTACGTCTACTCGAAGTCACTCGATAACTCCAGCGATGGCGAAGATTTCGAACCCAACGAGGCGCAGCCCAACGACAGCACGCAGCCCTGGCTGGAGTACGGTCCCTCCGGCTTCAACCTTCCTCAGCGCTTCACCTGGAATTTTTCTTATGATTTCCCCACATTGGGCGGCAAATGGCAGAAGATGAAAAACGGCTGGGGCCTCAATAGCGTTACCACCCTACAGAGTGGACAGCCCTTCCACCTGAACTACAACTTCTGGGATGACTTCAGCGGTAGCGGCAACGGTTTTGACCGGCCTGATGTTGTCGGTCCCATCGTTTACCACAAGAGCAATCCCTTCGACTTTCTTGACCTGAGTTCCTTCGCGATCCCCTGCACGGTCAATGGCGTTGCCACGAGCGCTGCCTCTGACTGCGTAATCGGAACCCGCCACTTCGGCAACATGGGCCGCAATTCGCTGAGCGGTCCGACGTTCAAAGAGTGGAACTTCTCGGTCTACAAAAAGACGATGCTCACCGAGCGCCTCAGCATGAAGCTCGGAGTCGATTTCTTCAACATCCTCAACCACCCGAACTTTGCGAATCCTCTTCTGCCCGCCTTCATCGCAGATGCAGGAGCGGGAGGCTTTGCTCTTAACGGCAGCGGAACGCGCGAAGTCGGCGGCGGCCCGCTGCCCATCACCGCGACCGGCGACGTGGGCATTGGCAATCCCTTCATCGGAGGTGGTGGCCCGCGCGGTGTTCAACTGGCCGCTGTGTTCAAGTTCTAGCAGGCTTAGTTAGGTCTCAATCCAGCCCTGCTTCGGCAGGAGCTTTTTGCAAAATGGATCGCTCCATCGATTCAATCCCAAGAGGTTTCCATGTATCTCGCTCGCCAGGCAACAATTGTGGTCATGCTCCTGTTTTCCCTCCTGCCTCTGCTGTCCGCCGCCCAGACTTCGTCATCGCCGCTGATCTATCCCCTAGCGAGGCGCAGCGATCAGGTCGACGACTACCACGGCACCAAGGTAGCCGACCCCTACCGCTGGCTCGAGGACACGGACTCCGCCGAAACCCACGCCTGGGTCGAGGCCGAGAACAAACTCACCTTCGGTTACCTGGATCAACTCCCCTACCGGCAAGCCATTCACGACCGCCTCACCAAGCTTTGGAACTATGAGCGCTTCACCGTGCCTGAGCAGGAAAGCGGCCGTTATTTCTTCCAGCACAACAACGGACTGCAAAACCAGAACGTGTTCCTCGTCGCCGAGTCCCTCACTGCCGAACCGCGCGTCCTGCTGGATCCCAACACGCTCTCCGCCGATGGCACCGTCGCGCTAGCCGGTACCGCAATTTCGGACGATGGCAAACTCATGGCCTACGCCCTCGCAACTTCCGGCTCTGACTGGACCGAGTGGCACGTGCGCGACATCGACACCGGCAACGATCGCCCTGACGATATCAAGTGGGTAAAGTTCTCCGGCGCATCCTGGACCAAAGACAACAAGGGCTTCTATTACAGTCGCTACGACGAACCCAAGGGCGCCACGATGCGGGACACGAATTATTTCCAGAAGCTCTACTACCATCGCCTGGGCACCGCACAAATTGAAGATAAGCTGATCTACGAGCGTCCCGACAACAAAGAGATGTTGTTCGGCGGCAGCGTCACCGATGACGGCCACTATCTAATCATCCACGTCTCGCAAGGGACCTCACCCCAAAACCGTCTCTATTACAAGGACCTGACTCAGCCGGACTCACAGGTCGTAAGGCTGCTCGATGACTTCGACGCCCAATACTTATTCATCGACAACGACGGTCCCGTCTTCTGGTTCCAAACCGACCTCGACGCTCCCCGCGGACGTTTGATCGCGATTGATACCCGCCATCCCGAGCGCGCCAACTGGAAGACCGTCGTCCCTCAGGGCGCTGACAAACTCGAATTCGCGAATGTCGTGGACAATTCTTTTCTCCTGGGATACCTGAAAGATGCTCGCACCGAAGTGCGCGTCTACGACCTGAAGGGCGCGCTTCTGCGCAACGTCGACTTGCCTGGCATCGGCACGGCCGTAGGTTTCAGCGGCAAACGCAAAGACAAAGAGACCTTCTACACCTTCACCAGTTTCATCTCTCCAGCCACCGTCTACCGCTACGATCCCGCAGCCGGCAAGAGCGCTGTCTTCCGCCAGCCCAAAGTCGACTTCGACCCCAGTCGTTACGAAACCAAACAAGTCTTCTACCACAGCAAAGACGGTACCCGCGTTCCCATGTTCCTCACCTACAGGAAGGGACTCAAGCTCGATGGACAAAATCCCGTCCTGCTCTACGCCTACGGCGGATTCGATATCTCCCTGACTCCCTTCTTTTCTGTTCCCAATGTTGTCTGGCTGGAAATGGGAGGCGTATATGCTCAACCCAACCTGCGCGGTGGCGGCGAATACGGCGAGGAGTGGCATCAGGCAGGCATGAAACTGAAAAAACAAAACGTCTTCGACGACTTCATCGCCGCCGCCGAATGGCTCATCGCCAACCAGTACACTTCAACTCCCAAGCTCGCCATTCGCGGCGGCAGCAACGGCGGCTTGCTGATCGGCGCATGCGTGACCCAGCGTCCCGATCTGTTTGGCGCCGCGCTGCCCGAAGTCGGGGTCATGGACATGCTGCGCTTCCACAAATTCACCATCGGCTGGGCCTGGACCTCGGACTATGGCTCCTCGGACAATCCCGAAGATTTCAAAGCGCTCTACGCCTACTCGCCGCTGCACAACCTGAAACCAGGAACCAAGTATCCGCCCACATTGATCGCAACCTCTGACCATGATGACCGCGTAGTCCCCGGCCACAGCTTCAAATTCGCCGCCACCATGCAAGCCGATCAGGCCGGATCAGCCCCAGTCCTGATTCGCATCGAAACCAAAGCCGGCCACGGCGCCGGCAAATCCATCACGAAATTAATCGACGAGACCGCCGACACCTGGTCTTTCGTAGCCCATAATCTGGACATGAAGGCGACCCTGCAATAGCCTCTCGCTGAGAACTGGTTCTTCCCGTGTTGACGAAACAGGACCCTCGACTCCTCGGCCTGATCGCCTATTCCGACGTTTGGAACTCCATGTTCTCGTCGACCGAAAGCTGCGCGGGCGTGCCCGCGGTGTTGTCACCGGAACGGCTAGCGACTACACGGAAGCCAGTGGCGCTGATTTCAACCTCGTAGGTATAAGGGGGACGCTGCCGGGCAACATGAATGTAGTTCGTCGAGATGAGATCTTCGAAGGAGGCATATTTGCCCTCGCTGGCGAAGTACCGGCGCTCGGCCGAGGCGATGCTGACCAGATCGCTCTTTACCCCGGTGATGTTGATGGCGGCCTGCGGCGTGTTCGCCCCGGCTGCAGCAGAAGAGCTCTGCACCTGCTTGGAATAAATGTACATACCAATCGCCATGACAATGACGACGCTGAGAAATCCGAACAGTCTGCTCATGTGCACCCCGAAGGCAATTGCATCGCGAAACGGCGCTGCTGACAAGTAACCAGAGGGCGGCGACCTGCCTACGACGGCGGGGTTTCGTCGATACCAGCGCCGGATCGAGTTCAGGATTGAAATGATTTACTGACACCTGTCCACACCTGGAGTGAGATACACAGGCGAAATCGGTGCTTTTGGGTGGTTGGCTCGCATCGCCAGAACGCTCATTGAGGGGGTTGTGAACACTATGACCTGGTTTCGACAGTTGGATTTCGACAGTTGGAAAGTCGCTAGACGTTTGCTAGGTGGACAAAAGGGACGCAGCACGACCTTTCGAAGAGGTGGCGCAGCCTTTCGGTGCCTGCGCCACCAGAGGAGCAAACGACCGTGGCCGCAATGCTCCTTCACACCGAAGGGAACAAGCGACGACGGGGAGGGCCGCATAGTTCCTTCGCACTTTCTCGATTCGCGTTAACTTACAGCGTGCCTTGTTTGGCATCTGTTCAAAATTGCACAGTTTCTTAAATATGGGGCACGCCATGATCCCAAGGGCGGAGCACACTTAAAAGCCGGGGAATTGGTCGAGGTGAGCTGTATTGCTCAGTCTCTAAGCCGGAGCAAGGCTAATGTAGGGACTGTCTCTCCCAGGAGGCATCAATGTCCCACGTCGTTCAATTATCCGAACTTATATCCGAAGGCCAGTGGCGTCCAGAGTGCGCCATCTGTAGAGGATCCGTGGCGCTCGAAGAGAGCAAGGTCGATGAGCACGGAAGGGCCATTCACGAAGAGTGCTACGTCTCCAATCTCGTCGGAAAGAAAACCACGAAGGAACAAAACTACATGAAACTCTGAATCGCCGTTGACCCACCATGATTAAGATTCGCGCATGTCACTGTGCGCTTCATCCTGCCCTTCGTCCTCAGCGCCCTCGCCGACAAACAGAACCAGCTCAGTGATGAGTAGTTTTCTGTGCTTTTATCCGCAATCGTTACTGCGCCGATAATGATACCCGTGATACGTCAACTCCTCGTATGCGGCGAAGTCATCAATGAACACAAGCAATTCACAGGTTAATTGTGACGTCTAACCTTGCCCTCAACTACTCAGTTGGCGGATCATAGGTGCGCGCCAGCTCTGGTACCGGTAGTGATATCAGAGGTAAGTCGTGTGTTTTCAAGATTTTGGCCCTAAACTATTGACGGCCAAGATTTTATTGGAGATTTCCCGCTAACTCGGTAATTCCAATAGATCCCAGGGGAGGGGGAGGGTTACCAATCAGTGATATCTTCCCGGAATGGAACGAATTTAGGAATGGCCCGCAACTCCCCCAAAATTTCCTGTGCAAAACTCCCCAAGCTAGTCTCAACCGCTTTCCATGTCCAAAAAATGATCTTCCCTCGCATCCGACCTACGCCTTTCGTCACCTCGTCCCCCGGTTACGCCGATGTTACTCTCTTCTCGTAATCGCCTCCCTACTAAGCTCTGTACCGGAGATCTTGATGCGCCGCACTTTATTCATGAAAGCTCGTTCCATAAAAACCAGCGCGGTTTTAGCTCTCGGTCTATGTTTCGCCGCGCCGCTGTATGCGCACCACCTGAAAAAGGGTGAAACCACGACGCTGCCGGTAACCACCACGTCGCCCAAAGCTCGCGAACTTTACGAGAAGGGAATGGAGGACTACGAGAATCTTTATCTGGAGCGCTGCAACGACGACTGGCGCGCGGCCGTCAAAGAAGATCCCAACCTCGCCGTCGCCTGGGCTTGGATCGCCTTCAACAGCAGCAATCCCCAGGAAGTGAGCCAGGCGCGCGCGAAAGCCAAGGAGTTCGCGCCCAAGTCAACGGCTGGCGAGCAGTTGATGGTTGCCTGGGTTTCCAAAGTGCAGGAAGGCGACTTCCTCGGCGGCATCACCGCCATGAACGACATGCTGGAGATGTATCCCCACGACAAGCACCTGCTCTATCTCGCAGGCAACTGGCTCATGGGCGAAAATGGCAACGACCAGGCGCAGCGCTTCTTTGAGAGGGCTCTCGCTATCGACAAGAATTTCCCAGCCGCGCTGAACGATCTTGCCTATGTCGATGCCCGCAACCGGGAATTTGCCAAGGCGTTCGCGGCCATGGACCGCTACGTCGCGCTGCTTCCCAAAGAGCCCAACCCGCAGGATTCCTACGGAGAGCTGCTGCGCATGGCAGGGAACTTCGAGGGCTCGCTTACGCACTATCGCGCCGCCCTCAAGATTGATCCGGACTTCGTAACCTCGCAACTCGGTCTCGGCGATACCTACGCTCTCATGGGCAATCAGGAGCAGGCTCGCGTTGAATATGACAAGGCCATTCGCTTCGCCCACAATGAAGCCGACCGCCTCACCTACAGTATGCAGAAGGCAATGACATACGTGCGCGACGGCAATTACGCCCAAGCCGACAAGGATCTCCTGGAGATCGCCGAAACGGCTCATGCCAAAGGGCAGGACCTGCAGGAAGCGCAGGCGCTCCGCCAAATGGCGGAGTATCAGACGGACGACACCGTCGCCCTCAAACATCTGAAGCTGGCCGAGGAAGCCCTTAGCCAAAGCCCAACTATTTCGCACTCCGACCGCGACGAAGAGATGTCGCGCATCCTCCGCAACCGCGCCGTACGCGCCGCCCGCGCCGGTGACCAGCCGCTGGCGGATAAGTCGCTGCAGCAACTCGAGGCTCTGGCCAACGGCAGCCGCAACCGCGTGATTCAGAGTTCTTACCAGGGCGCGGCTGGAACGCTGCTCATGGACCAGAAGAAATATCAGGACGCCATCGCGCACCTGGAAGAGGATCAGGACAATCCCTTCACCATGGAATTACTCGTGCAGGCCTACTACGAGACCGGCCAAAGCGACAAGCTGCACGAAGTGGAAGCGAAGCTGCGCGGCACCAACGTGCCGACCATGGAGCAGGCCTTGGTGGTCCCGGCAGCGCGTGCCAAACGGCCTATCATCTGACCTGTAGCGACGCCACCTCGGCTGTCCCGCCTGGGCGAAGCCCGGCTGCGCACGGGAACTGCTCGTCCAATTTACGGCATTGGTGTAGAGTAGGTGGGCACGTTGCCCGCATGAAGGCTGACACCGAGCGCCGTTCTGGAAGACGAATCGCTACGCGCGTTCCCACGCGCGTGCGCACCGCTCAGGGCGCGGATCAGGCCGCGCAGACCCGCGATGTGAGCGCCAACGGAGTCTTCCTCTACACCAAGTCCCGCATGGAAAAGGGCGCGGACGTCGAACTCGTGCTCATCCTTCCTCCCGAACTCACCTCCGGCGAAAAGTGCTGGGTCTGCTGCCAGGCGACCATCGTCCGAGTGGAAGAAGAGGGATCAGAATTTGGGGTAGCGGCTCAGATCCGCCGTATGGACATCCTCCCCGAAGTCGCGATCTGATCTCATTGATCTGCGCCCGCCGGGGGCTACGGTCAAGCCCGTTTCAGGACGCCTTCCGCGCCGAATTTTCCCGATAGTGCACTGCCGAGTGGAAGGCAAGCCCGCGATTCGATTAATATACTCGTAAATCTCTGAAAAAAAGGCTTCCCATTGCAGGGTGCGCCTGCAATAATGGCGGCCCGAGAATTGCTCTGGCCAATTCAAGGTTCCAAGGCGGGCCCAGGTATGTTGATTGAGAAACTGGCGGCCGGTGTGGTGCAGGTGCAGACACCCATTGGTCCGCGTTATGTAATGCCTTCGTTCCTTCAGCGGGTATATTTAGTGTGGATGTTCCGCAATTTTCCCATTCTTCCTCACGCCGTGCTCAATGGACGACAGCAACGCATGATCGATCGCATGTGCAGCCAGCAGCGTTTCGCCTCGATGGCGTACGCCGATGGCATGGATGAGGCGCCGGTGATCGGCACAGTCGAGCGTCGTCCTCCGATCGGCGCGGACCAGTTGTCCTCGCGGCGCGCGGTGACGAGCGACTCGACGACTCTGGCTGCGGAAGTTCGCCAACGTTCTTAAGTTCTCGTGGCCTGAAGGCGCCAGTGCCGTTCTAGCGCGACCTTGAGACTGGCTGCCGAACCATGCTCATCGCAATGGGTCGTCAATTCTACGGCGGGACTTGTTGCCATTAAGAGATGCAGAAACTACTGGTCCGTCTCCGCTTCCCGCCCTGCCATTAAAAGAAGAGCAGGGACGGGCGGCGCGCCGCAGCGGCTCCTCGAAATCAGTGGACAGGTGCTGAAATCTTCTCCCCTACAGTAACCTCGAAACGCGAGAACGGGCCGTAAGTCTGCAGCATGCGAGCGTACTTTTGGAAGCCCATGCTCATCCCGTTAACGCCCTCGCGGGGAAGGAAGGTTTCCATCACGATGGTGTTCGGCACCAGGATGCCAAATCGACTTTCGCCGTAGCTCATCGCAATGTGGGCGACGCGTGTCGGGTTTTTATCGAGGTTGCCGACATAGACATTCCGTTCTTCACGGACGATCTGGCCGGTTTCAGCGTCAAGCGCCAATTCTCCCGCCTGCAGTAGTGGGGAATCCGCGAACTGCCCGGGCAGGTCAAAATGATATGCGACTGCATCGCAGGGGCGAACTTGACGGTAAGCAAACACTCTCACCGGACGCTCGCTGACCATTTCTTTGCGCACCTCGCGAAAGATGAAATCGCCTGCGCAGCGCGCTCGCAGGGGCAAGCCTTCAAATAATGTGAAGCCCGTCTCCGCCAGTCCGATATCGTAGCGTTCGCTGTCAGCGGTAATGCGTCTGACCTCTTCTTGTGGAGAATGTGCCGCGGCAACTTCACGCCATAGTTTTGCCGCACGAGCAGCATGCCCCTTGACCTCGTGTCCGTCGATTGAAATCACTTCGCGGTACTCCACTACGTCCCTTGGGTCGTTCCGCAGCCGATACACCACGAATGCGGATTGTGTGGAACGCTCCTTGGCCGCAAGTCCGTGATCATCGAATGACTGCATGATGCGGGTTTCATCGGCAGTGAGATCAGCGAAGGCTTCAATGTAGTGTTGCACCTCGCGTGATGCGCGGTTTAGCAAGCCCATCTCGGAGGCGATCCCCGCACTACCGTCGGATGCCGGCTTCGACACAGTCAAAGAGGCGGAGGAGCCTGAGGGGGACCTTGCGTCTGGAGCCGTCCCGGGCTGTGAAGCAGGGACAGTAGCTTTCCTACCCGCAGTCTCCGTTCCGCTTGCCGGCTGCGCTGGATTCGGGCTGGGTCTCGCGTCGGTTGGCGCCGCAGCTTTCGCATCGGCCGCTGGCTCCTGCGGCATCTTCGTCTCAGCTGCCGCGGGTGTTTTCGTGTCGGGAAGGGTTGCAGTTGGAGCAGAGGAGGCTTTAGCACGTGTGGCGTCGGTTTCCTTTCCGGCCGGTGCAAAATATCCCTTGCGAGCGTACACGTTGAAGTGGCGAGTCGTCTTTAGTTTGACGTTCAGGTTGTGAAACTTTCCATCGTGTTTCAGCGGGTGGGGAGAAAACGCCAGTACATAGGAAAGTTCGGGTGCCGCGAGCTCATTGAGACCGCGCAGAAAATCATTGTTGTTATGGAAGAATTTGCCGCCAGTGCTCTCCGCGAAATCGATCATCGCCTCGTTTTCCGCGCCCATACGTGCGGAATACTGTCGAGCCTCGTACATCGAGGCACGAGCCCTAACGCTGAAAGTGCCTTCCAGTCTCTGCTCGCTTAGATTCCCGCCCGGAGGCTCCGCGTAGAGCCCTTTCGCGTTCAGGGCATTGATCGCAACGCCGTGGCGCAGAGCATTGTCAATCACGCGGTTCACGTCGACCTCGAGGTTGCCCGAAAGAAATCCGGAGGAGCTCAGTACCAGAGTTCTACGGCCCGGCATGGCGCCGAGCACGCGGACGGTGAGATCGAGTGCTCCCAGTAGACGCCGCGATGCGTTCTCCTGGGATTGCCATATCTGCTCGGCATCTCCTTTCGCCATCGTTTTGAGATCATCCAACGGTGGACAGCCAGTGGTACGAGGAGGGGGACACGTGCAGTCGAGCAAGCGCTCGGTCACTATGTTCAGCGCTTCCGGATCGAGATTGTTCGCGATCAGGTAGGCCTCGTAATTTGTGATCCGCGGGCACTGCGTCACTGTTGAAGTGTTCTTCGCAGGGTGTGCGCGCAGTCCGTCAATCGTGGCCAGAAGCTTTGGCTTGTCATTGGTGAACGTGACTTCGCCATTCTCCGAAGCCTTGAAGATTGCTACGCGGTCCTCGCTTGCCAAGTTTTCTTGCACGAATTGGTCGGCAGCTTTCTGGACCCGCGCGAAGTCACCGGGCTCAGTGTGCACATCGTCAAAAAACAATGCCACAAATCGCCGCTGTACTGGTTCCAGCGTGGTTGCTGTGGAAGCACCGGCCGCGGGGGACGTTGTTGCCATTGGCTGCGGAGTTGTCGGCTGCCGCGTCGCGCCCAGAATCGCGAAACTGCTGATCTTCTGCAGCTTGCCATTATCATGGATTTCGAAATCGCTTTGCTTCAGGTTACTGACGGGCTGGCCGTTGCGGTCACGCACCATCACCACCACTTCCACTTCATTGTGTTCGGCGCGAAAGACCGGCGGCTGCGTTTCCGGGGGCAACTGGCCGGCTGTTTGAAATGTTCGCTCCCACCGACCTGAGGCGGCAATGGCGAAACAGCATACGCACGACGTGATCTCCATCCACCGCCAAGTCCGTCGTGAGCCCGCGTCCATAGTCGCCTGCAAAAGCTAGTGTACTGTTTCAGCGCCGAATGCCGATGCAAGAAACTGCAATCGCGGGCTGCGCGGGAAAAGGTTTGAACACCAGCGTTGTGGTTACAACCGAACCGCCAAGTTTCGATTTGCGTCGCGTGTCATTCAGGTTCGTGGACCGCTGGGTTCCGATTTCTCTAGAAGATTTGTCCGGAAGAAGAAGAGCGCAGAATGGACGAGCGCAGTCTGCCGGTTCGGAGCGAAAAGCGCCTGCTGGATGCTATAATTTCCGTTCGTCCTACCAGCCAAAATCCCCCACCGTGGGCGCGTAGCTCAATTGGCAGAGCAACTGACTCTTAATCAGTAGGTTGAAGGTTCGATTCCTTCCGCGCTCACCACTCCTTTTCAAGGAGTTGCACTGACCTTCCATCCATTCTCTTCGCTTTACTTACTTGTAACTGTGGCTGTTTTTGTGGCTGTTGCTACATCACGTACTTCTGTTGATTCAGCCGATCGATGACGACTTTGATCTGCGCCGTCTCTGGATGCAGATAACCCATCGTCGTCGTGAGACTTTCATGCCCCATGACTTCCTTCACCAGTCCCGGATTTTTCGTCTCTGCCATGGCGACGGTACCGAACGTGTGCCGTGCGCAATACAGTTTGAGAGCATCCGGAATTTCAAGCTTGCGAGCCACATTTCTGAACGCGTGCTCGAGTCCGCTCAGTCCGATGTGGCCTGCGCGAGACTTCTTCGAAGGAAATACCCAACCCTCTCGTGTGTCCGACTGTTCAAGCTGAATTGTCCTGAGAAGTGTAATTACGCGCTCGCTCATCGGCACGGGCCGACGAGCTCTACGCGTCTTGCCCCGGGGATTGAAATAGAATGCGCCTTCCCAGTTGATCGTTTCCCAGCGCATCCTGATGACTTCCCCGTTTCTCAGTCCAGTATCGAGCATGATGGTCAGGACATCTTTCAAGGGTCGTTTGCATGCTGCCAAGAGTCGCTTCTCATCTTCGACAGTGACCATTCGATCCCTGGGGAAGACTTTGACCGTCTTGATTCTTGGCACTTCACGAAGCACCTTCCAATCACGGGCTTTGCCGAGCATCCGGCGCAGTGTCCGAATGGCAGAGTTCCTGCTGTGGGGCGATTCGTGAAATTTTGTGGTCTCAACGTCATCGGCCGTGATTTGATCCATGCGCATCCCGCACAGCGGAGTCTTCAGGATCAAACGTCGGCCGTTTTTGTAATCAGCCTTTGTGTTCTGGGCAAGCGTCGTTTTGTCGAGCCACTCAATGAATTGCTTGGCGAACTCTCGCACCAGAGGTACCCGTTTGGGCCGCAACGACTGTCCTTCCTCTGCTGCAACCCGTTTTCTAGCCTCGACGCGCTCGGCTTGCTTTTGGTTCTTGGTTTTGGTGCTGCCGCGGTGCCGCCTTCCATTGATGTAGAAGAGGTAGTACCAGACATCACCCCGCTGGTAGATAGACATTCCGTTCCTCCTTGCTTGCGCGCACAGAGGAAACACGGATGCCAGATCGGATGAATTCATCCAGATCGGCTATATCATACAGCGCGCGTCCACGGGGTTTGTAGAATTTCGGTCCTCCTCCTTGGGATCTCCAAACGCGCAGCGTACTGGCTGGAATGCCCGAATATTCGGCTGCCGCTCTTGTACCCAAGAAGCGTTTGTTTTCGTTTCCGACTCTGACTGCCACGGCTGGCCTCCATTTGCACTGCTTGTAGAGCAAACTCGGAATTCAGTCAAAACTTGCATGTGGGCTACAGCAGATCTACTCAGGCGAGGAACCCACACGGATTTGACCGAAATTTCATTCGGGCTTAGCTTCTTTCCGGCCGAACCAGAATTGAGGTTCGACAGACGAGGCATTGGTGTTTTCATCTCTTCCGGAACTCGACGAAAGTCTTCGCGCCACCGGCTATATCGCCGATTCGGTTGCCACAACCACGGTGTACCTGGCGGCAAGACTGAAGAAGCCATTGCTACTGGAAGGGCCTGCCGGCAGCGGAAAGACTCAATTGGCATACGCAGTCGCGGATGCAGCCGAGACCACGGTAGAGCGCCTGCAGTGCTATGAGGGTATCAACGAAGAGAAGGCAATCGGCAAGTTCGATGAGCCGCTGCAGAGGCTTTGCGTCGAGTTGAAGGCGAAGTCCAGCAGCGTCGATTGGGAGTCTTTGCAGACCGAATTGCATGGCCAGCAGTTTTTCAGCGCTGGTCCTCTGTTACGTGCCCTCCAGTATGAAAAGCCTTGCGTCTTGCTCATCGACGAACTGGATAAAGTGGACCACGCATTTGAAGCCTTACTGCTGGAATTGCTCAGCGTGTGGCAGTTGAGCATTCCGAAGCTCGGCACCATTAAAGCCAGAAGCATTCCCTTCGTCGTGTTGACATCGAATGAAGAGCGGCGCATCGGCGATCCGCTGCGTCGGCGTAGCTTTTATCTTCGGGTTGAACACCCGACGGCCGACCGGGAAGCAGAGATTGTTGCGCTGAGGACACCGGATTCCAGCCACGAATTTCACGCGGAAATGGCAGGGCTTGCCAAGGCACTGCGCGGCTGGAGCATGGAAAAACCGCCGTCCGTCTCTGAAATCCTCGATCTCGCGCAGGCACTCAAAGTTCTCGGGAAGAGAACAGATAACGGCGGAGATGAGGGACATTCTGCTGCCTTTGCTGGCCAAGACTGAGGCCGACCGGCGAAAGCTGCTTCTGCGCGACGGCTTTGCCAGTCTGATTTACGACGCGCAGCAGTACAGCGCCGAGGCCCTCCGAGAGCGTGCGGCATGAAATCGGTATTCATCGTGGCAGGAATGCTTTGCGCGATCTCGATCGGCTGGGCGCAATCGAGTAGGGCACCAGCACGGATTGAAGCTGAGTACTACGTCACGGCCTACGCGCAACACTATCGAGTGCCCATTGCGCTGGCACGTGCCATTGTCGTACGCGAATCGAATTGGCAGCCCTGCGTGATCTCTCCGAAAGGCGCTGTGGGGCTAATGCAGTTGATGCCTGCGACTGCCAAGCGGCTGGGCGTGACCGACCGCTGCAATCTCGACCAAAACGTCTCGGGCGGTGTGCGCTATCTCGCTTGGTTGATGCGACAGTTTCATAACGATCTCAGGCTCGTGGCCGCCGCTTATTACGTCGGCGAAGACACGATCGGCAGGCGAGGCCTTGCTTACCGAAATTCCGACGTCGTCGCGTACGTCTCAACAATTAGAACAACTTACCTTCGAGAAGCGGGGATTGAACCAGAAAGCAAAAATACCACTGCGAAAAGAGATGTGAGATGAACAAATGTTTGAGTTTGGTGCATCTGATAACGATCAGTTTGCTGCCTTTGCACATGGCTTCGGCGCAAACCGAGTTGCCGCAAGCACGAATCGTGAACTTAAGTATTGACCCGGAACAGGTCGTGGTCCTGCACGTGCGGCCGGGATACGTCAGCTCGGTGCGGGTGCTGGAGGAAGTTAGTTCCGTTGTCTTGGGCGATCCGGGAGCCTTTAAGGCCGAACACTCCGAAGCCGAGCCGCAACTGGTGTTTTTCAAAGCAACGAGTGCCAAGCCCGCACAAACCAATGCTCTGATCACGACTAAAGGCGGCCATGAGATCTCGCTTAGCCTGGTGAGCCAAGGAAAATCAGACCATAGTGAAGTGGTCGATTATGTCCTCAACTGCGAGCGGCCGCACAGTTTTCTGATCACTTCAGCTCATCCCAGCTTTGTGGTCGGCGAAACAAAGAATGTTGTGCCAGAAGACCCGCCCGCCGACCGCTCCCCAAGAGAAACCCGCGCAGCCAAGAGCAGCAACTGCTGAAGGCGCAACGGCTTGAAAATCCGCATTGGGAAGGCAAACTGTTGCGGGTTGCGGTGGGACAGACGACGGAGAAGGAGCAGCAGATGGCCGTGCCTTTCGCGGTTCTTAACGCCTCTGCACGGACCATTGAAGTGCTGCCACCGCAAATACAGCTCGCCGGGACATCGAGAGACAAACATCGGAAGGCGATCAAGGCCGAGCCGGTGGCGATCAAAGATTACTGGATGACCACGCGCAGACTCGCGCCTGGCGCCAGGGCCGATGGAGTGGTCGTGTTCGAACGGCCAAGTTTCAAGGAATCAAGCGAAAGGTTGTTACTGGCAGTTGCCCAAGCGGAGGAGGTCGATCGTCCAGTCTTGGCGCCGATCGCGTTTGTGGCTCCGGTAACGGGAGGTGCAAAGTGACTCGCCCCAACGGACACAGTGACAACGGGAACGCCGGATTAATGCAGGAGCCAGACGAAAATGAAATCCTCAACAGCGTGCCCATCCCTCCGCTCGCCCCTGCCCCCTTGCCGGAGTTTGCAACCAGAACCAAGCAGAGAGCCAGGCAGCAGATCCAACAGAACCGATTCGTAATCATCGGCGCGGGTGCGATCGTGACGGCGCTGCTGATCTTCGTTGCTATCTCAATGCCACATCGAGGCGGGCCAGAGAAGGCGAAAAATCGCGGTGCGACATCGAAGGACGAGTCGACCGTGGAAACCAGCAACGAAAGCAACGACAAGAGCCTGTTCCCGATCACCGATTCCGGGCGCCCTGCAGCGAAAGAAACGCACCAAGGTTTTCTAAACGAACGAGACCTGCAGCGAACAGTAATTCGTTCGGCATCGAATGCTTCGCAGACAGGACAGACGAATGGGGCGGGGACGCTGGGTTCGATACCACCTTTTGGAGACCAGGCATGGCAAGCGCCGCCCTACCAGCCGGGCTCGAGTGCTGAGACTTCCGACGTGGGTAAGGCAGAGCGCGAGGCCATGGAGAAGCCTTCGTTAATGTACGTGCGAAAGGTCTCGGTCAGCCCTGCCGGTTTTCAGACCCTCAATGACGCAGCGCCGCAACTGGGATTGGGTTTGGCGACGGGTACGCGCTTACGGGCCCGTTTGGAATCGGCTGCAAGCACGGCTGTACGGGCGCCAGTTCTAGCGGTGATCGAGTACAACTACGAGCGCGATGGAGAAATTATTGTTCCTGCCGGAGCCAAAGCGGTCGGCCACATCAGGGATGCAAACCGTTCAGGGTATGTGGACCTCCAGTTTGATTCTCTGCTGATGCCGGATGGCGCGTCCGTTCCCATCGAGGCTGCCGCGACAGATTTGGACTTGCGGCCGCTGAAAGGAAAAGTTTCGGGCAAGAACACGGGAAAGAACGTCCTGGTCAGATCGCTGTCAGGAATCGGCCAAGCCAGCGCAATGTTCGTGGGACAAGGCAGTTTGAGCCAGCCGCTCAGCGAGTCCGATCTCATGCGAGAGCGCGTCAGCAATAATATCGGCGAAACCGGGGACGAAGAGGTTTCTCGATTGGCAGTAAACCAGCAGATCGTAGTGACGGTTTCGGCTGGGGCGCCCATCTACGTTGTACTTGAACAAACACCCAAGTCCAATCAACCTTTAGCGCAAACAAGCCCACGGAACAGTCCGACTTCCAACTCGTCCAATGTTGACCAGTTGCGCCAGTTGCTCCAGTTGCAGCAGGAGCTAAACCAATCGGCTACAAGCAACCAAGCCCCGCAGTGACCATTTACGCTCCGGTCGGATTTCCCGTAATCCGCCGAGAATGGAAACCACTTCTTACAAAATGACTTTTGGTTACCTATCGGATCTCGGTGAGTGCCTTGGCGATCATGCACTCACCGAGATCCGCCGATTTCAGATGGCCGAGAAGCCGCCGTCGACAGACAACTCCACCCCATTCACGAAGCTCGAATCGTCTGAAGCAAGAAACAGCGCGACCGTCGCAATTTCCTCAGGACGACCCATCTTTCCCCGCGGGATCAGGGATTCGAACATCTGCTTCGTCTCCTTGTCGAGAAGCTGGTCTGCATCGGTGTGTCGATCGGCCCCGGGCTCAGCACGTTCACCCGGATATTCCTGCCCTTCAGTTCGTTGAGCCACGTGCGTGCGAATGAGCGCAACGCCGCCTTGCTCGCCGAATACACGCCGAAACCAGGAAAACCTTTCACCGAAGCAACTGACCCGGTCATGAAGATCGATCCGCCATCGTTGAACAGCGGCAACGCTTTCTGAACCGCAAACAGCGTGCCGCGCGCATTCAGGCCGAAGGCCGCATCGAAGTGCTGCTCGGTAATCTCGCCAAGTTTGACGGCTTCGCCCGTGCCAGCGCTCGCAAACAGGACGTCGATCTTGCCCTTTTCCCGCTTGACCGTGTCGAACAGACGGTCGAGGTCGTCGAGATTGGCCGCGTCGCCGCGCACGCCGGTCACGTTCCGGCCAATCAGCCTGACGGCCTCATCGAGCGCCTCCTGCCTCCTGCCCGTGATGAAAACGTAGGCGCCTTCTTCAACGAACCGCTTGGCGCTCGCCAGCGCCATGCCGCTTGATCCGTAAGTGTCAGAGCAAAGACACGGTTGACAGACTGACTCCGCAGCCAGCCGGATCGACCTTCCCCCCTGCTCTTCAAATGCTCGAAGTCATAGAAACGCCTTCAGCGGGGGCAGAAATGTAGCGGCGCGGAGCGTCCGTTTGTGCTGTTACAAGCAGAGGAGATCCGTCAGCCATCTCATAGTTCAGCGAAGGGCCTCCCGAAATGCTTTGTTTCGATCGCACCATCGTCCAGCGTGCGGGCGCGCTGTCTCTTGTCCGGCCATTTTTGTTTCCAATACCAGATCGGCATATTCACGAAGCCGATGAAGACAGTGGCTGCTCGACGCCTGTCTCTTCCTGAATCGCTTCCGGCTGCGCAAAAGGAGGAAGAGGCCCGAGCGGACAGTTCGGCGACAACCACTCCAGTTTCTGCTGCATGATCTTCTGTGAATACTTCGCCAGGTAGTGGACGATGGTCTCGATGCGGATCTTGATGCCTCCAGCCGGCTTTGTGGAATCTAGGTCGCCAAACTTGAAGAACAGGGTTCCGGTTGCTTCCACGATTTTCTGCGTGGGCGTGTAAGTGGGCTGGTCCATCCCACACTCGTAGCTGGAAAGGCGCACTACGCAGGTGATCCACGGACAACGCGCCGCCACTTTCGCTCCCCACATGATTTCGTTGGTGTTGCTGCTGTAGGACGAAGTCCAGACATCGGAAATGTCGAACGGGCTCTTGATTCTTCCCATCTGCAGATCGGCTTCGAACAGCCAGTTCATCAGATCTCCGTCGCCGGGAAGATACTGCAACCACAGAATCGGATAACCATGTGCTTGCAGGTCTCCTTCGATCTCATGGCCGATGCCCGTATCCATGTGGTAAGGACGAGCCAGCACCAGAATGCAGGGTTTCTGGTTCTTCGCACACCAGGTCAGAATGTCCCGGCTCTGCTGTCTCGCCTTGGCAGTGAAACTGTCAAGGGCTTCAAATCCCGCTTTCACCGCGCGTTCCGTTTCCTCCAGTTCGAGATTGAATACATCTTTGAGAGAAGTGTAGAGTTGCTCGGTCACCATGTGCCGGTCGCCGAGGCTGACAAACGGTGAAGCATAGGTAATGCCGGCCTCGCCGAAGACGTCACGTTCTTTGAGAAACCCCGCCTTGATGTTCTCGGGCCCGGCCATGACTCGGGTGCAAGTCACTGTGTCAACGACGTGGCCGTGCAGAACCGAGGGCAGCGAATGAATCATCGGGCTCAGAAGGACGTGAATATTCTTCTTTTGTCCAAACACCAGCTCGCCGTAGTGCCCGCTAATGGCCTTCACGGGATAGCAGCAGTCGACCGTGCCACGGCCTTTGCCGAACTCGCGTCCCTGCTCCTCGGAAGTATCGGAGCTGAAGACAATGTTCTCCGATTCAATGCCGATCGACTTCAGGAAGCCCACCCAGAACTGGTGAGTCGTCCAGATGTTCAGCACCTTCGGAATTCCGACGCGCACCTGCGAGCGATCTCTAGGTGGCGACGCGACGGAACGCTTCTTTGCGGACCAAATCGGCAACGTTGGGAAACGCATTTTTCGTTTTCTCCATCCCAATCTTGATGACTTTCATTTCGTTCAAATCTTCCACCAGTCCCTTGGGGCAGGAGTTGTTCACAATCACTCGCTCCCATCCTTTCTCTAGAGGGACTTTGCTCCACTCCCGGCCTTTTCCACTTTCCAGTTCCACGTCGATGAAGCTGCGCTGGCAAGTCACGGGGCACCAATGACAGACGGTATCGACGGAGGTCGCCGTCTTATACGTCAATCTCTCGATGGCGTCGAAGCCGCGAAACTTGCTTTCTCCTCCGCCCTCCCACCATTCCAGAGCGACCAGCGCCGCGCCAATCGCCCCGGCTTCGCCTGAGTACGGATGCACGACCACCTCCGCGCCCGGAACCTTCTTCATGATGAAGTCCACCTGTGTCTTTACCACTGCAAGGTTTTTGTGGGTCCCGCCTTGCAGGATGTATTTCTTGCCCACCTGCTGCAGGTTGTTCAGGCCGCCGGCGTAGATCCAGACATTCAGAGGAAGAATCGCGCAGAGACCAGCCAGAATTTCCTCCGCATGCCAGCCCTTGCGTTGTTGATTAACGATGTCACTCTGCAGGAAGACTCCGCATCCCATCGAGAGCTGGGGCATGGCCTGAGCGCGGAAAGCGCCATCAGCCATCTCCCTCATGGGAATGTTGAAGCGCTCGGCGACACCCTGAAGAAATGCGCCGTTCCCCGAGGAGCACTGTGAGTTCAGGCGGAAATCCGTGACCGCACCATTGTTCAAGATCATGATCTTGACGTCGACGCCGCCCACGTCGCAGATGCAATCTGCGTCCGGGAAGTAGTGCAGGCCAGCGCTGGCATGAGCAATGGTTTCGACCACGGGACAGTCAGCGCCCAGAATGTCTTTCAGCAGGTCCTTGCCGTAGCCCGTGATGGCGAGGCCCAGAATCTCTCCGTCTCCAACGGCCTCGCGGACCTGGCGGAACAGACTTTTGGCGTCGTCGATGGGATTCCCCCGGCTCAGGGCGTAGCAAGAGAACAGCAACTCTTTATCCGGCGACATGCAGACTGCCTTCGCCGTCGTCGAGCCGAAATCGCAGCCCACCACGACGGGCCCGAGTTTGCTGGTCTTACCGAGGATGGGGAGTTGGACTCGCGGACTGCGCCGGGCCTTCCCGTGGCCTTTCGAGTGTCCGTTTCCGTCGCCGTTTCCATGCCCGTTGCCGTTGGTCTTGCTCTTTCCGTTCCCATTTCTGCCGGGCGTGGAATAGCGATCGAGAAAGGACTTCAGCTCGGCAGGGTCGTTCCATAATCCGCCGCGTCCGATTTTTTTCTTTTCTTCGTACTGTCCTTCTTCGATCCACCAGCGCAGCTTCGATGTCCCCAGGTAGGTGCCGACTACCGGCGAATCTCGCCGTCCCACCTCGATGCAGCCCTGGGCCGCGTAGTAGAGAGCATCGTCGGGCACGCGGATGAGCGACTCCGGATCCCGGTCGTCTGGGATCGCAACCTTGCGTTCTTTCCACAGTTTGCCCAAATGGTAGCGCCACGCCTCCTGCAATCCTGTGAAAAACAGGTTGGGCCCGCCCAGCAGAAGAATCTCAGGCAAGGGCGTGTTGCCGCGTGTGAGCGTCGCCAAGTTCTGATACACAACCGCTTCGAACAAAGAAGCAATGATCTCCTCGACCGAAACCCCAGCTTTCAGCAGCGTGTTGGCATCAGCCTCGGCGAAAATGCCGCATTTGCTGCTGATCTTGTGCAGCGTGTATCCCTCGTAACCCATCTTCGAAAGCTGTTCTGTCGGGATATCGAGTTTCCTGGCGGTCTTTTCGATGAAGGTTCCCGTGCCGCCGGAACACGCACTCTGCATCAGCACTTGCTTGCTCTTGCTGGGGCCGTCGCCGTTGAAGAAGATTGTTTTCATGTCTTCGCCGCCAATTTCGCTGACGAAGCGCACGCTGGGATGAAGCTTCTCGACGGCCGCGGCGACGGCCACGACTTCCTGGACCACCTTCCCGCCCACCAAAGGGGCGATGAGCCCGGCACCAGACCCGGTGAAGAAAACGCGGTCCTGCTCCGGCGTGAACCCGTGCTCTTTCTCCATACGGGTCAGAAAGTCGAGGACCTTCTCCGCCTGCTTGGTGTTGTGGCGTTCGTACGCCTGACCCAGCAGTTCCCCAGACGCCGTGGCAATCGAGTACTTGCAGGTCGTACTGCCCACGTCGAGGCCACAGATTTTTCCCGCGCCTGAAAAAACGAGCGGGGCGGGCGCCGGTTTGATCGGCGAAGGGTCCGCCTCGATCGGTTGAATCTGGATAAAACCGTCACCTGCCATGGATCAACCTCGTCTCCAAGTTCAGAGTGTCTTGCTGCGTTCGCGGCATCAAGCGCGCGCCAGTCCTTTGTCGCAGGCCAGATGCATCACATAGTTGGCCGCTGTACCGACGTAGCCGCGATGAGGCACGCAGTACGTCGCTTTCCGCAGTTCCGGGTGCTTCGCTTCATACTTCCGAATGCGCTCGACGCTCAGGCCTGTCTTTTCCATGACACCGTCAAACTCGGCCTGCGCTCGCTTCTTCGCTTCGGTCAGGATCATCTGGCAGCGGGACAGCGCGTGCACTTCCGCGTCGCCCTTCACTTCGATCGGGGCGTACAGCAGGTCGGGATATTTCCCGACGACGTTGGCCATCGAGCCGACGGACATCGTGTTTGGCATGCACGAGTATGGCGAAAGTTCGCAGATCATGTGTGCCGTCTTGTGATGGTACGAATGCAGGGCTTTGCCAATCAGCATGTGCCCCTCACCGCCCCGCAGTTCAAAGTGGTAGAAGGGTTCCGCCAGCCGTTTGAGTTCTTCCTGGTCCGGCAGTGCGTGAGGCAAATTCGCCAGCGCTTTGCGGAATCGGTTGTAGGTGCCGCGATAGATACGCTCCAGCGCGTGCAGAGCCAGGCTTTCGACCTTCGGGTGCTTGCTCGTGCTGTTCCGGTGTTCCAGTTTGCGGATGGTAGGGTGCATCAGGTAGTGCAGCCAGACTGCGACCGGCGGTGGAACAACTTCCGAGTCTTCCTGCTCCAGCCAGCGCTTGATGTTGTAGTTGCCTTCGCCTTCGTGCGTCTGCAACCAAAACTCTCCCGTGATTTTCACCTTCGCCTTCACCCGCAAATGATCCACTTCAATCTCGTCCCATTTCTTGCGGACGTCGCGCAGGGCGCTGGTGAAATACTTACTCATCAAGTGCCAGGCCAGCGTCTTATATTTCTTGCCGCGATCCGGTCGGTGCAGAAACACGTTGTACAGTTGCTCGACGCACTCACGCAGCACTAGTTCCGTCTGGCCGGGATTGACCTCGTACGGACGGGTTAGGTACTCGAGATCGGTCACCAGGTCTCCGCATAGGATCGACCAGATCAGACCTAGGCTCATCGGCATATTGATGTCGAGGCCGCCGCCGTTGCCCGGCCCCTGGTCAAGCTCATCCTGCGCCAGCAAGAACAGCCGGAAGTCGCGCAGCCCCAACCCGTCCAGAGCCATGGCATAGGATTCGTGGTACTGACCGAAGCGGCACGGTCCGCAGGCGCCGGCCGTCAGGTAGACGAACTTGCGATTGACTTCGTCCTTGCCGTGCTCCTTCACTTCCTTCTTCAAGAAGTTGACCAGGCTTCCAGTAGTGAAGATCGTGGGACAGCACGCTCCCACATCGATCAACTCCTTGCCAGCATCGAGGTCTTCGCGCGCAATGTTGGGCAGAGGCTCGGCGTTGTACTTCATGTTATGAAGCGCGCCTTGCATCAGCCGCTCATGCTTCCAGGTGAGTCCGCCATAGAGAATCGTGGTGCTGTCACGCTCCTCGCGAGTAAAGGGCCGGGGTTTGTATGCGGTGTAATGGCTGATGATGGGCAACTGTGCCGCTTGGGCCATGGAATTTTCTCCTCACTTAAGTTTTCCCAGGAAAGTGTGTTGGGATAGTACACCCACATCAAGTTTCCTCGTCGCACCGCTCCAGAACAGGACACCGACGCTGATCACGGCGCGCCGTAAAATCCGATCGGCCAGCATCCCCAGGGGGAAGCTTGCCAACGAGAGCACCACGGTGAAAGCCGTCGCCAGATAGCCAAGTTGCACATAACTAAGGCCAAAGTCACGACGAATCGCGGGGAACAGCGAGAACACGATCTGCCGGTCAACATAATTCACAAAATTGACCAGCACCAGGATCAACAATACCCGCCACTGCTTGCCGCTGAAATCAGAAAGCTTCATTTGGAAACGCTCAATTTGCTCTGTCTTCGCGGCGACGGAGTCCATGTATTAGGACCCGGCACTCGAAATCACCCCCGATACCACTGCTGCTTGAAGGGACCGCGATCAAAACGCCTGCGTATCAGCACTTATATCCGCGCCGCTGGTTTCCGCCTCCAGCATTAACCCTGAACATAGCCGCAATGGGCGCTCTAAAGTGAGTACAATCCTGGCGAACAACCGCGCAAGCGACAATGTGCTACATCCCGCGTCATACGAACAAAAAGCATGGTTGTCGTATTTCGCGGCATAACCCAGAAACAATCTGGAGGCTGGGCAGTGGTTCAGACTGATTTCCGCAAGGCGGTCCGCCAATTTTGAATCCTGGCATCATTTGCTGTCTTGAATAAGAAGCGGCAATTTACTGGGGGATCCGATTTCGTTGCGCTTGGGCGGCGAGTCGTCATCACCCAATCGGGGCATCGAGTGGTACCGCGCGGAGAGGGCCCCGGATGCCGGGAAAACCGGCTCCGTAAGCTTCGGCTGCATGGGTGGCAAGGCACAGGCGGAGAAACTGTCCGCAGGGCCACAGAAAGCCCATTTGGAGTACTTCTTGAAGGTACGAGCTTACATCAGCAATGGGCCGCCACTGCGTTGTGGCTCAATGCCCGGGTTTTTTCTTGGTCGCTAACGCCGCTGCCTTTTGGGCGATGAGGCCGAATGGCTTTCCTGTAGCATCTTTCCTAAGAGCTAGGAGTTCAGCCTGGCCAGTGACAACTGCGGGAGTCTAGTTCGATATCCGCGTGAGCAAGACGAGCCTCAAACTGGTCAGGTACAAAGCCGAATGCTGCGTCACGGGTCGCTATTAAGAGATTCGATAGAGCTTCATTCTGTTTGCCGGAGGCCGCTTGGACTTGAGCATCGACAATTCTTATGGCCAAGCGATTGTGAACGTTTTGAGACTTGGCCAAGAGTAATTTGGCATTGTAAGCTTCCTTCCTAGCCTCAGCGGATTTGTTTTCCGCGTACAGAGCGCGCAGCAGTACAACATCCGCGCTGATCTCATCCTCCGGGTGCCCTTCTTTGCGGTATTCATCCCGGACTTCACGCGCGGCACGTTCGGCAGCAGCGGCGTTTCCTTCCTCGATCGACAGCGCGGCTAGTTGCAGGCTTTTCCGGCGGCGTCTGGTCTCGCCAATCTCAGTGCGTATCTTCGGCGCCTCTTCCAGCTTCTTCCGGGCTTGAGCAAGGTCGCCCTCGGCCATCAGGATTTCTCCCAGTTAGCCATAGTGAGCGCTGCATCGGACCTACCATTCATTTTGCGAGTAA
>CAVPQE010000021.1:0-158775 GCA_963707205.1 uncultured Acidobacteriaceae bacterium
AGTGGTTCGCTTCACGAGAATCGGATTTCCACATCCGTACTTCACGGCCCATTTTGTCGGCACCTTCGAGATTTTGTGCGGCTTCCTTCTGCTTGCGGGGCTGTGGACGAGACTCGTGTCCATTCCCCTGTTCATCGTTATCACGACCGCCATCGCGACTACAAAGATTCCAGAGCTGTTCCGAACGAACCAGGGGTTCTGGTACATGGTGAGCGACGCGCGTACGGATTTCGCCATGTTCTGCTGCTTAGTGTTTCTATTCGCAGCAGGTGGTGGGAGTTGGTCTCTGGATGCGCTGCTTGCCAAGCATACCGGAATCGATGACTGAGGTCCGAAATGGATAAAAAGAGCGCCTCACAACTGGCCCTCCGGTTCGTCCTCATTATTGGTGTGGTCAATTTATTCGCCGACTTCACTTACGAAGGGGCGAGGAGCGTCAATGAGCGTCTCGGTAGCCTGGGAGCGAGCGCAATCGTCGTCGGCTTTGTCGGTGGTTTCGGCGAATTGATTGGATATAGTTTGCGCGCTATCACAGGTTTTTTCGCGAGCAAGACCCACAAGTATTGGGCATTCGCTTTCATCGGTTACGCGATCAACATGCTTGCCGTTCCGGCGCTCGCTCTCGCGGGCAACTGGCCGACAGCCGCGGCTCTCATGATTGCTGAACGAACCGGCAGGGCCATCAGGAAGCCCTCCGTTGAAACGATGCTTTCTTTTTCAGGCAAAGAGATCGGGAGCGGCTGGGTGTTCGGATTGAATGAGTTCTTTGACCAGTTCGGAGCCACGGTTGGACCGCTCGTGGTAGCGTCGGTATTATTTCTTAAAGGCAGCTACCGAAGTGGTTATGCGGTTCTCCTCATTTCCGCGTTGCTTTGTCTCGGCATGATCGTTGTTGCCCGACTTCTTTTCCCCAAACCTCAGGAGTTGGACAAGCAGGAAGCGGTAGGACTGGAAGCAAAAGGTTTTTCGCGTGCCTATTGGCTTTACGTTTTGGCGGGCGGCCTCGTCGCTGCTGGATTCGCTGATTTTTCCTTAATTGCTTTTCATTTTGAGAAAACTGCGAGCGTCCCCGTGCCGTGGATTCCGATTCTTTATGCAGTGGCGATGGCGACTGCCGGGATAAGTGCTCTCTTCTTCGGCAGGTTACTCGACAAAATCGGGTTCAAGAGTTTAGTCGTCGCTTTTCTCATGGGAGCTTTCTTTGCTCCGTTCGTGTTTTTGGGGAATTTTCTTCTAGCTCTTATCGGCATGATGCTGTGGGGAATCGGTATGGGAGCACAAGACTCGCTGTTGAAAGCCGTCCTGGCAAATATGGTTTCCAAAGAGAAGCGGAGCGAGGCCTTCGGACTATTCGACACGGGATTTGGCATCGCGTGGTTCCTGGGCAGCGCCGCAATGGGCATCATTTACGCCAAATCAATTCCCGCCCTCATCATTTTCTCCGTCGTGTTGCAGGTCGCGGCGTTGCCAGTGTTCGTTCTGGCGGCAAGGCGGGAGAAGGCGGCAAGTTAACGAAAACGAGCATCTGCTGTTTCGCCGATTCCCAAACAGGATTGAGCGGAGGTGCCTACTTGAGAGTGCAGATCGACGTCAGAATTCGAAGTCGATCGAAAACTGCAATTGCCTCGGGATACCGGCCTTATCCGGGGTTGCGAACGTTGGGAGCGGCGAAATCTCAGTGGCGTAGAACTGGTTCAGCGCGACGACGTTGGTGTGATTCAGCAGGTTGAATGACTCCACGACAAAGTCTAGCTTTCCATGCTCGCCGACTTTGAAGAATTTCAGCACGCGCAAGTCCAGTTGTGCATCAGTGCCAGTCCGCAGCGAGTTTCGTCCAAAACCAAGAGGGCGAGAAGACAACGGGAAGGCCCCGCTGCGGTTGGCGTCGAAGCCAGTCAGCGGATCAATCGGTCTGCCGCTTCCAATTGTTAAGATCGGAGCCGTTTCAATGTTGCCGAACAGCTTGGCAACTACCCCCGTAGGCTTTTTGCCTTCGTCCTCATCCCCGAACGGCAAATCAAACGTCCCGCTGAACACGAACCGATGCCTCTGGTCGTTGGCAGACAACGCCCGCTCAGCCGGAAGCAAGTATGGGTTGTTCTTGTTGTCAGAACCTTGGTAGATGTACACGCGCAGCGGCAGGTACCGATCACGCTCTTCATCGTCTTCTTGTTGCTCTACTTCAACACCAAGTCAACGGTGAAAACCTTCATCATTCTCCTCGCTGTGCCATTCTCAGCGATTGGCGCAATCTGGTTCCTCTATCTCTTGAACTACAACATGAGTATTGCAGTGTGGGTCGGGCTCATCGCGCTACTCGGAGTCGACGCCGAAACCGCTGTCTTCATGCTGCTTTACCTGGATCTTGCCTGCCACGACGCCATCAGCAAGGGGCGCATGAATAGCTGGGATGATCTGCGGGAAGCCATCGTGGTGGGGGCCGTCAAACGTCTCCGCCCCAAGGTGATGACCGTAGCCTGCATGTTGTTTGGGCTGCTGCCGATCATGTGGTCCGTGGGAGCTGGTGGCGACGTGATGAAGCGGATTGCTGCTCCCATGATCGGCGGGATCATCACTTCATTCCTGATGGAACTCATTATTTATCCGCCGGTCTTTGCCCTCTGGAAATGGAACTTCGAGGTAAGGCCGAAACTGAAACAGCCAGGCCCGAAAGAACTAGAACCGAGAGATATCGGAGAGCCTGTACATGCTTAGGCCTCGTCGGCAATTCGAAAACCTGATCCTATTGGTATTACTCGCCGCGTCCTCGTGGTCGCAGACGGCGCATTACACGGTCCCGGCAGCTTCCGTTGAAGATGATTTGTCGGCCTACCACCAGGCCCTGTCCAACGCGGCTGACGCAGCTTTGGCCAATGCGGCGCGGGAAACCGAAATCAGAAGCCGTATTGCTGGTGTCGCATCCAATGGTACGACCGATCCGGATGTAACGATCCTGCACGATTTTGCTCGAAAGTATTGGAACGGTAATGATGAGGCCGTGCGTCGCGCCGTCGCGCGAGTGACGCAACTCCGGCCGCTGTTGGCATCCATTTTGCAGGAAGAAGGTATCCCTGACGAGTTTGCGGCCCTCATATTAGTAGAGAGCGGTGGGTAGCCGACCGCGCTGTCCCCGAAAGGGGCACGGGGTATCTGGCAATTCATGCCGGACACCGCACGTCGCTTTGGTCTCAATATAAATATTGAAACTGATGACCGCCTGGATGTTCTGAAGTCAACACGGGCTGCAGCGCAGTACCTCTGCGCTCTGCACGCACAGTTCGGTGACTGGTCGCTTGCTCTCGCCGCATATGACGTAGGAGAGATGGTCGTGCAGAAAGCTGTTTTAAGGTCGGGTAGCAGAGATTTTGCCGTTTTGAGCAGCAAGCGGTTAATTCCAGCAGAGACGAGAGCGTATGTTCCTGCGGTGATAGCGGCGTCGTATTTGTTTGCCCCCAACGGCCTGCTCGGCGGCAGCCACACCCAAGTACGTCGGAGCCAGGCAATCGTGTATGCCGCATCAACAACCGGGGGTCAGCAATGACCTGTTAACGAACGAAAATTCCAGAACTTGATGGCGCATAAGAAACTGGCGGGAGCGACGGGACTCGAACCCGCGGCCTCCTGCGTGACCTGCAGGCGTTCCAATTTGTGTGAAGCAGGTTGTCCGGACGTAAGGAAGAATTATCGCGCCAAAGGTGTGCTATTCGAGGAAACAGAGGTTGCCTGATTTACTGGAGGTCGGTGACAGGGCAGCGTTCTAACAGAAGTGTCCATTCGGTCTTTCTGTTTGGGCCCCGGGGTTGTTCGCCATTGTCTGCTAACGCCTCTGTGACATGCTTAGGGCATAGATTTCAGTTTGCCCGACCGGCCAGAATCCAGCTCTTGACCAATACGTTCGCAGCTTGCGCACTGCATTGTCCAGATCAGTGTTAGGCGGTAGCAATCTCTGAAGTTTTCGCCGATTGTTTGTAAACGCTGGAGTAAATTGCAGCGGCCAAGGCTTGCAGGCGACTAACCCGCAACCCGGGCCGAAAACGTCGATAGTCCGACCGACAGCCGCTAAACCAATTTCCTGACCTCGGAAACGAGGGTAAACCTCAAGGCAATCAATAACTAGCAGATCGGTCCCGAGAATCTCAAAGGCGTCCTGTATCGCACCTTTCCACCGTCCGGTTTCGACATCGAAGAGATGCTCCCAGTATTCGGCGATGTCTCCGCCAATGCCATCCCCCAGACGGTCTGGAGTTATTCCGTGGTCCAGTGCATCCCCGAACTGGACTAGGGTCGCAGTGATGTATCCTGCGCCCGACTCCCGCTCGTCATTGTCGTGACGGGCCAGAATCTTACCGGAAATTGACTGCAGAAAATCCTTTGCTCCATAACTTTCCTGGATCGCGACGCTCAAGGTGAATTGGACTCTTGCTGAGAACGGCTCTTTGACTGTTGATGACGAACACATCTTGCCTCCTACGCCCCCGAGTCAGCTCTTGGCCGCTCTGAGTGAGAAGAACCTAAGGCCGAATCAGATTTCGGTCAAATCCGCCCTCATTTGGCGTGTTTTGACCGAAATCCTGATCTCGGGTAGAACCCACCATACGGTGTACCAGCAGCCAGAATTACAAGGAGTATGCGATGTCAACCAGCCAACATTCACAAATATCCATTGTGCCTGGTGCCGGTCGGCGCGAGCAGACCGAACAACCTGATAATGGGTTCGAACCGACGATCGGACTGAAGGCAGTTGCGAAGATTTTGGACTGCTCAGCGGAGCAGTGCCGCCGCCTCGCAGAGGCAAAGAAAATCCCAGTGTTTCGAATCGGCTATCGGTGGAAATCCACCACTTCTGCCATTGTCAGGTGGCGTGAAGAACAGCTAGCATTGATACGCCATTCGCGTCCTTCTGAGGAAAGGTAATCAGTGAGGACGAGATACCAACATGGAACGATTGAACTGAAGGAGCGTGCCCGAGGTCCTGCAATCTGGCAATTCCGCTGGCGGGATACGACCGGCAAGCGGATGTCAGAGGACGTCGGCACAACGAATGAATATCAAACGAGGTCTGCGGTTGATCGGTGTTCGAAGGTCGCCTACCTGAGAATGAAGATCAACACAGACCAACCAGCAGCACCAGAGGAGAGATTTGGCGTTGTCCTTGAGAGGTATGTGCAGGAAGAGATTCCAAGGCGTTTCTCGACCAAGCATGCCTATCTTTCCTATATCAACAATCACATCCGTCCCAAGTGGGGCGAATTCCCGCTGACCCAGGTAAAACCGTTGGCCGTGCGCGATTGGCTCAAAGGACTCATGGACAAGAAGGGCCGTCATCCATTGGCCAGCAAAACGAGGGGTCACATCAAGGGTCTCATGCACCGGATCTTCGATTGCGCCATGCTGTGGGAGTACCTGCCCCCGGACCGCAATCCCATGTCCCTGGTGCGCATCGAGGGCAGTTCGAAGCGGAGAAAGAAACCGCGAGTTCTCACGCCCGAGGAGTTCTCGCTCCTCGTCGCTGCAGTTGACCGGGAACCATGTCACACCATGGTCATCCTGGCGCTCTGCACCGGCGTGAGATGCTCGGAATTGGTCGCTTTGAAATGGAGCGATTTTGATTGGCAAAATCTCTCCGTCCATATTCGCCGGGCGATCGTTTCGGGTCGTGTCGACGATGTGAAGACCGAATACTCGGAGGCACCCCTGCCACTTGATCCAGCATTGGCGGAGGTGATCTTCGAGTGGAGGCGCAAGACCGAGTTTTCCGCAGACTCGGACTTCGTGTTCGCATCGCCCTACATGGCGGGCGAGAAGCCCTACACACCCTGGAACATGCAGCACAACCATCTATGCCCGGCCGCAGTCAAAGCCGGCTTAGGACCGATCGGCTGGCACACGTTGCGCCATACCTACCGGGCGTGGCTCGGAGACAACGGCGAGCCTCTTACGGTGCAGAAGGAACTCATGCGGCACGCATCCATCCAGACCACACTCAATACCTATGGCGGAGGGATGATGGACTCAATGCGGGAAGCTCATGGGCGAGTCGTGAAGCAGGCGATGGCGCGTTAATGGACGTCAGTGGACGTCAGCCCATCGCGTAAGTCTATTAGCATCAACAAAAAACTGGCGGAGAGAGTGGGATTCGAACCCACGTTACCCTTTCGAGTAAACACGCTTTCCAAGCGTGCGCCTTCAGCCACTCGGCCATCTCTCCGGCGAGAACCAGTTGGTGGAACGACTTACGAAGGCTCCCACTCAGCCACGAATCTGGCGATGCGCGGCTGTTTTGTTCTTCTCAATTCTATGGGTGGAATCGTCAAAACCGCAACTTGAAAGGACAACGCAACGGAAAGCGTCGGGCTCTAGGAGGTTTTTACGGGAGAATCCGCGCTCGTCGCAGATGCTGCAGCCGACGTGGAAAGGGCGCCAGAGGCCGACACACCAGCCGCCGCGGCCTTCGCGAGATTGCCGTTTTCAGCGGAGACCGGCAGCGGGGGCACCTTCGTATTGTCCACCACGTGATGATTCAGACAATACAGCGCGAGTTCCAGACGGTCCGCTACTCCAAGTTTGTCGTACACTTTGCGCAGGTAATTCTTCACAACCTGTTCTGTGGTGCCTACACGCAACGCGATCTCTTTGTTCTTCATTCCTTGGGTCACGCACGAAACGATCAGCATTTCCTTGGGCGTCAATTGCACCTTCGGACGTGATCCCGTCGGGCGGTTATTCTGGTTGCGATAGGCTTCCATTACCCAGCGCACCCCCTGACTATCGAGCCAGGTCTCGCCAGATGCCACCTTGCGCAGGCACTCCACCAACAGTTCAGGCTCCACTTCACGCGATACAATGCCGTGTGCGCCTCGGCGAAATAATTCCAAAGTCAGATCTTCATCGGCGCTAGGAGTCACCACCACGATACGCAACGAGGGATTCTGGCGAAGCAGATTGGCCACTGCTTCCACTGGATTCGGGGTAAGAGCAGCCTCGAAAATCAGCACATCCGCGGAAAATTTCGCCACCGCGGATTGCGTTTGCACCAGCGTCTCCGCCTGCCCAACCACGCGAATGTCATCTTCCAGCGCGAAGACCTTGCGCAAGCCGGCGCGGAAGATGGCCTGTGTATCGGCCAAGATCACTCGGACGAACTGGCCTTTGCCGCCGTCTTCGCCTTCTCCGAGTTTTTCTTCCACGCTCACTGGAATGGTAGCCATTCAGTCCCTTGCGCCTACGCTCGCTCGAAATGGTATTCGTCAATCACTACGCCCACGGCGCGCCGGCCCCGATCCTCGAAGCTGCGCACCACCCGGCCGCGGCAGTCGATCTGCACATTCCGCCGCACGCCTACGACCTCGGCCGGCAACAGAATCGTGAAGTCCACCAACGATCCCACCGGAACGTCGTTGTCCATCGCAAATAGCACACCGTTGGCGGAGATATTCTCCGTCTCTGCCGAATACGCGCTGCCCTGCGTCTTTACCGACGCGGCAAGATGTAACGGAAAGCGCGGCGCACTCTGCATATCTTCGTAGTGTCCCGTGCTCGCCTGCGTCTCGGTCGTCGGTGCTGTGCCTTCGGCTGCCACGCTGAGAAGAACCTTCCTTCCGGGAGCACCGTTTCGCTTCCCGACTTTCATCCAACTCAAGGGCAGCGTACACCCGCAAATCGGGCAAACAAAGTTACCGAAGTCATGGAACAAATGGGGTTAACTGCTTTTCTTTGAACGAATTAGGAGGGATTGTGAAGCCCGGATTCGAGCCTGAAACAGCCTATTCCAGCCCTCGACTCGCGGTCAAAACCGGGTCAATTCCCGGCGACTGCCGGACAGGGGCGCCGGCAGAAATCGACCTCTAAATGCCGAATGCAGAGTGTTGAATGCTCTCTTAAAACTTCGTAACTTCTGTGAAGTTGAACTCCCTAACCTTCATCGCCGGAACCACCATGTCAAACGACTCTTCTCCGCAGGACCTTACCGGCACGCTCATCGCTTCCACATTCGACAGCATGTGAATCAGACTCTCATTGAAGCGGAAATTCCGGACTCCTCCCTGCACCCGTCCATTCTCCACATAAAATGTCCCGTCTCGAGTCATTCCGGTCAGCATTTTTTCGAAGGGCTCGACTTCGCGGATGTACCACAGCCGCGTCACCAGCACTCCGCGTTCTGTTGAAGCAATCATTTGCTCGACTGTCTGCGGATCGCGCACCGGAGCGAATACAATATTCAGCGGCATCTCTCCCATTTCGTTCGGCAACGCGAAGCCGTGGCCCGTCGCCGCGATGCGACCAACTTTGTCCTTGTGTTCCGAACGCTTCATTCTTTCCGCCGTCGCCCGGGCGTAGACGACGCGCTCCACGATTCCGTTTTCCACCAGAGCCACTGTCTGCCGCCGCACTCCTTCTCCATCGAACGGAGAGCCTGTCTGCAAAGGATGCGCCACATCATCCCAGATCGTAATGTTGTCGCCAAACAGGTTTGTACCGATTCGTCCCGTGAGAAACGAGCGCTGGTCGAGAATCGCCATGCCCGAATAGTCCCAAAACATGAACCCCGCAATGTCGAGCACGGCCGCAGGCTCCAGAATAACCGTGTACTTCCCTGCCGGAATCTCGCGCGGACGCGCCGAATCGACTGCTTTCTGCGCTGCAATCCCGGCCAGCGCCAGGGGATCCAGATTCGCCACATCTGGCGAACTTGCTTTTTGCCAGCCGGAAGAATCGGTTGCCAGTATGGTGATCGAAACCTCAGCCGATGTCTGCGTGTGCCACTTACTCAATCCGCGTGAGTTGAAGATCCCGTCAAAAGATTCCGCGCTGGAAAAAACTCCGGCGGTGGTGAGCCCGTGCTTTCCCGCCACGCCCACAATTCTCTTGACGCCCTCGGCCCGCTGTTCGGGAGTGATGCCGGCAGTTTGCGGAAAATACCGGGAGGGTGCCAGTGTGGCGCGGGCGCTCCCGCCCGCGCTGCCGGAAGCCTCCTGCGAATTCGGCATTGGCAAAAGGTCCGGATCTGGATGCTGAACCCTTGCCAGGCTCTCCGCCGACCGCACGACCTGCCGCAAACTCTCGTCGTCAAACCTGTTTGTAAAAGCTCGCGCCGTTCGCCCCCCGAACGCCGTACGTACCGACACCACATGGTTCTCCTCAGCCACGTTCTGGTGAATTGTGTTGTTGGCAAAGCGAGTCAGCGCAAACCTTCCGCCCGAGAAGAGCACCTCGACCTCATCCGCGGTCGAGATCTTCTTGATGCGGTCAAAAATGTCGCCGGCTTGTTCGTTAGATAGCATTCAGCACTCAGCATTTAGCACTTGGCACTTAGCATTTGGCCATCAGACGGTCGGCTTCGATCTTCTGAAGCAATGACGTAAGCATCTTTCTGACTTCCGTTAGCTTCCTCGCCAGTTCGCGGTAATCAGCGTCCGGAAGAAAACCCAAGTCTCGCGACAGCAACAGGTGATAACCCAATTCGCTGGCCGAGCCCGACGCGATCTGCAAATAGCGCTGGAACTGATTGTTCCCACGCTTTCCACGCCCTTCAGCGATGTTCAGCCCGATCGATGCGCTGCACCGACGAATCTGGCTCGTCAGTCCATACAGTTCGAACCGTGGAAACCTTGCCGTCACCCCATAAATCTCCAAAGTCAACCCGTGAGATTACTCCCATCCGGTCAAATCCCTAAGATCCTTCATGTGCAGCACCTCCGCACCTGCTAAATGCCAAGGCGCCCGGGCAAGCTCTGTGACACATGTCACACGCTCTTAAACGCACTCCCCACCTTCACCCCCCGAAACCGCGACGGCGCCGCGCCGTGCCCCGTTCCCATCACTTGCTGCGGCTGTCCTTTCCCGCAATTCGGAGTTCCCCACAGCCTCCACTCGTCGCGCGAGCAAATCGCATCCAGCGAATTCCAGAATTCCGTCGTGATGCCCGAATAAGACGGATTCTTCACCATGCGGACGCGCTTGCCGTGCTTGATCTCCCATCCGATCTCGCAACCGAACTGAAAGTTGTAGCGCTTGTCGTCGATCGACCACGAGCGATTCGTTTGCATCAGAACACCACGATCAGTCGCCGCGATCAATTGCTCCAGACTCAGAGGTTTTTCCCCCGGCAGCAGGCTGATGTTCGTCATTCGAATCATCGGCAGCCGGTTCCATCCCTCGGCGCGCAGCGTTCCTCCCGACCGGTTCTCCCCGATCGTGTGCGCGGTCTCCCGCGAACTGAGGTAGCCCGTGAACAGCCCGTTGGTGATGATCGGCGTACACTGCGCCGCCACACCTTCGTCGTCAAAACCGAAAGTGCCCAGCCCCGGTCCATGCTCCTGGCGCGCATCGGCGACCACATTCACCAATTCACTGCCGTAGCGCAACTTGCGCAGCTTATCGATGGTCAGAAACGACGTCCCCGCAAAATTCGCTTCCATCCCCAGCACGCGATCCAGTTCAATCGGATGTCCCACCGACTCGTGAATCTGAAGCCCCAGCTGTGAACTGTCGAGAATAATGTCGAACTTGCCTTCCGGACACTGATCCGCCTGATGCAGCGCGACGGCCTCCTCGCCGATGCGCCGGGCATTCTCCACCAGCTTCAACTCGTCGATCAGTTCATATCCTTTGTTCTGCCACTGCCCGCCAAAAGAATTAGGGTACGACCGCTTCTGAATCTCATTCCCGGCAAACGCATACGCCGCATATCCGGCGCCCGTCGACAGCTTCGTCTGATGAATGTCCGCGCCCTCCGACGACACAAACCACTGCTCTTCGCGATTGAAGTTCAGGTTCGCCTCCGCCAACGTGACGCCGGCGACCGCACGTAACTCCGCGTCAATTTTCAACAGCAGCTCAATGTTCTGTTCGACAGAGACCGTAAACGGATCAACTTTATACGGCGTGCTCCACTCCGCGACCACAGGCTTCTCTGGAGCTAGACGCACATCTTCCCGCTTCACTCGAGCCGAAGCGCGCGCGATCTCTACGGCCCGGGCCGCCGTCGCCTCCGCCGCGCCACGCCCCAGGTCCGCCGAGGCAGCGAATCCCCACGCCCCATCGGCAATCGCCCGTACGCTCATGCCGACCGACTCCGCGTCGGACGCGCTCCCGACCTTGCCGTTCTTGGTCGTGAGAGCGCGGCTGCGCTGCGCGACCACCCGCACATCCGCGTAGCTCGCTCCTCGCAGCGCGGCAATGTTCAAAGCCCAGTTGGCAATGTGCTTCATGGCAGGCATTTCAATCTAACACACACGAACCCGTGCGTTCGTGCCCTGGCATCGAAAGACGTCCCACCGATTCCCGTGTTACTCGCCGCACGCTCGCGTGTGATTGCGGTCACTGTTCCTTCCTTCGCTCGGCCATCCAATAGAAACGATAAGCCACTACGTCAGCGGCTCGGTCCGCTGTCGAAGGAGCATTCCCTTTATGAGCATCTTTATGTCGGACGGCCAGACCCATACTCTGGCCGAGAGTTTTGATCAGGACACTGCCGAACACATCAGCGCGGCCCCTACAGATTCTCAATCCCGTAAGAAAGCCGACCTGGCCGGACCAGGCATCGGGGACTACGACGAACTGGAAAAGATCCTGCCCCGGGATTATAACCCGCTGTTGAATCCCAAGGAGACGCAGCAGGCAATCTTCCACGTCAAACGCTATATCGAAGACAATCTATGTAAAGAACTCAGTCTCATGATGGTTGAGGTCCCGCTCATTGTCGACGCGGAAAGCGGCGTCAACGACATGCTCGATCGCGACGGCTCCCGCACACCTATTCAATTCCACATCTCGAACGACCGCGACAAACATCCCATCGACGCCCAGGTCGTACAGGCTGCCACCAAATGGAAACGAATGGCTCTTAAACAGTTCGAGTGCCGCCCTGGAGAAGGCATTTGCACCGACATGCGCGCCGTGCGCAAAGACTATTTCCTCGACCACGACCACTCCGCTTATGTCGACCAGTGGGATTGGGAGCGCGTCATCACCCCCGAGCAGCGCAACCTGGAATTCCTCAAATCTATCGTCCGCAAAATCTGGAAAGTCCTGGTCGGTGCCGAGACATTTGCTCAGAATATGTTCCCCGAACTGCGCCGGCCGCGTTATCCCAACCTGCCCGAGGAACTCACGTTCCTGCACGCCGAAGAACTGCTCGCAATGTATCCTGACCTGCCGCGCAAACGCCGCGAGACGGTGATCCTGCAAAAATATCCCGCCGTCTTCATCATTGGCATCGGCTGGCCGCTGCTGGATGGCTTCCCTCACGAAATGCGCGCTGCCGACTACGACGACTGGGTCACCGACACCAGCAAGCAGACGTTGCGCGATACTCACGGATTGAACGGCGACATCCTGGTCTGGAACCACGTCACCGAGCGCCGCCACGAACTCAGTTCGATGGGCATCCGGGTCAACGCCGAAACACTGCGCCGCCAACTTGAGATGTCGAACCTCCTCGACAATCTCAAGTTCCCCTATCACCAGGGCATCGTCAACAACCAGTTGCCGCTCTCCATCGGCGGTGGCATTGGCCAGTCGCGCACTCTGATGCTCCTGCTGCGCAAGGCCCACCTCGGTGAAGTCAGCGTCACGGTTTGGCCGAACGTCTTAAAGGAAATGTGCGCGAAGAAGAACATCTTCGTGCTCGAATGAGCAAAGTGTTGTTCGGGAAAGAAAAAGGGCGGCCGGTGAGCCGCCCTTTTGTTGAACCACAAATCTCCTTACGGCGTAGCACCTGCCTCGGCTAACGCCTTCTTCACCGCCTGCAGTTCCTTCAGCACTCCGCGCAGCTTGGTTGACTCCAGCGCGTTCGCCCCATCCGACTTCGCTTCCTTCGGATTGTCATGGACCTCCATGAACACTCCATCCACCCCCGCCGCCACGGCGGCCCGCGCCAGCAATGGAATGAACTCGGGTTGCCCGCCGCTCACCGCTGGGCCATTTCCGTCGGATTGCGACGAAGGCAACTGCACCGAATGGGTTGCATCGAAAACCACCGGCGCAAACTTGCGCATGATCGCCAGCGATCGCATATCGACGACCAGATTGTTGTAGCCGAAGCTCGCTCCGCGCTCGGTCAGGAAGACTTGCGTATTGCCAGCGTCGCGGCACTTCTCGACTGCGTGCCGCATATCCCACGGCGAATTAAATTGTCCCTTCTTGATGTTCACCGGGCGTCCGCTCAGCGCGGCGGCCACCACCAGATCGGTCTGCCGGCTGAGAAACGCCGGTATCTGCAAAACATCCGCCACCTCGGCGACCTTGCCGACGTCCGCCGTCTCATGCACATCGGTCAGGACCAGCACATTGAGTTCAACTTTAACCTTCTTCAGAATGCGGAGGCCTTCCTTCAATCCTGGCCCACGAAAGCTGCGAATCGAAGTGCGGTTGGCCTTGTCGTAACTCGCCTTGAAAATGAATGGAAATTCCAGCGCCCGCGTCACACCCTTGATGATCTCCGCCATCCGGATCGCGTGCTCTTCGCTCTCAATCACGCACGGCCCGGCAATCAGAAACAGATCACCGGATCCGATATGAACGTCCCCGACCTGGAAAGAAGTATGCATCGACGAATGTTGGCCACGGATCTGCACGGATTCGCACGGATAAGAACAAAAAAGAGAAATCCGTGCGCATCCGTACTAATCCGTGGCGCTTTGCCTTTAGACTCTAGCCCTTTCCGGCCGGTGGAACATCTCCACCGCGGCGGTTTCCTTCTCCGCGCGCCGTTTCAACCCATACTCATACGCCGCCCCCACAAACGTGCTGAACAGCGGATGTGGCTCCAGCGGCTTCGATTTGAATTCAGGATGAAACTGGCACCCAATGAAATGCGGATGGTCCGGTAATTCCACCATCTCGACGTAAGTCCCATCCGGCGTCGACCCCGAAATGCGCAGCCCCGCCGCAACCATCGGCTCCTCGTACTCGCGGTTGAACTCGTAGCGATGGCGGTGCCGCTCGCTGATCTCCAACTTCCCGTAAATCTTGTGGGCCAGCGTGTTGGGCTCAATCTTGCACGTCCAAGCACCCAGCCGCATCGTCCCGCCAAGTTCCTCCACTCCGCGCAACTCCCGCAACTTATAGATCACGCGATGCGGCGTTGCGGGATCGAACTCGCTCGAATTCGCTTCGGCCAGTCCCACAACGTTGCGGGCAAATTCGATGCACGCCGTCTGCATGCCGAGACAAATGCCAAAGTACGGAACTTTTTTCTCGCGCGCATACCGGATCGCCAGCAGCATCCCTTCGATGCCCCGCTTGCCAAATCCGCCGGGAACCAGAATCCCGTCATAGCCTTCGAGTTGTGCCTCGTAACCCTTGTCGCCGTCTACGCTTTCCAGGCCCTCGGCCTCGATCCAGTTGATCTGCAGTTTCAGGTTGTGAGCCAGCGCCCCGTGCACCAGCGCTTCCTTCAGCGATTTGTACGAGTCTTCGTACTCCACGTACTTGCCCACGATGCCGATCGTGACCGTATCCTTCGGATTGTAGACGCGGTGGACAATGTCCTCCCACTTCGACAAATCGCGGTCCTTCGCTTCCATGTGCAGAAGCTTGAGCACTAGGGTGTCGACCCCTTCATTGGCGAACACCAGCGGCACCTCATAGACGGAAGCCACGTCCTTTGCGGTGATCACTGCCTCATCGGCAACATTGCAGAACAGCGCAATCTTTGACTTGATATCCTTCGCCAGAAAGCGGTCGGTGCGGCACAGCAAAATGTCCGGTTGAATTCCGATGCTCAGCAACTCTTTCACCGAGTGCTGCGTCGGCTTGGTCTTGAGCTCCTGCGCCGCCGCAATAAAGGGTACGAGCGTCACATGCACGAACAGGGTGTGCTCGCGCCCCAGTTCCTGCCGCATCTGCCGGATGGCTTCCATGAACGGCAACGACTCGATGTCGCCCACCGTCCCGCCAATCTCCACGATCGCGACATCCACATCCTGCGCGACTTTCTTCATCGCAGCCTTGATCTCGTTGGTGACGTGCGGAATCACCTGCACCGTCTTGCCTAAATAATCGCCGCGCCGCTCCTTGGCGATGATCTGCTCGTAAAGCCGCCCCGTCGTCCAGTTGTTGTCGCGAGAAAGTTTGGCGTGCGTGAAGCGCTCGTAGTGGCCCAGGTCCAGATCGGTCTCGGCGCCGTCGTCAGTCACGAAAACCTCGCCGTGCTGAAACGGCGACATCGTTCCCGGATCCACGTTCAGATACGGATCAAACTTCATCAGGTTGACCTTCATCCCCCGGCTCTCCAGCAAGCAGCCGAGGGAAGCCGCGGCCAATCCCTTGCCGAGTGAAGACACAACTCCGCCCGTCACAAAGATGTACTTCGCTGGCATCTCTCCCTCGCTTTAAATTGTTTTTGAAAAATGGTGCAGGTGGGGTGCACGATCAATTATGACAGAAGTTCCCTGTGGAAAGCACGCAAGAAATCGGTAGTGTCGCAGTTCCATGTTGAGCTAAGATTGGGCAGGTGGACGTACATGCCTAACCTGTCCTCGTTGTACATCCCAAACACACTCCTTCGTTCCGCTCTGATCGTGGTTTGCATCGTTATTGGTCTTACAGTGCGCGTGGCCCTAATGGCACAGCCAGGAACACGCTTCCAATCGTATTGGCGTCTGTTCTTCAAGAAGCACCCTGCACAGAAAAATTGAAACTGAGACACGGAAGAACTCCCGCGCGTTGACTATCTGCGCGAGGTCAGCGAGAATACTTCTGGCTGTCCGCAACGGACAGCTTGTAATCGTGTCCTCAACAGTGGGCCTGTGGCGCAGCTGGGAGCGCGCTTCCATGGCATGGAAGAGGTCGCCGGTTCGATCCCGGCCAGGTCCACCATATTTTCAAGTACTTACAGCGTTCCTCTTTTTGCAGGTTGGCGGCATTTGGTAGCAAAACGCTTTGACAGCGTCCATTTCCACGGAAGAGGTAGTAGGGTTCCATCCCGATCAAGTCCATCGTCTTTTGAGCTACTTGCAGACACTACATTTCCAGTTTCGTGTCATTTGCTGTCAGAAGCGCTTTCACCGCTTCCACTTCATGGGAAGCGGTCGTCAGTTCAATCCCGACTAGGCGCACCATGTTGAACTACTTGCAAATACCCGGCTTTCATCCCGATTCAAAATGATCCGTGGTTCTTCCGCATTTGCCACGCCGGCGTGCGGTACGCCTGCTGCTAACATGATTGCTAAACAGGCTCCCCTAGCTCGTCGAGCCAGCGCGCAAAGCTCACTCATTGAATCGTCGGGGACTTGCGATGGCACTCCTTTATAGCCCCAAAGTCGCTCTGCTGATGTTGTGCACTGATGTTGTTTCCCTATAGCAGTCCCAGATGGTCCGGGTATTTGGCCTGCAAAGCAGTGATTAGAAGTTCGAACTCAGGAAGGCTGCGCAAACTCGCAAGGCAAGGATCTTTCAAGAAGAAAGGCCAGCAGGCGAACCCCGTGCTGACACTCCTTTCAAGCCATTCAAAGGCAGTTTCGCGCCTTCCCGTCAACGCGAGAGTGCAAGCGATCTGATGATACGTATGGTGTGCGTGTCCAAAGGATTTCGGACTCGAACAGGCTCTGGTCACACAAGCGATTGCTGCTTCTCCGTTCCCCATCAAGGCATGGAGCACACCTTGTAAGCTGATGATGAGGGGATCGTCCGGCACAAGCTGCAATGCTTCCTCCATCAGGCGGCTGGCCCCTTTCCAATCCCCAGTCATCATTGCAGGATATGGAGCAAAATAAAGTGGGTACTTGTTACCGGGGCTCTCCGCCCGCCAGATTTGAATCTGCTGGCGCGCCAGGTCGTATTCCTGGCCCCACACATAGACTTGCACGATGCTTGGGCTCACCGCCTTCTTAGGTTGAAAAGGCCGTCCTCTTTCGAACATCTCACGCGCGTGATCGAGCAGCCCGATATGTGCCAGGATTGTGCCAAGGCGATTGTAAGCATGAGGCAGGTTGTTCTGCAGGGCCAGAGCGCGTTTGAGATCGGCAATCGCCTCCAGGTGCTGGAAGTTCTTCGACGGTCCCCAGAGCAGAAAGGCGTGGGCAACGTGTCCCTCGGGAAGATTCGCGTCAATTTCGAGCGCGCGCCGGCAGTGGAATTCGGCTTTCTCCAGCCACACGCTGGCTGGGTCGAATTCGAAATGCCGGGTTGTGCATGCAAATGAGAGGATCGCGTGAGCGAGTGCAAACGTGGGATCACGAGTTACAGCATTGGTTAAATGATGGCTCGCTTTGTCCATCATCGACGCATCGCCGGACGCCGTGATCCGATAGCCGCGCATGAATTCTGCATACGCCATCGGATCCCTGCTATAGCGTGGGCGCTGTTCGACCATCGCTGGCCCATACGACCGGTTCAGAGCGCGGCTGATCTGCTTCGCAATATCGCCTTCGAGACTCGCAAGGCGGTCCATGTAGATGTCGCACTTCTTTGTGAAGCTTGGGCGCTGCAAGTAGGTGTCAAACATCTCCAGCGAGAGACGCCACTGCCCTTTTGACATCTGAATGGCGCCGTGTACAACAAATCGGACCCCCAGACGAGAAGCGATTTCCGAAGGCGTTCGTTCAAGAGGCAAGTTCAGGACTGCCGACGTGGGCAGCACGTCCACGCCCGATAGATTCCCGAGAAGGGACACGAGTGCGTCCGCAAAACCGAGACACAAGCCTTGGTCGTCCGTCGCCTTCTCCAGCAGCAACAGCGGAAGAACGGCGAGGGAGGACCGTTCGCCCGATTCGCTCCCATCTTTCCGGACGTCGCTGCGGACAGAGCTTCGTCCAGAATCCGAGAGCGGATATTTTGCGTCGATAACCCGAACCGGGCCGACGAATCGGTATCCTTTGCCGACTACCGTTTCGAGAAAGCGTGGTTTATCGGCGCTGTCGCCAAGCGCGGTGCGAAGCTTCCGCACGACGTTGTTGACGTTTTTTTCAGTATCGATGAACAGATCGGAGCGCCAGAGCTTCTTGACGATGTCCTCGCGGGACACCATCTGCTCGCGGCGCTCGAGCAGAAAGATCAGCAACTCCATGGGCTTCTTCTCCAGCTTGATCCGCCGCCCGGAACGCCGCAGTTCGTAGCGCCCTACGTCGACTTCGACTTCGCCAGTGCTCTGCTTCGAATGCCCCATGGAGAACTCTTGGCCAGCATTATCCAATAAAAATCAATAACTTGCGACGATATAAGAAAGATATCTAAAGGCTATATCGGCTGCATTGCAAAGCCCTCCATCTCACGAGATCATGCCTCTCAAGAATCTCGGAGGAGACTCGCATGAAAAGAAAGCTGTTCATCGCCCTGGTGGTCGTTGGGACGCTGTGCGTTGCAGGCCACCTGGTCACGATTGCTGCACATCCCGGCGCTCATGACAAGAACGCATTCACCCCGGACACAATTCCGTGGGGTCCGCCACCGCCTTTCGTCGCCCCGGGCGCGCAACTCGCCGTAATCGAAGGCAACCCTGCTGCTTCCACCGGTGACTACACCGTGCGCCTGAAAATGCCAGACGGTTACCGCATCGCTCCCCACTGGCATCCCCAGCGCGAAAACGTCACGGTCATCTCAGGGACGTTCAAGGTCGGTATGGGAGACATCTTCGACAAGGACAAGATGGGATCATTCCCCGCCGGCAGCTTCGCCTATCTCGATCCCGACATGCATCACTACGCGATGGCTTCCGGCGAAGTCATCGTGCAGATCCACGGCAGCGCGCCCTTGCAGCTTAACTATGTCAATCCCGCAGATGACCCGAGCAAGAAGTAAATCCTTGACTCTTTAAATCAATTTGGAGGAACCCATGGCTGTGGATACGAAAAAGCTGGAGCAGTTCGTAGGACAGTTTGTCACCGATCTGGGAGCCACCGTTCACGCCGGTATGGTCGTGATCGGAGAGCGTCTTGGACTTTACAAGGCCCTCGCGGCCGGACCGCTCACGGCCCCGGAGCTGGCTGCCATAACCCGCACGGACCAGCGCTACGTGCGCGAGTGGCTGGCTTCTCAGGCAGCGGGCGGTTATATCACGTATAACCCGCAAACCCACAAATTCGGAATGACCGAAGAGCAAGCGCTCACCTTAGCGAATGAAGATGGTCCAGCGTATTTGCCGGGCGCATTCGAACTCGCTTTGGGATCATTGGCCGCTGTCCCGCGCATCACAGAGGCGTTCCGTTCCGGCGCCGGGATGGGCTGGGGCGAGCACGAGGACCGGGTGTTTCACGGATGTGAGAAGTTCTTCCGTCCGGGCTACGCCGCGAACTTGGTCAGTTCCTGGATTCCTGCTCTCGATGGCGTCCACGACAAACTCGTGCGCGGTGCAAAGGTCGCAGACGTTGGTTGCGGGAAAGGCGCTTCCACCATCCTGATGGCGAAAGCCTTCCCCAAGTCCCACATCTTCGGGTTTGACTATCACGACAAGTCCATTGAAGCGGCGCGAGAATCAGCCAAGCGTCAAGGCGTGGCCGGCCGGGTCACGTTCGAAGTAGCGAAAGCCAAGGAATTCCCTGGGAAAGACTACGACTTCGTGGCGGTCTTCGACTGCCTCCACGACATGGGGGATCCCGTCGGCGCCGCGGCGCACGTCCGCGCCGCCCTAACCGACGATGGTTCTTGGATGATTGTCGAACCGTTCGCCAATGACGACCTTCAGGACAATCTCAATCCCGTGGGCCGCGTCTACTATTCATTCTCGACTTTGCTGTGCACGCCCTGTTCCCGATCGCAGGAGGTGGGGATGTGTCTGGGCGCTCAGGCCGGCGAGAAGCAAATGCAGAAAGTCGTCACTTCTGCCGGCTTCAGCCGCTTCCGGCGGGCCACAGAGACGCCATTCAATCTGGTCTATGAGGCTAGGCCATAACCGGGACAGACCATCAAATTGCTGCTGGGGTGGGCCGACTGACTCAATGGACCGCTATCGTGTTGGCTCATCCCGATCATTCTCAATTGTTCCTCGGCGCAGGCGGCATAGTTGGATTAGCAGTCGAGGTTCCGCACCCGCTTAAACACCTGTGGTCAAGCTCAATACAACTGATACCAACAATAGATGAGCAGTAGGTACTCGGTGGCGTCTCATTCGCAGGCAAGTGGGTGCTCAAGAGCCAGCTCAGAGTTGCCGTTCACCCCTCTTATCTTTGCTACGAACCCCACGAAAGTCGGGGTCGCCTCGCGCTTGACAGCAAAAACGGCTTCAAAAGCGGGCAAACTGGCTCACTGTTCGGACGAAGGCAAGAGCTAGAGACGGGGATTATAGCGATGTAATTCCGCGGAGTGCTACGCTGTGGAGGTGAAGTTTCGAAATCGCAAAGAACTCATGTGGAGACAGCCGCCTCGGCTGTCTCGCCAGGGCGCAGCCCGGCGACTCCGCCAGTGTTCTGTCCAGGTCGCACTAAGCTTTACCCTCCTCTTCTCGTGCACCGTGCTTGCAGCGAACGCCGCCACGTGGACCATCCACGCCCAGCCCACTCGCCTGATCAACGGAGCTCCGGTTCTGTTTCAGGTGAAACCACCAACCAAACTCCAGTCCCTCAGCGGCACATGGCTCGGCCATCAGCTCACTTTCAGTTACCAAGCCTCCACAAAAACTTGGTTCGCTTTAGCAGGGGTAAGCTTTGAGACCCCCCCGGGCAAGTACCCGCTCGAACTTACCGCCCAACGCGCCGCCACCAAAACTCCGTTGAGCTTGACGAACATGACCTTCACGCGCGCGTTCGCCGTCGCCCACGCCCAGTATCCTCAGATTAAAGTGCAGCTCACGGTTGAAAAGAAATTCACCGAGCCCTCCCCTGAGCAGCTTCAGCAAATCGCAGCAGGGGTGAAGATAAAAGAGGACTACCTAAACCGTGTCACGCCAGCCCGTGAGTGGGACGGCAAATTTGCACCCCCCGCCGAAGCCGCCATCTCCGACGTCTACGGTTCGCAACGAATCTTCAACGGCAAGGCGCAACGCCCACACTTCGGCCTCGATTTCCGCGTCCCCACCGGCACTCCCGTCGCGGCCATGAACTCCGGCACCGTGCTGCTGGCCCGCTTCTTATATTTCGAAGGGAACTGCGTCGTGATCGACCACGGCCAGGGACTTCTCACCCTGTACTTCCATCTTTCCGAGATCAAAGTGAAGGAGGGAGACCCCCTAAAGCGCGGCGAGGAAATTGGCCTGAGCGGCGGCACAGGACGCGCCACCGGCCCTCACCTTCACGTCGCCGTCCGCTGGCAAGGCACCTACCTCGATCCCGCTCGTTTGATGCAGTTGCCCCTACCCTGATTCGCGGCTCTAATTCGGACAGTTGGACTTCGGATACATTGATTTCCGCGGCATGGGACCCCAGCCGCGAAGCGGCGAAAGAATGCAGCCCCACGGCGCACGCCGTGGGTTGAAAGCGGAAAATGAACAAGCCCTGAAGGGACGAAAGAAAAGTGCGACACTACGCCGAAAACTTGTTCCGCGCCCGCAGCAAATCATGCAGCGCCTCTTTCAATCCCAAATTCCGAATCAGCCGATGCAAATAATTCGGATGCACCCCCAGAATCCCCGCCGCCTCCACGTAATTTCCCCGCGTCTGCTCCACCGCGTCAAGAATCAATTGCTTCTTTAATTCTTTCACGCTCGCGTGGTACTTCCCTTCATGGGTCTCGGCGGCTGGCGCCTGTTCCAACAAGGATTCCGGCAAATCTTCCAACTGCACCGTATCCGATGCTCCCATCACTAGCGCCCGTTCGACCGCATTCTCTAATTCGCGCACGTTGCCCGGCCACTCGTAGGTCACCAGGGCCGCCATGGCTTCGCGCGATACCGGCTTCGCCTTCACTTTGCACCGCTGGGCATACTTCTGCAGGAAATGCCGGGTCAGCATCGGAATGTCTTCTCGGCGCTCCCGCAGCGGAGGCATGGTCAGCTTCACCACCGCCAGCCGGTAGTACAGATCCTGGCGAAACTCCCCATTGCGCACCGCCTCGTTCAAGTCGCGATTGGTGGCAGCGATCAATCGAATATCGATCTTGATGGCATGCGTCCCACCCACGCGTTCGAATTCGCGCTCCTGCAACACGCGCAGCAGCTTCACCTGTAGCGCGGGAGCCAGTTCCCCGATCTCGTCAAGAAATACCACGCCGCCATCGGCAACTTCCAGCCGCCCTTTCTTCTGCACCGCCGCGCCCGTGAACGCTCCGCGCTCATGTCCAAACAAATCGCTCTCCAGCAAGGACTCGGGGATCGCCGCGCAGTTGATCGCCACGAATGGCTTGTTCGCTCTGTGACTATTGCGATGCAATGCCCTTGCCACCAACTCCTTGCCCGTTCCACTCTCGCCCTCGATCAGTACAGTCGATTCGGTGGGCGCGACCTTCGCCAGAAACTGAAAAATTTCCTTGATCCGCGCCCCTTCTCCAACCAAGCTCTGCTCTTGCCTGACTTCCGTTGTGAGCCGCTGGTTTTCTTGCTCCAGCCATTGCAGTCGCCGCGCGTTGTCCAGCGCCACCGCGGAAACTCCGGCGATCGCTGTCAGCAACTGCAGATGGTCCTCCTGAAAACGATCAGCCGCATTGGTGCTGTCCAGGTAAATGCATCCAATCGCCCGCTGAAATACAGTCAAGGGCACGCACAACAGCGTCCGCACTTCCGACGCTGCCAGGCTTTCCACGTCGCGCAGCTTGCCAGTGGCGGGAACATCCACTCCCAGAATCGCGACGTTGTCCTTCATCACCTGCCGCGCAATCGTGCGGCTAACGCGCACCAGTTGCGGCTGACCCGCATGCCGCGTTCGCGCATACAGACAGTTGAACTCCTGCCCTGCGCCCTCCGCCAGAAGAATCGCGCCTCTCCCCGCCGGCACCACTTCAAAAATCAGATCCAGCAACTGCACCTGCAATTCCTCCAGATCGCGGATCGCATGCACGACGCGGCTGATCTTAAGCAGCGCGTTCAAATTGCGCGCCACCTGTAAGGTCGCTGGCAGCTCTCGCTGCAGCCGGTCCGGCTGCAGGTAAACCACCTCTCTGGGATGAATGAGCTTGGTCTCAACCGTGGAGCGACGGTCATCGAACTCGACGCGGCTGGCAGGAACCGCCTGGTCCTGGTCTTCCACCAGAAACAAAAACACCGAGTCGCCTGCCGCGATCTCGTCGCCGTGCCGCAGCCACTGCTCCTTCACCGCCCGGCCATTCACCAAAGTCCCGTTACGGCTGTCCAGATCCTTGATCTGAAAACGCCCGTCTTCTTCTCTTCGCAGTAAGCAGTGTTTTCGCGAAACCGACGCGTCGGCCACAGCCACCGCATTGGCTGGATCTCGGCCCAGTGTGGCTTCTCCGTCTGGCAACGGAATGGTCGAGTCTTTTGAGGGTCCGGCAATCACCAAGAGTCTAGGGCGCAATCGGAGTCTCCCATTCCGTGCAGAACTTCTTATCACAGAGCGGGCAGAAATGCATGTGCCGCGTGAACCATTTCTGATATCCGAACGGTTAGTCCGGCTATCTGATCAGATAGCTTTTCGTGATCCCCGTGGTGCCGCTGAGGCACTGCTAAACCGGGACACAGATGGGGCTAACTAACTGTAAATACAAGGATTACTCCACATTGAGTGGAATGCTCCGAGCGCCCCCTAAGGATTGGAATCCCAAGTGCACTAATTGAAATGTGCGGCTTCTTGGCAAAAGCGACGGGGGAAGCGCTTTCAAGTAGTACTAGCCGAGATCGCCAGTCAGAAGCTCGGGGGACCCCCTCATCGAGCTTCTGACTTTTTTCTTTTTTGTGGCCTATCTTAGGAACGGCAAGTCGTTCTCACCCCACACCCTTTAAGTCCTTACATTGCGCGAGTTGCTGCGGCACCGCCGCACTCGGATTGTCGGAATCTACCTAGCTTGCCGCGGCTTGGCTCGGCGCACTTTGACTCGCTACAACCTGCTCCGAACCAGAAACCGCAATCCCATCGCGATAGCTGACCGTTCTGCCGGAGATCGCCGGCACTCGCTCCCCTGGCACAAGAATCCCAATCAAGTTCAGCGGATCGGCCGCCGACAACGTCACCATCTCTCCGCCTAAGGGCAGGCCCCGCATTCCCCGCACCGATTCCACCGCAACCGGCAGAGCGAACTGCTCGCCCAGAAATCCATCCACAAACCGTCCGCCGCGAATTTCGCCCCGATCTTCAAGCCTGCGAAATGCCATCAGCAACTCGCGCCACGGCGGCAAATTTGACTCGCGCGCCAGCAGATCGCGAATCACAATTCCATAACGCCGCAGCAGCATCCAACACGCCGCCTCAACCGCCTTGTTTCTCTCTGCCGCCACATCCGCATGCAGCAGCGCCCACCGCCCCGAACTGTGTCGCGGACGCGTGTTGCGGCCGCTGCCCTGGCCTGCGCGCCGCTTCGGATCGATCAGCGCCCGCAGATTGTCGAACCCATCCGCAGTAACCAATCCCGCCGCGACCAACTCCCAAAGTCCGGTCTCAATCTCCGCCTTCAGCTTGCCGGTACCGCGCACAATGTCCGCAAAGAACGAAGCTCCGCGCTGCCGCAGAAACTCCAGCACCAACTGCGCCCCATGACTCAGCCCGCGCGCCTCGGCCTCATCGCCGGCCGCGTGCCGCGGAATCATCCAGTCTGCCTCTTCGCGCACAAAAAATGTGATCGGCGCCACGCTGGTCGGAATCACCCGCCGCTGCCGGGGCGCCGCCGCTTCTCCCTGGGACGATCCATTCCCGTTGGCCGTCCCGCCTGCATCAATCGTCGCCGGATGCGGCGACAACCGTCCCCATCCCACCGCTCCCGTCAGGCAAAGCTGATCCAGCCACTTCGGATCGTAGTCGGCAATCCGCCGCGCCAAAACTTGCCGCTCCCACGCATTCGCCGGAATCTCGAATCCCTGCAACTGCTGCAGCACTTCGAGCGTCCCGCGCTCTCCCGTGACCTGCGTTCCCGGCGTCACATGCTGCCACCGCATCAGCCAGTGCATAAACGCCGCTGCCGTCACCGGCTCAATCTGCTTGCGCAACATTCCCACCGTCAACCGGTGAATCCTCGCCAGCAACCGCCGCTCGCACCACTCCGTCTCCACCGATTGTGTGGGAACAGCCGCCCCCGGCTGTCCAGTCGAGCGCAGTTCGACAGTCTCATGTAAGCGCGGGCGACTCGCCCGCGCTGCAGTGCCACTGAAACTTCCCCGCAGAACCGTCCCGCTGGCCTCCATCCGCAGCAGCGCTTTCTCAATATCGGAAGCAGCCAGCCCCAACGCCTCCCCAAGTTGCGATGCCGTCGCCGGTCCCAGGTGCGACATCCACCCGGTCACCAGGGTAAGCAAAACATCATCCCGAGAACCTTGCCCACTCTCCACGTCCGCCAAAGTCTGCCCAAAAGCCGCCGAAGGAAATAGCGCAGCGAAGCTCCGCGCCCGCTCTGCCGCCACCCAGTAGCGCCTCCCGTCCACCGACGCGACCCCGGCCCGTCCCTCGTTTAACAGCCGCTCGAAGTAACCGCCCCATCCTGAACTCGAACCCGGGTGTGAATTTGGCTGCCCCACCCTAATCTCGCTGTTCTTTGGCGAGATTAGGGTGGGGATTTCCTCGACACCCCCAGCAGTGCATCCCTCCGGCAGCGCGAGCAGCGTGTGCAGCACATCATGCAACTCATCCGCATCCCGCACATCCGGCCAAGCCTCTTCCCGCACCTGCGCAATCGCCCCCGGATCCAGTCCTCCGACTTCCTCCAGCACCGACTCCGGCAGCACCCGCCGCATGTTGACCGCACGCGCCCGCCGCTCCTCCAGCGGCGCATCATCGAGATACGCATACGGATTCGCATTCAGAATCTCGTGCGAAAACTGCGACGGCACCGGCGTATCCACCGCGATCACCCGAATCTCACCCGAAGCCATCCCTCGCAACAACGACTTCAACCCCTCCACATCCATCGCTTCCGTGAGCACGTCTTTCATCACTTCGCCCACTAGCGGATGATCGGGAATCTTCCTGTCCCCCTCGATGTTTTCGAAACAAGCCGCCGCATCCGGAAACACGGACGCGAGCAGATCATCCGACCGCATGCGCTGAATCTGCGGCGGCACTTTCTTTCCATTCTGAAAACGCAGCAGCGCCAGAGCCCGGTTGGCATCCCACCGCCAGCGCGTGGCAAAGATCGGAGAATCCAGCGCCGCCTGCTCCAGAATCGGCTGCACCGTATCCGCCTGCAAGAAACGAAACACATCGCCCAGCGGAAAACTATGCTGTTCGGCCAGCGCAATGTTCAGTCCGTTATCCGTCGCCGCCGCCTGCAATTCAAAATTGAATCCCACGCAGAAACGTTTGCGCAGCGATAGCCCCCAAGCCTTATTGATCCGCCCGCCAAACGGTGCGTGGATCACCAACTGCATCCCGCCGCCCTCATCGAAGAACCGCTCCGCAATCACGGTTGTCTGCGTCGGCACCGCGCCCAGCACCGCGCGCCCCTGCAGCACGTATTCAATCATCTGCTCCGCGCCCGAATCATCCAGCCCGCACTCTTCCTTCAGCCATTTCACAGTCGCAGCCACCTCCGGCCGCGTTGCTGAAAATCCCACTGGCGAAGTGCTCGCCAACCTCTCGCTGATTTTCTCCCGCAGCTCGCCCACATGCAGCGACAGTTCCTGCGTCCGCGCCGGAGCCTCGCCGCGCCAGAACGGCACGCTCGGCGGCGCCCCATGCGCGTCTTGCACCAGCATCCGCCCCGCATTGGTCTCAATGCGATGAATCATCCACGACGTGTTCCCCAGCAGCATGATGTCGCCGCGATTGCTCTCCACCGCAAAGTCTTCATCCACCGTTCCGACGACCACGCCGTCTGGCTCGGCCACCACGGTATACAAGGAGTTGTCGGGAATCGCCCCGCCGCTGGTGATAGCAGCCAGCCGCGCCCCACGCCGCGCCCGCAACTTCCCATTCACGCGATCGCGATGTACATATGCCCCATACCGACCGCGCCGCGCCGCAATCCCCTCCGACAGCATTTCGAGTATCGAGTCAAACGTCTCCCGCTTCAGCCCGCGATACGGATAAGCCCGCCGCACTAGAGCAAACAGCTCATCCTCGTCCCATCCATCACCGTGTGGCGCTTGCGCCCCCGCCCGCGAATCGGCAAGAACGACTTCACTGGCGACATCCCGATTTGTTGCCCTCAGCTCAGCAACCCTACCCGTGCCGTCGCGAGCCACAGCATCGTGCCCGGAGGCACGCGGGCGAGGCGCCCTCGCCACATCGCTGCTTGCCGCCGCACACATCGCCACAATCTGCTGGGCCAGGACATCCAGCGGCGATTCCGGAATGATCAGCCGGTCCAGATCTCCTTGCCGGATCGCCCGCACCAGCGCCGCACACTCCATCAAATCATCGCGCGTCGTAGCAAAGAATCGACCCTTCGGCACCGCCCCTCGCCAGTGTCCCGAGCGTCCCACGCGCTGCAGCGCCACCGCAATTGCCCGCGGCGAATTGATCTGCACCGCCAAGTCCACCGTCCCGACATCAATTCCCAGTTCGAGCGAGGCCGTTGCCACCAGCACCCGCACCTGTCCCTCTTTCAGCTTCTTCTCCGCCGCCAGCCGCAGCTTGCGCGACAAGCTACCATGATGCGCCGCCACATTCTCTTCGCCGATGCGCTCGCCCAACTCATGGCACAACCGCTCCGCCATCCGCCGCGTATTCACAAACACCAGCGTCGACCGATGCTCCGCCACCAGCGCCACCAGCCGGTCGTATATCGTGTCCCACAACTCATTCGACGCCACCGGCCCCAGCGGCATCGGCGGCACTTCGATTCCCAGATCCAGCTTTCGCTTGTGCCCGATGTCGACGATCACTGGGCCCGCTCGTCCGCTGCCCGTAAGAAAGTGCGCCACTTCCTCAATCGGCTTCTGCGTCGCCGACAGCCCGATACGCACGGGCGGCCTGTGAGACAAAGCCTCCAGCCGCTCCAGCGACAGCGTTAAATGCGCCCCACGCTTGTCATCCGCGACCGCATGAATCTCGTCGACAATCACGGTCTCAACGTCGCGCAGAATCGCGCGGCTCTTGTCCGCGGTAAGAAGAATGTAGAGCGACTCCGGCGTTGTCACCAGAATGTGCGGAGGCCGCTTCAGCATGCTCCGCCGCTCATGCGCCAGCGTGTCACCGGTCCGCACCGCCGTGCGAATCTCCGGCATCAGCAACCCGCGCTCGCCCGCCAGGGCAAGAATCTCCCCCAACGGCACTTCAAGATTTTTTTGGATGTCGTTGCCCAGCGCCTTGAGCGGCGAAACGTAAAGCACTTCGGTGCGGTCGGTCAGATCGCCAGCCAGTGCCTTGCGCACCAGCCGGTCAATGCAAGCGAGAAATGCAGCGAGAGTTTTACCCGACCCGGTGGGCGCGGAAATCAGCGTAGTCCGTCCCGCCAGAATGTGCGGCCACCCCTGCTCCTGCGGCTCTGTGGGAGTGCCAAACCTCCGCACAAACCACTCCGCCACCAGAGGGTGCGCCCAAGCAAGTGAAGAAGGAAGGGACTGCATCCGGATATTGTATCTATCCGACTTACTTTCGCCAAATATTCGTCTTGACTCGTCAGACCGTCGCCAATCTTTCCCGCTTGCCTGTGCAGATTATTCCAGTCAATTTTTCCCAAGCCCTCAGGGCAGGCCAACTGAAAGCCCTGCACAACATCCCCTATGTCGACTGTATCGCGGCAGCCCTCGCCGTCGAGCAGAAGGCCACGCTGGTCACATCGGATCGCCACTTCGAAAAGCTGGGACGTAATTTTCCTATCTTGTGGATCGCGCGTCCCTGAGTCTCCGGTTCGCCAGATGCTAAAATCCCGCTAATGCCTAGACAGATCTCTCCCCATGCACGCGCCCGCAAAATCAAACTCCTCCTCTTCGACGTCGACGGCGTGCTCACCGACGGCAAGCTCTTCTTCCTGCCCGAAGGCTCGCAGCAAAGTGTACCCCCGCCATCCGCAGCGCAGAGCGCTCAGCGCCAGATCGAAGTGAAAGGCTTCCACGCACACGACGGCGCTTCGATCTCGCTCGCGCGTCTCGCCGGCATCAAGACCGGGCTGATTACTACGCGCCTCTCGGAAACGGTTGGCCTCCGCGCCCGCGATCTGAAGCTCGAACACGTTCATCAAGGCATTCGAAACAAGCGCGCCTGCTTCGAAGAAGTCGTGAAGCAAGAGGGACTCAAGCCGGAAGAAGCCGCCTTTGTCGGCGATGACGTCATCGACCTCCCTGCCATGCGCGCCGGAGGCCTCGCCATCGCCGTGCAGAACGCCCGCGCCGAAGTCAAGCGCGAAGCGCATTACATCACTCCTCACAGCGGTGGCGAAGGTGCCCTCCGCGACGCGGTTGAGTTCATCCTCAAGGCGCAAGGCAAATGGAAGAAGGTCATGAAAGATTACATCGGCGAGAAAAGCTCGAAACGAAGATCTTAGCTTTTAGCCCTTGGCTCTTAGCTAAAACGCAGGCCCGGAACGCAACTGCCTCGCACCGGCCGGGGAAACACCTGGTTCGATCCTCGGCGTCTTGAGCCAGGGCTAAAAGCCAAGAGCCAAAGAGCCACAAACAAAAAACCCACCGGATGCTTGCTTGGGGCGTGCTCGGGTCAGCATCCGATGGGCTACCGTTTCTCCTTACTCACCCTGTTGTTTTCAGGAGTATGTAGAAAAATTAGACACCCGAAACTCGCCAAGTTCCGTCTAATTTTGTAAACCTTTGTAAAATCTCCCTGCAAGATGAAAATCGCGCCCGCGCGTCTGTAAACTCCGGAGAGATTTTATTCTGGCAACGCAGCCGGTTTCGCCGCTATCAATTCCGCAAAGCGTTTGTCTTTTCGCACCGCGGCGAACTCCGCATCCTTATACACATTGTTGAAGTCTTTGTATCCCTCTTCCAGCGCTTTCCGCAGATATTCGAGCGACCGGTCGGAATAGCCCATCTTGGCATAGAGTTTCGCCACGGTGAAGTCGTAGCGCGCACGATCGCCCGGGCTGGGCAATTGCGCCTGGACACCGCCGCGCGAAGTCCGCTCAAACACATCGGGATCGAGTTCCACGGCACGCTGATAGGCAACGACCGCAGGATCAAACTCCTTCTTGGCGAAAAGTGCGGCTCCCAGATTGCTGAAGAACGACGCCGAAGTGGCGTCCAGCGCAATCGCTCTCCGATACTCCTTGATCGCCCCACCGTATTTCCTCTCTTCGTAGAAGACCACGCCCCGATTGTTGTAGGCGTCGGCAAACTTGCGGTCAATTTTGATCGATTGATCGAACGCCTTCTTCGCCTCGCGATAGCGCTGCATCATCAACTCGGTGATTCCGATCTTGTTCAGTAAACTGGCAGAGTTCGGTGTCTTGGCCAGAGCCGCGCGATAGTAGTCGAGCGCGTCCAGGTAAAGTTTCACGGCGCGTAATTGCTCCGCCCGCGCCTCCAGATCGACCGCAGTAGCATCCGGCGCTGGAGGATCGATCGTCCGCAGCAGCGGCGGTTTAATCTGAACTTGTTCGGAGTGAGAAGCCTGTCCCCACGCAACGCTCGACAGGCAGCAGATGCAAAGAATCAGAAGCGAGACAGGAACCAGCAAAACTCTCGGCCAGGACGACATAGGCCACCCCCAGCTAGTGACCTCATTCTGGCACAGTTTTGGCCAGTCGGCGAAGGATTTTCGCGAGGGTCCTTAGGTCAGGTGTCAGGTGTTAGGTGACGGGTGTTGGGGCTTCGGTGTTAGGGGTTCGGGCGTTGGCCGCCCACAAATCGCACAGCCCAATACCCAACACCTGATACCCAACACCATTCAGTGTGGTGCAGTCTGCCCATTGTCTGGCGGTTTCGACGCCGGAGCCGAACTCTTGTCGTCCTTAAACATCCCGGCAATCTTGCCGAAGAAACCCTTCTTCTTCTTAGCATCCTGAGGATTATTCGGGTCCTCTTGAATCGATGCTTCGCCTGGTGCCGGCGCAGGCAGCGGTTTGTTGCCACTCCCAAAAATTCGGGAGAAGAATCCCTTCATTCCTTCTTGTGCGTCGCAGGTCTCGCGCGGTTCCGTTCCCGCAACGAACGCGGAAACATAATCATCCGGGCACGTTGGAGTGGCCAGGCGGTTCGTAAACTTGTCCAGCTGCACATCCACTACGCCCGTCGGCTGCTGGAACTCCTTCATGTCGGAATACTGGGGCAGCGCGGCCGCCTTCTTCATGAACTCCGTCCAGATGGGCGCGGCGGTCATCGCGCCGCTCAAGCGCAAGTCGCTGTAGTCGTCATACCCCACCCACACAATGCACAGCAAATTCGACGTGTACCCCGCGAACCAGCCATCGTGCGAACTTCCCGTCTTGCCTGCTGCCGGAGCCTCAAACCCTCGCAGCCGGACCGCCGTATACCCCAGCCCGTTGTTGATCACGCCTTCCATCATGTTGGTCATGACGTAGGAAATTCGCGGGTCGAGCACCTGCCGCTGGTCGGTGTTGTAGTTCGCGATCACATCGCCCTTGCCATTGCGCACCGAACGCAGCAAAATCGGCGACAACCGCACACCGTTGTTCGCGAATGCCGTATATGCGCCCGCCATGTCCAACGGCGACGCATCGTAGGAGCCTAGTGCCATTGCCGGGGTCGCCTTCACCGACGTAATCCCCGCCGACTTCGCCAGGTTTGCCACCTTGTCGTAGCCAACCTCTTCCGCCACCTTCACCGTCGCATTGTTCAGCGACATCGCCAGCGCGTACCGCAACGACACGTCTCCGTGATATTCCTCTTTGTAGTTGCGCGGCTCATAGATCTGATCGCCATAGGCAAACGTTGACGGAGCGTCCGTCACCGTCGACGCCGGAGTCAGCACCGTCTGCGATCCATCCAGCGCGCTGTTCATCGCGGCGGCATACACGAACGGCTTGAAAATCGATCCCGTCGGCCGCTTCGACACCGCGTGATTCAACTGGCTCCAACCGTAATCCCGCCCTCCCACCAGAGCCAGCACCGCGCCCGTGTGCGGATCAAGCACCACCAGCGCGACCTGCGCCTGCGGCCCCGGCAACACCTTGATTTCGAACTTCTTGCCTACCTTCACCTTCTTGGTACGTAACTTCTTAACCTGCTCATCCACCAGCTTGATGCCCGTCTCCACCGCCTGCGCGGCCGCCTTCTGCAGGTCAGGATCGAGCGTCGTGTAAATGCGGTACGACTGGTCATTCAACTCGTTCTCGTTGAATTTGCTGATGAGCGTGTCCCGCACCATATCCACGTAGTACGGCGCGTCGCTGGCTTCCACGTTCGGCGGCGCCAGTTTCAGCGGCGCAGCCTTGGCTTTATCCGCTTGCTCACGCGTGATCGCGTGCGTCTCCACCATCGATTCCAGCACCACATTCCGGCGCTCCATGGCGCGCTCTGGATGCCGGTACGGCGAGAGATAACTCGGACGCTGAATCAATCCCGCGAGCAAGGCCGCCTCGGGCAGCGTGATGTCCTTCAGATCCTTGTTGAAGTATGCCTTCGACGCCTCGGCGAATCCGCTGATCGAGAACGAACCTCTCTGCCCTAGGTCCACCCAGTTCGCATAGAACTCGAAAATCTGCTTCTTCGTAAACTTCTGCTCAAGTTCCTCCGCAATCAGCATTTCTGTCAGCTTGCGCCGGATGGTCTTCTCCGGCGTTAGAAAGAATCCGCGCGAGAGCTGCATGGTGAGCGTCGACCCGCCTTGCTCGTGCCTACCGCGCACTACGTCGATCCATGCCGCCTCTGCCATGCGCAGAAAATTCACTCCGCTGTGCTCAAAGAAACGCCGGTCTTCAATCGCCAGCACCGCCTGTACCATCATGGGAGGTATGTCGTCGTACTTCACCAGTTCGCGTTTCGACCGCTGCTCCGCGTCGAACAGCGCGGTCACCAGTTGTGGCTCCAGTTCGTACGCGGAAAGGTCGCTGCCGTTGCTGGAGATCTGGTCCACCTGCCCGTCGTGAATGCTGATGCGCGCCGGCTCCGGGCTGTGGTACGACTCCGGACCGGGAGTGATCTCGATCCCATCCTTCAGCAGGCGAAAGCTGCCCAGATTGGACGGTCCTTCCTTATCCTCCGTATACCCGGCGCGGCGCAGCTCTGTGGCAATCTCCCGCGGCTCGATCTTTTCGCCCTCCCGCACCGTCTTCGGCAGAGCGTAAATCTTCGCTGAATTGGCAAATACTGGCGTGCGAAACCGCTTCTCGATGATCCGGTCGTATTTGATGTAAAAGAAAGAAAACAATACCGTAAACGACACGGCCAGGATCAGAAACGCCCCCAGCGCCGCGCGCAGTACCGGGTCGCTGGGCATCCAGCGTAGCGTGCCCGCATTTCCCCCACGTCCCTTCGGAATTTTGATCTTGATAGTCACGGTTCGAGAGCTTTCGCTGGCGTGAACGGTATACCGATGAAACGATTCCTCACTCTCTCAGACGTCGGGATGCCCAAAAAGGTTTGTATCGCCAATTCCCAGCCGGAATACCGTCAACTTCCAGTGTGAACGGTCCGCGACCCCGCAGCCAGCTGGGGATGCCCTTATTGTACCGCTCCCACAAAAATGAAAAGAGACCCGCAGTACATGCGAGTCTCCAATCCGTCAACAACGTTTGTCTGCCTCCGGATTGCCGAACTCTACGGCACGTCAGTGACCGCCCAATAACCGCCCGTCGTCAGGGATGTAGTCGGCAAAGTTTCGGTAAGGGCGCCGGTACTGGCGACATTGACCACGCCCAGGCTGTTGCCCGTAGCAGATCCCGAATAAATGAACATATAATTTCCGCTCTGGTCAAACTGGCCTTGGCCCGTAGGTGTCGTCACAGAATTGAATGGCGAACCCGCCACCGCCTTCAGCTGCCCGGTAGTGCTGTTCAACTGATAACCCTCGATGAGGTTGGCAGAAGTGTCGGCGTCATTGATGCTGAAGGAGTAGACGAATTCTCCATTAATGGACTGTGGCTGCACCGCGATGTTGAAGGGGCTGTACACCGTCGGAAACGGAAATGGTGTTCCTGCTGGCGAGAGCGCCCCGGTGGTCTGGTCGATGGTGTAAACGTAAAGGTTCGGATCGTCCGAGCCGTACAGGAAGGCCACCCTTCCACTGATTCCGATCATGTAGTTCCCGCTCGGGTCGCCCTGCATCTCCCAGATCGGAGTGTTGGCGAAGGGGCTGCCCACTATTTGCGTAAGTGCACCCGCGTTTGCGCCCGTGCTTGTGACCGAATAACCCACGACGAATGTTCCCGAGTGATCGCCCGAGTCCTCGGTCACATAAAGGAATCTGCCCTTCCCATCCATGGCCATGTTCTGGGGCTCAAACGGGAATCCGACCAGCGTCGAAAAAGGCGATCCCACTACCGGCGTCAGCGCTCCCGTGCTGCTGATTTGGTAAACAAGAATCTCTTCATCGGCAAATTCTGAGATGAAGAGCAGCGTTCCGGCAGGGTTGGTGATGACTACCTGCTGGTTGTAGGTGGCACCGGCTATGTTGCTGAGCGTTGGCACCGAGACAGGAAAGTTACTCAACGCCGTCAGAGTTCCACTGCTGCCGATCGACCATCCGTAGATTTGCTGGCTATCCTCCAGCACCGTATACAGAAACTTTCCCTGGGCTACAACGACTCCCACGCTGCCCATGTTTGCCGGGATGACGGGAGCGGTGTAGGAGGAAATGGGCCCGAAGGTTGACGCTGTCAGGTTCAGAGCATAGCCATCCATCGAGCCGTTCTGATCCACCGCGTAGGCAAACGCATTTGCGCTACTGGAAGGAGGGGTAGTGTTGGTTCCCGGCGTGCACGTAGAACTTCCAAACGTTATCCCACAGGTGTAGTGGCCACAGCCGACAAGCCACATCGTGGTCAGCAACACAACTGAACTAAGAAGCACTCGAACTTTCATCGCCATGACTTCCCCCAGGAAACCTCTGGATCCAGCCTCGCGGAATCGCGCAAAAAAACATATTTCCCACGGCGATGGTAGGGTCTGCCGTAACCTCGTGACAAGTTACGAACGTCATTGGCTTTGCCGGCATTCTATCTTGTCCGTTTAGGCAGGAGTCGTCGCCGCAGGAAAAGAAGTCGTCCAATACCAACTGCGGAGCAGCACAATAATTTCGCCCAGCGCTTCAGCGCTGAGTAAAGTGAAGAAACGGGAAAGGTCCCTGAGGGGCGGGACAACAGCCGACTATATTGGCAAAAGCTCTTGCTGCCAGGCGAATGATGTTCTGGGGAAGCGCAGCAGTGAATTGTGAGGGACTCCCTGGGCCTTCGCGCTTCGCTGGCGCAGCTTTAGAAGCCCCTGTTTCCGCTCGATGGAGTGAAATGCAAACTGAAGGAATAACCCGGCAAGCTGACGGGAACACTGTAGTCCGCCGCCACATACACTGCGTTCATTCCCGGCGTTCCGATTCGCTGCACCGTCACCTGCTCGGGAGTCAGCGCAATCTGATGTTCCTGCGCTTTCTTAAGGATGGAGTCCACCAACTCCTGGTCCGTCAGGCGTGGATTCGAGCCCCCAACCATCGCCAGGTTCCGCAAGTCGTCCTGAAACGAATAGTTGGTCAGCTCCGGCGGGATGATCTGAAACCCGGCATAGATCGCGCCGATGACTACCAGAAATCCGACAATTGCTTTGACTGTTCCCATGTCCCACGATCTGCTCCGCCAGGACAGGAACCAGTTCATCCCGCCCGGCGGAGCAACTCCTGAAAAAATTCCACGATCGCGCTGATCCTAACATCGCGCACTTCGCGAGTCGAGCGCAGAACGACCTCCACAGTACCTTCGGTAACCTTCTTTCCCACCGTGATTCTAAAGGGGATTCCGACCAGATCCGCATCCTTGAACTTGACTCCCGGCCGTTCGTCCCGGTCGTCCAAGATCACGTCGTATCCCGCCGATTCCAGCCGCTTCGCAATGTCCTCCGCCGCTGCCCTCACGCTCTCATCTTTTATATTGACCGGCGCAACCACAATCTCAAACGGCGCAATCGTCGGTGGCAACCAGAACCCATTTTCGTCATTGCCCTGCTCCACTGCCGCAGTCAGAATGCGCTCAATCCCAATCCCATAGCATCCCATAATGGGCGTAACTTCCTTGCCGTTCTTATCCAGAACCCGCGCGCCCATCGACTCCGAATACCGGTACCCCAGCTTGAAGATGTGCCCAATCTCCACCGCCGTGTCAATCCGCAAAGCCTTCCCGCAATTCGGACAAGCCTCGCCTGACGTCACCACCCGCAGATCGGCATACGCCGTCGGATGAAAGTCCTTCCCCGGCGTCAGATTCTTCAGGTGATAGTCTTCTTTGTTCGCGCCGCCAATCAGATTCGTCCGCCCTTCAAGCGCCTTGTCGACAAGAAGTACAGGCTTGTCGCCCGGATTCTTCAGATCGCGAGCCCACTCAATCCCAACCGGGCCCAGGTAGCCCGCCGGAGACTTGAACAGTTCTTTGATCTCCCCTTCGTCCATCGGCCGCGTAGCCGTCGCCATGGTCCCGTTGAATTTCGCTTCGTTCAGTTGATGATCTCCACGCATCAGCACCACGATGGCGCGCGACTTCTTTTTCCCCTTCGCATCCACCTCGTCCGCCATGTAGGCCAGAGTCTTAATCTTGTTCTTCGGCGACACTCCCAGAAATTTCGCAACTTCATCAATCGTCTTCTGCCCCGGCGTGTGCACCTCCAGCGGCTTCCCATCGCCCTCCGGCGCAAGATCTCCCCACGCCTCCAGCTTCGAAGCCGCCTTCTCCAAGTTCGCCGCGTAATTGCACCCATCGCAGCTCACAATCTGATCCTCGCCCGCCGGAGTCCTCACCATGAACTCGTGCGACTCCTTCCCGCCCATCGCCCCCGAATCCGCCTCCACCACCATGTACTTCAGCCCGCACCGGTCAAAAATGCGGCAATAAGTCTCGTAATGCTTCTTATAGGAAACGTCGAGCCCCGCCGCATCCATGTCGAACGAATACGCGTCCTTCATCATGAACTGCCGCACCCGTAACAGCCCCGACTTCGGCCGCGGTTCGTCGCGAAACTTCGGCGCAATCTGATACCAGATCTGCGGCAGCTGCTTGTAACTCCGCAACTCCTTCAGGGCAATCGAGGTCATGACTTCTTCTTCGGTCATGCCCAGGCACATGTCCGCCCCCTTCCGGTCTTTCAACCGGAACAGGTTCTCTCCCATCAGCCCCCAGCGCCCACTTGCCTCCCAAATCTCCCGCGGATGCAGCGCCGGCAAATAAAACTCTTGCCCAATCCGGTCCATCTCCTGGCGCACAATCGCCACGATCTTGTTAAACGACCGGTTCCCAAGAAAAAGATACGAATAAATTCCCGCCGCAAGCTGACGGATGTACCCTGCCCGCACCAGAAACTTGTGGCTCGCCACGTCGGCATCCGCCGGCGCCTCGCGCAACGTAGGAATAAACAGTTCAGACCATCGATGCATAGTTGAGTTCCCAACAAAAAAGAGAATCCTAGATTGTAAATGATTGCTGCAGAACAACTCACGTGGGGACAGCCGCTTCGGCCGTCCGGAGGAGCGAAGCTCGGCGGGCGTGGGTGATGGTAGTGAGTTCAGTCCCGTATTGGGTATTTCGTTACCCCGCCAGCTGCGTCAGAATCTCTTTCCCTAGCTTCTGCGCCTCGCCGAAAAACTTCTGATACTCGACGAACAGCCGGTTCAACTCCAGTGACTTGTCCGCCGACAGCCGCTGCCGCAGAATCATGTCCCGCACATGCACGGGGTTGGGCAGGGTCGCATCCTCAGTCAATTCTTCCAGCGCCGTCTTAGGATCATAGTGATACATGGCAACTCTCCCGATTGAGTAATGGGGGAATTGTGAAATTGAAAACCAATGCCGCGGAGATCGGATTTCAATTACCAAATTACCCGATTACACAATTACCAAATTCCTATACCATCTCCGTCCCCCACAGATCGTGCAGATGCACGATCCCTTGCAACTTACCGCCTCCATCCACCACCATCAGCGAAGTGATCTTCTTCTCCTCCATCAACGCCAGCGCCGTCGCCGCAAATTCCCCCGCACCGATCGTCTTAGGATTACGAGTCATCGCCTCGCCCGCCGTCAAATCCATCCCATCTTTCCCGCGCCTCTCCAGCAACCGCCGCAAATCCCCGTCACTGACGATCCCCACCAGCTTCTCGCCCTCCACCACCGCAGTCACGCCCAGCTTCTTGCGCGACATCTCATAAATCACGTCCGGGATCTTCGTCTGCGGCGTCACTCGCGGCAGCGCCTCTCCCGTGTGCATCAACGATTCCACCCGCGCCAGCCGCTTCCCCAGCTTTCCCCCGGGATGCAAGTTGGCAAAGTCCTCTTCCTTAAACCCCCGCCTCTCGCTCAAAGTCACCGCCAGCGCATCCCCCAGCGCCAGCATGGTCGTCGTCGAAGCCGTTGGCGCCAGCCCCAGCGCGCAAGCCTCCCGCGCGATCGAACAATCCAGCGCCACATCCGCCGCCGCTGCCAAAGTTGAGACTGCCCGCGTCGAGCTAACGGCGGGTGCCCCACCCTTCGCGATTTTCGAAGGATGGGGATTCTCTCCAATCTCATCCCCCGTCATCGCAATCAGCGGCACCCGCAACCGCTTGATCGTCGCCAGCAACTGCAAAATCTCCTCCGTCTCCCCGCTCGCCGAAAGTGCCAGCACCACATCCCCGCGCACCACCATGCCCAGATCCCCGTGCAGGGCTTCCACCGGATGCAAATACAACGCCGGAGTCCCCGTCGAGCTCAACGTCGCCGCGATCTTGCGCGCGATCAACCCGCTCTTGCCCATGCCCGTAACCACCACGCGCCCCGCGCAGCAAAACAGCAACTCCACCGCCCGCGCAAACGCCTCCGCCATCGGCCCGCCAATCCGGTCCGCCAGCGCGCGCAAAGCTTCCGCCTCAATGCGCACCACGTTTTCGCCAGTATGTTTCATTCGCAGAAAGCCGGAAAAAGGATGTTAGCACGCACACCATCCGTAGAGACGTAGCTGGCTACGTCTGCAATTACCAGAAAAGATGGAATGATCGTTCTCTTCGACAGGTCTCAGAAGTGATCCTCGCCCGCCTGCACTTGCGCTTGCCCCTGCGGTCTCGCTCCCAGCGCCCCTAGCCCCCGCGCCTGGATCAGCCGGTCCCACGGCCCTGCTTGCCAGTTGTCGCGCGTCTTCTGTTCGTGCCTCCACGGCGGCAGCGTCAGCATCAAGTTGCGTGCCGTCGAATGCACATAGGGTTCATACATCGACCGCAGCTTCGTCAGCTTGTCCCGGCCATATTCGTCGCTCCGCAGTCGCAATCCGACCGTCGCCAGTGCCTCTCGCAAGGCCATCTGCTCCGCCTCTGGCAGACGCTCCGCCGCGTCGGGATCATATTTCGCATTCACCACCTGCGCCAGATCCACCGCCGCATGCCGCGCCATGGCAAACGTAAGCTTGGCCTGCCCCGGATGCACTCCTTCAATCCCAGTCAGCACCAGCGAAGTCACGTCAAGCATCGTGGTCAGCGCGCCCACCCACGACTGGTTACTATGTTGCGAACGAAAGAAACTCAACACCGGATACGAAATATGACTCTCCAGCAACTCGCCGGCCCAGCGCTCCCAGTCCCGCAAAACTTCATCGAGAACTCTCTGTTCCACTCCCGGATCCTCCGACCTCCCCGCCAACCGCACCAGCAACTCCGCCGCCGACGGAGGCGACCCCGCGCGCGCATCCAGCATGGAGATCTGAATCTCGCGCCGCGAGAACGACGCGTACACCACAGGAATGTACCCGATCACCACTCCCAGAAACGCGAAACCCATCCCCGCTTCGATCACCGAAAGCGCCCGCGCCCCTCCCGAAGTCGGCACAATGTCGCCGTATCCCAGAGTAAAAAAGGTCTCCCCGCTGTGATAAATAATTTTGCCGAACGTGAGCGGCTCGCCACTGAGCTGTTCGTGTCCGCCAATGCCGTACTGGATCAGCGCAAATCCCAATATCAGTCCCGCAGCCCAGAACTCCAGTAGCAGGATCAGCGACAGCGGTCCAAAATATCCCAGGAAATTCTGCTGCCTCGAAGTCGTCTTGATGCGCCGTGCAATTCCCCGCCACGGAATCCACGTTTGCCGGTAGAACCACGCCGTCAGCTTGAAGTGCCGCGTCACCCGCCGCGGCAGAACGACGGTCTCAAACGCATCCAGCAGCACCACCCAGATGATGATGACTCCGAACACCATCCCGACAATGCTGCCGTGCGAATTCATGAAGAGCGCCAAATCCGGACCTCCGCCCTCAGACCTCGAAGCAAGGCGTAATGAGAATGAAATGTAGATGCGGCAGGAAGATTAACAGATTCGGAGTAAAGGAGAGATTAAGAAAGATCAGGGGAAGAATGGGGAATTAAAGGGGAAATCTGGAGAGAATTGGGTGCCCCACTCTTGCCGCGTTCTTTGCGGCAAGGGTGGGGGGTTTGATCTTCGTGCCACCTGAGCGCCCCGCAACGACAGTCAGCTACTGCGGCTTTGTCGCTGGTGGCTGCTGCGCGGGCGGCGTCTGACCCGGCGGCGTCGCCGTCGACGGAGTCTTAGGCTTCGTCGCCGGTTTCTTCTTCACTGCCGGCTTCTTCGGCGGCTCGTTATCGTCCACAATAATCTTCTTCGGCGGAGCCACCGGAACCGCTGCCTGCGCGGTCTTCAAGTCCGCCCGCAGACGCACGATCTCAGCTTCCTTGGCCGACGACAAATTCTCAATCCGCTGCGCCAACTGCTTACGCGTGCCCTCAAAGGTGCTCAGATCATTGGAGAGCGACTGAAAATCGTCTTTCGATCCGAAGGCCCCCGTCACCTCCACCACATTCCCCACCACGTCATATAAGGCATCGAGATTGCGATAGAGTTTGAAAGTCGTCGGCAGATCTTCGGGCTGCGCGCGCAATTGCGCAATGATCTCGGGCAGGGCGCCCTGCAGGTTGCGCTGAATGGAATCCACATTCGCCAGCGTCTGCTTCTTCGAGCCGCCGTCCGTTTTCCAGCGCTCAATCCGCAACTTCGCCAAGTCGGCCTGCGTGTTCTTTGAGCTCGCTTCCAGTTGCGCCAGCATTCCGTTCAACTGCGTCATCGACGCGTACGAAACCGGCTGCGTACCCTGCGCAAGACCCGCTTGGCCCAGCACGGCGGCCGTGCACAAGGCCGTGCACAATAAACACAATAAAGAAGAGAGAGCTGGTAACAGAATGGTACGTTTCATTGTTCGCAGTATTGGCTTTCGCGACCAACAGCATACTACAACGACGGCCCACTGTGGATCAGGCGAATCCCTGGGCAGTGGTGCACTTTGAATTCGAGAGTATCTGTCTCTGTAGGAGTCATCCTGAACGCAGCCGTTTTACAGGCGGAGGGAAGGATCTTGCGGGCAGACTAGCGAGGCCTACACGAACGATTCGACTCTTCGCCTCCTCCGGACGATAATTAGAAAACAAATGTTCCTGAGACTTCTACGCTGTCCCCGGCCAGCCTCCGTGCGAGCGCTACTCTCCGCTCTTATACTCCTGCTTGCCTTTCCCACTCTCTCCTCTGCCCAGGATCTGGCCCGCCGCCTCATCCTCAAAGACGGCTCCTATCAGCTCGTCACCAAATATGAGGTCAAAGGCAATCGCGTTCGCTACATGAGCGCCGAGCGCGATGAGTGGGAGGAACTCCCCGAGTCGCTGGTCGACTGGCCTGCAACCGAGAAGTATGAGAAAGATCGCGCCGCCGGAGCGTCCCTCCCCGAAGCCGTGCAACTTGATAAGGAAGTCGAACTTGAGCGCGAACGCGAAGAAACGCTACTCCCGCAGGTCGCCCCCGGACTGCGCCTGCCCGAAGATTCCGGCGTGTTTCTACTCGACAGTTTTCAGGGTGAACCCCAAATCGTAGAAATCCAACAGACCGCCGGAGACATTAGCCGCAACACCAAAGCCAACATTTTCCGCGGCGCCATCAATCCCATAGCCGGCCTCAAACAAACCATCGAACTCGAGGGCGCCCACGCCCCGGTGCAATCGCACGTCGATGTGCCTTCGCTCTACATCAACTTCGACGCCGCCCCCGACCAGCCCAGCACCACAAAAGATTCCACCCGCAACGCGCAAGGGTCCGAGCAGCCCCAACAACCGCAGCAGCCCATCGTGCCCTTCGACCGTTTTCGCATCGTCCGCACCGAGGTCAAGAATGGCAAGCGCATCGTTGGCGACGTGAAACGCCAGGTCACCGGCAAAATCAGCCAGGAGCAGCACCTGGTCAAAACCACCACCACCCGCGTCAGCGGAGGCTGGCTGAAAATCACTCCCACCGAGAGTCTTGCGCCCGGAGAATATGTCCTCGTCGAAATGATGGCCCAGGAAGCCACCGGCAAAGAAGGCTTGAACCTCTACGTCTGGGATTTCGGTGTCAACCCCAAAGCCCCCGCCAACGCAAATCCCTGGAAGCCCTCCGCCCCGGAGCCAAAACCAGCGTCCGACACCAAGCCAAATTGAACCCGGACGATCAACGCAGCAAAGATTTCCGGTGGATGACGAAATCCAGCAGCCTGCCAAACTCCATGCCGCGGAGCGGCGAAACAATTTAGCCCAGCGCTTTCAGCGGTGGGTAAAGACAGGAAAGGGGCACAAGTCCCGGAGGAGCCTGTGTCGCAGCTCGATTGTGTTTCAGAGAATGGAAGATCCGGCTGTGTTTCAGAGAATGGAAGATGCGGCGCAATCCAAGCCGCGAAGCGGCGAAAGAATGCAGCCCACGGCGCAAGCCGTGGGTCGTAAGTGGGAAATGAGCAAGCCCTGGAGGGGCGAAAGAGACGCTATGACACAGACTCCGGAGCGACGAGAGAAAAACTTAACGTGTAAGGTCTGATGGTGCGTGATCCTAGGTCCGGCAGCCGGCAGCCGAAAGCCAGCCCCTACTCCTTCAACGTCCCACGCTGCGCAATCCCAATATTGTCCCGGCTGGAATTCTTCACCACATACATCATCCCGTCCGCCTGCCGAATCACATCATGAGCCGTGCGCGCATCGTGCGGATACGTTGCCAGACCGATCGAAGCCCGCACATTCAGATTCAGCCCTTCTTCGCGGCAAAAGCTGCTGGCCCGCAGAGCATCGCGCAACCGCTTGGCCACTACCAGCGCCTGATCTTTCCCCGTCTGCGGCAGCAGCACAACGAACTCATCCCCACCGTAGCGAAACGCAAAATCAATCAACCGCAGCTGCGCCTTGATCAAATATCCGATCTCCGCCAGCAGTTTGCTCCCAATCAAATGCCCGTGCGTGTCGTTGACCGCTTTGAAGTGATCCAGATCAATAAACAAAATGCTGAATTCGTATCCAAATCGCGACGACCGGTAGACCTCCGTGTCCAGCGTCTTATAAAGATGCCGTGCGTTATAAAGACCCGTGCAGTCGTCGGTGATGGTCAGTTCCTGAATCTTCTCCACCCAGCGCGCGTTCTCAATGGCAATCGCCGCGTAGTCGCACAGTGACTGCAGAAAAAACAGTTCCGCATCCTTGAACTGCTCCATGTCCACGTTGACCAGTTGAATCACGCCCAGCACGCGCAGCTTCGACCGTAGCGGCACGCAGATCACCGATCGGGTCTGCCACTTGGTGGCGTCGTCCACGCGGCTGGCAAAGAACGGGTCCGTACGCACGTCCGGCACCACGCGCGCCTCTCCGTGTTTCGCCACCCACCCGGCAATCCCCTCGCCCACTTTCAGGCGCACGCTCTTCAACGCCTCCGCCTTGTCCCCCACTGCAATCGCAAAGTAGAGTTCGTCGCGCCCTTCGTCAACCATGAGCAACGACCATGTATCCGGGCGAAAATATTCCGCCATCTTGTCCATGATGGTCTGCAGAATGGAGTCGAGATCCAGCGACGACGTCAGCGCCTTCGCCACGTCGTGAAAGATCGTCAGTTCCTGATTCTGCCGCGTCAATTGAGTGCCGGCCTCAGGCATGCAGAAAATTCCGTTGTTCCTCGCTAGACGGGTGGTGTTCAAAAATTATATTCGTCACTTTCGTGCACCCGCAATGAACGTTGGTAACCAGTACCTGTAAAGCCAACCGCCTGAGACCGTTCCGGCAGCACTGTGGCACGGGCACCCCCGCCCCCGGCCTTTGACTTTGTTCTTGATTTTCCCTGCCCTCTGACCTAGGTTTTTGATTCCAGCCGCCCTGGCATATTCTTAAGTTAAGGATGAATATGAGTCGGAACAAACTCAGAACCCCCGCCCTGCCGTTAACTCTCCTAGCCCTCGCGCTATCGATCGCGGCCTTTTCGCAGACGACCACCACGCCATCCCCCGATCCCAAGTCAATTCCCGTAATCGATGGCGGAATCGGCGCCTGCTCCGCCGACTTCACCGTGACCGACGCTGCCGGCTCACCCGTCTACGCAGCGAAGATCAAGGTCCACATCGCCTACGGATTCATGTACGCCCGTAAGCTCGACCTCGAAGTCGGCACCAACGCCGACGGCAAAGCCCGCTTCACCGGCCTCCCCGACCGCGTCAAGCACGGCCTTTTCTTCGAAGCCTCCGAAGGTGACCGCACCGCCGAAGCCTTCGACGATCCCGCCAACACCTGCAAAACGCAATTCACCGTCGTCCTGCGCAAAAAACCTTGACCCTAAGACGGAGCGATTTCCATGCCGCACATTCTCGCGCGATTCCTCGGGGTTGAGCTCTACTTCGAAAACCTGGAGAGAGCCAAAAAGTTCTACCTCGAAACCCTGAATCTTAACCTTTCCGACGAGCACGCTGGCCACCATGCCCGCTTCGATAGCGGCGAGAGTTTCGTCTGCCTGGAGCGGAAAGGCGTCGAGTCGTACCCTTCGAAAGATAAAGCGGTGCTCTTTTTTGAGGTTCCCGATCTAAACGCCGCGGTCGCGCCCATCGGACGCTACCGCCTGGTTCAGTCCGAACCCACATGGGCGGTTCTCCATGACCCGGAAGGTCACAACATCCTTCTCCTCCAAGAAACAAAGTAAAGTAAAGACATCGGCTGCGTCCCCTCGCCCTCTGGTTACCTCTCCCTTGGACTCTTGGCGGTGGCGCGCGCCTTCCTCTTGTCCTATGATGTTCCCGTCATCATACGGGCGAACGACGTCCCCTCTGGCAGGACAACGTGGGCGAATTCGGAGACAAATTCCGCAAGGCGCGCGAGAAGAAAGAACTCTCGTTCGACGACGTTTCCAACGTCACCAAAATCAGCTCGCGCATGCTTCGCGCCATCGAAGAAGAACACTTCGACCAACTGCCCGGCGGCGTTTTCAACAAAGGATTCATCCGCGCCTATGCCAAGCATCTCGGCCTCGACGCCGAAGAAGCCGTCACCGACTACCTCGCTTGCCTCCGCCAGGCGCAAATCGACGCCCACGAAGTTTGGGAGCCGGAACGTCCCTTGCAACCAAGCTCCGCGCCACGTCTCGCGCCGCCCGAAAAGCGTCTCCGGGTCGAAGCCAGCAAGTCAGCCGCCAAATCGCAATCCCCAGTGCAAGTCGAGGAACTCCCCGACCTGCAACTTCCGCGCCCTGAACACGTCCGCCGTCCGCAAAAAGATTTTGCCGGAAACTCCCGTGGCGAAATTCCCTGGCGAATCCTTGCCGTTGCCGCCATAGTGGTCCTCCTGGCAGCAATCCTTTGGATACGCCACTCCCACAGCACCCACACCACAGCCGCCGGTTCCTCGCCAGCAAAGTCCCAACCGGCAACCACCGCGCCGTCCGCGCCGGCTTCCGTCCCCACGCCCCCACCCATCAATCAGGCATCCAATCCCGCTCCCCCGACCAGCATGGCTGCTGGAGCGCACCTGTCCACTCCACAACCGCGGCCGCCTCAAGTGGCTCAATCCTCAACCTCCACTCATTCATCCACCGTGGCACCCGTGACCTCGTCAACCGCCGATTCCGCAGGCGATGCCGAGCCGAATGATGTAACCCCTCGCCCCTCCAACAAGCCCGTTGCCCAGCCGTCCGCAAAATCCACCGCTCCCCTGACGCTCGTGATCCGCGCCCAGGAAACTTCCTGGATCTCCGTCCAGGCCGACGGCCAAACCGTCAGCCAGGAAACCCTCATCGCCCCCGCCCATGCCTCCATCCGCGCCAGCCGTGAAATCGTCGCCCGCATCGGCAACGCCGCCGGAATCACTTTCCTCTGGAATGGCCAGGAAATCCCCGCCGACGGCTCCGAAGCCGAAGTAAAAACCTTCGTCTTCGATGCCAACGGCATGCGCGTCGCCCCTTCCCCTCAGCTTCCTCCTCAGAACCACTAGCCCGCCCTGTACCCGCGTCTCGAACCCGCGTTGCCCCCACCCCATTTTGTGAACCACAACGCGCGAGAGACGGCCAACCCCACGCAGGCGGGGTTTTGAGCGAAATCGCCTGATTGCGACAACTGTTGCTGGCCTAATATCGGCGATTTCACCGATTGACTCAGTCGTAAGCGGAAGCGCCCGTTTACGAGACCACCGGCCAGTACAGAGGTAACTTGTGAGGCTCGCACAGTCTGCCCTACCATTCGCGCATGTCGTGTAATCTACGCTCGATCTCTTTGCCCCTGATTCTATTCCTCGTTACCATTGGTCCAAATCTGCTGGCGCAGTCTGAGCCTTCGCACGCTAGCGTCCTGTTCCCTTTCTATCACCAGTATCTCCTCGCCTTCCAGGCGCATGATTCAGACAAGTTACAGGCACTCTCAGCGGATCAGGAGAGCAAACAGCAATTTGAAAAACTGAAGGAATTGAAAGACGAAAAGCAGCAGGAAGCAATCTACGACATGATGGTCAGAACTCAGCCAGAGTCCCCCGAGATAGTCAATGAAAAGATCGTCGGAGATAGGGGACTCCTCGCTATTCAAGGATACAGCCGCGGAGACGTGCTCGAAATGAAAGTGGACCCAACCCAGGTGCCCAGGGGGTACCGAATCGCCAATAACAGACCCATCAGGAAGCGGCAGTATGAGTTGGTCTTGTTCAAGAGGGTCGGCGAGGAGTGGAAGATTTACCGGATGAAGTCCTTTGCTTATGAGGATCCTCGCCCCGTACTTGAGCCGATTGATAGCTCACACGAGGAGAAGTACGCAGGGGTGCAGTTCCATTGCAATTTTTCTCGGGAGAACATTGTTCCGGGCGACAAACAATCCCAATGGATGAACGAAAGCACGCATTGGAGCTGTTTTGCCAAGCTTCGCCGGAAAGCCAGCCTCTGCGACCGCATTGGAAGCCTGGTTCCGCCAGAGCAAAAAACATTCTTCGCGGAGCAGACTCAGATGCAGCAGACGCAATGCAAGCTCGACGTAGTCGATCTAATCGGCGATCCCAAGATCTGCGAGCCCATCAAGAACAGCAAGATGATGCCCAACGCACAAGAGCAATGCTTCAAGAAGATCGAGGATTATGACTTTATCCCCGGGCTCAACCTCTATTCCCTCGACTCGGACGGAGACGGCCTGTCCGATCTGCAGGAGATCCGGTTCTTTAACACGAGCGCAAACAATCCCGATAGCGATGGAGATGGAAAGACTGACTTTGAAGAGGTGGAAGCGATGACCAATCCTCTAGGCGCGGGGAAACTCGGAGACCATCTGAAGTGAGAGGGCTGGTCCGGCTCGCAGCGACCGCGGTCGGAGTTCCGCATTTCATGGTCAGAAGAGGCGGATGTTATGCCACTCGAAAGCCATTTGCGCCCTGTTCCGTGACCCGTGTCCGGGATAGTTGTCGCAAAATCCCCATTACGCTCAGAATCCCTCCCGGCTGGGGTTCTGAGTGTAACCGCCTGATAGCGTCAACCATCGTCTGCCATGAACTGTATGGTCACTACGGTCAAAGTCGCGCTCTCTGTCGTGGGCTTGCTGTTGTCGGTCATTGTGTACACGGTCGTCTTTTCGGTTGTGACATTGCGGATTCACGGGGCGATGGCCCTCGGATGGCCTTCTCTGCGAAATGACCCCCTCTTTTGGCTTCTATTGATTCTGGTGGTCGGCGGAGTTGGATGGGTCTGCTGGCGCTGGGTTTCCAAGTAGCCACACTGGGTTGTGGCAACCCCATCATTCAGCGGGTGGACGCATTGTCTCGGATGGTGAGTGCTAAGGCCTGCTTACATCAATCGTGCTCGCCCGCGACATCATTCCCCTTAATTCCCCTTACAATCAAAGCAAATATGAATGCTGAATCGAGTCGAACTCCCAGAAAAGTCGCTCTGATTGTCTTGTTTGTCGTTCTTGCAGCTCCGCTTTCCATCCTCCTCGCCTTGAAAACCGAAGGCATGGCAAACCAGTTCGGTCTCACCCACGGTACTCCGGGAATGATGATTGCTGAGCGCGTGGTAGAGTCCGAAGGATTCAAGGGAGTTGCCGAGAGTATGGACGTAGAGCTTGCCATTGATGCCCCTTGCTGGTTTTTATTTCTGTCAGCGACCGCCATGATCGTCGCCCGCAGGCGTCGGAGGAATGGGGACAGGTCCTAGTCCGTAGAGCGTCAACCGCTAGCGGGGAGTTGGAGACTGCAAGGTCAATGAGTGAAATCGCCTGGTCTATATAAGGGGATGTCAAGAACATTTTTCTCCCTCCGCCGGAGGCGCGGGTTTGGTTCGCGACATCCAGCCCCTCTGACCATAGAAGACGCTCGTGTGGTGTCGTGCCCTGGGTTATTCCATCTCAGCAGCTGCATCTTCGTTTAGTAGCGACGACGCCAATCAGTTTCGAAACTGAATCAAGCCGTGCGGTTGTACGGTGTCAACCATGGGTCTATCTGAGGCTCGGGGCCTAGTGCTTTTTCGGGTTATCCGAGGGGGCATAGGGGTTACACAGAGACTGGGTGCCACAGGCACCGTGTCGTCTACAGGCCATTGTCATACTCACCCTCGAACCCGAGCGTCTCAAGAACCGACTGGCCACCACCAGAGAAGATCACCGGAGATGGAGGGGCTCTTCACCCGAGACGCTCAAGCGGCTTGCGATTTCAGTTTTTCTGCGTCGAAGTTTTCTCCCTTCTTCCACAGAGTCAGCGTAATCGCTGCAATCTTGCGCGCTAGCGTCAGACGCGCCATGGTCGGCTTGATGCCTTTGGCCAGCGCAGCTTGGTAGAAGTCCTGGAACGGTCCGGGACGCACACTGGCCATGGTGGCCGCTCCTTTGAATAAACCTTTCAGATCATGGTTGTGGTCTTTGTTCAGGCCTCGAATGGAAAGCAGTTTCTTCGAACGCCGCACCTGACCTTCGACTAAGCGGTATTCCGCACTGATGCGGGTTTCCAAGGCCAGTCCGCTATAGGCCCACAGTTGTCGCTTGCTGCGGAAACGATGCGGAGTCTGCATCAGCGCCACGGCCAGCACCGAGCGAATCGGGCCTAGATAGGGAATCTGTCGCAGCTTCGCGGTGATGGCATGCTTGCGACCCTCCGCCAACAGTTCCCGCCGCGCTTGCTGACGCAAGTGTTGCAACATGTCCAGTTGCTCATAGAGTCGTTCGGCCCGACGCCGCACGCCGGCTTCCCGGATCTTGTCCAGCCACTGCGCTCGATGCCGACGATAGTAGACATCTCTTCCCGCACAGGGAATCGCCCAGCTGCGATACACCGCTTTCAGCCGGTTCATTACCCGAGACAGGTCTTTGACGATCGTCAGATAACTCCGGGACAACTCCCGTAGCATCCGCACGCCGGTCTCGCCGTGGTAGACCGATTTGAGTTGATTGCCGCGTAACAACTCCGCCAGCTTGCGGGCATCGATCCGATCACTCTTGTTCCCGTCCTTGAGCAACGCGTTCTTCCGTGGATTGCACACCACTAGTTTGTCGACGTGCGGGTTGAGCAGATCGTACAGCCAGACGGACCAGGTTCCTTCTTCGAAGGTCACCGACAAAGTTCCGCGCAAGCCTGCGAAGAACTGAAGAATCGTCGCCGCTTCGGTCTCGAGAATGGACTCCATCACTAACTTACCAGTGGAATCCATCACCGCGACCACGATGGTTGCTTGATGAACGTCGAGCCCAATATACTTTTCACTGCTCATAGGGTGCTCCTTTTCGTAGGTGGTGGTGCGAACAATCACAACCTACTCCAAGAGGGGCGCCCTTTTATAATGCGGTTACGCCAGTTACCCGGAGATTTGGCTCCGATGAGCATTATCCGCACGCCGTGGTGTCTACTATCAGCAGGCGATGCCGGTAGGAACCGTTCGATGCGGAAAGTCAGGCGTTTTCCTCTAGCGTGTGTGTGATAACCGCCCTGCACGGCTTTGCTGACCTGGGGCGGATCGGGTAGATTGGCAGTCAATTGTGGGACACGCAACCGTATTCCGCCACCATTCCTGAAAGCTCGACATGCTGGTTATTGAGTTAAGGTGGGTCTGGCATTGGTGAATGCTCCACGGTTCCCGTTTAATCTTCGCCGCAAGGCAGAAGCGCAGATCTCGACATGTCTCGGTCGGAGCTTACCCGAAATCCTCTACCTCTTCGCCGTGTGCCGCTCTCTGGTTCTGGTTGGGTATTTCCGCGACGAGCAGCGAGGAAAATGTCAATGACCATCGCAGATTTGTACGCGGACCAAGCACAACGGTTACGGTTGTCTACGAGTGCAAGTTTTGTAAGTCACCTCCAAATCCGTATGATCCCTTTCCTACAAAACTGGACGTTCACGTTCTCTGGAAGAACGTTCAACCTAGTTGGATTTCTCATGCCATTGTATTCTGGTCAGGGTTGTGCTAGTTCGATTCGACGCCATCGCTTCCACGCTAAACCTCATGAAGTACTTCCACAGCTCAGTGCGAGAGAAGGTAAAATGAACCGGAACCGCTCTATAATTGGCGAAATATCCCCATTACACTGGAGCAGCCGACAAGGCTGAGAATCTAGTGGGGTGTAAGTCCCCACACCACCAATTGCCTGGGCGGGTGGTAAGCATATCCGATGCATGCGGAGGCAACGAAGCATGTTCAGCTCGGACGTAAAAGCCTCGGCTGCCCTGCGGCGATAAGCGGCAGCGGTAGGAACGATCGGGGAGGCGAGCAAACCTGAGGGCCTGAACATAACGAAATGGCTGCAGTCTCGAAAAGGGGATCCGTCATGAAATCGTTTTGACGGGTTAACGCGGGAAGCCGACCTCGATAGTGTACGGGGGTAGGCCGATGGCGTGGAGGAAGAAACAGGCAGATGCACTCCACGGGACCGCCGTGACAGGGGCCCAGGCAAGCAGGGAAGGATTCTCAGAGATAACGTCGGGATGGTCCCGCCCGCAGCAGGGGCTGGTCGCAACCTGCAGAGACTCCTCGAACGAGGCTTAGGCCGAAGGAGAGGAGAGCGAGTGGGATCGGCGAATGAGTCTGTAAGAGCTAAGACCGGGGAGTAATGTCCTCGCAGGAGGCGGTACACGTCTCCCTGATCAAGGTAACGCCAAGATCGGGCAAAGAGACTCTGGGTACTTGGTGGTGCCATCGGCAGCGCGGTGGTCGGACTCAGAGCCGACATAAGCCGACGCATGAGATGGAACTAAGCTGAGAGCAAACCATCCGTAGTCGGGGCGTATGCGAACCAGCGCTTGAACCTCGCTGCGAATGGGAAGGCTCCCGGACGAGAGACCAAGACTTCAAACCGGACCTGGGAAATTCGGCCGTCCGGCATTATAGGGGGGCCTCCGAAAACGTAGCCACGGTGGAAATGAGAACCCAACTCGCAATCGAAAGAGCGGGCTTGGTAACCCTCCACCTACAGCCGGCGCGTCGGAGCTCTATCCCAACCATCATGGCCTCGCGAGGGGCACTTGAGTGTAATCGCCTGATTTCAACAGTTGACGTGGTGAGCTTCCCCGCCTAACGAATAAATTGACAGCTCAACTGGCTCGTAGCAAGCTATACAACCATGAAATGAGGGTTACCTTCAGACCGGGAAAGAGCTGGGCTACGGGGACCAGTTGAAACGATTGGAGCACGACAGTATTTGATCGACAGGGCAAGATTCTCGAATGGCGCGGGAATACGTTTCAGGGATATACGGAGCGAACATACACCTACGACAAAAACGGAAGGCTGAACCGAATCACGGCAGCAGCGGCGACCGAGTCGACGAATTTCGCTACGACGAACAAGGACGGATGACGCAGATCAGGCACGTCCCCGCTCGGCCTGAGCGACGAAATACTGCGATCGGTGCCGAGGTGGCTTTGGAAGTGATCTCGGAAGGAGACTCTCTGATTGACGGCGGGACTGTGGAGACGAGCTATAACGAACGCGGTCGGCCAGTCGAAAGGCGAATTGTAGATGACGAGGGCCTGCTTCTGTTTCGCATTCTGCACACATACGACGCCAACGGTCGGCTCGGCGAGGAACGGCTAGTCACCGAGAATCTTAGCTTTCCAAAGGCAGCCCGCGACCAAATCCCCAGCGAACAACGCGCTGCCGTATTCGCTCAGTTGAAAACGGAGATGGAAAGAGCCAGCCAGGGTCTATTCGGCAATGCCGAAAGGACCTACGTGTACAACGACCAAGGTCGTCTCGCTGAAAGACATATGCGTATGGGACCCATTCGTGAAGACCTAGTGTGGACCTTTAGCACACGCGGGGACATCATCGAATTGAGCAAACGGACGACTGGCTTCCCAATGAACTTGGCGTACAGCAAGAGCTGCAGTGGAAGTGTCGCAACTCCTACGAGTACGACGACTACGGAAACTGGATAAGCAACACTGAGACTTGGGAAGTTGCGGGAAACACAACAACGCACACGAAGATGCGCCATCTCACTTACTATTAGTAGGGCACTGTACTTACGAAGGGTTTGCGGACTCGTTGTCGAATCGCATCAAGGGGACTATTACCGAATAGTCAATTGGCGAAAAATCGCGATTAGCGCTCAGAATCCTTCCCGGCTGGGGTTCAGAGTGTAACGCATGGTTTCGCCAGTGAGGTCCAAATGAATGGATTAGAATCTGTGCTTGGTGGACGTCGATGAAAGCGCACGATAACCAGAGTCAGAGGTTAGAGAACCGCAAAACTAAGGGCACGATGTGGTTCAGGGGTCAGTGCGTTCCGATCCTTTACAGCAGTGATCGGGCAAGTGGCTTTGGTGGGAAGAACTGGATCGCGAGAGGAACAACGCAAAGGATTGGCGCGACTCTATTGGCGACAGACTTCTTCTGTGCTTCAATCGCTCTCTTTGTCGCTGGCATCTTTGTGCGGACACAAATTGCGGAGACGACCGGAGGCGTTCTAGGACAAGTCTTCGGAATCGCATTCGCGGTTTTCGCGTTCTTGGGCAGATGCTTCGCCTCGCTAATGACCTTCAGGCTGGCGCGAAGCGTGGGTCGCTCATTTCACAAATGACCCCGGAACAGGGATTCTGAGTGTAACCGCCTGATTTCGTCAATTGACAATCAACCCTCAGAGCCACCACTGGATGCTCACGTAGCAGGAAGGTCCCGTGATCTGAGCCACGCGCCAGTAATATGTTCCCGAGTCGGCGGCAATCTGGTCCAGAATTTCGTACAAGGGGACATCTTTGGCATGAATTGAGAAGTGCCTCCAAGGCCCAGGTGGCTTGCCTGCTAAAAGGATGTCCTCACCGGGCATCGGGCATTCATGGTCCTTCAGCCAGCCACCGATCTCGGGAATAGCTCTCAGACGAGCGGTAACCTCCGGCCATTGCGGATTCTCGTAGTCGAATAAATGCACCGTGACATCCATCAACGGGAGAGGTGCTCCCCGCAGCACGAAGTGTACGGCGCCGTTGCTGTCTTGGTGCCACTTGAACTGCTGATCCGTGACGGAGCCAATGGTTTGATGAGCACTCACGCTGTGTCGGGTGGCGTCAGCGATGGCATCGAAAACCTCTGCGAGTGTTCCATCCTCGATTTCGACATCGATTCCTATCGGCATTTCGACGAATCTGAAGTCACCACTTCCATAAACGCCGATTACAAGGCGATACTTTTTTGCCAGTTCATCCAGGATTTTTGTCGCTGTCTTGCCTTCTTTTTCGACGAAATGATGCACGCGAATAGACGATGGTGTCGCCACGTTGACTTGCGCGCTTAGATTGAGGGCCGAGATGGCGAGGATACTGACCAAAATGAACGCAAACTTGCTCATAATGCTCCTTGTACCGGGTACTCCACGTGAAACACTGGTTGCCATTATGCCCTGAATTGGACACCAGCAGAGTCGTTAGGGCTACTCACCCTAGGTAACGACCTTCCTCAGTTGGCGTAATATCCCCATTACACTCACCAACTGCGGTACGCGCCGCACGCTTACGTCCGCCTCAACCCCAAAGCTCTCACAGGAACTCTGCATTCACCTGCGACAAAAAGTACTTCACTCCGGTTTTCAGCGTGGTCTACGCCATCTTGATGAATCCTTATCCCTATGCCGCCTCCGACCGCATGGTCCACATGAGGCTCAGCGACAAATCTGACCAGGACATGTTCTTCGGCCTGAGCGGCGCGCAGTGGCAGCAGATCCGCAAGTCGCCCGTCGTCGAAGACGCATTCATGACCGACGACTGGAACCTCACCGTGACTGGCCACGATCTCCCCGAAGACCTCAACGGCGTCTACATGACCTCCAACAGTTTTAACTTCATGGGCGTCCCGCCGGCGCTGGGTCGCGGGTTGATCCCCGCCGACGCGATCGATGGCCAGGAGCCTCAACCGGTCGCCGTGCTCGGTTACAAATTCTGGCAGCGCCACTTCAACTCCGACCCTTCCGTGCTCGGTCACACTCTGCAGCTAGTCCGAAAGAATTACACCATCGTCGGCGTCGCCGCCCCGCGCTTTACCTGGGGCGACGGAGACGTCTACCTCCCGCTGAAAGTCACCCAGGATCCCATCAAGGCTTACTACGTCGGGCTTCGTCTAAAGCCCGGCATTACCCATGAGGCCGCAAATGCCGCGTTGCAGCCGCTAATCGAGCAGTTCGCCAAGGAAACCCCGAAGCATTTTCCTACGACTAAGTTCCAGTTCCACGTGGTTGGATTGAATGAGCGTTTTATTCAGGAGCTCGGTGGAACCTTATATCTCCTGTTCAGCGCGGTGGCGCTGCTGCTGGCAATCGGCTGTGGAAACGTGTCCATTCTTCTTTTGGCTCGTGGCACGGCGCGTCAGCATGAACTGGCGGTTCGTACCGCGATTGGTGCCAGCCGGCGCCGCATCGTCCGCCAACTGCTGACCGATGCATTGTTCCTGTCCCTCACCGGTGCCGCGCTCGGCGTGTTGCTCGCCTATCGGGCACTCGCCATCATCATCGTTCTGCTGCCGAAATATTCCTTCCCGCATGAAGCCGCGATCCAGATCAATCTGCCCGTGCTCGCCTTCAGCGTCGGCCTCGCCCTCTTCACCGGAATTCTTTTCGGCCTGTGGCCTGCACTCCAGTTGTCGCGCCCCGAGGTCAGTCAAGTGATGCAGTCCAACACCCGCAAGATTGTTGGCGCGGCGCGCGGACGCACGACCCATAGCTTCCTCACCGGCGCGCAGGTCGCTCTCACGCTGGTCATGCTGGCCGGCGCGGGTGCGGCCATGGAAGGCTTCCTGCGCCTCATTCATACTCCCTTGGGCTACGATCCTCACCATGTCATGTCGGTCGGAATCCCCGTCCATGACGGTGCCTACCCGACCTGGCAGGCGCGCGAAGCTTACTTCGAACAACTGCGCAACCGAGCCTCCACCGTTCCCGGCGTGACCATGGCCGCGATCTCCTCCAACGCTACCCCACCCTCCAACGGCTGGCAGACCAGCATCGACATCCTCGGCACGCTGCCCCGAGACGAACAGAAAATTCGCGTCAACTTCGTCAGCCCAGGTTATTTTCCCCTTCTCCGCATTCCGCTCGCACAGGGAAGAATTTGGGACGAGAGCGAAAATCACAACGCAGCGCACGTGGCCGTCATCAATCAGACGATGGCGCGCCGGTACTTCCCTGACGGCAACTCGATAGGCCACTCCCTGAAAGTCCCCGACATGAAGGACGAGCCCCCATACACCACTGCCGCGTCGGGCGCCGCCGACTCCTGGTTGCAGATCATTGGCATCATCGCCGACAAACGCGATGACGGCTTGCGCAATCCGATTCTTCCCGAAGCTTTCGTGCCTTACACGCTGTCCATGAGGGTGTGGACGCAAATCCTCGTTCGTTCCGAAGTACCGCCGCTCTCGCTCCTGCACGCCATCGGAGTGCAGGTGAACTCACTCGATCCCGACCAGCAGGTCGACGGTCATGTCGAAGACCTCGACCACTGGATCACCGGCCAGCAGGAATATGAACAGGAGCATTTGGTGGCATGGCTCTTCGGCGCCTTCGCCCTGCTGGCTTTGGCTCTCGCTGCCGTCGGGCTCTACAGCGTCGTTTCCTATTCAGTCGCGCAGCGCACCAACGAGTTTGGCATTCGTATCGCGCTGGGCGCACAACGCACCCATGTCCTGCGCATCGTCTTCTCCTCTACGGTCGTCAGCGTGGGTAGCGGAATTGTAGTCGGCATGATCCTGACGCTGGCGCTCAACCAGGTCCTGGCGCGATGGGCCCGGGGCAGTTCCCGCGACCCCTTGGTTCTGTTGGCCGTGACTTTGCTGTTAGGCGTCGTGGCAGCCCTCGCCTGCTCCGCGCCCGCGCGCCGGGCAGTCAAGGTAGACCCCATGACAGCCCTCCGTTACGAGTAGAATCTCGCAGGGCGCACCGGCATTGTCCCATTGTTATCGAGTAGTCCCATTGTCACTGAGTAGCCGCGCAAGCCGCGAAGCGGCGAAAGAATGCAGCCCACGGCGCAAGCCCTTAAGCAGCTATTTTCCGATCAGTGCATTAAGAGCTCGCGCCAGCTCCGCCTTCTCCTGGTTCTCGCTGACTGTTTCTACACTGTCGTCGGTGAGTTGCGCGAGTTCGTGTGCCAGGATGCGGACGGCTACCTGCTGCGGAAGATAGAGGGTGTTCGGCGACGGCGTCAGCTCCCAACTTGTGTTCCCGCGGCGACTCAGAGGCCACCGCTGCCGTTCCGAACGCTTGCGCACGTTCGTCTCACTACCCGCGAACGAAACCAGTTCATCGATCTGAACCTCTGCCCAGCTCGCGTTTTCCCTGAGGTGTACCTTCCTCACTTCGAACCGATCGAACACAATCAGAGATTGATCTGACTTGAACAGGTCACGGCCACGAAGGTTCTGCTCTAAGTCTGTGCATGCCTGCAGGAAAGCTGCGCTCACCTGTTCGGGCTTGGGAAGAGCGGAATGCACCACAGGATTACCAAGAGTAGCTGGGCTCACGGGTTGTCGTTCCGCAAGCTTGGCGCGGGATTCTGTGTCATCAAGCACTAGCTCTTCAGCCGGCTCGTGAGGTTCCGTGTTGCTTGCCGAAGGCCTTAGGCTCGCCGTCCTGAGCGAACTGGAGAACACTCCACTCGGAGCCGCTTCGACATAGCGAAAGAAACGAGGTCGTCCCCTCCGCTTCCAATATGGTGAATCGTACCTGTCGACGCCGGGTCCCGTGTGCAGCACGCTCAAAAAGGAATGCTGATTGGGATTGACCACAATCCCAGCATGCCCGCGCCACGCCGCCAAGTCGCCCGCTTGCGGACTGGCTACGCGGCGAAACTCGGCGATCCCCGCATAGAGTTCCGAAGAACTCGCGTACCCATAAGGAAAACCAGCGCTCTGATAGAGCCCGTGGACGAAGTGGGAGCAATCGTAACGGGACCTCACAGGACGGCGGGAATTCATTGCTACACGCACAATCGCCAAACCCTGGGCCCGAGTCAGCGGCCGAGCCCCATTCAATCTCTGCTGCAGGTCAGCATCTTCGCCCGCGACCCGCTTCGGGATGTTCGATTTTCCCCGCTCTTCTTGCCCCGACGCCGCCGCTAAAGCGACCAGGCAGAATAGAAGGAATAACGAGGCGCCTTTCGCAGGGAATTCCATAGTCCTCCTTATAACCCGCCCCAATAAGGCAGGACAGGTCACCGGGGTGCTTCCAGGTCCCAGAAAAGTGTCCCGACCTCAGATGCACCTTCGGTGCAAGAACTTTGAAGAGCAGCGCGAAATTGCAGGTCATGCCCCGCTACTCTTCGTCTGCAGCCCTCCTTCTTCCCAATTCCGTCCAACAAAAAACCCTCCCGCTGGGGGACGGGAGGGTTCTGAAACGATTGGCAGTTTATGCCCGGACGACGTTTGCCGCCTGGAAGCCTTTGGGGCCTTTCAGTAGATCAAACTCCACGGTCTCACCTTCGTTGAGCGTGCGGTAACCGTTCTCCTGGATTGCAGAGAAGTGCACGAATACATCTTCTCCCGTGGAGCGCTGGATGAATCCATATCCCTTCGCCCCGTTAAACCACTTCACTGTACCTTTCTCTCTCACGGCAAAAACTCCTTTCACAATCGCGAAGAATTGTTCCCCGGCATTCTCGATCGTCGCCCCGGTCGGCCGGAGCCCCCCTCAAAGAAGCCGGTAGAACGTTGGGTTGCGTTTACGATATGCGGAAGAAGTGCTCCAAAAAGGAAAGACTCCTCAGTCCCCGCCGCGGTACGCTTCCCGCTGCCGTGAACTTCTGGAGCCCGACAATTTGGCGCGTTTCCACCACACTGCAAACGTCAACCACTTACTGGTCTCACCACCGGACCATTCCCCGGTATTGAGCAACAGATAATAAGGCCTATTAAAACGATTCGCAAGAAGAATTAGAAGGAAATCGTACTATGACCTTGGGTCATTGCCCGCAGATTCTGTATAACTTTAACAAAGATAAAGAAATAGTTTGGTAACCCCCGCGAAAACTCGGGGTTGCACACTTTCCCAGCCTGCCCGCCATCCTCTGCTACGATGAACTGTCCCTGTGGCAGACTCGCCCATTCCGACGATCCCCAAGGCCGATGTAGTACGGCAGCGTACCGTGCGTTTCGCGCCGCCCCCTTCCCAAGGCTTGCTCCTTTCCACCCTCAAATATCTGATGCGCACCGAGGTTCACACCTTCGCCTTCTCGGTCGCGGCTAATTCCATTCTGTCCTTCTTCCCTTTCGTCGTCCTGCTGATGACCCTCATCCGCCGCGTCTTTCATTCACGCGTCATGTACGACGTAGTCCTGCAACTGCTGCGCGACTACCTTCCCGCAGGACAGGACTTCGTCATCCGCAACCTGAACGCCATGGTCAATTCCCGGCAGCGCGTTCAGATCGTCTCCTTGATCATTCTGCTGGTGACTTCGTCCGGCGTGTTCCTCCCGCTCGAAGTCGCGCTCAACCGCATCTGGCGCTTCGAGAAGAATCGCTCCTACCTGGGCAATCAGGTGATCTCGCTGGGTTTGGCGTTTGCCTGCGGCGTGCTGGCTTTGCTCTCGATTGCACTGACCGCTGTCCCGGTCGCATTTATGGAGTTCCTGCTGCGCGGTTACGGCACGGGCATCGTGCGCCTGGTGGGATTTTTGATGATGAAAGTTTTCGCCATGGCTGCCAGCATCGCCATCTTCTTCCTCATCTACTGGCTGCTGCCCAACGGCAAAGTTCCGGCGCGGACCGTGTTGCCCGCGGCCATCATCATGGGATTGCTCTCGGAAGCTTTGAAATATGCCTATATCCTGGCTCTTCCCTGGCTGAATTTTCAGGAGGTCTACGGTCCCTTCGCGCTCTCCGTGAGCATGATGTTCTGGGCGTTCCTGTCAGGCTTGCTGCTCCTGGCGGGCGCCAATCTTTCCGCGGAGGAACACCTGCAACACGCCCTGTAGGCATTTCGGCTTTAGACAAACTCACTTCGAAACAGCAAAAAATAAGGCCGCCTGCGTATCAAGACGGCCGCTTGGTAAGTTCTGATAGCTGATAGCTGATAGCTGCTTCTGCTTCTACTTCTTCTGCTCCCCAATCGACAACAGCTCCACTTCAAAAATCAGAGTTTCCCCAGGACCGATATCGCCCCCCGCGCCCCGGTCTCCATACGCCATATCCGCCGGGATGAACAGCTGCCACTTCGATCCCACGGGCATCAACTGCAGCGCTTCCGTCCACCCCTTGATCACTCCGCCCACGGGAAACGTTTCCGGGTGCCCGCGTTTGTACGAACTATCGAACTCCTTGCCGTTAAGCAGCGTGCCACGATAATTGCAGGTCACGGTGTCGCTCGCCGTAGGCTTCGGTCCAGTCCCCGCAGTCAGAATTTTGTATTGCAAGCCACTCGGCAGCGTCACCACTCCCTCTTTGCTCTTGTTCGCCGCCAGGAATGCCTCGCCTTCTTTCCGGGCCACAGCGCCTTCCTCATGCGCCTTCGCCTGTTGCTTGTCGCGGACTTCGGTCTGCAATTGTGTAAGGGCAGCGCGCTCCTCGTCTTCGGTCAACAGCGGTTTGCTGCCCGCCAGAGCGTCCTTGAATCCTCGCGCCGCGATCGCCGGATCCACTGCCGCATTCACGCCTTGCTTTTTTAAATCTCCGCCAATCTTCATCCCCAAGGCATAGCTCGCTTTTTCCTTCTGTGTCTTGAGTGCGAGAGCGGTTGTACTTCTCACAGGTGCCTGCTTGGCGGTTGTAGTCGGCTTCTTTGCGGGAGCGGCAGCTTGGCTGGACGCCGGTTGGCTAGGTTGAGTTGTGGCGGACGAAGTCTGCTGCGCCGGAGCAATCCCCAGCAGCAGCATCCCAGCCGCGAATAGTTGGAACACCAGAGCAAACGATTTTCGCATATGTTGCTATTGTCCCATTGCCCGCGAGAGATCGGCAAACCGTGGCGCGGGGGGCGGCTGGCCCACCTTTGCTCACCCCGACTGGGGCTGCCCCACGCTTCGCGATTTTCGAAGCGTGGGCACCGCGGACGATGGTGTCAGGCGGCTTCTCCGACGTGCAGTTCCGCTTTCGGGGGCTCGTTTACGAGGACCGGGCCACGTCGGCGTTCCGCGTAGTCGCAAAAACTGCTCCATGCCCATTGCTGCGGTTCGAGCACGAGTCCACGCTTTACCGGATTGCGATGCATGTAACGCAATTTTTCGATCCGCTTCTTTTCGGTGAACACCACGAAGTCGTAGAAACGATGCTGCCAGATGTGTCCCTCTGCTAAAACTGCGTTTCCGGCCAGGTTGCCTTGTCGAGGATCGGCTGCGGAGCGAAGCTTGCGCAAAAGACTCCGCGCGAATCCCTGTTTCAGGGCCTGCATGACTACCGATGGGTTGCCGCGCTCCGGTTCACTGAGCAGCAGATGCACGTGCTCAGGCATGACCACGTAGCCTACGACGACGAAGTGATAGCGTCTGCGCACCCGCTCCAGGACCGCTCCAGGACATGGAGAAACAAGTCGCGATCCCCGTGGCTGCCGAGCAAACCTCGCCGCCGGTAGCAACTCGTGGTGATAAAGTGCAGATATCCGGCACCGTAGTAGCGATGGAGTCGGTTAGGCATGCGAGATACGTAGCATGAAGTCCGCCTGTGTGTATGTGACAAGTGAACATCGGGTCGAGGTCTGTGGTGCCAGGCTTCGAAAATCGCGAAGCGTGGGGCAGCCAGCGTCGCGGTGGCTCAAGCGTGGGCCAGTCCCCCCTGAGGTGGCGTGAGGTTGCCGTCGTGGCATTTACCGTATATCTCGACGATAGTGGCACTGATCCTAATCAGCCAGTGGCCTGTGCTACCGCGCTCATTATTCCAGCCAGAAGAATTACGCAGATGGAAAGAGAATGGGCAACGCTTAAATTGAAAGAGGGTTTTTCGGATTTCCATACATCAATATTTGCTGCACGCAATCGAAAATCCGAGTTTGCAGACTGGGACGACGAAAAGCAAAAAAGGGTCTTAAGGCGGGTTCGACAAATCACAAAGAAATATGGCACACAAGTGTTTTCGCTTGTCGTCAAGAAAGAAGACTATGACGGTATTTTGCCGCTCCACTATCGAAATTATCTAGGAAGGCACCACTACAGTTGGGCACTTCGTCACGTTGCCTCATTCTGTCAACTCTTCCGATTAGGGCATAAAAATGTACCGCCGTATGAATGGGTTTTCGATTGGATGGAGAAAAGTGACCCTGCTCGCCGAGAAGTGGAAACCGCCATGGAGCAAGCTGAATCAATGGCACGCCTACAACGCAACGTTGAAGGCGATTACACGAATGTTCACTTTCGTAAGCGCGCAACCCTGGCTGCTCTTCAATGTGTGGATTTAATCGCGTGGACTAATTATCAAATGGCTCTACGAGAATTCAGGAAAAAACAACCTCATCCGCTCGCTGAGGCTACGTGGCAAGATTTTGCACGTATGCCAGCGAAGCATCTCCCGCTTTTCCCTGAAGCAATTGATTGGAACCATGCCCTAACTCTCAAACCGGACAGCTTGAAGCAATGGATTGATAAGGAAATGCATGATGGAATCGCCCTCGGAGCTTTCAAAGAATGGGAAGAGGCAAGGAAACGAACGAAGTCTCGCCGTGTCACGGCACCCACAGCCTAACACCTTGTCCTGATGGGGAACATGGGGAGGGTCCCCGAATTCCTGTCACAGTATCTCGTCCCGAGGGCACTCCAGAGAGTAAATAACTTGGACCACCCGTCAGGGCACGACGCGGACCAATCCCGTTTAACGGTAACATTGGATAGCAGCGACATATTGGTGATTCTGGATGCTGCAAAAGTTCGCTACCTACTTTACATTCGCCGAGTTCAACCGGGGCACCCCTGCGACCGCCGAACAGTTTCGCGCAGAGCTCTCGCAGTTTAACGGCCCCGCCGTTGTATATCTCTGTGGCGTGATGAACTCGGTGATAGCCGATTGGCAGGGGAATCGGCGCGCTGATGCCCACGAAGAGCTAGTGAGAAATACTTTCGCTCCGCAGGTTGCCGAGCGGATCATCGCCGAATGCAGAAGCCCACAAAACCCGCGCGGTCTTTACCACCGGCAGCAGCTCCTGTTTGTCTGTAAGGAAGCGCTCTGTGTGTGCCCGGAAAGCGGCGGAAAAGATCCCATGGATCCGCCCCACGGCGGGGAGATGAGTCGAGTCTTGCTAATGGCGAATGACCTCCTGCCCAAGCGTTTGACACGGCCCGTCCCTACCGCAGGGCAGATGATGGATGTCTTGTCCGAACTCATCCCGATAGCAGAGGCGAGCGGATCCTATAGGGCAATCAACAAGATCGTAAGGGGCCGTCTCATGCTGGATCGCTTCTTTCCCGGCGGAGCGGGAGAGATGAGCAAGCTTTTCGAGGCATCGACGGGAATTTCCCTCGACGATTATTTCGCATTATCCTTCGCAACGTTGTGCCGATATTTTGATCTGGACCTAAAGAAGTTTCAAACTGATCCGGGCAATTTTGTACTCTCCGAAAAATGGTATCGAACCACTCCCGTCAGTTCCACAATCCTTAGAAACTTCCTAACGGAGATCTCAGCTACGTCAGAGGAATTCAGCCGTTTGCTCAAGGGAAGGAAATACGTAGAAAACGATTTCACTTGCTTCAGAAGCAAGCCCGTATTTCAGAGCGGCGACAACTACTTCGTGATAGACCCCCTCTTCTTGGCCGAGAAAGGTGAAAGCGGAGTCTTTTGGCGTATCAACCACGCTCTTCCAGGGGCGTCCCGGTTGCGGTTCCACCAGGATTGGGGGCTCGCTTTTGAAAGATACGTGAACTGGCTAATCGCAGAATCCACTGATGAGTCGCTAAATCGCTTCTATCCGAACCCAAAGTTTTCCGATACTGGCAAGGAAGTTTGCGACGCCCTCCTAATGTGCGGCGATTCCCTTCTATTCATAGAGTCGAAGGGCGTAACCTTCACTGCGGAAGCGAAATACGGAACCGATTCCAACAGGCTGCGCAAAGAAATCGAGGAAAAGCTCGTCGCTAAAAAGGGCATCGGCCAATTGGCGCTTCGTATCGAGGAAGTGTTTAGCCGGAAGGATCCGCGGTTGATCGAGGGGGTGGACACGTCCAAGGTGGACAAGGTGTTCCCGCTTCTTATCACGCGGGATGATATCGGAGCGGCACCGGTAATTAACGCATACTTGGCGTCGAGATTCCGCGAGTTATTCCAGCGCAAGTCAGTGTCAGTTAGGGTGACGCCGCCCTTCTCTCTTTCTGCTCAGGATCTGGAGATGATCTGTGGGTACCTTCGAGAGGCAAGGTTCGCGGACCTGCTTGAGGAACGATACAGGAACGACAGAAGCCTGATTTCAAGTTTTTGGCTAGCGGACAACGATCTTATCCAGCGGATCGGCGGGCGCGAATGTAAGGCTTTCTCGGATGCGTCTCACACCTATTTCCAGAATGTCGCCAAGACTCTCTTCCCAGATAGCGACATAGGAGTTGAGGGCGGACTCTCAGGCACAGTCGGAAAGTAGGGTGGGACGCGGGGGCTGGCCCACCTTTGGTTTCATTCGCCGGCGTCATCACAACTAGAGGCTGCCCCACCCTTCGCGATTTTCGAAGGGTGGGCGCCCGCGCCGATCAGATCAGGCACCGTCCCGCTCGTACTCGGGTCCGGAACTCGGCCCCGATTGCTGCCACCACCCCTTTTCCACAGCCCTCCACAAAAAGAATCCCAATTCTTGTGACGAACAACCTTTACCGAGAATTCCAGAAAAGCGCAGGCTAGACCTATGCGCGAACAATCTCCCAACCCGTTCTGCACCACCGATCCCGAGAGCTGCGCTAAGTCCTTATTCCGGAATATTTTGGCCGCAAGTCCCTGCTTTTCAATATTTTGCCCATGTCTCGCCATACCCTGCAACCGGAAGTCTTTTGAAATGAGTATTTTAGAGGGAAGAGAGCAAAAAAATTACGATATTATCTGCCCATCCCTTCAGAATCCCGGCGGACGCTCACCCGCCACGCCGAACGCGCGCTCCAGCGCCAGGCCCGCACTTGCCATCATGCCTTCCTCGAACAGTCGCCCGATCAGCGTCACTCCGTGCGGCACGCGGCGCGGCGGCGAAAAAGTCGGCAGCGGATGATTCGGGTCCGGCGCCCAATCGCTGCGCGCCTTCGCCACCTCCACGAACCCCGCCCGCACCACCAGCGCCGGATGCCCGGTGAAGTTGGTGATGGTCAACATCTCGTCGCGCAGCGAGGGCACCAGCAGCAGGTCCACCTGCGAAAACAGCCGCGCCATTTCTTCCGCCACTTTGCGCCGTAACCGGTCGGCCTGCACGAAATCGACCGCCGAAAGAAACCGCGCCTCCCGAAAAATATTCGGCCACGCGTCCGGCACCTGCGCCTTGAGTTCCCGCAACCCGCCGCTCAGAGTCAGTTCCTCGAACGCCGCCGCCCCTTCTGCGAACAGAATCAGGTTGAGCGAGTCATACGGCCAGTCGGGAATCGACACCTCCACCGGAACCATCCCCACTTTCCGAACGACGTCCACGGCAGCGCGGTCCACAGCGGTGGCAGGATTTTCCTGCATCCACTTTGGAAAATATCCCACGCGCAAGCCTGCCACGCTGGCGCCCGCGGGAGTCCCCGCAGAATCGCTCACCCAAATTTTTGAACCGTTCTTCCAAGTAGAAGAAGCACGAGAAGCCGACACGGGCAACATCGGACTCGGTTTGTCCATCGCCAAGCGGGCGGTGCACTTACACCGTGGAACGATCATCGCGCAGAATGCATTTCCAGGTTTACGAGTGCAAATCACCATCCCTCGTTAACCCGCGGACCCGCGGAAGTGCGGAAGCGAGCACGGCATCGCATGCCCGTCACTCTTAGTTTTCTGTAGGCCTCTCGACATGATCGATCGCAAGGATCGACATGGTCGCTGTTTTTGGTTCCAGCTTCAGTCCGAGCTGCTCCTGAATTGCCGTGAAGAGCGATGGCCCAGACGATTCGGTCGACGTAGTACTATCGGCCGCTGGCTTGCTGCCCATCAACTTAGCCATCCCAACTTCGCTCTCTCCAGGCGTCCAGCGCAGGGAAAAATCGTACTTGCCGGTGAGCCCGGTCTTGTCCACAACGCTGCGGTCCAGTTGCCATGACAACTGTTCAACCAGGGATGCCATGGAAGTCCCTTGATCCGTGAGTTCGCCCGCCCCCATCTTCATCATGCCCGCTCCTGAAGTGTGGCCATCCGGACCTTTGATGCCGTTGGGGTAGGTGTCTCCAGGCTTTGCCGCCTGCAGCTTAAGACCGTCCTCCGCGAGGACGAGTTCGTAGACTGAAAGATCTTTGGTCTCCCGGTGCAGCGTCAGTTTGAATCGGTCGGCCAAAAGTGCCTGCAACATCAATTGAAGCCGCTGAATCCCAATACCGTTGCTGGATTGCGGCGCATCCTCGACCGCCGAGTCCGGCTGCGTCACGTCGATGTCGTATTTCTCCGAGCTGACCCAGTCCGGCGCTCCTGAAATTAGATCTGCCTGGACTCCGTACGCCGTCTGAATGATCGTCTGCAGCGTCGCGCCCCGTGCGGTGAACCCGCGAGGCGAGAACATCACCCCGACGCGTTCGTCCACGCCATTCACAGATTTGTGCGGTCGGATCGATGCGGATTTGTACGCCGTCGCACTTGCGTCTGCGGTTTCGGTCTGCGCCTCGGCGCGGCCTTGCGTCGCGTTCGCCACGCCGAACCCGATCGGCACGGCAAGGGCCACGAACGCAGCCGCGCTGAGCAACAGCTTCCTACCGAAATCCAATTTCCGTGCCATTCGCTCGGTCATGATGTACACCATCCTTTTCTTGAGATCGGCGCCCGTAACTCCGGACACGCAAGTCAGCGGAGATCCCACACAGAATTCACACACTTTCAAAATGCTCTCGGCATACACCTGCCGTTCGCTGCCCAGTTCCAGAACCTCTTCATCACAGGCGCGCTCGCGCTCCTCCACCAACCGCGCTCCCAACCACCAAACCAGCGGGTGAAACCAGAAGATGGCTTCCACCACCATGTGGATCGCAGCCGCCAGATTGTCGCGACGCCGTACATGCCACAGTTCGTGCGCAAGAATCGCTTCCAGATGCGCATCGTCAAGATGTTCCGAGATCCCCTCCGGCCATATCAAAACCGGCCGCGCGATACCGAAGATGCCCGGTTCCAGAGAAGCCCGCGACAATAACATCCCGATCTGCTTTCGTACTCCTCCCATACGCTCCAGTCGGCGCAGGGCCTCCAGTTCTCGGCCTTCCCGCAGCGGCACCGCTTCCCGTATAGCTGCGGCAACCCGCCTCCACCGCACACACCATACGAGAAGTACCGCCGCGAATCCGCAGAGCCACGTTGCGATCAGCAGGGCCGGAAGCAAATGGATCAGACTCGCAGAATCGATCCCGGGCGCGGACCGGGAAAGCGCCGGCGTGGTTGACTGCGTAAAGGGCTGGTTGATCTCTTGCATCACAAAGTACAGCCCTGTGGTTGCTCCCGCAGAAGCGCGTGGCCATGCCAGATGCTTCCCCATGTTGACCAGCAGCGAAAATGGAATCAGGAATTTCACCGACGCTGCCAGCCACAGCCAATAGCGCGCCCGAGCGTGGTTCTTACGCAAAGTCAGTGTCAACCATCCGGCGGCGACGGCAAATAGCGTCGACTGCCACAAGTGGTTGCCCAGGGCTGGTGCGATCGCGGTCCACATCGCGGACAGGTGTGCCGGTGTCATTTCGCTTTGTCCTTTCTCTCCAGTTTCCGGAGAGTTCTCTCGGCTTCCTTCACATCCTCCAGCGTGAGCTGTCCGGATTCAATCAGGTGTGCCATCACAGGTTGCGTGCGCCCGCCGAACAGCGCCAGCAGATCGTCGATCAACTTCCGCTGCGCGGCATCGCGGGAGACCGCGGCTTCGAAAATGTGAAAGTTTCCCACCTTCTTGACGCGCCGCACCGCCTTCTTGCCCTCCAGGCGATATACCGTGGTCTGGATGGTCGTGTAGGCTGGCCTTCTCTTTTCTGGAAAAGCTTCCTGAATTTCGCGGATGGACGCGTTGCCCCGAGTCCACAGCGTCTCCATGATCTGCAGTTCGAGCTTGGCTAATTTCGGTCCGGCCATGTCATCTCCTACCCGTGTATGCATTACTACTACAGTGGTAGTTTATATGCAAGTCTTTTTTTTCGCTGACCCGATTTTAACCACGACCGGGTTCACTGGACTCGCACCAACCGGAATCGTGTGCGCTCGCTGTATTCCGCGTACCCCGGCAGATCTCGGCGAAGAACTCTCTCCTCAGGAGATAGAGCGAAACTATGATCCAGAACCCCAGTACCGTAACCAGGAACATCCAGCCCTGCCAGAACCGCACCGAGCCCGCAGGCAGAAACAACAGGGCAGCGCCCGATCCAATTCTCAACACCAGGCGCTCAATCATTCCCTGTTGCGGTGTCATCGTTCTCGTTCGTCTTGCATCTACTGTCCTCAATTTCCACAGGCCATCGTGACATCTGTCACAGCTTTTTTATTCCTGCGGGACTAGGCTGACCTGTTTCCCGGTATTCCTGTTTCCCGGTTCCCTCCGAGCAGATGTCACAACTTGAGGTCTCCCCATGTATGGGAGAAGTTCGTGTCTGCTCGCGATTTCGATTCTGATTCTGGCGCCAGCCTTGTTGCCCGGCCAGTCCGGTCGCGAAGAACCGGCGCCCGAATTCGCGATCCCACTTCCGCCGCGCGTGGTTCGACCTCCGATCGGTGAACCGTTTCCTTTCCTGCCCCGCCTGCCCGTAACGCCGCCGTTCACAATCGACCTCCCGACGATCGCCCGCGCGGCAGGCACTATTTTTTCCGGTACCGTCACTGCAATCGCTCGCCGTCCCGCGACCCACGGCCTAGCGGTAGAAACGGTCGCTATCACCTTCCACATTGAGAATGCGATTCGGGGAGCGACCCCGGGCGAGGATCTGACCATCTCGCAATGGATTGGCCTTTGGTCGGGCGGCCAGCGCTACCGTGTCGGCGAACGCGTCCTTCTCTTTCTGTATCCCCCGAGCAAGCTGGGGCTTACCAGTTGCGTCGCCGGGGCGATGGGGCGCTTGACCATCGATTCGTGGGGCCGTGTCTTGCTTTCGGCACAACATCTTTCAGCCTTTCGAGCGGATCCCGTCCTTGGCGGGAAGTCGCGCCTACGTTTCAGCGACTTCGCCTTGGCGGTGCGGCGGGCCAGTGAGGAGGAGTGAGTGCACTCGGAAGAGGTGACCATGAGAACTCGCATGGCATTTACCGCTCGCTCATTTCTCCTCAGGCTGGCCTGGTCGGCAGCCATAATCTTTTCCTTCGTTATGATTTCTCGTGCCGGTGGCCCCAAGCATGTCGCTGGCACCACGTACTTCGACTCCACCACCACCGGCCAGCCCCTGCTTTGGCCGCAGGGACTCATCACTTATTACACCGATCAGGGCGATCTCAGTGCGTACCTGCCCAACGCCTCCGCCAACGCCCTGGTCGCCAATGCCTTCAGCCAATGGACCTCTCTCCCCACAGCTGCGGTCGCAGCCACCAGCGGCGGCCAACTCGATGAGGATGTAAACGGCACCAACGTCATCGTGAATGCGGACGGCACGATCTCCTTGCCCGCCGATATTCAACCCAGCGCGACCGGCACGCCTGTTGGCATCGTCTACGACTACGACGGCTCCGTTACCGATGCCTTGATCGGAAGTGGTGCGGGCGTTTCCAGCCAGTGTTTCTCCAATGCGGTATTCGGAGGCAACGATAACTACGGCACATTCGCGACCTATCAGCACGCCCTGATCGTGATCAACGGACAGTGCGCGCAGCAGTCGTCGCAACGCACCGACCTCGAATACCGTTTGGTGCGCGTGATCGGCAGCGTGCTGGGCCTCGGCTGGTCTCAGGTCAATCCCAATGTGCTCACCGGCACACCGCATGCTACGTCCGACGATTACGCCGGATTCCCCGTGATGCACTTCACCGATCCCCCGAACTGTGTGCCCATCACCCTCTGTTACCCCAATCCTTACCAGCTGGCAATGGACGATGTCGCGGCTCTCTCGCGGCTCTACCCGGTCACGGCACAAAATCAGTCGGACTTCCCCGGCAAACAGGTATTTTCAGCAGTGACCGCCCGCATCCATGGCTCGGTATGGTTCACGGACTCTCAAGGAAATCGAACTCAGGCCATGCAGGGCGTCAATGTGGTAGCGCGGTGGATCGATCCAACGACGGGTCTGGCGTCGCGCAGGTATGCCGCCTCGTCGGTCTCCGGCTTTCTGTTCACCGGAAACACAGGCAATTCCATTACCGGCTTCGACGACGCGCTGGGAGATCCCTTTGCCGAGTGGGGGTCCGATAGCCAAACCGTCGAAGGTTTCTTCGACCTCGCCGGACTGCAACCGCCAAATGGCAACAGCGCGCAATATCAGCTGAGCGTCGAAGCGCTCAATCCGACGTGGTCCGCAGGCGTCGGCCCGTACTCACCGGGTCCGGTCGCACCTTCGGGACTCTTCCCGCCGATCGTGGTGACCGTCACGCCCGGCAATGATTTCGAGCAGGACGTTCTGATGGCCAGCAGCGCGCAACCTGTATCTCAAGCTCAGTCTACCTGGGCCACTCCCGCGACCGTGCCTCGCGGAGGCGACTGGGTGGGATCGCTGATTGGATATGGAGACACGGCGTACTTGTTTCTCGCGGCGCAAGCCAATCGCACGTTGTCTGTGGCAGTGACTGCCCTCGATGAAACCGGAAATTCGAGCGAACTCAAAGCCCAGCCGGTGATAGGCATGTGGGCTGCCTCCGATCCCGAAGGCACCGTCCCCGGAGCCTTTACGACTTCTCCGTTCAATCAGGTCACTCCCGGCATGACGCGACTGGATGCGCAAGTCGCCACTTCGACCGACTTCTTGATCGGGATTTCGGACGTGCGCGGCGACGGGCGCCCCGATTACCATTACCACGCGCACCTCCTCTACGCGGACTCCGTTTCTCCCGCGCGCGTGGGCGTGAATGGCGGCGTGGTCACCGTGCGAGGTACCGGTTTCGCTCCAGGACTTACCGCCGCCGTGGGCAGCGCCACAGCCGCTCAGTTCGCCGTCAGCGCCGGCCAAATGCTTCTTGCGGCACCCGCGCATGAGGATGGGCCGCAGAACATCGCCATCACCGATCCGGTAAGCGGAGCCTTCACGACGATGACCAGTGCACTAACTTACGGCGCAGCCGCCACCGACAACATCCTTCTGCTCGGCACAGGACTCAATCCATCCACTCCCGCCGGCACGCAGGCCACGAACCCCGTGACCGTGCGCGTGCTGGGAGCCGACGGTGTCACTCCCGTCAGTGGCGCGACCATCGCCTGGAGCGCCACCAACGGCGTACAGCTTTCGGCCTGCGGCGGTGCGTCATCCTGCTCCGTCACCAGCGAGCAGACTGGAGATGCCACCACCTGGCTTACCCCGGCCGCCACCGGCGTGGCCACCATCACCGCGACCCTCGCTCCGGCAGCCTATGGTTCCTCAAAATCGGTGAGCGCGACTCTCTATGCAACTGAGTCGGCCTCTGACATTGGAGTTTCGACCCCTTATCTTTGGATTGCCCAAGGCGCCACTGTTAGCCTCCCGCTTACCGCCCGCGTCCTGAGCAACGGCGCCCCGCAGAACAATGTCAAAGTGAACTTCACCATAGTCAGCGGTTCCGGAACCCTCAGCGCCGCCAGCGTGCAAACCAATTCCAGTGGATACGCCACGGTTACGTTAACCGTTACGCAACTTGCGGCGTCGGTACAGGTGAGCGCCTGTGTCGCTCCCGGGAATGCCCCTTGCCAGGTCATTTATGCCAACCCAGTGCCGCTTGGCAACCAGAATTTACGGCCCGTGGCCGGAAGTGGGCAGGTGTCCACCGGCCAGGCGTTTCAGCCGGTCATCGTGCGGGTCACGGATTCTTCTACGCCGCCAAATTCGGTGATCGCGGCCCGTGTGGCCTTTTTAACCACTGTGCTGCGACCCGGTGGCACGTCTCCGGAAGGTGGTAACGAGGAAACCAATCCCACCGATCCTGCCATGCCCGTGATCCTGCAAGTGAGCCAGAGCAATGCCACTACCGACATCAACGGACTGGCCAGCATTGTGCCCTCAGCCGGCGCCTTCAGTGCGCCATTGGAAGTTGACGTTGCGGTCACCGCCGGAACCGGTGACTTGCTCGATTATCCGCTCGAACTGCTGCCCGCCTCCAGCACGGGCTCGACCGCTACGCCCCCAGCCTCGGTCGGAAGGCTCCCGGTGCGCATTGTCCGTCCCCTCAGGATCGAGGGAGAGAGGATAGAACTACCGCGGGCAGATGATCCTTGAAGCAGCGGTCCGGGCCAGAAAATTTCTACAGCATTGCACAAATATGCTGTACGTATATATTTGTACTGTAATAACATACGTATATATGTAATCTGACTCCGGTACGCGCAAAAGCAGTCTCGCTCGTCGCCCACAATACGTTTTCCGAAGGCGGAAACGGCCCTGGCATCAACGATCGATCCAGTCGCCAAGGAAAATTGCTGGCGCCAGAAAACTGCGCGACCTGGAGCCCCGTGCGGCCCTCTACGACTTTTCAATCACTTGCACGGAGACTCAACGATTTAGCCCCTACTTCGACCTCGTGGGGACAAAAACATCTTGGAGAAACAATGCGTCTTAGCGAGACAAAGGCTCTTACCTGACTCGCGACGCTTGTTGAAACCGCAACCTGCCGAGCTTCGCTCGGCGGACAGCCGAGGGCGGCTGTCCCCACATAAAGTCATCCGGAAGCCGGCTTCACTTCGTCCACTGATCGACCCAATCGTTCACCGTCTTGTACCAGAGCCGCGAGTTCTGCGGCTTCAGCACCCAGTGGCCTTCGTCGGGAAAGTACAGCATCTTCGACGGGCACGCCTTCCATCTGCAGCGTGGTGAAAAGCTGGAAGCCTTCGCTCACGTCGAGCCGGTAGTCGCGTTGGCCGTGGATGACCAGCGTCGGCGTCTTGAAATTCTTGGCGTACTGGTGTGGCGACCACTTCTCATAGCTCGCGCGATTGTCGTAGGGAGTGCCTTTGAACTCCCAGTCGTTGAACCAGAGTTCTTCGGTCGTGCCCCAGGCGGACTCGGCGTTGAACATGCCGTCGTGGGTCACGATGCACTTGAAGCGGTCGGTGTGGCCGAGCACCCAGTTGGCCATGTATCCGCCGTAGCTGGCGCCCAGCGCGCACTCGCGGTCTTTATCAATAAACGGATAAGTCTTCTCGGCGTAGTCGAGGCCCTTCATCAGGTCTTCAAACGGAGCGCCGCCCCAGTCGCCGTTGATGGCGTCAATGAACTTCTGCCCGTATCCGGTCGAGCCGTGGAAGTTGATCATGATGACGACGTATCCGTTGGCCGCGAACAGTTCGGGATTCCAGCGATAGCTCCAGTCGTCTCCCCAGGCCCCCTGCGGCCCGCCGTGGATCAGGAACTTCACGGGATATTTCTTCGAGGCGTCGAAGTTTGGCGGCTTGACCAAGAAGCCTTGGACCTTATCGCCGTTCGCACCGGGGAACCAGAACGATTCGAGGGGGGACATCGTGATTTGGGACAGGATGGAGTCGTTTAAGTGTGTAAGCTGGCGCGGTCTCACGAAGCCACATTCCGGAAGTGGCTCCTTGAATTCTCCACGAAGCATCGCTCTGAGTTTTTCCAGACCCACAACGCAAGAACCGTGATCGCCGATGTTGATCTCGGTCGGCGCCCCAAGTGACATTCGGCTAAAGACAATCCTGTCCGAGGTGCTTTCTGCGTTCATCCTGTCGGTCGCAGTCCCTGTCTCTCCGGCAGCGACGTCATCGTTGAAGCCATCTGCGATCTTGACCGGATGGCAGCCCTCGGAACAAAGCTCCGGCATGATGTAATAAATTGGGGATTCGCCCTCAGTCTCGGCAGTGAGGAAGATCTCGTATTTGTTGGCCCAGCTAAATGATCCTACCCATCGATCCCAATTCTCCGTCAGATTCTTCTTCCCTCCCGTCTTTCTGTCGTACAGCATCAGGCGGAAGCGGTCGCTCTCGTATCCCGGACGCTGCTGGGCGCGGTAGGCGATGTAGCGTCCATCGGGCGAATAGAGCGGGGTCGAGTCGCTGGCGGGATTGTCGGCGGTGATGTTCTTGGTCTTCGCCACGATCTCGGCGGGCGAGGCTTGCTCCAAGCTCGACCGGGACGATCCACAGATCGTTGTTGGTCGAAGCCGCCGGATTCTTGTCATGATTCGAGGCGTAGCAAACCTCCTGCCCGTCGGGCGAGAAAGCATAGTCATCCTGCCCGCCAAGCGAGAACACCGGAGCATCGTAGTCGCCAGGCGTGAGATCACGAGGGACCGAAGCCAAGGCGGCAAAACCAACATTGTCGTATTGCTTCCCTGCACTGTCGGTTCGAAATGTTGTGGGAGCAGGAACTCCGACAACAAAGATATGCGTACGTTTCCCTTCCTTGTACGCATTCCAGTGACGATAGAGCAGGTGCGTGAAGATTTGCGCTTTGATCTTCGACTGCTCCGCTTCTTTCGCCTCCTTGGCGTTGCACGCGGCTTCCGTTTCGGGCGCGCCGTCGCATTCGGGATACACGTCGGAGGTGAACAGAATGTTCTTGCCATCTGGCGACCAGAGTTCGCCACTCGCCTCGGTCGCGACGTCAGTAAGCTTGTGCACGCCGCCGACACTCCCTGCGGCGGCGTCGAAATCCGCGATCCAAACCTGCGATCCACCTTCCTTCGTCGACAAAAACGCAAAGCGCTTGCCATCCGGCGCCCAGCGCGGGCGGTCCGCATCCTGATCGGCGATGATCTCGCGCTCCTCGCCTCCCGCGGTGGGCACGATCCAGATGTGCGGCCTCTTCGTGTTGGCTTCCAGATCGACGTCGACCACGCTGAAGATCACCCACTTGCCGTCAGGAGAAACTTCCGGCTCGCCCACGCGCTTCAGCTTCATCATGTCTTCGAACGTGAAAGGATGCTTGGCCTGAGCGAGGGCAGGAAGTGTAAAGGCGAGAACAAGAAGGTACAGAAAAAGACGGCGCATAAGGTGCTCCTTCAAAGCAATCCGTAGAGTCGTGGCTCGGGCTACATCTCTTGCCGGCAGCAGGGCGCCGCTGGGCAAGACGTTGCCAGCAACATCTCTACGGCAAACGGATGAGTGTAGCAGGAGGAAGCTGCTAGCTTCTAGCTACTAGCTCTCGATTCCTTGTCGCGATCGAGTTTCTACTCGTTCGAATATGTCAGCTCTTGCAAGCCCGCCCTGGGCGGAGCCGCGGCCAGTTCGGCGTTCCCGTACTCGAATCCCCGTTCGAAGGCCTTCAGATTCAGCTCGCGGAAACTTGCGGGCACCGAATCGGCCACGGCTTTGCGCACAGCATCCGGAGTCAAAAGCTTCGTAACGGCGGTGAAGAATCCCACCATCACGGAATTCAGCACCATGCGTTTGCCGAGTTCTTCGGCGATGCGCGTAGCCGGAATGCTGTAGACCTTGGGATCGCCTTTCAGGTCGGAGACGCGCACCAGATCTTCTTCGATGATCAAGAGGCCTTGAGGTTTCAGTTCTGGTGCGAAACGGTTGTAGGCCTCCTGCGACATGACGACCGTGATGTCGGGCCGCGTCACGTAGGGATACAGCACCGGTGAGTCGGAGAGGACAAGCTGCGCGCTGCACGCGCCGCCGCGCGCTTCCGGGCCGAAGTTCTGCGTCATGGTGGCGAAGCCGTTTTCGTAAATGGACGCTGCTTTGCCCAGGATTATGGCCGAGAGGATGACTCCCTGGCCGCCGAAGCCTGCAACACGAATCTCAGTTAGCCGCATACGCACTCCGTTTCTGTTTCTTCGATGTAGCGTTCGCCCAGCGTTTCCACGTATTGCGCGCGCATCATGGTTTGATAGTCGGGCCGGTCGCGGTCCACGAATTTGCCGACTACGATCTCACCGTTCAGCGTGAGTCCGACTTCGCTGGTGGGCGCGCCGTGCTTCACCTTGCTTTTTTCTTTGTAGTACTTCATGGTGTCGAGGCCGTCGCCCATCTTGTTGCGGCGCTGGTAGAGCGTGGGGCAGGGCGAGATGACTTCAATAAACGAGAATCCTTTTTTCTGGAATGCCTCGCTGATGGACCGCGCCAGTTGCCGCACGTGGAAGGTCGTCCAGCGCGCTACGTACACGGCGCCCGCCGCCTCCACCAGATGCGGCAGATTGAATGCCGGCTCAAACGTTCCATAGGGATTTGTCGAAGTGGTGGCGTGACCGGGAGTGGTGGGCGCAGTCTGGCCGCCGGTCATCGCGTAAATCAAATTGTTCACGCAGATGACTTTCAGATCGATATTGCGGCGCGCGGCGTGAATGAGGTGATTGCCGCCAATCGCCGCGAGGTCGCCATCGCCGGAGTAGACCACGACGTTGAGCTTGGGATTCGCCAGCTTCAGTCCGGTGGCAAATGGGATGGCGCGACCGTGCGTGGTGTGAAACGAATCGAGCTTCACATAGCCCGCCACGCGTCCGGTGCAGCCAATGCCCGAGACCAGAGCCAACGACTCAAGGTCAATCTTCGAATCGATGAGAGCGCGGGCGAACGAGTTGACCGTGGTGCCGATGCCGCAGCCCGGGCACCAGATGTGCGGCATCCGGTCGCTGCGCAGGAACGGTTCTACGGGATTGACAGTGTCGTCCAGAATGTTCAGCATCGGCTTGCCTCCACGATGGTGCTCAGGATGTCGTCAGGATTGTGGACTCCGCCTCCAGCGTGCGACACGGCGAAAGTCTTCGCTTTCCCGTTGGCGGAGCGTTCGACCTCGCGCACCATTTGCCCCAGATTGAGTTCCGGCACGACGAACGCTTTCACGCGCGCAGCCAGGTCGGCAATCTTTTTCTCGGGGAAGGGCCAGGCGGTGATGAGGCGCAACTTTCCGACTTTCAATCCGCGCTCGCGCGCCGCGTCGATCGCCCGCTGCGCCACGCGGGAAGTGATGCCGTAGGACACCACGACCACATCGGCGTCATCCAGTCGGTCTTCTTCGAACAGGCAGATGCGGTCGGCGGCGGAACGAATCTTGTTCTGCAGGCGCCGCACCAGCTTGTCCTGTACCTGAGGCGTCATGTTGGGATAGCCGCGTTCGTCGTGGGTCAGGCCCGTGACGTGGAACTTGTAGCCCTCGCCGGCGTGCGCCATCTCCGGGACCATGTCGCCGTTCGTTTCATAAGGCAGATAATCTTCGACGGATTTGTGAGTGTGCTTGCGTGGAGTGACTTCGATCTGATCGGCGGGAGGGATCACGACCTTTTCGGTCATGTGTCCGACCACTTCGTCCATCATGAACATGACGGGCACGCGAAATTCTTCGGCCAGGTTAAAAGCTTTGATGGTCAGGTCGAAGCACTCCTGCGGCGAATTCGGACAGAGAGCGATAATCTCGTAGTCGCCGTGCGATCCCCAGCGCGCCTGCATCATGTCGGCCTGCGCAGGAAGCGTGGGAAGTCCGGTTGACGGCCCGCCGCGCTGCACGTCCACGAAAACACACGGCGTCTCGGTCATGGCGGCGTAGCCGATATGCTCCATCATCAGTGAGAAGCCCGGGCCGGAGGTTACCGTGAATGCCTTGGCTCCGCCCCACACTCCGCCTTGCAACGCGATCGAGGCCGCGAGTTCATCTTCCATCTGAATGAACGTTCCCCCCACCGTGGGCACGCGCGCCGCAAAGCGCTCGACTACTTCCGTCGAAGGCGTGATGGGATATCCGGCCGCAAATCTCGCGCCGGCGGCCAGTGCGCCTTCGCAGCAGGCGTGGTCGCCGTCAAGAAAGTGCGTGCCGGTTAAAACACCGTGTGGATCAGCTTTCATTTCTCACCTCCACCCGCCTGCGGGACCTTGCTTGCGTAGATGGCGAAGTCCGGGCAATACATGCCGCAGAGATCGCAGCCGCTGCACTTTTCCGGATGCACCACGTGCGGTGGATGGTAGCCCTTCGAATTGAAGGCGGAAGAGAGCGCCAGCACGTGCGTGGGACAAAACTCCACGCAAAAGCCACAGGCCTTGCAGCGCTCAACGACGATCGAAACACGTCCCTTTGCCACGAGATCCCCCAGCTAAGGAGTGACAATCACTCCGGGAATTCAATTAAGCAGGATGTGATTATGCGGTGGAAAGGGAGTGGCACGGTGTGACCAGCGTCACAGAACCGGGTGAGTCGAAGCACGACGGCTTCCGAAGCAAAATCGTTGCAAGTGGCTGCAGGCATGGGAGTTAAAACGGGTTAGAGCAACGACAAGTGTTGCGGATTGCGGCCGTGGTGCGCACCTTCGGTGACGGATGTCACGCGGAGCCGTGAGTTCAAACACAGGCCCCTGGTATCCGGCTCCGCCTGTTGCTGCCGCTTGTTCACGGCGTTTGCCTCCGGCCAGCGAAACCCACTACACTCGGAATTTTGCCGCGATACTTGCCGCTGCCCCTTTTGCGGCTGCCGCTGCAGGAGCCCTTTGGAAATCCTCGACCTCAGGCACTTTTCTTCGTTGGACCTGCGTCCGCTGCTCGACGACGAGACGCAACTGTGGTCGCGCCAGCTCTCGTGGGATTATTCCGGCTCGGCGGAGATGATTCTCCGCTATGTCGATGCGAAAATTTTGCCGGGATATGCGGCGGTCGATCGCGGCCGCGTCTTCGGCTACTCGTTTTTTGTGTACGAGGGCAGCAAGGGAGTGATTGGCGACCTCTACGTCATCAACGGCAACCGGCTGCCCAACGCCCGCGAGGTCGAATTGAAGTTGCTGACGCACGTGATCGAGACTTTGCAGCAGTCGCCGGGGATTCATCGCGTGGAGGCGCAGCTACTGGCCCACGAAGTCAACTCAGTTTCACGTCCGTTTCTCGAGACGGGATTCCAGCGGCACCCGCGCCTGTTCATGACATTAGCGTTAGGAAATGCGGCGGCGGCAAAGGTCCCTACCCATCCCGAAGTTGAGATTCGGCCTTGGGCTGACGCTGATTATCAACCGTCTGCCGCCGTCATTACCGCGGCGTATCGCAGCCACGTCGATGCCCAGATCAACGACCAGTACCACACCCTCAGCGGATCGCTGCGCTTTCTCAACAACATCGTGCGCTTCCCGGGATGCGGCGTGTTCGACGCCGAGTCGTCATTTGTAGCCCTGGACCGCAGGGCGAAGAATCTGATCGGACTGATCCTGTGCTCACGCGTCCGCAAAGACGTTGGACATGTCACCCAAGTGTGCGTGCTGCCGGAATATCGCTCGCGGGGAATTGGCGAATCTTTGCTCGCGGCCACGGAGGGCAATCTACGCAAGCGAAACTTCGTCCTGCTGTCGCTGACCGTGACGGAAGCCAATGCGCGCGCCGTCGCGCTTTACCGCCGCCTGCAATTCGAGGAGAAGAGGGTTTTTGATGCGTTCGTGTGGGAGGGGTAAAGGAAACTGTCAGCTGTCAGCTTTCAGCTTGTTCATGTGTAGCTATAAAGTCCTGCTTCACGAAAATAAAGTGGACCACACCGTTGCGGTCCCTGAACTCCAACTCCGCGCGACCTTTCTCGTCGTACTCATTGAGGCGAATGGGCTTCCCGACTGCTTCGGCAATGGCCTCCCGATCTTCAGTTGGTAAGCCCTCAAGTAGACCAGGCGGAATTTTGATGAGCACTACAGTGTCGCCGGGCTTCGATTTTCTCTGCTTTGACATCATCATCGCCGTGTCGGCCGAGACCTGACGGCTGATCGCTAACAGCTATCGCCGCAGCAGCCACATCGCCCAGCCCGCCACGAACACGCCGCCCAGAAACATCGCGAAACAATAGAGGCCGTAGCGCACCATCTCCCGCGTAGTTTCGCGGTGCGTGATGCCGAATACGATGGAGGCGAACAGGGCAAACACCGCCGCCGCACTGAAATGATTGAGTGTGATGGTCACTGCGCGAGTCTCCGCGACGAATTTTTGACTGACGGCTGAGAGCTGATAGCTGATACCTGCTTCATCGTTTTTTCCCGATAGCGATGTGATAAGCGTCGGCGACGGCAATAAAGTTCAGCAATCCTGCGACAATCATGAATTTCGTTCCGTAGTCAGCCGTGGCGAATGCGATCGCGCCCTGGCCCCAGTCATTGGCCAGCGTCAAAATGTAAAGACCGCCGGCGCCGATGTCGCCGATAAAGCCCAGAATATCGAGAATGTCGCCGCCATTCGCTTTATAGATGCGGCCTTGCATCGCCAGCCCGAGCAGGAACAGAGTCGCAATCGAGATGAATAGCAGCAAGCCGCGAATCCAGCGCTTCTGGATCATGTGTCCCGCGCCTGGAATCAGCCAGCCTACCGCGGGGGCGACCACGGCCATCATGCTCGCCGGTTGCGCCTGCGCTATTCTCGTTTTTTCTGTCGTGGAATTTGCCATTCAGATATTCACAATCTCGCGTTGAATTTTCCCGGTCACTTCGGCAGACTTCGGACGCACCAGTACATTCACTTCGCTGCGCACGCCAAACTCCGGCAGGTAGATGCCGGGCTCGATGGAGAAGCAGGAGTTGGAAAGAATCTGCCGCTCGTCGTGGATTTCGAGATCGTCCATGTTGGCCCCGTTGGAATGGACGTCGGTCCCGATGGAATGTCCCGTGCGATGGATAAAATAATCGCCGTAGCCGGCTTTCCGAATATGCCCGCGCGTCGCACGATCGACTTCCCATCCCGCGATGCGATGCCCGGACTGAATTGCGTCGACGACGGTCTTCACGCCGGCGTCGCGCGCGTCGCGCACAATCTTGAAAATTTCCTGCATGCGGCCCGACGGCGCTCCGCCCACGAAACCCATCCATGTAATGTCGTAGTACACCGCGTTGGGCGTGTTCTTCTTGCCCCACACGTCGAGCAACACAAGATCGCCCTCATGCATGGGCAGAGAGTGATCAGCGCTAGGGGCGTAATGAGGATTGCCGGCGTTGGCGTTCACGGCCACAATCGGCGGATCGTCGTCCAAAAGGTTTTCGCGGCGAAATGCTTCCATGAACCACTGCTGGATTTCATACTCCGTGGTCCCGCCATTGCGGACGCGCCGGCCGATTTCTTTGAATGCCGCGGCCACAATCGAATCTATGCTGTCGCGTGCCGCGAAGTGGGACTTGATCTGCTCTTCGCTCCAAGTCGATTCGAACTGGGCGACCAGGTCCGCCGAACTGACCACGTTCTTGCCCAGGCCGCGCAGCAAGTCGATGGTGCCACCATCCACCAGCGAAATCGTAAAGACAATGTTGTTCGGCGAGTACTGCATGGCGAGGTCAAGGTAATTCGCCAGAATCGACTTCAGCTTGTCGAATAATTCCTGCCAACCGGAATACTGATGTTTCCTGCCAGGCAGCGAATCGAGGTGTCCGGCTTCAATCTTGTGCACGAGCTTCACCGGCTCGCCTTCAGCCGGAATCAGATAAAACCAGCGCCGCGTCACCATCAGGCTCGCAGGCAGACCGAGCACGCGATAAGCGATGGGATCGCGATGATGGTGGTCGTAGAACAGCCACGCGTCAATGTTGCGTTCGCGCAGCACAGATTGAATGGCAGCCAGATCCATAGGGAAACCTCTATTGTAAACAAGAGGAAGGATTTGGGCGAATCGCCGCGAGCATAGGTCCCTGAAGTTATCTGGGGAGGTCATCTCTGCGCGCTCCCCAGCAGAACTTTTCAATCGTGCCTCCGCACAAAGGAAGAATGGACCCGACGATTCGAACCCGTATTCGTCACTTTTGCAGAGTGCTGTGTTTCCATTACACCAGGGGCCCACACCCCATCTGAACATCGGAACTTGCGAACCGCAAGGACTTGGAGTACATTCTGTCGCTCTGATTGCCGACGTGGGATCAATCACGAAGAAGAAGTCTCAAGAATTTTGTACCTTGTTGCCGCCGGCAGGGTCTCGCAGGCCGTTCGCAAAACCAGCCGCGGAGCACGTCCGCGAATCGTCATCAGATACGGCACCGTGCGCTTGGCGTCAAACTTTGCCGTCTCTCGCAGCAACCAGCCCAGGCCTTTCTGCACCATGTCGTCTTCATCGGCTAGAAGTGAGTTAGAGAGCTTCACGATCTCAGGGAAGAACATCTTCGCTCGTGCTCCGCGAATCAAGGCCACGCAGGCCGCTCGCCGGTGCCAACGATCGCGCGACTTCGCCCAGCGGAACACATCCTTGACCCGCGCCGGATGCGCCGCCACCGTCGGCGCGATCAGGTAATGCACCAGTCCGTCGTGATCGGCCCAACTGCTGACGCGGCCGAGCCACGCTTCGAACAGCCTGAACTCGCGATCGCCAAACTTCGCGTCCATCTTTTCCAGCAGAAACACCGCAGCAACTTTTTCTTCGAGTATTGCGCCGGAGAACAGCTCATCGGCTACTGCCGCCAGAAAATCGAAGTCGTACTCCCGCAAAATGTCTCGACGGAAGCGCCGCATCGCCCGCCGCAGATCGGCCGTGTACCAGCCATGCGATTTGATCTCTTCTTTGAAAAACCACTGCACCCCGGCGGCATGCTCGGCCGAAGCACCGCTTCGCAAGGCACTCCGAATCTGAGCGGCGACCTCGTCCGGTCTGGTTTTGCGCATCGAATCCAAAAGGTATCAAAAAGGGCGGCCTGCTGAGGCCGCCTGATATTTCCTGTATGACGTTCGTCATGCGGCGCGGGTGGTGAGGGTCGCCGGTCGGTAACCGCACTCCCGCGCCTTCCGGAGCGCCTGCGTGGCTTCTTCCGGAGAGATCAGTGGAATGGTTTGTACTGACTTACAGGCGCCGCCTGCGGCAAATGCCATGGCGATAGCGGCGGCGCTCATGTTATCGGGCAGATCTACAATCACGACGACATCGTAGTCTCCGAAGGAAAACCACGCAGCTTCAATCTTGCCACCCAGTTTCTCGATTGCGGGCCGCACGGCTTCGATCCGGTTTTGCGGATTCGCTACCAATGCTTCCCAGCCTTCTTGGGAATATGCGACTTGCTGAAGGTAATGTGGCATAGAGCCTCCTTCCGATTCGCTAACTGGCGGCGAATCATCCCAGAGGCCGGAGGCGAAGTCAAGCCGTCGCGCCAGCATGCCCTCGCACAAATTTGTCATACCCCCACAACGCCGCTGCCGTAGTTAGTCCTATCGCAGTTATCCAAAACCAGATCATCGTCGGCTGATGTTGCACTTCTCCGAAGTGATGCAGCAGGAAACCGCCCAACGGTCCGCCGATCAGCGATCCGATGCCGATGGGCACGAAGGCAAAGCCCATGTATGTCCCCTGCTGCCCGGGCGGCGCAAGCCGCGAGATGTATTCGTAGTAGCGTGGCGCTTGAATGATCTCGCCCAGCGCCAGAAAAAACAGCGAGAACACCGCGCCCCAGATGGTTGGCTGCAACGCGAGGATCAACCATGAAAGCGACGTAATCACCGTGCCCAAAATCACGGCGGCAAACGCGGGAATCTTGCGCGTGAGAAAATTTACCGCCAAGGTCAGACAGATTACGGTCAGCCCATCGACCACCAGAATCATTTCGACGTCCGCGTGAGGGATTGATGTAGCCGTGGATGAAGCCGGGCAAACTAATGTACTGCTGCCAGAAGACGATCCAGTAGCCGGTGAAGATTACAAGGAACCACATAAAACGGCTGATGCCGGCGAGCATAATCACGAGGAAGCCGAGCCAGATCCACCAGGGTACGCCCCAAGCCGGACGCATCCACAAAGCGATCCGCAGCAACAAAGCAACTAACAATAGCGGCAGGACCAGTCGGTAATTTCCCAGCACCACGCAGAAATTCCGCGCAACCGTCGCGATGGAAGGCGGAGGCGCATCTCCTGCCTTGCGCGGCTCGTGGAAAAAGAGAAGAACAACAAAAAACATCGCGAAGACGCCGAGGGCAACCACGCGGTAGACATTCTCGACGCCGAGATGGCGATGAGCCCAGGAAGCAAAAAAGGGCCCGGCCGCGCCGCCAATGTTGACCATGGTGTAGTAAATCGAGTAGCCGATGGAGCGGACGTTTTCCTTGGAGGCACGGGCCGTCGTGCCCACCACGCAAGGCTTGACCAGCGATATTCCGAGCGCCGGAAGAATCAGGATGAAACCAACGAACAGCCCCAGCGGCACGGCATTGCGCACCGGCGCGAGCCAAGACGCGCCAATCGAACCGATCAGGAAATACGAGGCGCCGAGAATGAGATAGGCCACGGAAAGCGCACGGCGGAATCCCAGCCGGTCGGCCGCGGCTCCGCCGAAAATCGCGAGAAACCATACCATGCCGCCGAATATGCCCGCCAACGTGCCGGTCTCCTCGGCGGAGAAATTCAGTTGCTCTTGCAAGTAAAGCGCAAGAGAAGCGAAGGCCCCGTAGTAGGCGAGCCGCTCGAAAATTTCGGTGATGTTCGCAATCCAGAATGGCCGCTCAAACCCGGTGCGGACTTCTTCGAAGCGTTGCGAGAAGGTCAAATTGGCTCCTGAATTTGTGTGGCGCGGGCGCCCCCGCCCGCGATCAGCCGAGTAATCGGTCTCGGACGTACTGGCCAGTCACTCCCGTCACGCGAATAACTTTATTCCTGCTGCTGTGGCCGGAGGCAATGGTAACGGAAGATCGCGGCACCTTCAAAAGTTTGGCGAAGAATTCGATGCAGGCCTCATTTGCGCGGCCTTCGATGGGAGGCGTGGTCAGAGAGACTTTCAGCGCATCGCCGAGTTCGCCGGTGATGGAGTTCTTCTTCGCGCGCGGATGAACCTTCACGGCGAAAGTTACTCCGACGCCCGAATCCTGAAGAGGGATCATTCATATTCCCCTGTGTTGCGCTTGTCCGGAGCTTGCCCTGAGCTCGCCGAAGGGTTAGCGTTTTGTTCTTTCTCCGAAAATCGCTGTACCCACCCGCACGCAAGTCGATCCTTCTTCGATCGCCACCTCGAAATCATGCGACATACCCATGGAAAGCACGTCTATCCCAACTGCTGGGAGTTTGCGGGCGCCGATCGCATCGCGCAGTTCGCGCAGCTTGCGGAAATGAGGTCGCGCTTGCTCGGGACTGTCGGTGAACGGAGGCACGGTCATCAGCCCATGAAACTCCAACGCCTCCAGCCGGGGCACAGCTAGCAAGAGTTCTTCCAGTTCCCGTGAGTCCGGCGCAACGCCGCTCTTGGCCGCCTCGCCGCCGACGTTGATTTCGATCAGCACGCTCAGTTTCTTGTTCGAACTCCGCGCTGCCGCGTCCAACCTCTCGGCAAGCTTCACCGAATCGAGAGAGTCGACCGCCTTGAACAGGTCTGCTGTTTTGCCGGCTTTGTTCGTCTGCAGGTGTCCGATCATGTGCCACTCTGCTCCAGCCAAATCGGCCAGCGCGTTCGCCTTCCAGGCAAACTCCTGCACGCGGTTCTCCCCGAACAAGCGCAACCCCGCGGCATGGGCTTCGCGAATGCGCTCCGGCGGCTGAGTCTTGCTCACCGCCATTAGCGCGATTTCTTCTGGATGCCGCCCCGCGCGCTGCGCGGCCTCGGCGAGTCGCTGGCGCACCGCCGCAATGTTCTCCGCAATGGACATAAAACAAATTAACCACAGAGGGCACAGGGTCACACAGAGGACCTGAAGAAGTCCTCCGTGTTACTCCGTGTCTCCGTGGTTCACAAACCTACATGATCGCCGTTGGTGGCGCCGGTTCGTCCGGACTGCCAGCGTTGGCCAGCGGTACACGCACCATGGCGAGGATCAGCACCAGAAACGCCGCCAGCGAAGCCCAAACGGAAGGTCTCCAATGAACTAGCGTCACGTCTTTGCCAGATCCGACCAGTCCCGCAATCACCAGGCCACACAAAGCCTCGCCGGCAATCAGTCCCGAAGCCGTGAGCACGCCCGCGTTATCCACGCGCGCCTTCTGCGCATCGTTCAAGCCGCGACGGTCGCGCAGCTTGTCGGTGACCCAGCGAATGACGCCGCCCACGAAAATCGCGAACGTGGTTCCCAGCGGCAGATACATCCCCACCGAGAACAGCATGACGCTCTTCACTTCAATCATGATCATCGCGAGGCCCAGCAGGATGCCGACCACCACCAGCGGCCACGCCATGTCGCCGCCGACGATGCCTTTCGACAGCATCGCCATCAAGCCCGCCTGCGGAGCGGGGAGTGCCGAACTTCCGAAGTGATACGCCTTATCGAGAACGGCGAGCGGGAAGAACAGCACCAGCGACGCCACCACAACACCGAGCAGGTCGCCGATCTGCATCTTCGAGGGAGTGCCGCCCAGGATGTGTCCGACTTTCAAATCCTGCAGCATCTCGCCCGCCACCGCCGAAGACACGCAGATCACTGCCGCGACGCCCAGCACCGCCGCCACGCCGCCCGAGCCCGCGACTCCCATCGCGACCATGAGCAGAGCGGCAATCACGAGCGTGCACAGCGTCAATCCCGAGACCGGATTGTTGGACGAGCCGATCATGCCTACCAGATTGCCCGAGACGGCCGCGAAGAAGAAGCCGAGCACCACCATCACTACCGTGGCCACGGCCGCCGCCGTGATGACTTGCGAACCCGACAGATTTCCCGCGCCGCCAATAAAGAAGTAATACAGCACAAACATGGCGACCATCACGGCGGCCACCCCCGCAAAAATCGCCTTGGCCGGCAGGTCGCGTTCGGTGCGGTTGGTGGCGGCATGAGCGGCAGCAGATTTCTTCAGATCAGAAACTGCTCGCGACATACCCACGCCCAATTGCTTGCGCATCTTGAATAACGTGTACGACGCGCCCACCAGCATCCCTCCCACCGCGATGGGACGCACGATCGAGTAGTAGATGGCCTGCGCCAGCAGCGGCCAGGCGATGGTTTGTCCAGCGGGAAGCGAGGCCTGCACGTAAGGCCCGATGGTGAAGGTTAGAAGCGGAACCAGCAGTCCCCAGGCGAGCACGCCGCCCGCGAAATTCAATGCCGCCAGCCGCGGGCCGATGATGTAGCCTACGCCCAGATACGCGGGGCTGATGTCCGGTGCGGTGAATAAAGTCGTTCCGCCGGTGATCGTGGTGGCTACATTCGGATTGGTGCTGGTACGCAGCAACAGCTTTTTGCCCAGCGCGCTGATGCTGACGGGAAACGTATTGCTTGCCGAAAACACGTTGACCGCGCCCAGCAGGTACATGAGCCCGCCGAATCCCATGTTTGCGAACAGAATCTTGGCGGCCTTTGCCCCTTGTTGACCCGCCTTGTGGATTTCCGACGCCGCGACCGACTCGGGGAACGGAAGGTCGGGATCTTCGACCATCACGCGTCGCAGCAAGGTCACGAAGAGAATGCCGAGCGTGCCGCCGATCACCATCAGCGCGACCGAAGTCCAATATTTTTCGCGGGTGAGGCCGGGCCACAGTCCTGCCATCACGAACGCGGGGATGGTGAATACAGCTCCCGCCGCCACCGACTCGCCGATGGATCCCACGGTTCGCGCAATATTTTCTTCCAGCAGAGAGCCTTTCATCAGGCGCAGCAGCGCCATGCCAATGACCGCTGCCGGGTACGTCGCCGCAATCGTCATTCCCGCCTTCAGCCCGAGATAAGCGTTGGCTGAGCCGAGAATCGCGGTCATCACCAGCCCGATCAGCAGGGCGCGGAAGGTGAACTCCTTCATCTCCATGGTTTCGGGCACATACGGCGCGTGCTTCTTCTTGCCGGGGAGGTCGATTACGGGAGTGCTCATAAGTGGAATCCTCTTAGGGCGCGGGATGGCACAAGTCTACTTCTCGAAATGATTTCAAAACAACGGAACGGCGCACGTTAGCACGCGGCAAGCCTGCATGACAAGTGCGGGATAGCTTTTGGTAGGGCTGCGGGAGTAGGAAAATGTCACGGCCGCCCGCCGCGTTCCGCGATCAGCCGCTTCGCCGGCTCACTCACCCAGGTGTGACCGTGGGAGCCCGGGTTATAGAAGCGCTCACCCCAGGACAGGGGCGTGACGTCGCGGTATTCGTGCATGGACTCGTCCGGGACGAAGCGCAGCCGCTTCCGCAGCGACGCGCGCACGTTCGGATCGGCGCCATGATCGAGCAGAAGGCGGGCGAAGGCGGCGTCCTGTTGCCGGCCGCAGAGATACGCTTGCGACACCACGCAACCGAACAGCGGTGTATGCCCGCCGAAGCCGCCGGCGTCGACCTCGGCGCGGGCGTTCACGTCGGCGCCATGCTCGATCAGCCAGCCGGCGATTTCGATCTCGTCGAAATCGACGCAAATGTGCAGCAGCGTCGTGCCCGCCAGCGGAGTGCTGTGCAGTGCCAAGGAATGGTCGGCGTGGCATCCCAACTCAGGCGGATAGATTTCCTCATGCGAGAAGGTTCGACTGAGCAGTCGCGGGTCACGACGCAGATGCGCTTCGACTAAATCGATGCGGCCGCGATGCACCGCCATGGCAGGCGTATCAGGAAGAGCGATCCCGCGCTCGGCCACCAACTCGAGACAGCGATGTTTCCCCTCCGGACCGCGGCTATAAGTTTCAAGAAGCAAGGCGACGGGCGCGAGACGATCGTCGTGCTCATCAGTAAGCTGGGCGCCTAGTTCGAACAGCAGCGCGAGACCCTCGGCATTCAGCGTTTCACACGGTCCCATGACCAATCCCGGGACGATGCGGGCCCCCATCGCATGCAGGCGCCGGGCGGTTTCGAGCTGGCCCTGTAGGCACGCCCGGTCGAAAGCATGCTGCAAATCTTCGGCACCCATCCCTCGAAGCATCGCGATGATCCCATCCTGCCCTACGTTCGCGGCGTACGACATCGGCGGACCCCAGTTGCTGTCGGCCACGCCACGCGCGCTTTCATGCAGCAGCCGCGGATTTTTCCGCACCAGCTCGCGGACAGCGTCCAAGTCGCCGCGCCAGATCGCCTCGGTCATGCGGCAGGCGGTGACGAGCCGCGGCCAGCCGGCGAGGCCGTAGCTGCGCGCCAGCGCGGCCTGCACGTCGGCAAGCTTGGCGGCGGAGGGCTCAATGGTTTTGGGATAATGTTTACGCAGTTCGGCGATTGCGGCCGGATCGCCCTGCCTTACCGCACGCAGCAAATCCTTAGCCTGATGCTTGAGTTGATCGAGGTTGGGGCGAACCGGAAAATGACGATCGTAAAACTGCTTAGCCATGGACGGACCTCCTTCTAAGTCATGCCCGGAGTCCGCTGCTGCGGGCCAAAAGGAGGTTCGTACGAACCCTATTTCAGCGTATCGCTCAGGTGGACTCGGTCCTGTCCGCGGACGGGCGGCGTCCTGTACGCCGGCTGCCAGTATATCGCAGGGCCGCGGCGAATCTATAGCGCGAGAATGGACGGCAACGCCCAGGTCTTGGCCGTCATCTCAAGCACGATAAGACTCCAACGTTAAATGAAGGTCTCAGAATGAAACGCCGGGAATTTTTCAAAGTTGCAACCATTTGCGGCGCCGCCAGCACTCTACCCGCGGCCTTCGCTCAGGAAAAATCTATCGTCAGACAGGAGAACAGTTCCATGAATCAGATTCCACTCACATCCTCTGCAGGAACTCGCAAGGGCGACATGCTTTACCGCACGCTCGGCCGCACCGGAGAGCGGGTCTCAGCCATCGGGATGGGTGGGTTTCATATCGCGCAACATGGCCTCACCGAAGATGAGAGCATTCGCCTGGTGCGCACTGCCATCGATCGCGGCATTACGTTCATGGATAACAGTTGGGACTACAACGAAGGCCAGAGCGAAGTGCGGATGGGGAAGGCCCTGAAAGATGGATATCGCCAGAAAGTTTTTCTCATGACGAAAATCGATGGCCGCACCAAAGAGGTTGCCGAGCGGCAAATCGAAACTTGCCTGGAACGCCTGCAGACCGATCACATCGATCTGGTGCAGCATCATGAAATCATCCGCTTCGACGATCCTGATCGGATCTTTGCGGAAGGCGGGGCGATGGAAGCCGTTGTGACCGCCCAAAAAGCCGGCAAGCTTCGCTACATTGGATTCACCGGTCACAAAGATCCACACATTCATTTGTATATGTTGAAAGTGGCCGCCGAACACGGCTTCCACTTCGACACCGTCCAGATGCCGCTGAACGTGATGGATGCGCATTTCCGCAGTTTCGCGCACATGGTTCTGCCGGAATTGGTGAAACAGGAGATCGGCGTGCTCGGCATGAAGTCGATGGGAGACGGCGTGATTTTAAAGAGCAAGACGGTAACGCCGATCGAGTGTCTCCACTACGCGCTGAGCCTGCCCACGTCGGTCGTGATCACGGGCATCGATAAGGCGGAAATCCTGAACCAGGCCTTTGAAGCGGCCAAAACCTTTCAGCCCATGAATCGAGAACAGATCGCGCAACTGCTGGCGAAGACGAAAGAAGTGGCGACGGCCGGAAAGTACGAATTGTTCAAAACCTCGTCGCACTTCGACTCGACCGCCAAGCATCCGGACTGGCTGGGCGGGGATACGCCGGGCGTTCAAAAGCTGGCTCCGCCGAGCGCTTAGGTTTGCCTGCAATTCGTCCGCAACACGACACGACAATTGTATCGTCGGCAGGCAAGAAGTAATTCGGTTCCTTCCTGTTCGCCCGTGATCCCATAATCATCAAGGTCGAGTTTCTAGCGATCGCTGTTTCCGCGACGCGGGTGAGCACGGGACTCTTGACAGCCCGTCATTCAGCGGTACCTGATCGCGAAGAAAAACGGCTATTCGCATCGCAACGCAACCACGGGATCAACGCGCATCGCGCGCCGCGCCGGGACATAGCAGGCTGCGAGTGCAACGAGGATGAGCAGAATCGCCACGCCGGCGAATGTCAACGGGTCCGTCGCGCTCACGCCGAAGAGCAGACTCGATAGCAGGCGCGTGAGTGCGAGAGATGCCGCTGTACCGCCGATAATCCCAATGCCAGCCAGCCTTGCTCCGTGGCCTAGCACCAGGCGCGAAACATCACTCGGTTGGGCGCCCAGCGCCATGCGGACCCCAATTTCATGCGTTTGTTCACTGACCAGATAGGAAGTGACGCCATAGATCCCAATCGCCGCCAACGCGAGCGCGAGGGACGCAAACACTGCCAACAAAAGAAAAGCGAGGCGGGGCGCCGAGACGATTCCCGAAATGATTTCGTCCATCGACCTGACTTCGTAAACAGGCTGGTTGCTGTCAACCGACCAAATTGCATTCTTGATCGCGGGCAAGATGGCACTGGGCGGCAAGCTGGTACGCACCACCAAACTCATCGTCGTGGGGTCAGGGCTTTGCAGAGAAGGAAAGTAGACCGTAGGGCGCGGCTGCTGGTCGAAGCCAGTGTCGCGAACCGCGCCCACGACGCCGACGATTTCGCGCGCGGGCCGCGTCGCGTCCGGAACTTGCAAATGTCTGCCGATCGGATCCTGGTTGGGAAAAAACCTTTGGGCGAATGTCTGGTCAATTACCACGACACGCGGGCGGTCTGAGTTGTCCGCCTCGGTGAAGATTCGGCCCTCCCTCAACGGAATGCCCATGGTGGCAAAGTAATGGGGAGTAATGTTCCTGAAATCGGCCGCGAGATGCTGCTCCGGGGGCAGAGGCGGATCTTCCTTGACGACGAAGTATCCCATGTCCATGTCGTCCTGGGTGAGCGGAACAATTTCCGCGAATGCGGCGGACTGAATTCCCGGTACTCGCTCGACGCTGGCGAGGAAGCGCTGGAAAGTCGCGGCCCGCTGGCGAGGCTCCTGATACTTGGAGTCCTTCGCATCGGTCGGCAATTTAACACGCAACGTCAACAAATGATCGGGACGAAAGCCCGGGTCCGCCTCGAGTAGGCGCCGAAAGCTCTTGATCATCAGACCGGCGCCAATTACCAGAACAAACGCCAAGGCAGACTCGATAATGACCAGTGCGGAGCGCGTGCGATGTGTGCGCGGGCCAGAGAGGGCGGCTCTGCCACCCTCTTTCAGCGATTCATTCACATTGCACCGCAGGCTTTGAAACGCAGGAATGAGGCCGAAGATAATTGCCGCCAACAGCGAGATGACGATGGTGAAGCCGAACGCGGTAATGTTCATGTGAATTCCCGGAAGGGTGACCGCGTCGGCTGCATTTGGAACGGGAATACGCGAGGGCACAAAGATCTTCAGCAGGTTCGTGGACAACAGCGCCAGAAGCGAACCGGCAACACCGCCAAAAAGTGCGAGCAACACGCTCTCCGCGAGGAATCGACGGATCAGTCTCACGTGTCCAGCTCCCAACGCCATCCGAATCGCCATCTCTCGCTGGCGCACAACGGAGCGCGCCAGCATTAGGTTAGCAACGTTGGCGCACGAAATGAGCAGCACAAAACCCACAGCACCAAGCAAAACCAGCAGCGCGGGCCGGAGATACTCCACGCGCACGTCTTCGAGCGGTACCATCACTATGCCAAAGCCCTTCCGCGATGGACGCGCGGTCGCGATCCGTCCCGCGATGACGCTCATCTCCTCAGTCGCCTGCCTTAGCGTGGTTCCTGGCTTGAGCCTGCCGAAAACGCCAAGGTCGTTCTCAGCGCGTTCCAGCCAGTCGGTGTCGAAGGGCACGACCAAATCGGAAGGAAAAAGGGCGGCAAATTCCGCGGGCAAGACTCCGATAATCGTGTATGACTCGCCGTTCAACGTCATGCCTTGCCCGACCACTGACGGGTCGGAAGCGAAGCGCCGTCGCCAATAGCCGTAGCCCAGAATTGCGAAGTTGTGCCGGCTTCCTGCCTCGTCCAGACGAAACGTCCGGCCCAAGACCGGTTTGATTCCAAAAAATTCGCCGAAGTTTGTTGTTACCCGCAGACCCGCCACTTGCTCCGGATCGCCTCTACCGGTCACGGTCCCGGTGCCGTGCTCGAACAAAAACATGTCGTCAAAACCCTTGCTCTGCTCCTTCCAATCCAGGTAGTCCCGTCCCGTCGGCCCCACTCGGCTCCAACCGTGTTGCAGGTTGCTCACCCAGATCACCACCAAGCGGTTGGCATTTCTAGCCGGCAAGGGCTGAAACAAGATGGCACGGACCAGGTTGAAAATCGTCGTATTAGCGCCAATACCCAGGGCGAGCGTGAGGACGGCCACTGCGGTAAAGCCAGGGGACTTTCGCAACCTGCGATAAGCGTGCCGGAGATCCTGAAAGAAGCCGGTCATATTTCCTTTGCCGGGATCGCTATTCTCGGTAATTGCTTGTAGGACAGCATTCTCATGCCCTATTGAACATTACGCAAGGCGTTCAAACTGCGAGATAAGGCGGTCAGGACTCAGGCGACAACTGTTCGTAAACCGAAACCGGTGTCCGTTCTCGAACAGTGAGAAGAACTGGCCGGGAGCTCCGAAAGTGACGCTTTGACCGCCCTTCGGGTGTAAAATAGGGCCAATCGGTCTTCCCTTCGTAAGCTTGGGTTTTCTGAGGTGCAAGTATGAAAGTCTCCCCTGATCGGCCTTTGATTCCACCCTACATTTGCCGCGATTGTGGTAGCGAAGTTGGATTCCGCTCCCGCCGCCGTACCTTGACCGAACGGCTTATCCTTCCGCTGCTTCTTTTGATGCCAGTGCGCTGTGGGGAATGTTTCCGGCGGGATTACCGGCTGATTTTCACCCCCGTGCGCGACCGACTGCCGGAAACGCCGAAGATCGCGCCCGGGAAAGCGAAGCCGGCCTCGAACCGCAACGTTGCTTAGCGACGGGGATCGCCGCTATACTGCAGGAGTTGCAGCTAAGATTGGCCGCGGCGGATTGGTCCGCGGGATTATGAGGAGGCCGTCTTCAGCAGTAGTGAGGACCGAATCCGGTCTGGCCATGCCAGTGTTGGAGTTCCAGGGCATTCTATTGTTTCGCAAGGCACTTCGCCCGGTCGTGGACGAGCTTGGGCCCACCAAATTTGGGCTCATCGAGCCTGGTCTAATCGAGCCTGGACCCGCCGAGTCGCTGAGAGTCTCTTCTCCGTTTTCTTTCCTTCCGACTGCCGCATTTGCGGCGAGCCTCTGCTGAATATCTCCCGTCTCCCCGTATGCCCCCATTGCCTGGCCGCTATCTACCCGGTCCGCGGCAAAGTTTGTTCTGTTTGCGGGGACCGAGTGCTTTCCTCTTACGCCGAGCGGGATGCCGGGGGGCTGAGGCGATGTCCGGTTTGCCGCCGCATTCGCCGTCCTTTTGCCCGCGCGGTGGCGTATGGCAGGTATGAGAGTGGACTGCGCGAACTGATTCACCTTTTGAAGTACAACGGGGTACGTCCGGTGGCGAAGGTCCTGGGAGGCTTGCTGGCTGAAGCCTTGGCCGCACTGGAGCCTGCCTTTGAGCAGTTGACGTTCGAGCCACCGACGATCCTCGTGATTCCCGTGCCGCTCTATAAGGCCAAGCGACGCCAGCGCGGGTTCAATCAGGCGGAACTGATCGCGCGGGCCGCGTTGAAGTTTCGTCCCGTGAGCGAGCGTTTGCAGCTGGCCCCCGACATTCTGTTGCGCACCCGCGACACCGCTTCTCAGATCGGCTTGAGCAGCCACCAGCGTCGTGCCAACCTGCGCGGAGCCTTTGCCGTCAATCGTGCCGCAGAAGTCACTGGCCGCGTGGTAATTCTGGTGGATGATGTTTACACGACTGGCGCTACGGCCACGGAATGCGCCCACGTGCTGCGCCGCGCCGGAGCCTCGAAGGTGTGGGTCGCGACGGTGGCGCGCACCCTGAAATTGGCATCTAATGACGGTGAATTCTGGCCGGATGAAGCGGAAGTTAACGAAGCCGCGGAGATGGAAGTTCCGATGGCGAAAGCAGTGGGCAGCTAGCATTTTGATTTTGGATGGCGCAGCGCTTCGGCGCTGCAGGTCAGAAGGAAAGAGGATTGGGCTTCAGCCCCTGAGGGCAGGAAGTTATGTCACTGAGGATGGACCACGATGCAGGCTCCCGGCATGCCGCCAGCCTGTTCTCGCCAGCGGGCTCCCACCGGCCCGGTGACGGCCATGCTCTGCTCGCTCCTGTCCTCGTGCTAAACGCGTCTTACGAGCCCATCAATGTTTGCGCCGCCCGCCGCGCGCTGGTCCTCGTTCTCAAGGGCGTGGCCATGACCGAAGAAGAGAACGGACACTTTCTGCACTCGGCCCGCGTGGCCATGCGCCTGCCCTCGGTGATTCGCCTGCTTGAGTACCGCCGCATTCCCCACCAGAGCCGCGCGCTCTCGCGGAAGAACATTTTGCTGCGCGATCGCAATACCTGCCAGTATTGCGCCACGGTGCTGCCCTCGAGTGAACTGACGCTCGACCACGTGATTCCGCGCTCCCGCGGAGGCTCGTCCACCTGGGAAAACCTGGTCGCCTGCTGCCACGCCTGCAACCGCCGCAAAGGCAATCAGCAGCCCGCCGAGGCCGGCATGAAATTGATGCGCGAACCTCGCGCCTTCAACTTGCATACCAGCCGTCACATCATGCGGTTGATGGGACGGTCGGACGATAAGTGGAGGAAGTATTTGTTTTACTAACGTTTCAAAGTTTCAAGGTTTCAAGGGTTCAAAGTCTCAGGGTTCAAAAGTTTCAAAGTGGAATTGCAGAGGCTCAGGGATCACGAAAAGAATTGATGGCCCACATGGTTCAACCTAAAATCTGTTTGTGGCGCGATCTTATCGTGAACTTTTGGTTTGGCAAAAAGCCAAAAGTCTTTCGGTCGAAATCTACAGAACTACTGAGCAATTCCCGCGGGCTGAAACTTACGGTTTAACATCGCAGCTCAGACGAGCCGCCGTCTCCGTTCCATCCAACATTGCTGAAGGTCAGGGGCGGTTGACACGGGGTGAGTTCCTGCACTTTCTCGGGCAGGCCAGGGGATCGTTGCTCGAACTTGATACGCAACTTGCGATAGCTTTAGATCTGAATTACTTAAAGCCCGACGCGCACGAAAAAATGGACCGCGAAGCCTACCAAGTTCTAGGTCTCCTCAACCGTCTCATCGAGTCTTTGCGCACGAAACCTGTGAAATTTGAAACCCTGAAACTTAGTACTGCGGTTTCTGCTCGTCTGGCTTCTTCTGATCCTGCGGTTTCTCCTTTGGAATTTCCTTGCCTTGGTAGAGAATCTTGAATTGGCGCCGAAGCGCTTGTAGTCCTCGTACTTCACAATTTCCTTGATGTGCACGTCTTCCATCTTGAAGTGCAGTTCGTCGTCCGCTTTGGTGTAGACGGGAAACCAGTATTGGCCGTCGATCTGTTGCCGCCAGGTGGTGAACTTGGGAAACAAATTCTCTTGGTTGCCGTGTTTCTCGCGGATGTCGGGGACGGTTTTGCCATAGGTCTTCACGATCTGGAAATCGTGATTGTCGACCCAGACGCGTCCCTGGAAGTAGCGCTTCTTACCCTCGATCTTTTTGGGCGCAATGTCGAACACATAGCACTCCAGCTCATCTTCCTTTTGCTGGCCCACATAGAGGATGTTGTATTCCGGCAGGTCCTCTTCGGTCAGCACAAACGGCAGCCGGTGCCGGATGTCTTCAAAATCTTCCTGCGACATGAAGATCTTGGTCAGACTCGATTGCGGAGCAAACACCACGTTCTCGATGCGATGGCCCTTATCGTCGAACATCACGTCGAAGACTTCGTGATACTGGCCGTCGACCGTGTCTCCGTCAAGGGTTTCCACTTTTACGTCCTGGCGGTAGGTATACTGGTCGCGCGCCTTGGCAAATTCCGTCTCTTTGGCGGCGAAGCGCTTAATGATGTCCTCCGGCGTCGTGCCCGCAGGAGGGGTATTCTCGAGCGGACCCTCCTGAGCGCGCGCAGGCAAACCCGCCAGCCCGCAAATGAGCAGGGTCGCACCAACCAGCAAACGAGCGGATACCAATTTCATACGTCTAGTTTAGCGAATTTCAGGCGAGTCCGTAGCAAAGTTGTGGCCTGCCACATCCCATAGCAGGGGAGACGTGGCAAGCCGGATATCTAAATTGGCAGGCACCGCGGCGACCCTCCCCCCAACCCCTCTCCGCTCAGTGAGGCTGGAGGGTAGGGTGCTGCAGTTCTGCCATCTCACTTGGATGCCTTCTCGGAAAAGAGGTTGGTTCGGAAATCAGTGCGTGCCACTAGTCCCGGCCGGTAAGACCAAAACGATAAAAAACCTAGGTTGTCGGGCCACCCGGTTCCGGCAATACCCAATTAGCACCACCCATAGACTGCGCTCGTCAACGACTCGTGCCGGCGGCGGAGACCCAGTAATAGTCCACACCCTGAGGCGGGTAGTGGCCCAGGAACAACACGCGTCGCCCCGCCGTTTGCTTGGCGACATTCACCTTCCACGTCGACGGAGCCACGAGCAAATGTTCTTCCCGGGGAATGCTTCCTCCCTCGTAGCGCACAATCGCCTGGTTGCGATAAAACGTGAGCCCGAACTCCATCTCCCGAGAAACGCCAAAAACCGCAAGCGGCAGCTGGTGCGTTTCCAGGCCTGCGATCTCAACCGCCAGCGGGCGAGCCGAAAGCTTTTGATCGATGCGGTTGTTCCCAGCTTCAGCACCGCCGCGACTGACAACACTAACGGAATGAGTGTTACAAAGCGTAGCATGCGCAGGCGCAACCGAGCTGACCAGCGTCAGCGCGATCGTGGCAGACAGCACGAACGCAAGCGCCAGCGCGAGCAGCATGGGACGCCCCGCAGGCAACCGCCGCTCGCTGACAATATAAGCAATCAGCAGACGAAGGAATGATCGGCGCGGCGGCCACCAGCGCGTGCATCACCGCCAATCCTTTCGAGACATTTTCATCAGCCGTGAGTTGTCGGCGTAAATAATCCGCCAGCAGCACCGTCCCCGCCGGAATTGCGGGAAGAATGTAGCCGGGAAGTTTCGACTGCGAGAACGAAAAGAACGCCACCGGTACGACCAGCCAGCAGCAGGCGAACAGGCTGAACTGCCACTCGAGATCAGGCTCGGGGGAAACGGATTTACGCTCCGCCCACCACATTCGCGCCGACTCCACGATTGCTGCGATCACAAACACCGTCCACGGCACAAACGCGAGGGCCATGACGGGAAGGTAATACCAAAACGGCTGGCGGTGGTGATACAGATCGCTGGAGAAGCGGGCCAAATTGTGCTGAAGAATGAATTCGCGAAAGAATTGCGGATTCCGCATCTGCACCGCGATGTACCACGGCAGTGCAATCCCACAGAACAGGAGAATCCCCGGCAGCCAGAACGTTTTTAAGACCAGGCGAGATTCGCGCGCGCCCAGCGCGAAGAGCACGATGACAGCCGCAGCCAGAAACGGCGCCACCGGCCCTTTCGCCAGCATCCCCAGCGCCATGAAAATGTAGAACAGCGCAAGGTAGGCTCGCTTCCCGCTCTCGCGCCAGCCCCACCACGAGAGCATCGCAATCGAGAAAGTCGCGGCCAGCGCCATGTCCATCGAAGCAGCCCGCGCGTATCCGATCACTCCCGCGCAAGAAGCCGTGATCAGCGCCACATCCACTTCCACGCCGCGCCGAAAGCGACGAAAGAAAAGATAAACCGCGACCACCAGCAGGGTTGCATCCAACGCCGCTGGAATCCGCGCCGCCACATCGCTCACGCCGAACGCAGAGTAGGCCAGCATCGCCTGCCAGTAATACAGTGGAGGCTTCTCGAGCCAGGCATGGCCGCCGAGGACCGGCGTGACCCAGTCGCGACGCTCGAGCATCTCGCGCGCCACCTGCGCATAGCGAGGCTCGTCGGCGCCAATCAGCCCGAATTGCCCGAGGCCGTAGAAAAACAGAAATGCACAGAAGCCAGCCATCAGCAGTACGTCGGTGCGGGTACGAGCGCTCATGAAAGAATTTTAATTTCAGATTTCAGATTTAAAAGCGAACGATAGACCGCTAGGTTCTTCAATCTGCAATCTAAAATCACAAATCTGCAATTGATCGCTATTGTACGGAAGGTCCGCGGCGAAGCTGGGCAAGAACCTGGCGGACGGCCTCGGCGAGTGGGCCATCGACCGAGCAACCGCTGGCGCATTCGTGGCCTCCGCCGCCGAAACTCTCGGCCACATGAGCAACATCAAGCTTGCCCTTGCTGCGCAAGCTCACACGGAATCGCCCATCGGGCAACTCGCGGAAGAATGCCGCGACCTCGACGCCGCCGATGGACAAGACGTAGTTCACCAATCCTTCGCAATCTTCTTCGATCGCGCCGCAGCGCTCCATCTGCTTCTGTGTTACCCAGGCATAGGCGAGGTGGCCGTCCGCAGTCAGACTGCGAAGCGCTTCGCCGAGCAGCCGAATCTTGGCGACGGAATGAGCGAAATAAATGCCGCGCGCACAGTGCGCCGGATCCGCTCCCGCCAACACGAGTTCGCGCGCCAGAGCGAACGTGTTCTCGTTCGTTCCTTGAAACATGAACGAACCGGTGTCGGTCATGAGCGCGGTATAAAGACAGGTCGCAACCTCGGCGGAAAATTTCACGCCAGCTTCGCGAGCCAGGCGGAACACCATTTCCGCAGTCGCTACGGCGTGCGGATCGATCCAGTTGACGTGGGCGAAAGGGCGTCCGCTGACATGGTGGTCGATGCTGATCAGAAATCGATTTTCCAAGCCTTCGAGCCGGGTTCGGTGAATGCTGTCACATTCCAGAATAATAGCCGAATCATAACTGCCCATGACGTGGCTGGACTGCACAACCTGGTCGGCGAACGGGAGCGAGCGGTAGACGCGGGGAACGCCATCGTGCAGGACAACATCGGCTTGCTTGCCCATCGCCCGCAAAATCTGGCAGCAAGCCAGGGCCGATCCCACTGCATCGCCATCGGGCCGGGCGTGCGAGGTCAGCACGAATCGCTCGTGCTCTCCGATCTGCCGGAGCACGTCCTCCAGCACGTCACTATGCCTTTTTTCCACTGGGTTCCTTGCGGGCCTTGCTTCTTTTCTTGGCCCGCGCCAACAATTCTTCGACTCGCGCCTTTTCCTGTTCCGCGCGGTCCAGCCGGAAATACAACTCCGGCGCTCGTCTCAGGTGCAATCGCTCAACCAGTTCATGACGAATGTATGCACGCGCCGCTTCCAGCCCCTCCAAACTCTGGTCCGCATCCGCATCGTCGCCTTCCACGTTGACCCAAACCTGCGCGGACCGGCCATCGTCGGCAATATGGACTGCCGTCACGCTCACTAGGCCGATCCGCGGATCAGCCAGTTCGCCTTCCACGAGCGTTTCGATCTCCTCGCGCAGAGCCTCGCCAACCCGCCCGCGATGATATTTCAGCCCGCGCTTCTCCACGCCCAGCCCCTCTCAGGTAAAACGCATGAGAATATCAGAAAATGGGGCCCAAGTGTGTGATCCGGAAGCGCTATTGTCGCGCCCTTTACCGAGATGCTGGTAAGTACAGAAGTAACAATGCGATGGGAGAGTGTTCCCTGCGTTGCCAGCGATAGACTTTGTCGGGGGAACTGAGCTTCGCCCCGACGCAGACAGCTGATGGGCTGTCTCTACGCGGGCATTCTCTAGAAATATTCGACGAAGGAATCGGCGATTTCCGCCCCGTGGTTGTTAGCGATGCGCGCGGCCGCACGCTCCACGTTCTTCATCAGGCCGTCGAGGTAGTCGCGCGAACCAGAGATGCTGACCACGCCAATGGTGGCGCGGTTCCACAGTTCAGCGCCGTCGAGTTCGGCGATCGAAACGTTGAAGCGTGTGCGCAGCCGGTCTTTCAAACTGCGCACGACCTGCCGCCTATCCTTGATCGACTGCGCGGCTTCGATGTGGAGTTCGAGGGTGAGAAAAGCGATCATGCAGTGGTCACGGGCCAGTGCTCAGTTGTCAGAAAACCTGGCCACTGTCCACTAATCACTGGCCACTGCCTTACGCCATTACTTCCGCGGCAATCCGCTCCGTGGCGAAGGCCTCGATTACATCGCGCGCCTTGATGTCGCCATAGTTGGCGATCGAGATGCCGCACTCCATGCCGTTGGTGACTTCTTTCGCGTCGTCCTTGAAGCGGCGCAGCGATCCGATCTTACCCTTGAACACGACCACGTTATCGCGTAGCAGGCGCACTTCAGAGTCCCGTTTGATCAAGCCATCGATCACTCTGCAACCAGCGACGGTGCCAACCTTCGGAATGCGGAAGGTTTCGAGCACCTCGGCGCGACCCTGATAAGTTTCCTTGATCGTCGGCTCGAGCAGGCCGGTCATGGCGCGCTTAATCTCGTCCTGCAGTTCGTAAATGATCGAGTGCAGGCGGATGTCGACGTCTTCCTGCTCGGCCAGTTCCTGCGCCTTGCGCTCCGGTCGCACGTTGAAGCCGATGATGATGGCATTCGACGCCGAAGCCAGCAGCACATCGGTTTCGGTGATGGCACCGACGCCTGAACGCAGCAGTCTCAGGCGAACCTTCTCGTTCGAAAGTCTCGAGAGCAGATCGCTGAGCACTTCCACCGACCCCTGCACATCGCCCTTCAAGATGATGTTCAGTTCCTTGGTGCCGGCGGTCTTGATCTGCTCAGCCAACCCTTCCAGCGATACACGCGAACTCTTAGCCAGCGCAGCTTCGCGCGCCTTCTGCTCGCGGTATTCGGATATCCCTCGGGCCTTGTCTCGATCGGCAACGACGACGAACTGATCCCCGGCCTGAGGCAAACCTTCCATACCCAGAATTTCAACCGGCGTGGAAGGTGGCGCGGATGCCAGCGCCGCCCCGCGATCGTCGAACATGGCGCGGATCTTGCCGTAAACGTTGCCCACCACAAAATTGTCGCCGGCAATAAGCGTGCCGTTCTGCACTAGCACGGTGGCCACAGGTCCGCGGCCGCGGTCGAGTTTCGCTTCGAGCACGACGCCTGTCGCGGCACGCTCCGGAGTGGCCTTCAGCTCTGCCAGATCTGCCACCAGGCAGATCATTTCCATCAACAGGTTAAGATTCGTTTTCTTCTTCGCCGAAACGTCGACGAACACCGTCTTACCGCCCCATTCTTCCGGCACCAGCCCGCGGTCGGCGAGCTGTTTCTTCACCCGGTCGGGCATCGCGTCGGGCTTATCGATCTTGTTCACCGCGACGATGATCGGGACTTCGGCGGCGTGCGCGTGATCGATGGCTTCGACAGTTTGCGGCATGACGCCGTCATCGGCTGCCACGACTAGGACTACGATGTCGGTGGCCTTAGCTCCACGAGACCGCATGCGAGTAAACGCTTCGTGGCCCGGCGTATCGAGGAACACAATCTCGCGGCCGTAAGCCGGAGATTCTTTATCGGTGATTCGAACTTTGTAGGCGCCGATGTGCTGCGTGATGCCGCCCGCTTCGCCTTCGGCAACGCTAGTCAGGCGAATCGAATCGAGCAACGTGGTCTTGCCGTGGTCGACGTGACCCATGATCGTGACCACCGGCGGACGCGGCGTGACTTCAACGGCGGAATCCTCTCCGCTGGCAGCGGCGGCGTCAATGTCTTTCGAAGCCTGCTCCTCGAAGGTGATCACGTTCGTCTCAGCTCCGAAGAAACGCGCCATTTCGCTCGCCAGTTCCGCGTCGAGCGTTTGGTTGATGGTGGCGAAAACGCCGCGACCGAGCAGGCGCGAGATCAAATCCTTCGCGCGAATATCAAGTTTTTCCGCCAGATCCTTGACGCTGATGCCTTCCGTAATCGTGATGTTGCGCGTGATCGGCATCGGCTCATTCGACACCACCATGCGCGGCGGTGGCGTGTAGCCCTTCATCGGGCCTTCTTTTACACCACGCGGAACATAGCGCTGGCCGGGCCGCCGCGCCGGAGCACCCGGGCGGCTGCCCGGACGAACCGGTCCCGGAGGCGGAAGTCCCGGACCAACACCGAGAGGACGCGCGCCCGCTGGCGCCTGGCGCGTGGGATGCATCGGACGTCGTTCCCCCGGACGCAGCGGACGCGGCGGACCTCCGCCGGGCACCTGCGGACGCGGACGCTGAAAAATTGGCTGTCCCGGCACCGGACGTCCGGGCGCGGGACGCATGGTCCCGGCGGGTGCGCCGGTTTGCGCAACCGGCGCGATTGGACGCGGCGGCGGAGCTTTGTACACCGGACGCGGTCCTGTCTGCGGAACAATCATGCGCGGCGCTGGAGGCTGCGGCGGTCCCACAACCGCCGGGGGCGCGGGCGGACGCGGCGCAGTCACGGCAGGTTGAGGTGCGGCAGATGCTGTAACCGGAGGCGCTGGCGGTGCCCCAGCAGCCGGAGGCGGCGGAACTGGGCGCGGCTGTGCTGGAACCGCTGGAGCACTTTGAGCCGCGGCTGGAGTCACGGGCGCAGCCGGCTTCTCTACCACGGGAGCGACCACTTCGGGCCGCGCCGCAGGCGGTGGCGCTGTAACCGTCGTTGCCTGAATCGGAGGCGCAGCAGGAGGCTGCGTTGTTCTTACCGCGGGAGTCACAACGGCAGGTTTTGCTGCCACAGGAGACGCTGCGGGCCGAGTCGGAGCCGCTGCCGCCTCCTTCTTTTGCGTGATAGCTTTCAGCACATCTCCCGGCCGGGAAATGTGCGACAAATCGATCTTCGTCTTGATTTCTTCTTCGCCGCGTAGCGCGCGCGCGGACCGGGCGGACGGCGACTGCGCTTCGGACGAGCCGCGGATGTGAGCCCGTACTTTTTCCGCTTCATGCTCCTCGAGCGAACTGGAATGGGTCTTCTTCTCCGTCACCCCGACGATCGGTAGAGCGTCGAGAATGGCTTTGCTTTTAACTTCCAGCTCCCTGGCGAGATCGTTGATTCGAACCTTGCTCATCCGGCCTTTCTTGTACCCCGCGTTGCGCTTAGGTCTTCATTGCATCCTCACGGAGTCAGCGTCCTGCACTCGCACGCCATCGAAGATGTCCGCGCGTGCCATGACTATTCAGTTTTTTCGGGAGCGGAGCCGTCTTCTGGCCCGCGCTCTTCTTTTTCGTCCGAGGCGGCTTCGGCTTCCGCCGTCGCCTCAGGAGCCGCCGCATGTTCTTCCGCGGCAACTTCGCCGGCCACCGCTTCAGCGGCAGCTTCCGGCGCAGCCTCTTCCGGTACAGCTTCACCTTCTGCGGCCACGCCCTCCGCCGGAACTTCTCCTTCGGCGGCGCCCGCCTCCAGGCTCGCAAAGTAATTATTCACCGCGAGACTGATTTTTTCCACCGTTTTAGGCCCGATGCCTTCGATGGCCTCGAGTTGTTCCGGCGTCATATCAGCCAGCGCTTCGACCGTGGTCACGCCCGCGGCGCTGAGCTTTTCCACCAGCCCTTCCCCCAGACCCGTTACGTCTTCGAGCGGGGTCGTCGCTTGCGGCGCCATCGCGGCCATCTGCAGTTCGACTTCCTGGCGCTTCTCTTCTTCGCTCTTGATGTCGATCTTCCAGCCAAGCAGCTTCGCCGCCAGGCGGACGTTCTGCCCCTTCTTGCCGATGGCCAAAGAAAGCTGGCTGTCGTCGACCACAACTTCGAGATGCTTGTCCGCGCTGTCAACCACCGTGACGCGGCTCACCTTCGCGGGCTGCAGCGCCTTTTCGGCGAAGGTCACGGCATCTTCGTGATACTCGATGATGTCGATCTTCTCCCCGCGCAGTTCGCGGATGATCGACTGCACGCGCATCCCCTTCATACCGACGCAAGCACCCACCGCGTCCACATCCTTGTCCTTGGACATGACCGCGATCTTGGTGCGCTCGCCAGCTTCGCGGGCAATCGCGCGGATCACGACGGTTCCGTCGTAGATTTCCGGAACTTCCGTCTGGAACAAATGCTGCACCAGTTCCGGCGCCGCGCGCGAAACCACAACGCCCGGGCCCTTCGAAGCCCTCTCCACGCGGGCAATCACCACGCGGACGCGCTCGCCGATGGCAAACGATTCCAGCCGCGACTGTTCCTTGCGCGGCATGCGAGCTTCCGCCTTGCCGATATCAAAAATCACATCGGGCCCTTCGACGCGCTTCACCGTGGCGTTGACGATCTCTCCCACGCGTCCGATGTACTCGTTGTAAACCGTGTCGCGTTCCGCTTCGCGCACCTTCTGGAAAATCACCTGCTTCGCCAGTTGTGCCGCAATGCGTCCCAGAATGCCTTCGGTGACTTTCGGAATCTGCAATTCGCCCCCAACTTCAAGAGCGGGATCGATCTTGCGCGCATCTTCCAGAGTGATCTGCAGGTTGGGATCTTCCACCTGTTCCGGAGTCTCCACCACGGTCTTCACCGCGAAGGCGTTGATCTTGCCCGTTTCCTTGTCGAGCTTGGCCCGCAGATTCTCCTGCGACTTGTAGTACTTGCGCGTAGCCATAACAATAGCGTCTTCCACCGCGCTGACTACAATCTGCGGGTCAATGCCTTTTTCCCGGCTAAGTGCGTCGATCGTGTTGTAGAGCTCGCTTGCCATAAAGTATTCCGCTAACTAAACCCTGCCACTTGCCAGGTCTTGGGTCTTAGGTCGTAGGTCTTGGGGAAACCGGGACCTAACACCTAACGCCCAAGACCTAACACCTGCATTTCAAATTTCCGGCACCAAATTCGCCTTCTCCACATTGGAGAAATCAATTTCGATCTTCTCGCCGGCCGCTGTGCCCATCTTCTTGCGCGACTTGTGGCTGGCCACGCTCAAATCCAACGTCAAGCGCCCGTCCTTGAAACTCTCCAGCCGTCCTTCAAAATGGCGGTTATTATTAACGCCCACCGGCTGCCGGGTGCTCAACTTCATGCGACTGCCAGTGAAGCGGATAAAGTCGGCAGCCTTGATCAGCTTCCGATCCAGCCCAGGCGACGAAACTTCCAGCGTGTACGACCCCGGCATGACGTCTTCCACATCGAGAATCGTGCCAAACTCGCGGCTGAAGTTCGCGCAGTCTTCGTGCGTAACCCCGGCCAGCGGATCAGCCCCCGCCGCGGGCTTATCCAAAAACACCCGCAGCATGCGCGCCTTACCCCCGCCGAGGAACTCGATTTCCACGATCTCGAGCCCGCTGGAGGCGGCTACCCGTTCCGCGATTTCCCGCACACGTTCAACGTCAAGCGCCATGAATCCAATAGCTTACAGGCGACGGCTGCACCACCCGAAGGGCCCAACTAAAAAGTGGGCTTGCGCCCACTGGTGTGCTTCGCCAATTGCCGGTACACAGCAGTTCCCAGTTCCCTAATATACGCGCCCGGATGCTAAAAGACAAACCGGGGCAGGCCTGGAGAAAAGCACCTCTCCCGCCAGCCGGCCTTACAATTCAGTGCCATTCAGTTGACCTCTCGAAATTGACATCTCTAGCATTCACGGTAAACATGCTCAGCCCGCTGACGCGGTGATTTGCGTCTCTGCGGAACACTAATATGCCAACGTCTCCACTCTCAAACTCGTCGGGTGCAATCACAGTAAGCTTTAGCGGCGGATTCCATTTGTTTCGAAGCAGCAGACCCCCCGAGCCGATCGACAGATCGTAGGTCGTGTCGATTTCCGTGCTCCTATATTGCCCGGCATAGCCTGCAAGGTCCGCCTCGCTAAGATGCGGCGCGTCAATCCTCTTGCCTGCAAAAAATGTTTCACCATCCGTCACCAGCGTAGCCTTCATACCACCGTCTGAGTTTTCAAATGTGATGGTGCCGGTGCCAAGGTCCTTGAACTGATTCGGTCCCACGCGCCGAAGGATCCCGCCCCACGCCATCAGATTGCCGCCAGAAACGGTAAACGAATAAGCGAAATGCTTATGCGGATCCAGGTACTTGCCCGCGAAGAGACTTGGGTCGGGAAGGCCGCCATTGCCTGGCGCTGGGACTACGCCAGCCTCGGCGTGCAAACTCTTCTCCAGATAGCCATGAACCGCAAAGGATACGAAGTGTCCCGAAGGGCTTGATTTGCAGGTGCTTCCTTCGTGTGACTTCGTGTCCTTCGTAGTAAAGGCCGTCAAATTGAGCCACTGCCGTCGTCCCCTTCGATTTGCCTCAATCCCCCGCCGTCTCTAGAATGAAGGTTTACCCACGCACCTGGGAATTCCAGAGAAACTTATGATTCATTTTCCCGTTCCTGAGGCTCTTACTTTCGATGACGTTCTTCTGCTGCCCGCTAGTTCCGATGTGATTCCCGCGCAGGCCAGCACCCAGACGCAGCTCACCCGCAACATCAGCCTCAACATTCCGGTGGTAAGCGCCGCCATGGACACCGTCACCGAATCGCACATGGCGATTGCGCTGGCGCAGCAGGGAGGCCTCGGCATCATTCACCGCAACCTGACCATCGAGCAGCAGGCCAATGAAGTTGACAAGGTGAAGCGTTCGGAAAGCGGCATGATCGTCGACCCTGTGACCATGTCGGCCACCGATCGAGTCAGCGACGCGCTGGAAGTCATGCGCAAATACAAGATTTCCGGCGTCCCCATCACCGATCACGGCAAACTGGTCGGCATTCTCACCAACCGCGACCTGCGCTTTGAAACCCGCTTCGACATTCCCATCGACAAAGTGATGACCAAGAAAAACCTCATCACCGTGCCCGTGGGAACCACGCTCGAAGAGGCAGAAAAGATCCTGCACGAGCACCGAGTCGAAAAACTTCTCGTGGTCGATGATAAGTACAACCTGAAGGGCTTGATCACGGTCAAGGACATCCAGAAGAAGCTGAAATATCCGAACGCCGCCAAGGACCCGCAAGGCCGTCTACGCGTGGGCGCGGCCATTGGCGCTACCGGAGATTTTCTCGAGCGCGCGCAGGAACTCGCCGAAGCCAAAGTGGACGTGATCGCCATCGACAGCGCGCACGGGCATTCCACTAAAGTGCTCGACGCCGTAAAGCTGGTGAAATCCAAGTTGCCTCACCTCGAACTGCTCGCAGGCAACGTGGCCACGTTCGATGGCGCATGTGAACTGACTCGCGCTGGCGCCGACGGCATCAAAGTCGGCATCGGACCCGGATCGATTTGCACCACACGCGTCGTGACCGGCGCAGGCGTGCCGCAGATCACTGCCATCGCCGAAGCCTACCGCGCAACGAAAGACTCCGGCGTTCCCATCATCGCCGACGGCGGCATTAAATATTCCGGCGACGTCACCAAGGCGCTCGCCGCGGGCGCGAGTGCGGTCATGATCGGATCGCTCTTCGCCGGCACCGACGAAAGTCCCGGCGAATTGATTCTCTATCAAGGCCGCTCCTTCAAATCGTATCGCGGCATGGGCTCGATTGGTGCCATGGCGCAGGGTTCCAGCGAGCGCTACTTCCAGAGCACCGAAGGCGATTCCTCGGCCGCAGTCTCCGCCTCCGACGGCGACTCCAACCGCCTCGCCAAACTCGTTCCTGAAGGCATTGAGGGCCGCGTCCCCTACCGTGGTTCCGTGGCCATGATCGTCCATCAGATGGTCGGCGGATTAAAATCCGGCATGGGCTACTGCGGCTGCGCCACGATCCCCGAACTCCTGCAGAAGACGCGCTTCGTCCGCATCAGCGGCGCCGGGCTTCGCGAAAGCCACGTCCACGACGTCATGATCACCCGCGAGGCCCCGAACTATGCCATCGAGTAAGAATCTGCGTACCCCATCCCTGAACGTGGGAGCCCCGTCCTTCGCGTTTCTTGCGAAGGGTGAGGATTTCATGACCGCAGGTACCACAGTCGCTTGAGCGCCGAACGCCACCGTCTGCTGAAGGCCTGGATCGCCGCAATCCTGTGGCTGATCGTCATCGCCATTGAGTCCACTACTTACCTTTCATCCAACAACACCAGCCGCATCCTTTATCCCTTGCTGCATTTTTTGTTCGGGATCGACCCCGCGCCCTTCGAGCACTTGCACTTCTATATCCGCAAGGCCGGACACGTTTTCGGCTACGGCATGTTGAGCATTCTGCTGTTCCGCGCGTGGCGCGAAACGCTGACCGTCGTGAGTGACGCCAAGTGGACTCTTCGGTGGGCGACTCTCGCTGTGCTCGGTACTGCCATCGTGGCCAGCATGGACGAATGGCACCAGAGCTACATCCCCTCGCGCACCGGCACGCCGTGGGACGTTCTTCTCGACACTTGCGCCGGAACCACCGCGCAGATTCTGCTCCTCATTTGGTACGCGCAGTCTCGAAAATTCCGACGAAGCTCATAGCGGCACCCCTGCATTCACCCCACGCACCGGAAAATGGAGAGACAGCATCTCCGCAAGAGGAAACGCGGGGGACAAGGAAAGAGTCACGAAAAAACGCGGCGCCAGCCTCCGAGAATCGAAGCGACTAAAGCGTCCGATAGGACGTCTGAGAATAGCCCTGCGTTTCAACGCCGGGTAAATCTCCCAACCGCCTCCCCGAGGGATGCCTGAAATGCTATCTACGCTGCGATCAAGCGCCCGACTCGCGGGCCCTCGCGCTGGGTTTGATCACCAGCAGCAGCGTCGAGACCGCGGCTAGCCCCGCAGAAAAATAAAACGGCACCCCCGCCCCGTACAGCTTCCACAATTCTCCAGTAATCAGACTGGCCGCCAGAGTGGCCACGCTGGTCACAAAAAAATATACCCCGAGTGCGCGGCCACGCACTTCCTGCCCCACCGTCTCAACCACCAGCGCTTTCAGCACTGGCTGCGTCAGGGCGTAGTACAGACCGTAGACGGCCATCGTGATCCATATGGCGAGTGTGGAGGGTGCTCGTCCAAACACGTAATAAACCGCCGCGAAGATTAGGTAGCCGGCGGCCGCGATCCGGCGCCGCGAGAAACGGTCGCTCAACCATCCCGCAGGCCAGGAACCCAGCGTGTACGTGATATTGAAGACCAGACCCAGCAATGGCGCCAGCGCGACTCGTATGCCGACGTTCTGCGCCCGCATCACCAGAAACATGTCGCTGGAATTCCCCAGCGAGAACAGAGTCACCGCGATCAGGACCATGTAGAACGCACCCGGAAGCGCCGCGCTGGGGACAACCGGATCCGCGGCATCTTTCGCAGCGATTTTCAGATCAACATTTTCAGTCGACTTGCGCCGCGTCTCACGAATGCCGAACAGCGCCACCATCACGCACAGTGCGCCCGGAACCGCAGCTGCCCAAAACACGCCGCGAATTCCGTAACGTGCCAACAACACCAACGCAGCCAGCGGACCTGCGATCGCACCGGCCGAGTCCATCGACTGGATGAGACCGTAGGCAGATCCCAGACGCTCCTTGGGCACCGACTCCGCGACCATCACATCGCGTGGCGCCCCACGCACTCCCTTGGCCAGCCGGTCGCTGAACCGGATCAGCAGAATGTGCCACCACGCCGTGACCAAAGCCAGCAACGGCTTCACCGCGTTGGCGACGAAATATCCCGCCACCACCAGCGGCTTGCGCCGGTCGATGTGATCAGTGAGATATCCCGAGAAGAGTTTGGCAAACGACGCGACGCTCTCGGCCACGCCCTCGATCAATCCCAACTGCGCCGGCCCCGCCCCCAGGGAAACCAAGAACGCCGGCAGCACCCAGTACGCCATCTCGGTCGCGGTATCGTTTAGAAAAGAAGTGATGCCAAAGGCGTAGATATTGCGCGCAGCAGATGGCTGAGAGTCAGGGGAAGACGCGGACATAGAAAAGTTTTACCACGAACGCACGGAGACCCAGAGAAGGACAAAACAAATCGGAGAGGTCAGATCAGGCGAACAACTAACGACCGTCACACGACATCGCGTCGCGAAACTGAGAACTGAGACTGCGCCTCAATACATCGCGTCGTACTTCGTAACCACCCACTCGCCACCTTTGTTCACGACGGTAAGGGTGAAGAGATCCTGATCAATTCCAGGCTGGCTCGGCCCCGCGTTGCTCGGCCGCTTGCCACGGTAGTGCAAGATGATCAGCGGCGGCGCCTCTTCCCAATCGACCAACTCCCACGAGAGCAGCGGGTGCTGCTCTTCGGACTTGCAGATGTAATGGGCGTATTTCTTATGGTAGTCGTGTTCCCACTTATTCAGGAGTTCGTCGCAGTGCCCATCGCGCAGTTCGCGCAGAAACTTGTTTGCAGCTCGCTCAGTCGAACGGTCGCGCAGCGGATTCATCTTGATGCTGACAGGCAAGCCAGTCAGCGGATCGTGATCTTCCGAGCGCGCCAGCACTGGCCCCTGATTGCTCAGCCACCACAGGTAGCCGACAAACACCAGCACCAGCATAGTCCCGGCGCCGACGGCAATGCCGATCTGGGTGCGAGTGAAGGCCATTAGAAGAAGTTTAAGGACGGGACGAAAGCGAGGGAAGATTACCAGCGGGGAACACGGTGGGACATGTACGAGTGCGGCAAAGACACAGATTCATGCTCAAAATGATCATCACAAACGAGAAAAGGCGCGGCTCTGGGCCGCGCCTTTCGCAAAATACCAGCGACTACTCTTTCTTGTCTTCGTCCTTGACCGGTTCGACGCCGCCATCTTGTGCGGCCTGCGCCTCCGCCTCTTCCATGGCTTTCTTGGTTTCGGCGGCTTTCTTCGCGCGAGCCTCGGCGCGCTTCTCGCGCTTCTCGTCGAGAACTTTTTCGCTGCCCAGCAGTTCGAGGAAAGCCTTGTCGGCGCCGTCGCCTTTATTCCAGTGCGTGCGGATGATGCGCGTGTACCCGCCTTCGCGATCGCCGAACCGGGGCCCGACCGTGTCGAACAACTTCACGACCGCCTCATCCGTCATCAGGTACGCCGTCGCCAGGCGCCGGGCGGCGAGGTCGCCGCGTTTGCCCAGCGTGATCATCTTCTCGACGATGGGGCGAGCGGCCTTGGCCTTGGGAACGGTTGTCTCGATGCGTTCTTCCACGATCACCGAGGTGACCAGGTTGCGCAGCAGCGAGCGCCGGTGCGCCGTGTTCCGTCCGAGTTTGTATCCTGCAACTTTGTGACGCATTTCAAACCTCAGGGGCTAAAGCCCCGATTCTCTTTTTTGACCTTGAGCGGCGCGGCTGGAAGCCGCGCCCTTTCAAAGCAGCTACAGCTGGTCGTCCGGCCCGTAAGCGGAAGCCGGCAGGACCTGATTCGACGTCGGCCCGGGCACGGCATTGCCGTGCTCGTCGATCTTCATGCCCAGGCTCAGACCCATCGAGGAAAGAATCTCCTTGATCTCGTTCAGCGACTTGCGGCCGAAATTCTTGGTCTTCAGCATCTCGGCTTCCGTCTTCTGCACAAGTTCTCCGATGGTCTGGATGTTCGCATTCTTCAGGCAGTTGTAGCTGCGCACCGAGAGCTCGAGCTCTTCCACGGAACGGTTGAGGTTCTCGTTGTGGATCTCGGGCTTGCGATCGTCCGCCGACGACGTGCCGGTTTCAATTTCTTCCTCGAAGTTGATGAAAATGTTCATGTGGTCCTTCAGCAGCTTCGCCGCCAGCCCAAGCGAATCAGCCGGCGTGATGGAACCGTTGGTCCACACTTCCAGGGTCAACTTGTCGTAGTCGGTGATCTGCCCAAGACGCGCGGCTTCCACCGTGTAGTTGCACTTGCGCACAGGCGAGTGAACCGAATCAATTGGGATAAAACCGATGCCGAGATCCTCGTCGAAGTTCTTGTCGGCAGAGGTGTACCCGCGGCCGCGCTTCAGGCGCATTTCCATGTCGAGCTTGCCACCTTCGCTGACCGTCGCGATGTAGACGTCTTTGTCGAGCACTTCCACGTCGCCATCCGCTTCGATCATGCCGCTGGTGACTACGCCCGGCTGATCCGCGCGCAGGTAAATCGCCTTGGGCGCGTCGCCCGCGAGCTTGAACGGAATCTGCTTCAGGTTGAGGATGATGTCGGTCGCGTCCTCGACTACGCCGGGGATCGACTGGAACTCGTGCAGCACGCCTTCCATCTTCACCGCGGTGACGGCCGCGCCTTCAATCGAGCTCAGCAGCACGCGCCGCAGAGCGTTGCCCACGGTTGTGCCGAAGCCACGCTCAAAAGGCTGTGCCCAGAACATGCCGTACTTGTCGGTGAGGCTGGAGGTATCGGTTGCGAGACGTTTCGGTTTCTGAAAACCCTTCCAAAGCATGTGTTTCTCCTTCGGCCGTTTGGCTCAGTGCCGACTCCCTGAATCGGTCCGGATTCAGGTCAAACGTCAGCAGAGGCTGATCTGGCTCGAAATACTGGACCTACGAAGCTATTACCACTAAGGACACGAAGTTTCACGAAGGACTTCGCGCACCTTCGTGTCCTTAGTGGTTGAAACTTATTTACTGTACAACTCAACAATCAACTGCTCATTCACCGGCAGCTGAATATCTTCGCGCTTCGGCAGCGAAAGCACGCGCGCCTTGTAATTGTCGCGATCCACTTCCAGCCAGCTCGGCATCGTTCCGTGACTGGCAAATTCCTTCGCCAGTTCCAGCACGGCGAGCTTCTTGCTGTTCTCGCGGATCGTGATCTCTTCCCCCGCGCTTACTTCATACGAAGGAATGTTGACCTTGCGGTTATCCACGGCAACATGCCCGTGACGCACCAACTGGCGCGCCTGACGCCGCGACTGCGCAAATCCCAGGCGGTAGACCACGTTGTCGAGGCGGCGCTCTAGTTGCTGCAGAAGCTTCTCGCCTGTCACGCCCCGCGAGCGCGCAGCCTTTTCGAAATAGTTGCGGAACTGCCCTTCTTGCGTGAAGTAGATGCGCTTGGCTTTTTGTTTCTCGCGCAACTGCAGGCCGTAGCCTACAATCTTGGCCTTCCGGTCTTTCCCGTGTTGTCCGGGAGCGAAGTTGCGCTTCTCGATGGGACACTTATCGCTGAAGCACTTTGCGCCTTTGAGGAACAGCTTCATGCCCTCGCGGCGGCATAGACGGCAGACTGCATCGGTATAACGTGCCAAGTTTCTTCTCCTTTAGATGACCGGTTTACGGGTTTGGCTTCACCCTTCGTCCCGGACGAACATCAGTGGCCAGTAAATCTTTGCTGCCTTACTAGTCACTGGCCGCTGGCCACTTGCTTCTAGACTCTGCGCCGCTTCGGTGGACGGCACCCGTTGTGCGGAATCGGCGTCACGTCGCGAATCGAGCGTACTTCAATTCCCGAAGCCGCCAACGCACGCACCGCCGACTCGCGCCCCGACCCGGGACCGCTGACGCGCACATCCACGCTCCGTACCCCATGATCCCGCGCCATGTTCGCGGCATTCGACGCGGCCTGCTGGGCCGCAAAGGGCGTACCCTTGCGCGATCCACGGAAGCCGAGCGACCCCGAACTCTTCCACGACAGAACGTTGCCATTCATGTCGGAAATGGTCACGATCGTGTTATTGAAGGACGCCTGCACGTAGCACAGCCCGTGCGGCACGTGCTTGCGCTCCTTCTTCTTGAAGGTCTTCTTCTTGCCTTTTTTATCCGGTGCGGCGGCTGCGCCGCCCGCTGCTGCTGGTTTAGCCATGAGTCAGTTCTCAGTTCTCAGTTCCCAGTTCTCAGTAAACCTCGGTTCTAACTGAGAACCGAGAACGGAGAACTGACAACTGGTTTTTACGTTTTCGCCGTCGCCTTCTTCTTCTGTGCGACCGTACCCTTGCGCGGACCCTTGCGGGTACGGGCATTCGTATGTGTGCGTTGGCCCCGGACCGGCAGGTTGCGGCGGTGGCGAAATCCGCGATAGGAGCCGATTTCGATGAGACGCTTGATGTTCATCGAAACTTCCTTGCGCAGATCGCCTTCCACCAGACCCTCGGCCTCAATAACCGTACGGATGCGGTTGACCTCTTCTTCGCTCAGGTCCTGCACCTTCTTCATCGGCTCGACCTTGGCCTCATCGCAGAGGCGGCTGGCGCGCGGATGACCGATGCCGTAGATATACGTTAGCGCGATGTTGATGTGCTTCTGGCGCGGAAGATCGACGCCTGCAATACGTGCCATGTTTTCCTATTCCTCCAGCAGTGGCTGGGTGCCCCATCTTTGCCGTGCCTTTTGCGGCAAAGGTGGGGATTTTCAGCTGCCTAGCCCTGGCGCTGTTTATGTTTCGAGTTGACGCAGATCACACGCACCACTCCCTTGCGGTGGATGACCTTGCACTTGTCGCAAATCTTTTTTACCGATGCTCTAACCTTCATACAGTTCTCAATTCTCGGTTCTCAGTTCTCAGCAAAAACCAGCCGAGGCGGCTGTCCCTACACGATCATTTGTAGCGATACACAATCCGTCCGCGATTCAAGTCGTACGGCGAAAGCTCCACCGCAACCTTGTCCCCGGGCAAAATGCGAATAAAATTCTTGCGCATCTTTCCCGAAACGTGCGCCAGCACCTGGTGTTTGTTTTCCAGTTCCACCCGGAACATGGCATTGGGCAGCGGCTCCAGCACCACCGCCATCACTTCAATCGCGTCTTCTTTGCTCATCGACTCCTTGAAGGCTCTTAGCTGTCAGCCATTAACTACTGCGCTTTGGCCCAAAGCTGAGAGCTGATAGCTGACAAACTCTTACTGCGTCAAAATCACCGGACCATCTCGCGTCACCGCCACGCAATGCTCAAAGTGGGCGCTGCAACTGCCGTCCGCGGTAACCGCCGTCCATTTATCGCCCAACACTCGCGTCTCGGGTTTGCCGTAATTCACCATCGGCTCAATCGCGATGACCATTCCCTCGCGCAACTTGGCGCCGTGCCCCCGGGCTCCGAAGTTCGGAACCTGCGGCTCTTCGTGCAGCCGCGTCCCAATCCCATGTCCAACGAACTCGCGCACCACGCTGAATCCCGCAGCTTCCACATGTTCCTGCACAGCGGCACCCACATCGCCAATCGAGTTCCCAATCCGCGCCTGCTCAATCCCACGGTAAAGCGATGCTTCCGTCACTTCCAGCAACTTCTGCAACTCCGGCTTCAACCCGTCGCCCACCGGAACCGTGATTGCCGCGTCGCCGTAGTACCCGTCGAGCACCACTCCGCAGTCAATCGAAACGATGTCGCCTTCTTGCAGCACCCGTTTTTCCGACGGGATACCGTGCACAATCTCTTCATTCACCGAGGTGCATAAAACGCAGGGATAATCGTAGTACCCCTTGAACGCCGGCTTGGCCCCGAGTTCCTTGATCTTCTTCTCGGCGGCTCGCTCCAACTCCATCGTAGTGACACCAGGGGCCACCAGCGTTTTCACATGGTCGAGAACTTGCCGCACGATGCGGCCGCTATGCCGCATCTTCTCTATTTCCGCCGCTGATTTACACACAATCGCCATTCTTCCTACGCGTGATGATCTTCCAATATCCGGTAAATCTGTTCCGTGACGGCATCCACCGGCAGATCTCCATTCACCGAGATCAATCTGCCCGTACGCTGGTAGTAGTCCGCTACCGGACGAGTCTGCTCCTCGTATGCCGTGAGTCTGGGCTGAATTACTTCCAACCGGTCGTCATTGCGGGCCACCAACTTCTCCCCATTCACGTCGCAGATTTCATCCACGCGGGGCGGCTGGAAGTGGACGTTATAGATCCGTCCACAGGTAGGACAAGAACGGCGTCCAGTGATCCGGAGCAAAAGTTGATTATAGTCGACGTCCAGGCGGATCACAATTGGCCACGCCCGGGTCGGTCGCGAGTTGTCAAAGAGCTCATGGTCGAGCAGCGCATCGAGCCACCCGGCCTGGGCTGCAGTCCGGGGAAAACCATCCAGAATGTAGCCGCGCTTGCAGTCCGGCAGCATCAGCCGTTCGCGGACCATGTTACAAACCAGGTCGTCGGAAACTAATTCTCCCCGCGCCATCACTGCCTTGGCAGCCAGCCCGAGTTCCGTCCCGCGCGCCACATTCTCCCGCAGCAGGTCGCCGGTCGACACCTGGGGAATTCCGTAATGTTCCATGATGCGCTTGGCCTGAGTGCCCTTTCCGGCACCCGGTGGCCCGAGCAGCACCACAGGACCCACTTCACGCAAGGTTTCCTGCACCATCGGCTTGACCAAAGCCTCCCGAGCTCAGTCTCCCCGGCGCCCCGCCGAGGTGCAGCAACCCCACCGTAGAAACGTTAGTTGCAAAGTCTCCGCCGGCAAGACGTAGCAAGCTACGTCTCTACGAAAAACCGGCTTACCAGGTACGCCGTCCGCGAATGCGTCCACTGCGCGGCGTAAATCCGTCGTAGTGGCGCATAATCAACTGCGCCTCGATCTGCGTGACCGTGTCCATAGCCACGCCCACCACGATCAGCAGCGAAGTTCCACCAAAATAAAAGGTCACACCCAAACCATTCGTTACCCAGTTCGGAAGCCCTTCAAAGAATCTTCCGAGCGGGCCATAAAGATGGTTGAGGTGAATACCGGTGATCATCCACTCCGGAATGAACGAAATAATGATCAGATACAGCGCGCCTACGAGAGTGATGCGCGTCAGCACCTCATTGATAAAGTCCGCAGTGCGTTTGCCCGGACGAATGCCAGGAATAAATCCGCCGTACTTCCGCATATTGTCAGCGACTTCGCTGGGATTGAAAACGATGGAAACGTAAAAGTACGCGAAGAAAATGATGCCGACTGCATAGAGCACGGTATAGAGCGGCTCGCCCCATCCCAGCCAGCGGAACAAATCGCCGAAATAGCGGTTGTTGCGCATGCCGTAGCCGATGGTCTGCGGCAACGTCAAAATCGAGGATGCGAAGATTACCGGCATGACCCCGCCGGCGTTCACGCGCAGCGGCAGGTGCGTCGACTGACCGCCCATCACCTTGCGCCCAACGACACGCTTGGCGTATTGCACCGGAATGCGCCGCTCGCTTCGTTCTACATAGACGATGAAGGCCACCACCGCGACCATGAAGATGATCAGAAACACCATCAACGGGAACGTCATCGCGCCCCAGGCGGCATTCTTGGCTTTCTCGATCAGATCCACGACGCCGCGCGGTAAGCCCACCACAATTCCGGCAAAGATCAGCAAGGACATTCCGTTACCCACGCCGCGATCTGTAATCTGCTCGCCCAGCCACATGATGAACGCGCTGCCCGTGGTCAGGGTCAGCATCGTCATGAATCTGAACTTCCAGCCCGGATCGAGCGCGAAGCCGCCTTTTTCCAGACCGACCGCGATACCGAACGATTGCACCGCGCTCAAAATAACTGTGATGTACCGCGTCCACTGCGTGATTTTCTTACGCCCGAGTTCGCCTTCCTTCTGCAGCTTGGCCAGCGGCTCATAGACCACGGTCAGCAACTGCAGAATGATCGACGCCGTGATGTACGGCATGATCCCCAGGGCAAAAATCGTCATGCGCCGCAACTGGCCGCCAGAGAAAAGATCGACAAATCCCAACAACGATCCGCTCGTACCGCTCTGCGTGAAGAAACTTTCCAGCTTGGCGGTATCGATTCCCGGCGTCGGAAGGTGTCCGCCCAACCGGTACACGAACAGCATCGCCAGTGTAAACAGGATGCGTTTGCGCAGGTCCGGAATCCGGAAGATGTTAGCCAGTTTGTCGAACATTACTGCAGCACCTCAATCTTGCCGCCAGCCTTGGTGATCTTGTCCTGCGCCGATTTCGAGAACTTGTGCGCGTGCACCGTGATCGCGACCTTCAATTCGCCGTCGCCCAAAATCTTTACCGGATGCTTGGTCTTGATCACTCCGGCCTTGCGCAGCACCTCGGGAGTGATGGGCTCTCCATGAAACTCCTCGCCCATCTCCACCAGCCGCTCCAAACTCACGATATTGAATTCTTTGCGGAAAATGTTGGTGAAGCCGCGCTTCGGCATGCGGCGATGCAGCGGCATCTGCCCGCCCTCGAAGCCGCGAATCATGCGCGACCCAGTACGCGAACGTTGCCCTTTGTGTCCTCGGGTCGAAGTCTTGCCCATGCCGGAGCCCATGCCGCGCCCCACGCGCTTGCGCTTTTCCGTCGCCTTCTTCGGTGCTCGAATATTGGATAAATTCATAACTCTCTTTTTCCTTCAGGCCACGCTTCTACGGGTGGATCTTGGTTGTTAGGTCTTAGGTATTAGGCCTAAGACCCAAGACCTCGAACCTGGCACCTATTCCACAAACTCGACCAGATGCGGAACCTTCGCCACCATGCCGCGGATAGCGTTTGTGTCCGGCCGCTCAATCACCTGATTCAGCCGGGTGAATCCCAGCCCCTTGATCACGCGCTTCTGTTTCACCGGGGCACAAATGGCGGAGCGCACCCACTTCAGGTGGATCTTCCCGCTGCCCGTATTGGTTTTCTTCGCTGTCATTACTCTCAACCTCATTTGCCAGCTTCTCGGTACTCGGTACTCGGTACTCGTTACTCGTTGCTCATTACAGTTCCTGCGCCGTCTTGCCGCGCATGGTCGCGACGCCCTCGCGAGTCTTCAACTGCTTCAGCGCGTCGAAGGTCGCCTTGATCACATTGTGTGGGTTCGTGGTGCCGATGGATTTCGTCAGCACGTTCTGTACGCCGGCCGAAGTCATGACCGCGCGCACCGCGCCACCCGCAATCACGCCCGTGCCTTCCGGAGCCGGCTTCAACAGCACCTTGCCCGAACCGTACCGTCCCAGCACGAGGTGGGCAATGCTGGTCTGCGTCAGGTTCACCTTGATCAGATTTTTCTTCGCCGACTCAATTCCCTTGCGAATGGCCTGCGGGACTTCCTTGGCCTTCCCCGAACCGTAGCCCACCACTCCCGCCGATGGGTCGCCCACGACGACCAGCGCGGCGAACGAAAGATTCTTGCCGCCCTTAACCACCTTGGTAACGCGGTTGATGGCCACGACCTGGTCTTTCAGTTGGTACGAACCTGCATCAAGCTTCTTGATCACTGTTGGCATTTTTTCCTGAGCTTCTAGCTTCTAGCTGCTAGCTGCTAGCTACCCGAGTCTCAAGGTTTTGCTAGTAGCTAGAAGCTAGCAGCTTCTTTTCTAGAACTTCAATCCCGCTTCGCGTGCCGCGTCGGCCAAAGCCTTCACGCGCCCGTGATAAATGTAGCCGCCCCGGTCAAACACGACCTTAGTCACGCCCTTGGCCTTGGCCCGCTCGGCGATGGTCTTCCCGATCGCCTTCGCCGAGGCCACGTTGCCGCCGGTCCGACGGTCTTCCTTCTTGCCTTCGGCCGTGCTGGCGGAAACCAGCGTCTTGCCGTGCAGATCGTCGATGACCTGCACGTAAATGTGATTCAGCGAACGGTACACGTTGAGCCGCGGGCGCTCCGCGGTCCCCTGCATCTTCTTCCGAATGCGGTCGTGCACATGTCCGCGCTTCTCGTTCTTGGTAACCTTTGTCAGCATGATTAAACTCTCGCAGCTATCCGCCGTCAGCTATTTCGCTCCGGTCTTTCCGACCTTCTTCTTCAGACGCTCGCCGGCATAGCGCACGCCCTTGTTCTTGTACGGATCGGGCGGACGCAGCGACCGCATTTCCGCCGCCACCTGTCCCACCTTCTGCCGGTCGATTCCCGTCAGCGCGATCTTGGTCTGCTTCGGATCCACCGTGGCATCCACCCCCGTGGGCAACGGATACTCGATCGGATGCGAGTAGCCCAGGTTGAACACGACCATCGTCTTGCCCTTCATTTCGGCGCGGTAGCCGATGCCGACGATTTCCAGTTCGCGCGTCCAGCCCTTGGTCACGCCCTCAACCGCGTTGTTGACCAGCGCACGCGCCAGTCCGTGCAAAGCCGCCTGCGAATCGTTCTCGCGCAAGGCGACAATGATTCCGTCCTTCTGCTGGACCGTAATGCCGGCCGGCAGCGACGTGTCCAGTTTGCCTTTCGGCCCCTGCACCGCGACCGTGTTGCCTTCGATTTTCACCGTCACCCCTTTGGGGATCGGGATCGGCTTTTTTCCAATTCGTGACATAAGTCGCTCTTAGCTCTTGGCTCTTAGCTCTTGGCTCTTGGCTAGAATCTTTCGCTCTTGCATCTGCCCCAGCTAATAGCCAAAGGCCAAAAGCCAAGAGCGATTCTTCAGTAAATCTGGCACAGCAACTCGCCGCCCACGCCCTCTTTCCGCGCCTGGCGTCCGGTCATGACGCCGCGCGGAGTGGTGAGGATGTTGATCCCCATCCCGCCCAACACGCGTGGAATCTCGCTGCGGCGCACGTAGACGCGGCACCCGGGGCGCGACACGCGCTCCACCTTCGAGATCGCCGCCTCGTTGTTGGCGCCGTACTTCAGATAAATCCGGATGACCTTATGGCCTTCTTCTTCCGTCGGCTTGAAATTGGAGATGTAGCCCTCTTCCTTCAGAATGCGGGCAATCTCCAGCTTCAACCGCGAAGCCGGGATATCCACCTTCTGGTGCCGGGCCTGGAGTGCGTTCCGCACTCGCGTCAACATGTCTGCGACCGGATCGGTCAACCTCATCGTTTGCTTCTCCTCTAGCCACCCGTTCGCTCCGCATTCTGCGGAGAACCTGCGGCAGCTTGTTTCTCACGGAATCTCGTTCTGTTCCGCATTCCCGCCAGTCGCTGGTCGCCGGCCGTAGGCAAACGACGAACGACGAACGACTCGCCTCCTACCACGACGACTTCGAAACCCCTGGAATCTCTCCGCGCAGCGCCAGCTGCCGGAAGCACAAGCGGCAAATGCCGAACTTGCGCAGAAAAGCGCGCGGCCGTCCGCACAGCTTGCAGCGGTTGTGCTTGCGCGTGGAAAACTTGGGCTTCTTCGCGTCCTTCACTCGTTTTGCTGTAGTTGCCAAACCTTAGCTCCTGTAGAGACGTTGCTTGCAACGTCTCTCTAACCACGATCACGCGACATGGTCGCGCACGTTGCTCCCAATGCTTCTATGCCCGGAACGGCATTCCCATGTGCTTCAACAACGTCCGTGCCTGGTTGTCGTTCGCCGCGGTGGTCACAATCGTGACGTTCATGCCTTTTTGTTTATCAACCTTCTCGTAAGAAATCTCCGGAAAGATCAACTGGTCGTGCAATCCCAGCGTGTAGTTCCCGCGCCCATCAAACGACTTGGTCGACACTCCGCGGAAGTCGCGCACGCGCGGCAAAACGATGTTCACCAGCCGGTCGAAAAATTCATACATGCGGTCGCCGCGCAGCGTTACCATCGCGCCAATCGACTGCCCCTGGCGCACTTTGAACGCCGCAATCGATTTCTTCGCCCGCGTGACCACCGGCTTCTGCCCGGCAATCTGCCCCAATTCGTTCACCGCCGGATCGAGCACTTTCGCGTTCTGCGTCGCTTCGCCCACACCCATGTTCACGACAATCTTGTGCAGCCGCGGAACCGCCATCACATTCTTCAGTTCCAATTCCTTGAGCAGCGCCGGAGCCACTTCCTTCTCGAACTTCGAGCGCAGCCGCGGACGTTCCTTCGCGCTATGCCGCGCCTGATCCGGCGCCTTCTGCTCCTGCGACGATTCCTTCTGTTTTTTGTCTTTTGCCATTTCGTCCCGTCAATTCCTCCCACGGTTTCGGATTGTCAGCTCTTGGCTCTTAGCCTTTAGCTCTTAGCCTTTCACCGACGTCTACCGGTTCGTGAGACCAGACTCTTTGCATCTGCTGTTTGCATCACCGCCGCAACCTAAGAGCTAATGGCTAAGAGCTAACAGCTATTTATCTAACGTTGTTCCGCACTTCTTGCACACGCGCACCTTGCGGTCGCCGCGCACTTCGTGGCCGATGCGCACCGGCCCACACGTCGAGCACACCAGTTGCACGTTGGAGATCGCAATCCGGCTCTCCTGCTCGGCAATTCCGCCCTTGATGTTGCGCTGCGGGTTCGGACGCACGTGTTTTTTCACCATCATCACGTGCTCGACCAGCAACTTGGCATCATTCGGAAACACGCGCAGAACGCGCCCTTCCTTGCCCTTGTCCCGCCCGGTGATCACCTTTACAGTGTCATTCCGCCGCAGATCCACTCGCTTGTTTTCAGTGCTTACAGTTCGCATTGTCTAAACCCTGTCCTAAGCTTTCCCGCCGCCGGTCTTCTTGGGTCTTAGGCCTAACACCCAAGTCCGAACACCTAAGACCGCCTTCCTAGATCACTTCTGGTGCCAGCGAAACAATCTTCAAGAACTTCTTCTCGCGCAGTTCACGCGCTACCGGCCCGAACACGCGCGTTCCCACCGGCTCGCCCGCATCGTTGATCAGCACCGCGGCATTCTGATCAAAGCGGATGTAGGTTCCATCGCGCCGCCGGTGTTCTTTCCGCGTGCGCACGATGACCGCCTTCACCACTTTGCCCTTCTGCACCTGGCCCTCGGGCGCCGACTCTTTCACGGCCGCCGTGATTATGTCGCCCAGCCCGGCATTCAATCCGGTCGACCCGCCCAGCGGCAGAATCATCTGCAGCTTGCGCGCGCCGGAATTGTCGGCGACCTCCAGCATCGATCTCATCATCACAGCCATGGCGTCAATCTCCCTCTTTTAACTCGCTCGCGACCAGCATCGCGCTCGCAACTACGTGCCCGGGACTTCGACCGCCGCTTCCGGCACCAGCGCTGCCTTACGCACAATGTCTTTCAGCTTCCAGCGCTTCAACTTCGACAGCGGACGGGTCTCTTCGATCCGCACCACGTCGCCCACATGCGCTTCGTTCTTCTCGTCGTGCGCGTAGAACTTTTTATTGCGCGCCACGACGCGTCCGTAGAACGGATGCGCCTTCTTGCGAGTCACCTTCACCACAATCGTCTTCTGCATGCGGTTGGAGACGACTTCTCCCACCACTTCCTTGCGGCGGCCTTGCACCTTCTCTGCTGCCTGGGTTGATGTGTTCGCTTCCGCCATTATCGTTTCTCCGTTGCGGCCGAGCGCTCGCGCTCGCCAGTTCGCTCAACAATGATCGTCTTGACGCGCGCAATATCCTTACGCAGCCCGCGAATCTTCTTTAGGCTCTCCGTCTGCCCCATGTTCAGCTGAAATTTCAGCTTGAAGAGCTGGTCGGCAAGCTCGCGCTCCTGGTTATTGAGCTCTTCGTCAGTCAAGTTTCTGATTTTTTCTGCTTTCATAAAATTCCTTAACAAACTCTCAGCCGCATACTGCCAGCTGATAACTGACAGCTTCTTAGTGTCCGCTGCCTTCGCGCTTGACCAGCGTCGTCCGCAGCGCCAGCTTGTGCGACGCTAGCCGCATCGCCTCGCTAGCATCCTGAAGACTCACGCCCTCCATCTCAAACAAAATCTTTCCCGGACGCACCACCGCAACCCAATGATCCGGAGCTCCCTTGCCCTTACCCATACGGGTTTCAGCCGGCTTCTTCGTGACCGGCTTGTCCGGAAACACGCGGATCCAGATTTTTCCGCCGCGCTTCACGAAACGCGTCATGGCCACGCGGCTGGCTTCAATCTGCCGGTCAGTGATCCACCCAGGCTCCAGCACCTTCAGCCCGAAATCGCCGAACGCCAGCGTGGAACCGCGCCAGGCCTTGCCGGTCATGCGCCCGCGCTGCTGCTTGCGATACTTCACTTTCTTTGGCATCAACATAAAATCAGCTCTTAGCTTCTAGCTCTTGGCTCTTACCAAAACCCGCTTTACTTCTGCGTCTGATTCTGACTTCTGCGTTTTGACTTCCTTAGAATCCGCCGGCCGCCGTCGTCGCTTCGCGCTTTTTCTGCGGCAGAATTTCGCCCTTGTACACCCAGCACTTCACCCCGATCACGCCGTAAGTCGTCCGCGCCTCGGTGAAGCCATAGTCGATATCGGCGCGCAGTGTGTGCAGCGGCAAACGCCCCTGCAGATACCACTCCGAACGCGCGATTTCGTTGCCGTTCAGCCGTCCGCTCACGCGCACCTTGATCCCCTTGCACCCGAAGCGAAGCGCCGAGTCCACCGCCTTGCGCATCGCCCGCCGGAAGCCCACGCGCTTTTCCAATTGCAGCGCGATCGATTCCGAAACCAGTTGCGCGTCAAGCTCAGGCTTGTGCACTTCCTGGATGTCGACAAAAATGTCTTTGCCCGCCGTGCGCTTCTGCAGTTCGGCTTTGAGCTTGTCGATCTCCGCGCCCTTGCGCCCGATGATGATTCCCGGCCGCGCCGTCTTAATGATGATGCGCAGCTTGTTGCCCGGCCGCTCAATCTCGATAGCGCTGACGCCCGCCGACTTGAGCTTCTCCTTCAACTCGGCCTTCAGCTTGACGTCTTCATGCAGCTGCTTGTCGTAATCCCGCTCGGCAAACCAGCGCGACTTCCACGGCTTGGTAAAGCCGAGGCGAAAACCATAAGGATGGACTTTTTGTCCCATTGCTTCTCCTAAATCAAACTTTGTCTACTTCGCGCCCACTTTTTTCTTCCCAGCCGCCTTCGCCGCCGGAGCGCGCCGCTTGCCTTTGGCCGCAACCGCCACCGCTGATCTGGCACTGCCCGCCTGCCGCGGCCCCGCGTCGCCACTCTTCCCACGTTCCGCCAAGATCAATTCGATGTGCGAGATGCGCCGCTGATAGCGGTATGCACGTCCCTGTGGCGCCGGACGAATCCGCTTCATGCGCGGCCCGTCATTAGCGATCGCACTCTTCACATACAGGTTGTCAATCTCCACGTCGAGATTCTTCTCGGCGCTGAGAAAATTCGCATTATCCAGCGCCGACTGCAGCAGCTTGCCCACGTGCGCCGCCACCCGCTTCTTGGTGAAAGCCAGCGTGTTGCGCGCTTCTTCCACGCGCCGTCCCTTGATCAACTCCAGGACCAGCCTCGCCTTCTGCGGCGAGACTCGCAAGTAACGCATTTCAGCTCGAAATTCCATAGTCGTATCTCTGTGCTCTTTGTTTTGGCTAAGAGCCAAAATCCAATAGCTAAAAGCTGCTTACGCCTTCGGTGCCGCAGGCGCGGACGGCGCCGCCGGTGTAATTGCTCCCGGACCGCCCGGGATGCCAGCTGGCTTGGCCGCTGTTTCCGTTGCCGCCCTCATGGAGTGGCCCTTGAAGTTGCGCGTGAAACTGAACTCGCCCAGCTTGTGGCCCACCATGTTCTCGGTGACGTACACCGGAATAAACTTCTTCCCGTTGTGCACCGCGATCGTGTGCCCCACCATCTCGGGCACCACTGTCGAACGCCGCGACCAGGTGCGCAGCACTTTCTTCTCATTGCGCGCATTCATGCCCTCTACCCTCGCCTGAAGGTAAGCATCCACGAACGCGCCTTTCTTAGTTGAACGTGCCATAAATTCAGCTCTCAGCTTTCAGCCGTCAGCTTTCAGCTAACAGCTTGTGTCATACACCCTCAGCCCTGTCACTCCGACAAATCTTGCCATTCCGAGCGCAGCGAGGAATCTGCTTTCCTATGCGGCGCTACTTGCTGCGTCGGCTCACAATAAACTTATCCGTACGCTTGTTGTTCCGCGTCTTGTATCCGCGCGTCGGCTGGCCCCACGGCGTCACCGGATGCCGACCCCCAGAAGTCTTGCCTTCGCCACCGCCGTGCGGATGGTCGACCGGGTTCATCGAAACACCGCGGTTCACCGGACGTCGTCCCAGCCAGCGCGTACGCCCCGCCTTACCGATGGTGATGTTCTCGTGGTCGAGATTGCCGACCTGCCCGATCGTCGCCATGCAGTCCTGCGAAATCTTGCGCGTCTCGCCGGAAGGCAGCTTCACCAGCGCATACTCTGCTTCTTTCGCGACCAACTGAGCCGAACCGCCCGCCGACCGCACCATCTGACCACCCTTGCCCGGCTTGAGTTCGAGATTGTGAATCTGCGTGCCCGGCGGAATATTCCGCAGCGGCAGCGCGTTGCCCACAAGAATGTCGGCCTCGGGCCCGCTCAAGACTTTTTGTCCCACCTTCAGCCCTTCCGGCTGCAGGATGTAGCGCTTCTCTCCATCGGCATACGCCAGCAGCGCAATCCGCGAAGAGCGGTTGGGATCGTACTCGATCGTCGCGACCGTAGCCGGAATCCCGGTCTTGTCGCGCTTGAAATCGATGATGCGCAGCTTGCGCTTGTGTCCGCCCCCGCGGTGCCAGATAGTGATGTCGCCCGAGTTGCGGCGTCCGCCGGTGCGCTGCTTGGGCTCGACCAGCGGCTTGTGCGGATGCTTGCTGGTGATGTCGTCATTGACGATCGTCGTCCGATAGCGCAGCGTCTGGGTTGTCGGTCTGTATGTCTTGATTGCCATAAAATCAGCCTTTAGCTCTTAGCCGTTAGCTCTTAGCACAAATCTTTGTCATTCCGAACCCGCCGGCCAGGCGGGTGAGGAACCTGCTTCACCCTTTGTCATTCCGAACCGGCGTTCTTTGCCGGCGAGGAATCTGCTTCTTGCCGCCGCTCCTACAAATTCTGCGCATACTCCGGCATCTTCTCGCCGGACCGCAACCGCACGTACGCCTTCTTCCAGTCCGGACGGTAGCCCGCGAATTTCCCGCGCCTCCGCTCTTTCCCCGGATACGTGGCCGTGCGCACCGAATGCACTTTCACTTTGAAAATCGACTGCACCGCTTCCTTGATTTCCGTCTTGGTCGCCTTGGGCGCCACCTGAAAAACCAGCGTGTTCTGGTTTTCCTTGATGGCCAGGCCCTTCTCGGTAATCACCGGACGGCGAATGATCTGGTATGCGCTCTTCATCAGGCCACCTCCGCCGCTTTTTCATGCCGTGCACGCCGCCGCGGAGTACCCGTCGCCTTCTTGGCGCTTTCTTCTTTTTCGGTCTTGTGCTTCCGTTTCGACACCGAAGACTTCAGCGAAACCTGCAGCTTCTCGATCGCCGGCTGCGAGAAAATCACGCGGTCATAGCGCAGCAAGTGATAGGGATGCACCTCGTTGCTGCGCACCAGTTCGAGCCCCTGAATGTTGCGCGCGCTCAACGCCAGGTTGTGATTCTCGTGCTTCGCCTCTTCGACAATCAACACCGTCGCATCCACCTTCAGCGAGTTCAGCGCCTTGCGAAACTCCTTGGTCTTCGGCTCTTTCACATCGAACGCATTCACCACGATCAGCTTGCCGTCCGCCAGCTTCGAGGCCAGCGCCGAGCGCAACGCGCCCATCAGCTTCTTGCGCGGGAAAGTGTAGTCATACGAGCGCGGTTGCGGACCATGCACCGTCGCGCCATGCCGCCACAGGGGCGACCGGATCGATCCGATGCGCGCCCGGCCCGTGCCCTTCTGCTTCCAGAGCTTCTTACCGGAGCCGGAAACTTCCCAGCGCGCCTTGGTTTTATGCGTCCCGGCGCGCTGCGAGGCGCGGTAATGCTTCACCGCTTCCCACAGCAGATCTTCATTGACCGCGCCGAAAATCTCATCGGCAAGATCCAGCGTCCCAACCTTTTCGCCGCTCAAATTGTGTATGTCAATCGTTGCCATATCGCTTCTCATGTGGCGCGGGCGCCCTCGCCCGCGTGCCTTACGCTTTCTTCGCCGCTCTCTTCGCGGCCTTCAACGGATCCACCGTCGCCGCGCCCGCGAATCCTCGCCGTTCTCGTGGCGGCTTCTTCGCTTTCATAATCACAATGTAGCCGCCCTGCGGTCCCGGCACGCTACCCTCAACCACCAGCAAATTCTCATCCTTGTCCACGCCTAGCACGCGCAAGTTGCGCTGGGTCACGCGGGCATTGCCCATGTGGCCCGACATCCGCATCCCCTTGAACACGCGCGACGGGAACGCCGACGATCCGATCGAACCCGTGATCTGGAACATAGAACCGTGCGACTTCGGACCACCGCCAAAATGATGCCGCTTCACCACACCCTGAAATCCTTTTCCCTTACTGATCCCGACGATGTCGACAAACCGTTCGCCGTCGAAAATCTCGACCAGCACGCGGTCGCCAACTTTCACTGAGCCATCTCCATCGGGCGGGCCCTCGATTTCAAGCGGCACTTCGCGCATGAACTTCACCGGAGGAAGATTATTCTTCGCCAGATGTCCCTGCGCCGGCTTGGTCAGCCGCGACTCTTTCACAAACTCGACCAGTCCAATCTGAGCCGCTTCGTAACCGTCTTTTGTCGCCGACTTGTGCTGCGTCACCACGCACGGACCAGCCTGCAGCACCGTGACCGGGCGAACGTCGCCCTTCGAGTCAAACAGTTGCGTCATGCCGACCTTCTTGCCCAGAATCCCCGCTACCTTCGTTGCCATTTCCTTCTCCAGGCCCAGCGTGGAGCATCGTCGATCACGATGTCTATTGGCTGGAAAGCTCTCGGTACTAGCTAGAAGCTAGCAGCTAGAAGCTATTTATGTTCCTTGCCGAACGCTTTTATCTCCACATCCACGCCCGCCGGCAGATCGAGCTTCATCAGTGCGTCCACCGTCTGCTGCGTCGGCTCGAGAATATCGAGCAGGCGCTTGTGCGTCCGGATCTCAAACTGCTCCCGCGACTTCTTGTCTACGTGCGGCGAACGCAGCACGCAGTACTTGTTCTTCATCGTGGGCAGAGGGATCGGCCCCGCAATTTGAGCCCCCGTGCGCCGTGCGGTTTCCACGATCTCGCCCGTCGACTGGTCCAGGATGCGGTAGTCGTAAGCCTTCAACCGGATGCGAATTCTTTCTTTTCCAATCACTGTTTCATCTCTCTAACCCCTCCCGGCATCTCCGGGAGGAAAGAACTGGCGGCAAGCCGCAAGCCGCGTTTTTTTAAGTGCAGAAGGAAGAATTCAGAATGCAGAATTAATTTGTTTTTACTTCTGCATTCTTCCTTCTGACTTCTACCTTCCCTTACTGCACAATCTCCGCGATCGTGCCTGCGCCCACCGTGTGGCCGCCTTCGCGAATCGCGAACCGCAAGCCCTTCTCCATGGCCACCGGCGTGATCAACTCAATCACCAGGCTCACGTTGTCTCCCGGCATCACCATCTCCGTGCCCGCAGGAAGTTCCGCCACGCCCGTCACGTCCGTGGTTCGCAGATAAAACTGCGGACGATATCCCTTGAAGAATGGCGTATGCCGCCCGCCTTCTTCCTTCGTCAGGATGTAGACTTCCGCCTTGAACTTGGTGTGCGGCGTGATCGATCCTGGCTTTGCCAGCACCATGCCGCGCTCCACATCGTCTTTGCCAATGCCGCGCAGCAGCAAGCCAGCGTTGTCGCCCGCCATGCCTTCGTCCAACTGCTTCTTGAACATTTCGACGCCGGTGACCACCGTCTTGCGCGTCTCGCGGAAGCCGACGATTTCCACTTCCTCGCCGACCTTCACCTTGCCGCGCTCGATACGTCCGGTCACCACCGTGCCGCGTCCCGAGATCGAGAAGATATCTTCGATCGGCATCAGGAACGGCTTGTCCAGTTCACGCGCCGGCTGCGGCACGCTCTTGTCCACCGCCTCCATCAACGCATCAATCTGCTTTTCCCACTTCTCTTCACCGTTCAGCGCGCCCAGCGCCGAGAGCCGGATCACCGGCACATCGTCGCCCGGAAACTTGTAGCTCTTCAGCAACTCGCGCACTTCGAGCTCAACCAGATCGAGCAGTTCGGGATCATCCACCGCATCGCACTTGTTCAGCGCCACGACAATGTAAGGCACTCCCACCTGCCGAGCCAGCAGCACGTGCTCGCGCGTCTGCGGCATGGGACCATCGGTCGCCGCAACTACCAGAATCGCGCCATCCATCTGCGCCGCGCCCGTAATCATGTTCTTGATGTAGTCGGCGTGGCCCGGGCAATCGACGTGCGCGTAGTGCCGGTTCGCCGTCTCGTACTCGACGTGCGCCGTGGCAATCGTGATGCCGCGCGCCTTCTCTTCCGGCGCGTTATCAATCGAATCAAACGACCGGAACACAATCTTCGGATTGTGCTTCTGCAACACCTTGGTGATCGCCGCCGTCAACGTGGTCTTGCCGTGGTCGATGTGACCAATCGTCCCGACGTTGCAGTGCGGCTTATTGCGATCAAATTTTTCTTTCGCCATCTCTCTATCTCCTCGGCTTCAGTACGCCGAAACTAAATCATCCCCGTCGGCTTCGTAATAAGCACCAACGAATTCCTGTTTCTCGATCAGCCCCTCGATAATCTGCCGATCGAACTGTGCGAAATCTTCCGAGAAGCGTTCGCGGAAAATTTCAAACCCGCGATGCCCACTCCAGAAATCCCGCACCCGATACCGCCCATCGCCTGGTGACTCACATTTCGCATCCGTGGCGACGTAACCCTCATCCCGCCCTAGAAACCGTGCCCAGACTCCATCCCGCCCAAACACCGTTTCAAACTCGACCCGCTTGCTCTCTCTGACCCAGAACCTGCGGTCGACGACGAACCGCGGCGCTGGCTTTCACTTCGCCGTCCCTTGCACCTTGGCAATGATTTCCTCCGCGACGGATCGCGGAGCCTCCTCATAGCGCGCAAAGTGCATCGAGTATTCCGCGCGGCCCTGCGTCGACGAACGCATATGGGTCGCATAGCCAAACATCTCCGCCAAGGGAACGATCGCCTTAATCACCTGCGAACCCGCGCGGTGCTCCATGCCTTCGATGCGTCCACGCCGCGAACTCAGATCGCCCATGATCACACCGGCATAATCCTCCGGCGTCACCACTTCCACCGCCATCACCGGCTCGAGCAACACCGGAGAAGCCTTGCGGGCAGCCTCTTTGAACGCCATCGACCCGGCAATCTTGAACGCCATTTCGTTCGAGTCCACGTCGTGATAGCTGCCGTCGTACAACGTGGCCTTCACATCGACCATGGGATAGCCGGCCAGCACTCCCCCTTCGAGCGCTTCCTGAATGCCCTGGTCGATCGGCTTGATGAATTCCTTCGGCACCGATCCGCCCACAATGTCGTTCACAAACTCGTAGCCAGTTCCCGGTGGTTGCGGATCGAGGTAAATCTTAGCGTGCCCATACTGCCCGCGTCCGCCAGTCTGGCGAATATACTTGCCTTCCGCCTCGGCGTGTCTGCGGATGGTCTCGCGATACGCCACCTGCGGCTTGCCAACGTTGGCCTCAACTTTGTACTCGCGCATCATGCGGTCGACGATGATTTCCAGATGCAACTCGCCCATGCCGCTGATGATCGTCTGTCCGCTGTCGGGATCGGTGTGAACTTTAAAGGTGGGATCTTCCTGGGCGAGGCGGCTGAGCGCCATGCCCATCTTTTCCTGGTCAGCCTTGGTCTTGGGTTCGACGGCAACCGAAATCACTGGAACCGCAAACGTAATCGACTCCAGCGCAATAGGATGATCTTCGTCGCAAATCGTGTCGCCCGTGCTGACATTCCTCAAACCGACAGCGGCGCAAATGTCGCCCGCCAGAATTTCGCTGATTTCTTCGCGCTTGTTGGCGTGCATCTTCAGCAACCGCCCAATGCGCTCGGTCTTCGTAGTGCGGACGTTGCGCACGGAATCGCCGGTCTTGAGCTGCCCGGAATACACGCGGATAAACGTCAACTGCCCGACGAACGGATCCGCCATGATCTTGAACGCCAGGGCCGAGAACGGTTCTTTATCATCGGCCTTGCGAAAAATCTTCTCCCCAGTGTCGGGATTGATCCCATGCGTTTCCGGCACGTCCAGCGGCGAAGGCAGGTAGTCGACGACCGCGTCCAGCAGCGGCTGCACGCCCTTGTTCTTGAACGCCGTTCCCACCACGACCGGAAACACTTTCAGCGCGATGGTCGATTTGCGCAGCGACGAACGCAATTCGTCTGCCGTAATCTCTTCGCCTTCCAGAAACTTGTGCAGGATTTCGTCGTCATTCTCGGCAATGCTCTCGACCAACTGGGCGTGAAACGCTTCGGCTTTCTTCTTCAGTTCGGCAGGAATCTCTTCGGTGATATATTCCGCGCCTATGGTGTCGTCCTGCCAGACGATCGACTTCATGTTGATCAGGTCGATGACACCCCTGAACTTGTCTTCTTGGCCGATGGGAAATTGAATCGCGACGGGCTTGGCACTGAGGCGCTTGCGGATGGTATCGACGGCATGCTCGAAATCAGCACCCATCTTGTCGATCTTGTTGATAAAACAAATTCGCGGGACGCCGTACTTGTCCGCCTGACGCCAGACTTTTTCCGACTGCGGCTGCACCCCGTGAACCGCGTCAAACACCGCCACTGCGCCGTCGAGCACCCGCAGCGACCGTTCGACTTCCGCCGTGAAATCGACGTGGCCGGGCGTGTCAATAATATTGATGCGAATATCGCGCCAGGTGCAGGTCGTCGCCGCGGACGTAATTGTGATGCCGCGCTCCTGCTCCTGCTCCATCCAGTCCATGGTGGCCGTGCCTTCGTGCACCTCTCCGATGCGGTGCGTCCGTCCCGTATAAAACAGGATGCGCTCCGTCGTCGTGGTCTTGCCGGCATCGATGTGGGCCATGATGCCGATGTTTCTGCAGCGCTCTAATGGGACTGTTCTGGGCACGACAATTAACTCTTTCTGGGCTCCAACTTCGTTTCTGATTTGGTAATTGGGAAATTAAGTAATTTGGTAATTGAAAACCAAAATCTCAGTCGCCTTCAATCACACAATTACTAAATTTCCCAATTACACAATCTCTTCTTACCACCGGTAATGCGCGAATGCCTTATTGGCTTCCGCCATCCGATGCACATCTTCTTTCTTCTTGATCGCGGCGCCTTTCCCCGTAGCGGCGTCCAGCAATTCGTTGGTCAACTTATCGACCATCCCTTTTTCCCCGCGGCCGCGCGCATAGCTGATCAGCCAGCGGATCGCCAGCGAAGTCCGGCGATCGGCATTCACCTCAACCGGCACCTGATAGTTGGCGCCACCCACGCGGCGGGTCTTGACCTCGAGCAGCGGCTTCGCGTTCTCCACCGCCTTCTTGAAGAGCTTCAGCGCTTCGTCGCCGCCCTTCTCCTGCACCTTCGCCAATGCCTCATAGAAGATGCCCTCGGCGGTCGAGCGCTTGCCCTGCCACATCATCGAGTTAATAAACTTCGTCACCAGATCCGATTGATAAACGGCATCGGCCGGGACGGTCCGCTTTGCGATATGTCCTTTTCGAGGCATTCAAACTCCAGGTTTCAAAGTTTCAGAGTTTCAAGGTTTCGAAGTTCCCGGCACCATCGCCTTGAAACCTCGAAACTTGCGAAACCTTGAAACTTGCTTTCTTAGCCCTTCTTCGGCCGCTTGGCGCCGTACTTCGAACGTCCCTGCATGCGGCCGGCGACGCCGACGGCATCCAGCGTTCCGCGAATCACGTGATAGCGCACGCCCGGCAGATCCTTCACGCGCCCCCCGCGAATCAGCACAATCGAGTGTTCCTGCAAGTTGTGTCCGACGCCGGGAATATACGTCGTCACTTCAATTCCGTTCGTCAGGCGCACCCGCGCTACCTTCCGCAAAGCCGAGTTGGGCTTCTTGGGCGTCTGCGTGTACACGCGGGTACAGACACCGCGCTTTTGCGGACATCCCTGCAACGCAGGGCTCGCCGTCTTGTAACGGGGCCGCTTGCGGCCCTGGGCCACCAACTGGTTGAACGTAGGCACTCTTTGCCACTCCTTAGCCGCGCACTCGCCTGCCTTCGCGCAGGCTACACACAGCTGCATTCCTGCTGTTCTAGACGCGCATCCGTAGGCATGGCCAGCTTAGCGCTAACCATTACTTCTCGCCGCGCACCAACGCCGGAGAGATTCTGGATTCCCTTTAGACTTTCGCTGCCGACGGTGGCGCCCGGCCAAACTGCGGGGGCACTCCGTTTCGTCAGCCTTGCCCTGCATATCCTTCCACAATAGGGTGGAAGGCACCGCAGGAACGTTTCAGCGAGGAAACTTTCCGAACCTGCACTTCATCCGGAAACGTATTTCTCAATAGCTCCGCTGCAAGTCATCTGCACACACAGCCACAGTAAAACTCACAGCACACAACAAGCCTGGATGTACTCGCGGAACCAAACTACTATAGCAAGCGCGCGCAAACATCGTCAACCCGTGTTTTTGCATCCCACTCATCGGACCATTGGAATCGGTTGGCTCACTGCGTGAATCGCGCAGCGCTTGCTGATTCCGGCTCTAGCCTCTACACTACAAGTTTTCCAATTCATTCGAAGGTTCGTTCTGCGTGATTTCGGAACGCAGCGCCAGAGCAATGTTTAACGAGGGATGCATGGGTAGGTCGCGTTCGAAGGTTTTGCGGTTGGCGGTTGCAATGCTTTCTCTAGGGAGCATCGGCGGCTGTGGCAAGGGTACCAAAGCTGGTCCTCCGCTCTATCCCGGTCTGGTCAACCTGACTCCCAGCAGCAACATCTCCGTCGAATTAGGCGCCACCTTCGCGTTCACGGCATCGGCGCATACGGCCTCCGGCACCAACCTCAACACTCCCATCACCTATACGTCCAGCAATACATCGGTTGTGAATGTCGCGCCCAACGGCGTCGCTTGCGCCGGATTCTGGGACGTCGCTTTCACCACCTGCACCCCCGGGGGCACGGGTGTAGTCCAGGTAACCGCCTCGGCTCTCGGTCAATCCAGCGTTCCTACCTACGTATTCGTGCATCCTCCAGTTGACAGCGTCACCGTCACTGGAATTCTGCTCACTGGCGTCCCCCCGCAGGAGCCTTGCCTCTCCCAAGGTCAGTCCATGACGCTGGAGGCTCACGCTTTCAGTCAGGGTTCGGATATTACCTCCTCGGTCGGGCCTTTCACCTTTGCGGCCCAAAATCCACCCGTGGTGAACCTGCTCGGAGTCGTCAACACGGCCTACAACTTCCCCACGAACCAGGTCACGGCGATCGCCGTCGCTCCCGGAATGACGCAGATCTACGCAACTGCCAGCGGAGTTTCCAGCTCGTCCTTCGTTCAGCCGCAATACAAGAATTCGCAGCAAGCTCTTTCCCCGGTCCTTGATTTTTTTGAAACTTGCCCCATTCAGACCATCACGCTCGAAGTGGGCGCCGCCGGAAACCAGCAAACCAGCCAAACCACCTTCCTCACCTCAAGTTCCTCAACCACCGTGCAGACGGCCACGGCAGTTCTGACTGACGTGATGGGGATCAGTTCCTTGTCCAACACCAGCAATGGGATCGTCCTCAACAAAATCCCCTTGACCTGGAGCGCATCCCAACCCGGCGTAGTGCATCCCGCCAGTGGATGCCTGCAATCCTGTGGTCTCTCCACTCCATTGGCTGGCTCCGGCTCCGTAACTGCCTCCTGCTCGCCACCCACCTGCAACATCGGATACCCGCTCGTCCCGGCATCCCTTTCCACTCCGGCCGCTATTGCCTCCTGCACGCAGTTTTTTCATGCCCAAGCCGGCATCCCCCCGACCTTCAATTGTCAGCAGCTCATCCCGGTTCCCGTTTATGCCTCCCCACTGCAGCCCGGGCCCCCGGTTTTAGGCAATGGCTCGATCTCTGGCTTGGTCACCGGTGCCCCGTCCCCAGCGAATCTGCTCGCGACCAGCACAGGGTGCGCTCATCTTTCTCCTACAACCTGCAGCACCTCCATCTATAGCGTGTCCACCGGAAAAGGCTCACCCGGCTCTGCGACTCCTATGCCTACTCCCCCAAATTCACTGCTCTTCGATCTCGCCGGCGATAAAGCTTTTGCGGGAAGTGACTTCGGAGCCATGGTGATAAGCCCGGCGAATTTCGGGACCAGCAACAGCCCTTTCACCGGGCTGGGTACCGTGACCGGAAAGGTGCTGGCCATTTCCAACAACGGAAACACTGCGATCTTCTCCGATACCCTGCACACGCCGAATCAGGTTTACATCGTCAATGCAGCCACTACCTCTTCGCTCTCCGCCAGCGCGCTGAATATCTCTCAAGCCGTCGCAGCCACATTCTCGCCCGATGGCCTGAAGGCATTTATCTTCGGAAACGGCGGGAGTTCGCTTTACATCTATTCTCCGCTGCAAGCCTTGCAGGGACCGATTCCCCTCACTGGACCCGTCAACGCGAACACCGTCGCCTTCTCTCCGAATAGCGCAGTCGCCTTCGTTGCCGAGGCCGCGGCCAACGGCAATCCGGCTAATTTCACCACCTTCAACAACTGTAATAATCAGGTCGCGGCTCCTGCCGTCCAATTGCCCGCCGATCCCCTGTTCATGAAAGTATTGCCCGGCTTGCACCTCGAAGGCCGAGACTCTTATGGAAACACCATCCCCGACGGAACCCATGTCTTGGTGCTGGACGCGACCGGCTTCGACATCCTCACTTCTACCATCTCCCCGCCTCTGCCCGGAACCGCCTGTCCCCTTGTCCTGAGCTTCATCAGCAACGACCCTAACCCCGCTCGCCTGGCGCAACGCGTCGAGCTGGGCCATGGAACCATTCAGCCGATCAACTTCTTCGTCTCCGCGGACGGCTCGCAACTCTACGTGCCCGCTACCGGTAACGCCAGCATCCTCGTGTATGACTTCAGCGCCGGTACCGTGAGCAGCGGCATTGAGCTCGTGGGAAACGCAACTCCTATCAGTGCGGATATGAGTGTGGATGCCGATACAATTCTGGTCGGAGGTAGCGACGGCCTGCTCCACGAAGTCAGCACCGGTCTCGGTGGCAGCGATCAACTCCAACTCTCGTTCCCCAACCTGCCCGACTACCTGAACCCCTTCTGCGCCATCATCACCACCCAGAACCCATGCACCCTGAACCTGGTAGCCGCCAGGCCATAAACAGTTGTCAGTTGTCGGTTCGCAGCTTTAGTGCGCAGGTCGTCGCTCGACCCACTTGGTGAGTTCAGTATTGAGAGAGAACCCAGCCGCAAGAATTTGCCAAGCTGAGGTCACGAAAGAGAAAACCGCCTCGAGAGGGACCGGAACTGAGAACGGAGAACTGAAAACTGCCCTACTGGCAACTGCTCGCCAACTCTTTCCCCACACTATCCAGCACCCCATTCACGAAGTGCACTGACTCCAGACTGGAAAACTTCCGCGCAATCTCCAGCGCTTCATTAATCACCACCGCCCGCGGAGTCTCCGGATAAGCCATCATCTCCGCCACCGCCGCCCGCAGCAGATTGCGATCCACCGTCGCCATGCGCTCCATCCGCCAATGCTCTGCATGCCGCTCAATCAACTCGTCAATCTCCCCGCCGCGATCCGTCGCCACCCGAAAAAGATCGTCGGCAAATCCCCGCACCTCCGCGCTCGCCGTCCCATGCTCCGCCCAAAACGTCCGGCGCACCTGATCGGCATCCTGCTTCCCCATGTCCGATTGAAACAGCATCTGCAGCGCCATTTCCCGAGATTTGCGGCGAGTACCCATAATGTCAGCGCCCAGTTGCCAGTTGTTAGTTTAGCGTAGAGGCCAGGTTATTGTAGGAGAGAATTATTTGCGCCGTGTGGTCTTTGGGGCTTTCTTGGATTTGTCATTCCGAATTTGTATTTTGTCATTCCGAGCGAAGCGAGGAATCTGCTTTTGTCCGGGGTCCGAGGTCCGAGGTCCGACGCCGCTCTTCCGATAGCCGGAAGCCGGAAGCCGGATAGCCTTCGTCAGCGACGCCATCTCCACCGCCGCCAGCGCCGCCTCGAACCCCTTATTCCCCATCTTCAGCCCAGCCCGGTCAATCGCCTGCTCCAGCGTCTCGCAAGTCAACACGCCAAACGCATGGGGCACCCCAGTCTCCTGCGCCGACTGCCCAATCCCGCGCGTGACCTCGTTCACAATCACGTCGTAGTGCGCCGTGTCGCCGCGCAGCAAACATCCGAGGCAAATGATTGCATCGTATTTCTTCGTCTCAGCCAGAGTCCGCGCCGCAGACGGAATCTCAAACGCCCCCGGCACCCGCACGATCTCGATATCCTTGCGCAGCGTCCCGGACCGCAGCAGCCCGTCGCAAGCACTCTGCAAAAGTCGTTCTGTGATGAACGCATTAAACCGCGAAACCACGATGGCGAACCGCTTCCCGTTCGCGTCCAATTTCCCTTCCAACGCACCGAATTCAGCCTCAGCAGGATTTTCCACTTTCAATTTATCTTCCATTCCGTGACGGAGCCTGCCCTGAGCAGGGCCGAAGGGTGCCTCCGTGTTGAATTCGCCTTTTGTCCGTTCTGATCCGCGCAAATCCGTGGCAAAAGAAGTTACTTCCCCTTAAATTGTGCCGCCCGCTTCTCCAGAAACGCCGTCGTCCCTTCCTTCTTATCTTCCGTCGCGCAGCACACGCCAAACAGCGTCGCCTCCAGGTACAGCCCCTCGGCCAGAGTCATCTCCATGCCTTTGTTGACGGCCTCCATCGCATACTGCACGGCCAGCGGAGCATTGGCAATAATCTTCGCCGCAATCGCCTCCGCCCGCGGAATCAACTCGCCGGGAGCCGTGACTTCATTCACCAGCCCGATGCGATGCGCCTCCTGCGCCGTGATCATCTCTCCCGCCAGCACCATCTGCATGGCCAGCCCCTTGCCCACCAGCCGCGGCAGCCGCTGCGATCCGCCATACCCGGGAATAATTCCCAGCTTCACCTCCGGCTGCCCCAGCTTCGTATTCTCGCTGGCCAGCCGCATGGTGCAAGCCATCGCAATCTCGCAGCCTCCGCCGAGCGCGAATCCATTGATGCAGGCAATCACCGGCTTGCCCAGATTCTCAATCAGATTGAGCACCGACTGACCGCGATGCGTGTACTCCTTGCCCGAAACTGCATCATGCTTGGCCAGTTCGCTGATGTCGGCCCCGGCGATGAACGCCTTCTCGCCCGCGCCAGTAAGAATCACCACGCGAATATTTTTATCGTTTTTAATGTCGTGAAAGGCCGCGCGCAACTCCTCCATGGTCGCCATGTTGAGCGCATTGAGCACCTTCGGACGGTTGACGGTGACGTAGGCAATCGCGTTTTTCTTTTCGAGAAGAATGTTTTCGAAGTTCATAAGAGCCCCTCAAGGACCATTGAGCCTAACGCTCCATCCAAAAACGATGATTGGGATTCCGCGGCAGCTTCGGCCAGTTGATCTTCCTGAACACAAGAAAACCGAGGAAACCGTAGTAGATCACGTTCGCTGTAATAGCAATGCGGCCAAAGCTGCCCAGCGTCTCCAGGAACCCGTCACCTGAAGCAAATCGCACGCCTAGCACAAATCCAGGCGAGATCACCCACCGCACTAGCTGCGGGGTTGTCGGTCGATCGCTAATCGCCATCCCCAGATAGGTCAAGAATAGTGTCAGCAACGTACCGATTAGCAGCTGGGCCAAGATGAAACGACGCGATTGCGTGGGGCCTTCGCTTCGCAAAATTCTCACTCCGCTCAGGATGACAAACACTTACAGCTTCCGCGCCCGCGGTTTCTCCGGGTCCGAATAATCATAAAACCCCCGCCCTGACTTCCGCCCGTACCACCCCGCCATCACCATCCGCTTCAGCAGCGGAGGCGACGCAAACCGCCGCTCCTTGAACTCGTCATACATCACATGCGTAATGTAGTAGGTCGTATCGAGCCCGACAAAATCCAGCAGCGTAAACGGCCCCATCGGATACCCGCACCCCAGTTTCATCGCATTATCAATGTCCTCAATCGACCCCACGCCCTCTTCATACGCTCGAATCGCATCGAGCAAATAAGGCACCAGCAGCCGGTTCACAATGAATCCCGTCTTGTCCGAAGTGCGCACCGGAACCTTGCCCAGCTTCTTCGCGAACTCATAAGCCGTCTCGTAAACGTCGTCCGCGGTAGCGATCGTCCGCACCACCTCAACCAACTTCATCAGCGGCACCGGATTAAAAAAGTGCAGCCCGATAAACCGCTCCGGCCGCTTCACCGAAGTCAAAAGCTCGGTCACCGAAATCGACGAAGTATTCGAAGCAAAGATCGCGTCCTTCTTCACGATTCCGTCAATCGACGCATACATCTTCTTCTTCTCTTCCACGTTCTCGATGATGGCCTCAATCACGATGTCGCACTCCGCCAGGTCCGCCTTGTTCGTCGTCCCCTTGAGCCTCGCCCGGATCGCTTCCTTCTGTTGCGCCGTGATCCCACCCTTCTCCACCGGCCGCTCGGCAAACTTCGCCAAAGATTTCTCGATCCCGGCGAATCCCTTGTCGAGAAACTTCTGCTCAACCTCGAGTACAGTCACATCCAATCCCGCCGTAGCACAAACCTGCGCAATCCCCGACCCCATCAGCCCACAACCGAGTACGCCGACTTTTTGAATTGCCATATGATTCCCTATCTCAACCACGAAGGACACGAAGTATCACGAAGTCCTTCGTGCACCTTCGTGTCCTCAGTGGTTCATGATTCTCGATTTCCACGTAAAATCCCGACGACCTAGAAGTTCAGCAACGTCTCCACAATCATCGCAATGCCCTGCCCGCCGCCAATGCACGCCGTCGCCAGCCCATACTTCTTTTTCCGCCGCCGCAATTCATACAGCAGCGTAATCACCAACCGCGTCCCCGTCGCACCCAGCGGATGTCCCAGCGCAATCGCCCCGCCATTGACGTTCACCTTCTCGCGGTCTAATCCCAACTCCTTCTCTACTGCCAGATACTGCGCCGCGAACGCCTCATTTACTTCAATCAGATCGATGTAATCCAGCGACAGCCCAGCCTTCTGCAACGCCACTTTCGTTGCCGGCACCGGACCGCGTCCCATCACCTTCGGCTCAACCCCCGCAATCCCCCAACTCACAATCCTCCCCAGCGGCTCCAGATTTCGCCTGCGGGCCTCGTCCAGCGACATCACCACCACCGCCGCCGCTCCATCCACAATGCCGCTCGCGTTCCCTGCCGTGACCGTTCCATTCTTCCCAAACGCCGGACGAAGCTTCCCCAGCCCTTCCATCGTCGTCTGCGGACGCCGGTGATCATCCTCGCTCAGCGACTCCCCGGTCGCCTCACCCTTATGATTCCGCAGCGGCACCGGCACGAGCTCCTCCTGAAGTCTTCCGCCCTTGTACGCGTCCTCGGCGCACCTCTGCGACCGCAAAGCAAACTCGTCCTGCGCCTGCCGCGAAATCCCCTGCTCCTCGCCGTAAAGCTCCGCCGTATTCGCCATATAAAGCCCGCAATACGTATCGAGCAACGCCACCATCAACGAATCTTCCAGCTTTCCGCCCGGCGCCAGCGTAAACCCATCGCGCCCGCGAATCACAAACGGAGCCTGCGACATCGCCTCCATGCCGCCGGCCAGCACCACCTTCGCCTCGTCCAACTGGATCATCTGCGCCGCATTCACAATCGACTGCATGCCCGACCCGCACAGCCGGTTCACCGTCAGCGCCGGAGTTTCAATCGGCAACCCTGCCCGCAACCCCACGTGCCGCGCCCCATACAGCGCATCGCCCGAAGTCTGCTGCGCGTTGCCAAACACCGCATGATCGACTTCTTTCGGATCGAGCTTCGCCCGCTCCATCGCCCCCTTCGCGGCGATCGCGCCCAATTCCTGCGCAGTAAAGTCCTTCAATTTGCCGCAATAGCGGCCGAAGGGCGTACGCGCCCCACTCACAATTGCAATATCACCCGGCTTCAACATGGTTTTCCCAGCAGAACGTCGAACTAGAATCGGTCAGAATCGATGAGCCAAACTCGTTAGTTTAGCAGTGGGTAGAGAACTTGGCCACATGCGAGCCTCAACTTGCCGCAGAGACGCAGAAACACAGTGAAAATAGAACGACCAAGCCGCGGCGCGGCGAAAGAATGCAGCCCACGGCGCAAGCCGTGGGTGATAAGTGAGAAATGAGCGAGCCCCGGAGGGGCGACAGAAGATGTGACACAGACGCCACAGGTCACCGTCGATCGAGATTGCCAAGAACTCGCTAGCAATCCGAGAGGCAACTGGCCGTCACGAAGGCCGAAGGTTCCTGTCCTCTCCGCGTCTCTGCGACTCCGTGGTGAAAATTCTTACGCTACCGCTCCCGCCGCCAGCGCCGGCCCCAGCGCCACAACCTTCCCCGGCCCTTGCGCCATGGCCTGCCCCAACGCATGCTCGGCGCGATTGATCACCTCGGTCACCACATCCACAGGATCGTATTCAGTGCGAATCACGGCCTCCGCCAAGCCCGCGGAAAACTGCGCGGTCGGTCCTTTGCCCGAATCATCTTTCGCCGGCAACCGCACCTCGGCAATGATCTTCCGCAACTTCTCCACCGCCAGCAACGCCTCTTTCTCCGCCGTCTCGCCGAGAATGATCGCTATTGTCGTCGTGTCGTAACGAAACGCAAGATCGTTCGAACGGATGTTGTCGGCGAACAGCTGTCCTGCTCTCTCCATCACTCCCTGCACTTCTGCCTCGCCGTATTCCTTGATCATGGCCCCGCTCTTGCCGAACTGCAGCAACAGCACCGACAGCGCCGACGCATTTTGAATCGCCCGCTTGCTCTCCGCCAGCAGCAGATCAATATAGGACGCCCGCTTCAACAGACCCGACTTCTCGTCCGTCACCGACAGATTCTTCACCAGGCGACGCAACCCCGCATTATTCAGCGCAATCACCATCTGCTCCGCCAAGGTCTTCAGCACAACCATATCGGCCTGCTGCCAGGCCCGCGCCCGGTTGTGCATCAGCACCAGCATGCCCACAATTTCTTCCCCATCGCTGAGCGGGATCGCTAACACCGACGCCGCCCCCATATCCGTCACCACTTTCCGCGCAGACTGCAGCGCGTCCGCTTTCGGTGCGTTCTCAATCGCCAGCGGATCATGTCCATCCACCGCCTGATGCAGGCACGCGATCAATTCGGCAATCGGCGATGCGCCCGCCTTCTTGAAGCCCTCCGCACAAAACTCTTCCAGCGCGGTCGGAAACGATCCTGCCTTGCCCATGGCCGCGATGCACCGCGTCGCTTCCCAATGCGTTCCAATTTCTCTCACCGCGGTGCTCAGCACGGCAGGAGCCGTGCCCTGGTGATACAACTTGCGCGAGATTTCCGCCACGCGAGTGAAGCTCCGCACATCGGTCGCCGGATCCGGCGTGGGTGCGGCAACCGGCGTAGCCGCCGCCGGACTCGCTGCCGCCGCAGACGGAGGCAGCGGCGCCGACCCCGCATATCGCGGCGTCACGCCCGCCGACAAATACAGCCTTTGCAGATCCTCGTTCCGTTCCTCCTCGCGCGGGAACAGTTCCTGAATTCTCTGCAACCGCTCCACCGCCTTGTTGCGCATCCCGTACTGCACCAGAATTTCCGCCTGCAGCATCAGATCCTGCAGCGTCGAGGCGCCCAAGGTCGGCTCTTTCTCATGCGCCGGCTCTTCAACCGGGTTGCTGACATTAGAAAATCGCGACGCGATCGATCGGAAGCGCGCGTCATCCACCTTTCCCTTGAGCATCTCCAGTCGCTTCATGTGACCCGGCTCATAAGGATCGACGTCCGCCGCGCGGTCCAAACACTCGGCCGACTTGTCGAACTCCCCGGTACTGCAATAAAGATCAAACAACTTCAGTAACGTCTGACAGTAATCGCTTTCCCGGTTCGAGGCGTTATACAGTTCGCTCAAGAACTCCAGAATCTGCGGCGAACAGCGGCGCGTCGCCGTCAAGTCCTCCATAATCGCGATGAACTGCCGCCGCTCCCCGCGCCGCCGCTGGAATTGTTCCAACTTGCGCGCTAGTGCAACCGCGGCATCGTGCAGCTCTGCATCCAGCAAACTCCCTACCAGCGCAATCACCTGCTGCACCCGCGCCGGATTCGCCTCAAACAAGCTGCCACACCAGCGGTTCGGCATCGGCATAGCGCCCCGCAGCCACCAACGCATCGGCATAGGTCTCGCGCAACGCCGGCGCCACCTCGCCCGCGTCCATTTGCGGTTCAAGAATAAAGATGGCCGCGCCCACCTGTCCCTGCGTCAGCAAGCTTTTACTGTAGGCCAGGGCGATGTCCTGATCCGAAGCATCTTCCTGGTAGGCGCGCTCGTACCACGGCGTCGGATCACTACCCTCCGCCCCCACCAACTGTGCCACCTGCTGATACGTCAGCGCCGCCACCTTGCGATTTCCCATCTCGGACGCGAGTTCGGCCACGCGTAACAGATTGGCTTGCGTCGGTTCCAGCGCGACAATGCGATCCAAGATCTCGACCGCTTCCTTCTTCTTATTGAGTTTCACCAAATCCGAGAACGCCGCTTCATACGTCCCCACGGCCAGCTTCTTGTTGGATCCTTCCAGCAATTGCCCAAAGCGGAATTTCTGCTGCCAGGTCGGACTCCCGTGCCGCGCCAGCTTCTTATACGTCAGGCTTGCCCGAGTCGCGTCCCCCGCGCCCACCTGGCGCTCGAATAATTCCCCCAGAAGCCGGACCGCATCGGCGTTGCGATTCAACGAAAGGCACAGATCCGCCGACAACTGCCGCACCACATCGTTGTCCGCATCATCCCGCAGGACTTGCAGATATTCCTCCAGAGCGTCCGCGGTCTTACCTTTTTGCAAAAGCTTCTCCGCACGCTCCACGCGCTTCCCTAGTTCGGCTCGGTCCAGTCGCTTTGTGATCTCAGGCATGCGGAATTAGGCGGGGTAAACCCTGCTCCGATTTTAGGAGCGCCCTCCAACAGCAGCAATGCGGTAACGGCCTCGCCCGATTACGAAGGTCACAACTCGGCGCCCGGCGTGATCGTCCCTGCGTTCTGCTCTTAAGTCCGTCATTCGAACCACGGTTTTGTCATTCCCAACGAAGTGCGGAATCTGCTTCCTGCACGCTCCACTACCGCCCTCGTATCGAAGCAGAGGTCTAACTGGGTTCTGAGTGTAAAGGCCTCGATTACATCAGCTAAGTCCGATTGCCCATGATCTACCCCCACTTGAAAGCAAAGCTTCCGACAGACTGGTTATATTAAGCCGTGGGGATTGTGATGAAGCCTTTGATCTTTGCTCTCAGTGTCGTGTTTGCGTTTGCCGGTCTGAGCGCGCAGACGCCTGCCTGGCAGCCATCGCCGGGACATACGCAAGTGCCGATATGGCCGGGGGCGGCTCCTGATGCGCAGCCTGTCGCGGGGCCGGAGGATACGGCGACGGTGAAGAACTCGCCGGTTGCCGGGCGACCGTGGGTTCAGGTAGGCCACGTCTCGCGCCCTACGATGACGGTCTACGCGCCGAAGGAAAAGAATACGGGCGCTGCGGTGGTCGTGTTTCCTGGCGGCGGCTATTGGATTCTGGCCATCGATCTTGAAGGCACGGAGGTCTGTGACTGGCTGACGTCCAAGGGGATCACGTGTGTGCTGTTGAAGTACCGCGTGCCCGGTGAGCACCTGCTTCCGAGATCGGGACCGTATCCCAAATCACCGATGGCGTTGGAAGATGCGCAGAGGACGGTGGGGCTGGTCCGATTTCACGCCGCAGAGTGGCATATCGATCCGCACAAGATTGGAGTGCTCGGTTTTTCGGCAGGCGGGCATCTCGTGGCAGCAATCAGCACGCATTTTGAGAAGCGCTTGTATCCGGCGGTGGATGCGGCCGACAAAGAAAGCTGCCGCCCGGATTTTGGCGTGGCTCTCTATCCCGGGCACATGCTGGAAAATACCTCTAAACCGTTTGAGTTGAATCCGTATGTTCCTGTCACCCGCCAGACGCCGCCTACGTTTGTGCTCCAGGCGGAGGATGACCCGATCGATGATGTAGAGAACTCGCTGGTTTACTATGCTGCGCTGAAGAAGGCCGGGGTTCCCGTGGAGATGCATTTGTATGCGCAAGGCCGTCATGCGTTTGGGCTGCGGCGCACGAAGCTTCCAGTGACGGCATGGCCTCAGTTAGTGGAGACGTGGCTGGGGACAATTGGAATGATTCCCGAGTGATTCGTAGTTGAAGCGCAAATATGCAGTCTGATCGATACAACCAAGGCGTACTATCCTCGAACGAGGAGTTGGGCAGAGGCTTTGTACGCTCAAGTCCGTCTGGGCGATCCCTCCTCATTTTTGCTATGGTGCTGCATGCCCTCGGCACCCGCCATCCACGAAGAAGGCCTCCGCCACCAACTCTCCGCCGGACAAATGGCCATGGTCGCCGTCGGAGGCTCCATCGGCACGGGCCTTCTCCTTGGTTCCGGCGCCGCCATGGAAGTCGCCGGTCCCGCCGCCATCCTCAGTTTTCTAGTCGCCGCCTTCATCAACTGGACCGTCGCCATGGCCCTCGGCGAACTCGCCTGCGCTCATCCTGCCGCCGGCAGTTTCGGCGTCTACGGCGACCTCTACCTCAACTCCTTCGCCGGATTCATCGCCCGCGCCGGATACTGGATCGGCCTCGCCCTCGCCATCGGCGCCGAGATGGTCGCCGCCGCCACCTACATGTCCGCCTGGTTTCCCAGCGTGCGTTCCTACCTCTGGATCATGGTCTTCGCCGCTCTGCTGCTCGTGATCAACCTGCGCAGTGTCGGCTCTTACGGACGCGTCGAGTTCTGGCTCTCCATGATCAAGCTCGCCACTATCATCATCTTCATCGTGATCGGCGCAGCTCTGCTGCTCGGCGGCCGCGTCGCTCCGCAATACAACGCGCAAGGCGGATTCTTTCCCAAAGGCCTATGGTCCCCGCTCATCGCCATGACGTACGCCGTCTATAGCTTCGGCGGAGTTGAAATGGTCGCGGTCACCACCGGAGAATCACGCTCGTCCAAAGAAACTCCCCGTGCCGTCTGGCTGACCTTTCTGATTCTCACCTTCGTATATGTCGGCGCCATCGTCATCCTGCTCGGCGTCATGCCCTGGAATCACGCCGGCGTCACCGAAAGCCCCTTCGTCACCACATTTCGCACCATTAAGATTCCCCACGCCTCGGGCGTCATGAACTTCGTCGTGCTCACCGCTGCACTCTCGGGAGCCAATGCCACACTCTACGTCGCCTCCCGCATGATCTTCTCGCTCGCCCGCACCGGATGGGCACCGGCCCGCTTCGGCCGCCTCAATCCCGAAGGCTCGCCGCAATACGCCGTCCTGCTCTCCTCCTTCGGAATTGTCTTCGCCCTGGCCCTGGTTCTCTGGGCCCCCGCAAATGCCTTCCGCTACATCGTCGGCGCCGCCTTCACCGGAATGATTCTCTCCTGGCTTGTCTCGCTGGCTGCCCACATAAGCTTCCGCCGCCGCCGCAAGCCCGAGGACCTAGCCGCACTCCCCCTCCGCTCTCCGCTAGGAGAATGGGGATCAATCGTAGGCTTCATCTTGGTCGCAATCGCCCTAGTCCAAACCTGGCTGTATCCGATCATGAACCTCTGGAGCGGCCTAGCCTGTTTCGGAGTGCTGACCCTGTCCTACGCGCTCGCCAAAAAGCACCTCAAAGCAAACCTGCCCACGTAGCCACAGCCACCGTGCTTAGGTGGCGACAGCCGCCTCGGCTGTCCAGCAGTTGACTCATGTGCGGACAGCCGCCCTCGGCTGCGAAGGAGTTACGGTTGGCTACTTCGGTGTTGACTGGCTCGTGGGGTGACTGAAAGGGAGATCCTCGCTCGTTCTGAGGTGCAGATCATTGATGCTTAGCGAATAGCTCGGATCGAAGTAGTCGTCGACTGCTTTGCCATTCCGGAGTTTTTGGATTGCCCCATCCGCCGTGAATACCCAATCGGTGACTGCGGGATACTGACCACCAAGAAGGAACTCATGGCCGCTGATGAGCCGGCATGGGAAGAGAAACTCGCACTCTGTGGGAGCATGCCACACGGCGCGAATCCGCTTCAGTTTGGTATCGGTACCGTAGCAGTAGTCGACCCGTTGACGGACGACGACTGGACTCCCAACCCGAGGCGGTCTCGAGACAACCGTTACTCGAACAATCGCCCCGTCTCTATTCCACACGAAGGCAAGAGGAACCGGTTTGCCGTCTGCCTCCCACTCGTCTTTGCTGGCAAATTCCCTCCAGCGATGGCTCTCCGACTTTGTTGTCGAGTCTATGTTTAATTCCGCGAATATATTTGGCTGCTCTTCCTGCACGGCGTCGTCGACAGCGTCACAGTAGTTCATCACCGAACGCACTGCGTCCTCGCTGCCTCTGTAGGCACCGAGTTGATGTTCACTAAGCCGATGTTCCTGGGCAAACAGCGGAAGGGAGAATACGAGTAGGAACCAAAGTGACTTGAGGGTGGGCATGTCCATAACTCCCAGACGAGACAGGTCACTCCACTGCAACTTGGCTAAATTCTAGCACCATGTCTGCACTAAAAACGCTCTGCCCTTGGATTGCTGCTGTAACATCCCCATTTCACTCGTCCCTCACAATGGGGTTTTGAGCGTAATGGCCTGATTACGTAAACCATCCCCATTCCGTGCGCACGGAACCGGGTTCCCATTCAAAGCAGCTACTTCCGGTTTGCCCGTCATCCGCCCGCAATCAGCAGAACCGGACTTTCGGGCAGTTTCGGCGGCGCTGCGCTAACCCGCCATCAGCGTGACCTATGATAAAGACAGGGAACTTTAGAGCTGGCCACTGCGTAACAAGGGGCATGACTCCATCTCGCACGTTCACACGCTTGTCTAGCCTTGGCCTCTTGGCGATCTTTCTCTGCGGCGCGCCGTACATGCATGCGACTGATCCAGCGGCACCTTCCAGCGAACTCTATAAGAAGATTGCGGAACTGGATCAGCGACTCTTCGACGCCTTCAACGCATGTGACATGGCAACGATGCGCAGTCTCATGGAGCCTAGCGTTGAGTTCTATCAGGACAACGACGAGACAACCTACTCCCGCGAGCAGCTTGAACCCTCAAACCGCGAGCGCTGCGCACCGAACAATGTCTCTAAACTCCGGCGCGAGTTGATCCCAGGAACGATGGAGGTTTACCCGCTTCAGAACTACGGTGCTCTGCAGATCGCTCGCCATAATTTTTTCATCATGAACGGTAGCACGAAAGGAAAGCTGGCAGCATCGCCGCGAATGGTGCACATCTGGAGAAACGATCACGGGCATTGGGCAGTGTCGCGGATCATAAGCTATGGCCACTAATGGCACAGTGAAAGCTCCAGCGTACCTGCGCCGCATCTCCGATCCGGATCACGTGCCCCCGGGTCCTCGACCAGCTCGATCAACCACTGGCTGTTGCCCGTAGCTTCCGATTCTCAACGAGTGTAATCGCCTGGTTACGTCCAACAAACTCAGCGAAGCGTGAAACTTTACTTTGGCAGGCTATCTATGAAGGAGTTAATTTCGCGCAACACGTCCTGCTGGTTCGACAAAAAGAGATAGTGGTTTGCATGCAATCGCACGACATGTGCAGACGGAAGTCCACGCTGAAATGCCCCGGCTATCGCGCCAAGCGTGGCGGTTTCGTCCGCTTCAATTTGCGAACGCTCTCTGTCACTAAGCTTGCCGAAGGCAGCGCCGAAGTCATGGGGAATAGCGTAAATTGCGAGAATAGGAACCCGAATGTCCGTGAACTTCTGTTCTCCTGCGCGGATTGCCTGGGCAATGGCTGGCTGAGTATGAGGATGGGTGATATGACCATCAGGGGCGGTTTCAAAGGTCTGCCGCGGCTCAGCTTCTGGGAACTCTACTCCTTGGCTCCGGGTCTGCCATGCACGGAAGGTAGAGAAATTGGTTAGGTCCGCATCGGTGGGCGGCACAGAAGGCGTTAGCTGTTCAACCCTCTTCTGCAATGCGTCCAGCTCTGGAGCAAGATCTCTAGATGCGGGATTCTGGTAAGCGTAGAGGTATCCGGCATCGAGATAAACCAACCCGGCAATTCTCGTTGGATACCTTGTGCCCACTGAACTCAGCTCTTCTCCCGCAATAGAATGTCCCACGAGCACAGGGTGAACGATCTTGAGAGAGTCAAGAACATCAATCACGTCGTCACCTAAACGATCAGCTGTATATCCTGAAGCAGGAGAGCTAGAAGCACCATATCCTCGTCGCGTAATCCCAAAAACGTGATACTTTTCGGCAAGTTTCGGAGCGATGTCATCGTAGATGTGAGCTGTGTGTCCTAAACCCGCCAGCAGCACCAACGAGTAGCCGGTGGCCTTGCCCCAATCCAGAACCTCTAGTTTGACATTTTTTTCGACAGGGACGAACCGGATGCGGTGAGGAGAAGGGTCGCGCCAAGTCGACGCTTGTTCCACGCGAGTGGGCGAAGAACTCGGGTGGGTATTAGAACTGGTCTGTTGAGCCGTTTGCGGTCTGTTCGCTAAGCAATCAATAGAGACTACCGCGAAAGACATGACAACTGCACAGACTAGGCAAGCCAAACGCTTAAACATAATGCACTGGATTCTAACGTTATTTGCACCAGACTGTCGAAAAATCCCCATAGCACAAGTTTGCGCTTTCCTTTCGCCTGTCTGGCGAACAAAAGGCGCAAAGTTGTGATAAGGCTGATTGCGACAGCTAACAGCAGGCGCACCACAACCCCGAAAGAGTGGAGAGAAGAGAAAGCGGAGCAGGCTCCAGAGCACTCAGTTCGCAAGCCCTTGATTCGTTACGGGCAATTCCCGCGCGGAACTTTAGGGACAAGACGAGTCTGCCCAAAAAATGACTCTTGGCACTGTTAACCGTAGAGTTCGTTCGGCGTCCCAAGCGAGGGCATCCCTCATACAATCAGGGCATGCATCCTTCTCTCAAATAGTAAAATGAAATGCGAGCCCGAGCGAAACGGAGCCTTCTTCATGCGAAAGACCGTGATCGTCGCAGCGTTCTCAGTCCTGACGTTCGGGCTGTGTGCCGGGATCGCCGCTGCTCAAGTTCCGACTTCGGGGAACGTCTATTTCGGCTACACCTATTACAACACTAATCTGGCGCTGAACCGCGGCGGTCTAAACGGGTGGCAGGGAACGCTGGAAGGCAAGCTGTTTCCGCTGCTGGGGATTGTGGCCGATCTCACGGGGCAATATGGCTCGCTGGACCTCGGGGAGATCTGTCCGGTTGTTCCGGTTGGAGGGGGCGGCGGCTGTACGAGTTTCAACCTGAGCACGCACGAGTACAACGCGATGTTCGGTCCGCGGGTGGGGACGACGATCGGGAAGTTTCGCCCGTTCGGCGAATTTGAAATCGGGGTTGGACACGTCTCAGCGAGCAGTGAGTCGAACACGTCGTTTGCCACGGCGTTGGGCGGCGGAATGGACTACAAGATTTTTCATGCGGTGGCCTGGAGGGTCGAGGCGGATTACGTGCACACGCGCTTCTTCAGCGCGGGGCAGAACAATGTGCGCATTTCGACCGGAATTGCGCTGCGGTTCTGAGTTCTCGCGCCGTTTCTTGCCATTCCCTTGAGCAAAACAAGGGTGGGGCCTACCCCCTGTTGAGAAATCCCCATCTTTACAATGTCGGCGGTCTCCCGGCGAGCTGCGCGAAGACCGACTCCAACGAAGGGCTCGCCTGTAGCTCTCGCAAGCGCTCCACCGTGTCATCGGCGACGATCTTCCCCTTGTGCAAAATAACCACCTCGCAGCAGACCTTCTCCACAACCTCTAATACATGCGAACTGTAGAGAATCACTTTGCCCTCGCGGGCAAGAGCCTTAAGCAGATTGCGCAGCACGAGAGCCGCCGACACATCCAAACCCGAGAATGGCTCGTCCAGGATAAGCACCTCGGGGTTACGCAACAATGCAGCCGACAGTAGAATCTTCTGCCGCATTCCCTTGGAATAGTTCAAGAGCAACTCGTACCGCGCATTGCCCAGGGAGAACAGATCGATAAAGGCGTCAATTTTCCGCTCCAGTGGCTGGCGCGGGATGGAGTGTAGCCGTCCCAACGAGCCGCAGATATTCTGGGCCCGTCAAATGCGGGTACATGATGTCAAACGGAACTTAAGGCTGTGTCCTGCCGCCGGTGGGAGGGCATTACCTCGGTCATCTTGGGGAAGGTGACGGTTCGGGGGATCATGCTAGAGAGAGTGACGCTACGAAGTTCCCAGGGGAAGAGTCCGCATGAATATTGATGATCTGCTTCGGATTGCGACGGAACGGCGAGCTTCGGACTTGCATTTGAAGGTGGGAAACTATCCTCACCTGCGCATTGACGGCGAACTGGTGCCGTTGACCGACCAGCCCCGCATCACCGCCGAAGACATGCTGAACATGGCGTTCAGTATGATGTCGGCGCGGCAGAAGCAGAAGTTCAAAGAGACCACGGAAATCGATATGGCGTACGGCGTGGCCGGGTTGGGACGCTTCCGCGTGAACATTTTCCAGCAGCGCGGCAACGTGGGATTGGTGCTGCGCGTCATTCCGACCAAGATTCGCGCGCTCGATGAGTTGTTTCTGCCCAAGGTAGTGGAGCAGATTTGCGACATGCCTCGTGGGTTGGTACTGGTGACCGGAGTTACGGGTTCCGGTAAATCAACGACGCTGGCGGCCATGGTCGATCGCGTGAACTCGTCGCGCGCGGAACACATCGTTACCATCGAAGACCCAATCGAATTTCTGCACCGCGACAAGAAGGGCTATGTCAACCAGCGCGAGATTGGGGTGGATACGCCATCGTTCGGCGCGGCGTTGCGCGCTTCTCTCCGTCAGGATCCGGACGTGATCCTGGTGGGCGAAATGCGAGACCTGGAAACGATTTCGACGGCGCTGCACGCGGCCGAAACCGGCCACATGGTGTTCTCGACTCTGCACACGCTGGACGCAGTCGAAACCATCAACCGCGTGATTTCCATCTTTCCGCCGCCCGAGCAGAAGCAGATTCGCATGCAGCTCGCGGCGGTGCTGCGCGCGATCATCAGCCAGCGCCTGGTGCGGCGCTGCGATGCTGACGGCCGGGTGCCCGCGGTCGAAGTCATGATCAATACCGCCTACATTCGTGAGTGCGTACTGGTGCCGGAAAAGACGCGGTCCATTCGCGACGCGATCGCGGCGGGTACTTCGCAGTACGGGATGCAGACGTTTGACCAATCGCTGTGGGATTTGTTCCAGGCGGGATTGGTGAACTACGAAACCGCGCTGGAGAACGCTTCCAACGCTGACGACTTCAAGCTGCGCATGCAGGGCATTGCGTCGACGTCGGACATTTCCCGGCAGTCGATGCAGTCGGCGGGGTTCGGGGGGCGGTAGCGGCGGCTTCCGGCTCCCGGCTTCTGGCTTTCGGACTGTAGATTTGCTTTTTTCGTTGAGTTGCCTCCCTTGAATGGGCGCGCGCAAGCGCGCCTTTTTTTCTTTCCAGTACCCGGTTCGGATTTGCGCTATTGTTACGGGTATGGCGTTCCCGCGTCCCAAGAAAAGGGCTTACTCGGAAGACGAACTGTATGAATACGCTGTGGGCGCCCTGGCGCGGCGCATGCGGACTGTCGCCGAGTTGAAGCGTCTGATGCGGGCGCGCATCGAAGAAGCCGAGTCGGAATATGGACAGACCCTGGTCGAGCTGGTGATCCGGCGGCTGAAGGATCAGGGATATCTGAACGACTCGCAGTACGCTGCGTCGTACTCTTCGTTGCGGCGCGACAATCAAAAGCTGGGGCGGATGCGCGTGATCACGGAGTTGAAGACGCGCGGCGTGCACGGTTCGGTGATCGAGAAGGCCGTGGAGGCCGCGTATGAGGGTGTGAGCGACGAAAAGCAGGCTCGGGAGTTTCTTCGCAAGAAGCGGCTGGAAAAACCGAAAGATCAGAAGCAGACAGCACGCATCTTCCGCCAACTGGCACGGGCTGGATTCGGAATGAAAACCATCTTCACCATTCTGAAGAAGTGGGATGTGGATGATGACACTCTGACAGCCCTGGAGAGCGAGACAGGATGAGTACGGCGCGAAGAATCGGCAACCGCACCCCTGGTTCGGCACCTTTCGACACACCAATGGCGCGTGGCTCATCTCCTTGCCTTGTGCCTTGCTATGCTGCATACTCGCAAGAACATTCGCGTTCACAAATCAAGGAGGCGCATTTATGAAGGTGATTCTGAAAGCCATTCTGGCTATGACGTTACTCAGTGTGGTGCCGATCGCATTGGCGCAGGATGCGGCGTCTGACGTAAGCAAGGGCGCAAAGGACACGGGCAAAGCGACCGAAAAGGCGGCGAAGTCGACTGGCCACGCCACCAAAGTCGCGGCCAAGGACACTGCGAAGGGTACGGAAAAGGCCGCCGACAAAACCGGCCATGCCACCAAAGTCGTAGCCAAGGACACCACGAAAGATACTGAAAAGGGTGTCGACAAAACCGGACACGCCACCAAAGTCGTAGCCAAGGACACCACGAAAGATACTGAAAAGGGTGTCGACAAAACCGGACACGCCACCAAAGTCGCGGCCAAGGGTACCGAAAAGGGCGCCAAGGACGTGGGGCATGACGTCAAGAAGGGCACCGAGAAAACCGTAGACGCAATCAAGTAAGCGCAACCACAAAGCAACCACAGAGGGCACAGAGGCGCGCGGCGGAATCCCATTTCCCCCGTGCTCCCTGTGCCCTCGGTGATTCAGGGCTTGTCTTGCGTGCGCTCTGCGTCCGAAAGTGTGCCTGAGCAACGCCGGGAACGGAGCGGTTCATTTAGAATGACTCTTTCATGCTGACCGGTTCTGAAATTCGCCGCAAATTTCTGGACTTCTTTGTGCACAAGGGACACAGAGAGGTGCATTCGTCGTCGCTTGTCCCGGCCAACGATCCCACGCTGCTGTTCACCAACGCGGGGATGAATCAGTTCAAGGACGTTTTTCTGGGGTTGGAAAAGCGCGAATATTCGCGTGCGACGACGTCGCAGAAGTGTGTGCGCGCCGGGGGAAAGCATAACGATCTGGAGAACGTCGGATTTACCAACCGCCATCACACGTTTTTCGAAATGCTGGGGAATTTCTCGTTTGGCAACTACTTCAAGAAAGATGCCATTGCCTACGCGTGGGAGCTGATCACTTCGCCGGAGTGGTATGGGATTGCCAAGGACAAGCTGTATGTGACGATCTTCAAGGGCGAAAACGGCATTGCACGCGATGCTGAGGCCTATGACTTGTGGGCCGCGCAGGGCGTGCCGCAGGATCGCATTTTCGAGATGGGTTTGAAGGACAATTTCTGGCAGATGGGTGATACCGGGCCCTGCGGGCCGTGTAGCGAGATTCACTACGACATGGGCGCGGCCGCGTCAGATCAGGGGCACGCGGATTGCGCGTTTGGCTGCGAGTGCGGACGCTATGTGGAGATTTGGAATCTGGTGTTCATGCAGTTTGACCGCGATGCCAGCGGGAAGCTGACGCCGTTGCCCAAGCCGTCGATTGATACGGGGATGGGGCTGGAGCGGGTGACGGCGGTGCTGCAAGGCGTGATTTCGAATTACGATACGGATTTGTTCACGCCGCTGATCAAGAAAGCGGCAGAGTTGACTGGGACTTCGCTGAAGAAAGAATTGGATAAGGAGGCGCACACGAAGTCGGCGGCTTCTCTCCGCGTGATTGCGGATCACTCGCGAGCGGCAACGTTTCTGATTTCAGATGGTGTGATTCCCGCGAACGAAGGACGCGGGTACGTGCTGAGGAAGATCATCCGTAGGGCGATTACGCATGGACGGCTGCTAGGACAGACAAAGCCATTTCTGTACCAGATGGTGTTTGCGGTACGGGACCTGATGAGAGATGCGTATCCGGAACTGGATGAGACGGCGGACAGAGTCTCGAAGGCGGTGCTCGTGGAGGAAACGCGTTTCGCCCACACGATGGACGTGGGGCTCCAAAAACTTGAGCAGGACCTGTTCGAAGTGAGGCAGAGGTACGAACTCGCAAGAAAAGTTGCGGGAGCTGAGAATCCTGCTGAAGAGTTTCAGATAAGCTCGGAAGATGTTGAGACGCATCGAGAATGGGCCGCACAGGGGCTCACGTACAGCGGGTGGCACGCATTCAGACTCTACGATACGTTTGGAATGCCGCTCGACTTCATCGAAGACGCGGCCCGGGATCAGGGGATCGCGTTTGACCGGGCGGGATTCGATAAGGCGATGGACGAACAAAAATCCCGCGCGCGGGCTTCCTGGAAAGGGGCGGCGAAGCAGACTGCGAATCCGGCGTACCAGCAGCTTCCGAAATCGGAGTTTGAAGGGTACCGGCAGACGCGGTCTGAGAATTGCGAAGTGCTGGCCATCATTCACAATGGTCAGGGGGCGCAACGGCTCGAAGGCGGATACGAAGGCGAGATCATTCTCGACCACACGCCGTTCTATGCTGAGGCTGGCGGGCAGGTCGGCGACCGCGGATGGTTTTATTCGGACGATCACAACACCGTGGTCGCCGATGTGACGGGATGCTATTACCCGATCCAGGGCGTGCGTGCGCATCAGGTCATCGCCAAACAACCGATCCGAGTAGGGGACAAAGTCGACGCGGTGGTCAACACCGACATTCGCCAAGCTACCATGCGGAATCATACGGCTACGCACTTGCTGCATGCTGGGTTGCGTGAAGTCCTGGGGAAGCATGTGAAGCAGGCGGGATCGCTGGTGGCGCCCGATCATCTGCGTTTTGACTTCTCGCATTTCACCGCCGTCGCAGACGAAGAGTTGCAGGATATCGAAGACATCATTAATAAGGAAATGCTGCGGAACCAAAAAGTGGAAACCATCGTGGACGTGCCCATTGATGTGGCCGTGAATGAGTATCACGCGATGGCGCTGTTTGGGGAAAAGTATGGCGACAAGGTGCGCGTGGTCCGGATCGGCGACTTCTCGGCGGAACTTTGCGGCGGCACGCACACCGCGGCAACTGGAGAGATTGGGCTGATCAAGATTTTGAAGGAAGGCAGCGTGTCGTCGGGCGTGCGTAGGGTGGAGGCCATCACCGGCGAGGGATCCCTGCAGCATTTCCGCAGGGACCATCAACTCGAGAATGTAGTGTCGAGTTTCGTCTCTCCCACCCTTGCGCAAAGAACGGGCAAGGATGGGGCACCCACTTCCGAATCAGCCCCCGACAGTAAGAGTTCATTCTCTCCGGCAGATGCGCTGAAGGCGGAACTTGACAAGAAAGATGCGGAGATCAAACGGCTGACACGCGAGCTCGACCAGATACGGATGAAGTCGGCGTCGTCGAGCACGGCCAATATCGGCGACCGCGTGAAAGAAGTGAAGGGCGTGAAAGTTCTGGCGCATCGCGTCGACAATCTGGAGCGGGCGCAGTTGCGAACGCTGGTCGATCAGTTGCGCGACAAGATTGGCTCGGGAGTGGTAATCCTGGGGTCGGCGTCGAATGGCAACGTTGCACTGATCGTAGGCGTGACCAAAGATCTGACCAGCCGCGTGCCGGCCGGCAAAGTGATCGGTCCGGTGGCGAAGAAAGTTGGCGGCAAAGGCGGAGGGCGTCCGGATTTGGCCGAGGCTGGGGGCAAGGATGCCTCCGCCCTGGATGCGGCACTGGACGGGGCTTATGGCGTGGTGGAGGAGATCTTAACGTGAATCCCGGCATGACCTCAGGTAAGCCTCTCGACGACCGGTTGCACTTCATCAAGCACCAGGGACACGCCATCTTCGTGATTGACTTCAGCCACTGCAGCAGCAAGGAAATGATGCTGCTGCTTGACTTGGTGCGCGCCGATATCTCCCGCCATGCTCCCGGATCGGTACTTACACTGGCTGACTTTAGCGGAGCGCAGATCGATAAGAACGTAGCAACCCACATCAAGGAAGTGCTCACGCTCGATCGTCCCTACGTGAAGAGGTCGGCGTGGGTGGGGACGGAGAGCCTGCCGCACGTGTTCTACGAGAATTTCAAAAGCTTCTCGCAGCGCGACTTTCCTACGTTCAAGACGCGGGAAGCAGCGATGGATTGGCTGGTGGCGGAATAGTTCTCAGTTGTCAGTGCTCAGCCTTAGGTCCTGATCTCTCGGCTGTGGCTGCCAGCTTTCTCCTTCTTTCAGGATCACGACTTGCGCGCTCAGTCCGGCTTGGCGTGCGCGCTCGCGGAAGCTTTCCGGCGTTTGATTGGTGCGCATGAGCGGGGATCGGGGATTGATTCCCAGATGAATGGGGATTACGATTCGCGGCGCCAGGGTGCGCGCTGCTTCTACCGCCTGGGGCTCGCCCATGGTCATGGGAATGCGGAAGGTGGTGACTGGAATCAGGGCGACATCGGGCCGCATTTCGCGGCCAATCTTCTCCATGAAACTCGCTCGATAGGTATCTCCCGCAAAGTAGACCCGTTGGCCTTCAGCTTCGATAATGTAGCCGATCGTGAAAGTGACGTGCCGCGCGGGAACGGCTGTGATCGTGACTGCGTCGAGTTCTTTGCGCTGCCAGGGCTTGAAGCCGATTACGTTGCGGCCGCCTTTCAGGCGGGTCATCCACGCTGAGGGAGCAGGCGCGAAGACGGGCACGGACTGCGGCAACAGGCGCAGGAATTTTCGGTCGGTGTGGTCGAAGTGGTTGTGCGAGATGAGGACAAGATCCACATTGGCGAGTTCTTCCCGCGAGCGCGCCGGCGGGTGAGTGCGCGCGTAGGCGGGATTGCCGTGGAGGCTGAAATACGGGTCGGTGAGGATGCGCTGGCCCGCGGCTTCGATCAGGACCGTGCTGTGGCCAATCATAGTGATCTTCATACGGTTCTGGCTTGAACCTTTCTTGCAAGAGGGCGAAGGGCGCCCGCGCCACACAATCGAACTTTAGCTCCTCCACTTCAAGGTAACTGGGCCTGCCATCGGATGCTTCATCGCACTGCCGGTGCGCTTGACTTCGAGATGCGCGGCCTTGAGCTGAAAGTACCACTTGGCGGGGCGATCGGCGTCGTCGATCAGCATCAGGTGCGGGTTGTGTTTCAGACCCTCGGCCTGCAGTTCCATGGTGCGGCGGTCTTGCTCCACAAATTTT